>JBBSUG010000034.1:0-51885 GCA_038235165.1 Pyrinomonadales bacterium
AACCCGTTCTCACCCAACAAATCTTCCGGGTTCTGATAATCTTTAATCAATTCATCTAAAACTTCTTTGCTAATTGTCATAATGTGTAATTCTCCTTTAATTTATAAATTTGGAATTACACAAAATTTCTTACACCCTCCTAATGTAACCTATATGTTCGGGTTTGTTTTTATTATTTTCTTCTGACCATCTAAAATTCTCTACATTTATTAAATGTTCAGGATGAATAATCAACTCCCCTACACTATTTTTATCAGAATCGAAAACATTCAAATTTTCATTGACTATAATTATACCCTTGTCGAACATACTATGGTGATTTGGACATAACAGCAAAGCATTTTCAATGCCAAATTCACCACCTCTAGAAACTGGTTTTATATGGCAAAATTCTCCTAAACCTTCTAGTCCACAAACTTGACACTTTCTTTCATACATTTTTTGTAAAATCATTCTTGTGCGATGGACATTAATGCGTCTTTTTTGCATCTCACTAATTTCTTTAACCTGCGTCAACGAATCTTCTTTAATTTTGATTCCAAGATATTTCATTGAATATTCCATGAATTTTTCAGAATTATACATATGAAATTCTTTTAATTCTGTTGATGATACTATTTCAGATATTAATTCTTTTCGTGGACCAATAGTCTTCCCATTAATTTTCAACCACCAATCCTGTTTATTGTCGTCAGTAACCAAAACTAAACCTTCAATTTTATTGTTCTTTGCAAAACGAATTATTTCCTTCCAGTAAACCAAATCTCCAAATTCTCGTTTAATCTGTAAATCCTTATAAAAATGGTATGTATTCTTCTTTTCTTCTTCATCTGCATATCCAGGTGGTCGTTTTTGCTGAAACCTTTTCTTTCCTTCTTCAAAAATTTTATCTAACTCGTCTTGTGAAAATGGTTTCCCTACCTTCCCTTCAAAAATGCTATCAATTTCATTTCGAGTTTCATCTTTCTCATACACATCTACCTGATTTGCCTCAAATTGTTCTAAAGTCTCAGTATAAGCATCAAATGCTGATGAGATTTTATTTAGAAGCTCATCAGGGTTAATAGATGAATGTCTTTTTTTGAGATTCAGTTTATCTAACTGGTTTTTTAATTCTGCCTGTATATTTGATATTACGTTTTTCACTTCACCAAATTTAACTTTTTGGTCAGAAATAACTGTTAACCTATTTTCCTGAAACTCTAAGCCAACTTGAAAAGGCAACCAAATTCGATTTTGTGAGGACAACTTTTTTAAGATTTTAAGAAGGTCTTTTTTTGTGGATGAAGAATATCTATATAGATTTAGTAGAACATTTGTATCAAATACAAACACGCATTTCTTAAACAATTCTGCTAATTGCTTTTCTGATAACTGATAATATTGTGGATAAATTTCTTTCATTGTTTAGTTCCGTATATTTTAATCCACTAAACTAATTTTACGAAAACCCAATAATTAATTTTCACACCTCCCGAAGTTCTAAATATCTTTCAGTTCGACGGCTTTGATGTCAGCGTAGCGTTTGAAATCTTTGGCGTTGAAGGTCAGCAGATTTTCGATGTTGTGCGCTTTCATCGCGGCGGTGATTTTTGCGTCGTGGACTTGGATGCCGGAGACGGAATGTTTGACGACGAGTTCGCGCCAGTTTTCGTAGGTTTCTTTTGTGTCGGGCAAATATGTGAAAAGGCGTTTAAATCTCTTTAGGTGCGCGTCGGTTTCAGCAATCGAAAGGTCAGACCGTTTTTGTCTTTCGGGCGTGTGCAAATGTTCCAGAATTCAAAGATGCTTTGCAGCAGAATATAGAGCGCATCACCGTTTTTTAACAGCTTATCGATATCACCTTTCGCCAAAAACCGTCAAAACGAATCGTTTTCGGTGACCACAGATGAGAAGTTTGTTTACGCAACTCCGCGTGCCGGATTCCAACTGCCTTGAATTTTGCGAATCGCCACGATTTGCCCGATGTGATAGGCGTTGTGAATGTTTTGATGCGCGATTGGGGCTGACCACGGTTCTTCATAATCGGCGGAAACCTGTTCTTCAAATTTCGCTTCATCCGCCGTTTCAATCGCGTGTTTCCAATCGGCGAAAACTTGAAAGAGTTCATCTTTAAGTTTTTCCCACTCTTCCGCGCCGCCGCTCTCACTTCGAAATGTCGCGTCAATCGTCTCCTTCGATTCTTCAGCCGCGCCGCCGGAAAATCTTTGCAGCCAGCGTCCGTTCCAGTAGCGCAGATGCGCGGCGAGTTCCCAAATCGAATGGTCAAGTTCGCCTTCTTTCCACAACGCATCTTTGGCGTTTAACCCGTCCAGCGCGTTTTTCAACGCGACAAACCAATCGTTTTCGTCGTAACAGGAATTAAATTGTTCAAGCAAAACCCCTCTTTTTGTCATATCCAGTTTAATTTTAATCTCCGGTATTTTACTTCCGTCATTTGTTTTAACGAACTTTGGTCATTTTTCTAAAGCGTTGAAAATAAATGGAAAGGTTCCCCAAGATTGTCCGCGATGCTGGGGACGAAATGCAAAAAGCACAACTTTGCCCTTGCCGTAATCCGCTTGGGCGAGCGCGGTTTTGCCGTTCATATACTTTTCGCCGAGTGTCCACCCCGACAGCAACGAATCTTTCGCCGCATATTTTGCTATCGTTTTTACTTTACTTTCATCGGTGATTTCAAACGCCGAACTGTTTGCAAAATAAGCGGGCGTTTCCGCTTTAAAGCTCTTCGCCAGCGGATTTGTTCGATCAACTTCGAGTTTGACGACCGACCCCGGATTATAAAATTCGCTTCGTTTCAACCCGCTCAAAACATTTTTGAGCGGCAGATTCAGGCTTTTGATAACCATCGCGCACGAATCGTCAAAGCAGATTAATTTACCGCCACCCGCAACATATTTTTTGAGATTTTCAATTCCTTCTTCACCGATTCCACCCGTAAATTCAGCCGGGTAACGCTCCGCGCTCAATCCTTTGACGATGGAACTTTCACTGTCGGCGGGCAAAATTATCGCGTCGTAATTTAGGTTGCCGCCGCGCATATCTTTATCTGAAACGGATATGAACGGAATTTGAAAAGTGTCGAGAACAAACCGCGTCCAGCCTTCGTCCATCGAATTCGTAGAACCTTTGTAAAGCCCGATTTTCGGATTTGTTTTTAAGGGATTCGGCAGTTTGGCAAATGGTTCTTTATTCGGCTTTAAGTTTAAGACACTTCGCGCCTGGTTGATATTTTCGACGCGTTTGACGGCACTCTGAAAATTGGTTTCCTTTATGTTCCAAACAGTTTCATAATCAACGCCCATTTGCAGCGGCAGCGTCCAACCCGCCACATCATAAGGGACTTCGGCTTCGCCTTTGGCATTTAACCGCTCCGGGTACACCTGTTTTTCAAAAAGACTGAGAACATTATTTTTCTGCGTCTGATTGACAAAAATCAGGAATGAACCGAGCGGCATTTCGTGAAGAGTTTCGCTTTTTTGTTCGCCGGTTGAAAGATTAAGCTCATTTTTCATCTCGTAAACTTCCACGCCCTGCTGCATCAGAATTTCGAGAAAACGCGAAACGGTTTCGGCGTTTGGCTGTCCGGCGGTGACGACAAAAGCCTCCGGCTCATCCGGCTGGCGCGTCAGATTCGCCCTGCTCAAATCATAAAAATTCTGCAAATACCGCTCGCGAAATTTCGCCGCCATTTCCAAAAGTCCATAAGACGCAATCATCTCGATATTGGCGATGTCCGCCGGTCGCCACGTTCCGCCTTCCCAAACGTCGGGGAAATTCGTCGCCGTATTGACTAACGACGGCAGTCCGCGTGCGCCGCGATTTTTCTGCAGTTGATCTTTGGTGACGGTAATCGGCGACATCAGATTTGCGCTCGCCGCTTCGGACAGAATACCGATGGAATTGTGATAATACGGCGCACTGCGAAAACCGCCGTGCCACCACGTATCGTAAGTCGAATCGGTCGCCACACCCGCGATATTTGCGGCTTGTAAATCCGCCGCCATTTTGTAGCCGATCAATCCGACTTCGCGCAAAATCGAAGGCGCGACGCGCGGATTCGGCGGATCGAAGAACGGCGGAATGATAAAGCGCGAAGCCGTCTGTCCTTGCTGATGAACGTCATAGACTATTTCCGGGAACCACTCCTGCCAGAAAAGTTTTGTAATCGCCTGCGTTTCCTTCAAATTCATCATAAACCAGTCGCGGTTGTCGTCGTGTCCGGCGTAATAATGATAAAGTTCGGGCGGCGATGTGCCTTCGTATTTCGTGCCGAGAGTTTTGCGGTACCAATCGGCGACGATGTCAATGCCGTCAGGATTTGACGACGGAATCAACAGTAAAATCGTATTGTCGAGAATCTGTTTTGCGTCTTCGTCGCTTTTTGAAGCGAGTTCATAAGCGAGATTCATTGACATTTGCGAGGCGACGATTTCCGTCGAATGAATCGAACACGAAATTGACACGATTGCCTTGCCTTGCTTTATCAAATTTTTAGATTCCGCTAAGTCTTTTAGTGAATTCGGGTTAGCCAGTTTTTGATTGATTTGCTTATACTTTTCGAGATTTTTGATATTGTCTGCCGAAGAAATAAACGCAACGATCAGCGGTTTACCGAGCGTCGTTTTGCCGATTTCCTGAACTTTGACTTTATCGCTCGCCGCGTCTAATTTTTGAAAATAGTTGACAATCTGCGACCAATCGGCGATGGTTTTATCGTCGGTCGGGTGAAAACCGAGAACCGATTGCGGCGACGGAACGCCTTGCGCCTGAGCGGTGAACGCCAACGCAATAATTATAAAAAACGTTGATAAAACCGTGCGAAAAAGTTGTTTTGACATATAATTACTTTTTGCAGAAGTCCGTCCGAAGTAAGGGCGAACGACACACTTACTTCGTGCGTGTTTCCGCATTTGATAAACCGATGAAATCTGAAATTGAAAGCGTTCAGGATATCGCCCTCGCCGTCAAAAATAATGAAAAACTGGAATTTCCTTTCAGAGATTCTCATAAATCGAGTCTGCTTGGCAAATTTCGCTACTGGTGGAGTTTGTCGGTCGCCGGTGGCTTACTGCTGTTCGGTGCGCTGCCAATGATGATTATTTTGCGAATCATCAACCGGCAAATTTGGCTCTACCCGTTTTGTATGTGGGGCGCAAAAACGTGGATTCGCGCGTCGGGCGCAAAAGTTCAAGTTCACGGTCAGGAAAATCTCGAAGCCGATAAATCATATATTTTCGCGGCAAATCACAAATCGTATATTGATACAACGGCACTTTTCGCTTATACAGGGAAAAAAGTCGGGTTGATTGCGAAAAAGGAAATCTTAAAAGTGCCGGTGTTGGGACAGGGAATCAGTTTTATAAATTTTCTGACGATTGACCGTTCAAATCCCGAACGCGCCAAAAAAACTCTGGACAAAGCGCGTGAACTGGTTGAAAGCGGTTATTCGTTCGGGATTTTTGCCGAGGGAACCCGGGCGATGCCGGGTGATCTTTTGCCGTTTAAGAAGGGCGCGTTTCATTTGGCGATTCAAACCGGCACGGCGATTGTTCCCGTCGTTTTCAAAAATACCGATTACATAATGGGCAAGAAAACCGGCGTGGTAAATCCTGCAATAATGGAAATCGTTTTGCTTCCGCCGATTGAAACGAAAGGTTTGACGGCGGAAGAGAATTTGGACGAACTGCTTGAAAAAACGCGCGGGGCAATCGCTTTTGAAATGGAAAACAGAAAACAGGAGACGGAAAATTAAAATCATTCTCCCGCTGTTTTCCGTTTTCCGCCAAGTTACGGTTTTTTCGGTGTCGGAGTTGGAACCGGAGTTGAAACCGGTGTCAGGTTCGGTGTCGGTGTGACGGTCGGCACTGTTTCAACCGTCTCTTCCAAAATTTTCACGTCGCTTCTGCCCTGTTTGTAATTGTTATATTTGACGCGCATTTTGAGTTTGACCGATTGCCCGTTGTCAAAAACGAGTTCATCGTTTGAAGACGAATACGACGGAAACCAATATTTTCCTTCAATGTTCTCCCGCCACGTCTCGACCACCGGATACCGATTATTTTTATATTCGGGACCGGCTTTTCCTTTCGATTTGACGATTTGCAAATCCACATCGTCAACCCAAATTCTGCCTGTAAAAACTCTTATTTTCGATTTCGGATCGGGCATCACTTTCGGCGCAACGTCAAAAACATACAAATTCAGTTCGTCAATTTTCTCTTTACCGACATATTTGAAGCTATACAAATTGATCGCTGATGGGTCTAGGGCGAAGGGAGTAATGCCGCCCAAATCTTCCAAATCTTCCGGCGTAAGCTGAATCTCCGTGACTGTGGGGACGGGAAAATACGTGATTTTTTCAAACCGTTTGCCATTTGCATCAAACGTCAGAAAAGAATCGCGTTGGTAGGTGCCGGTAATTTGTCCGCCCATCCCGACAGTTTGAACCGTGGCGTTTCGATTGAAAATATAATATTTTAAAGCCTCACGAAACTCCGCTTCCTTTGACGTAAAATTTTTGATGATGCGGTTGATCTCCGCCTGACTCAAATCTGTTTTAACAATTTTCGATTCCTGTGCGAAAATACCGACAGCCGAAAAACATAGAATTAACAGTCCAAGTGTAATTATTCTCGTTTTATACATTTATTCTTTTTCCTTTTGTCTTAAAAACTTAATTTTATAGATGCGCCGGATGGCGAAAAAGTTTAACGGGAAAAAATTGGAGCGCGGAAGTCTCGTCCGCCAACGCTAGCGAAGCGAGGCGTTGAAAGCCTTCGCATTGAAGGATGATTATAGAAAAGTGAGGTGGGCGTCCCCCGCTTCGCTGCGTTGGCGGACGAGACTTCCGCGCTCCGACTATGAGTAAAATAATTGAATTGAGTGAAGAAACAGAACAGTTTCGTGACCGCAAATGGCGGCGCGAGGAAATTCTGAAGATCGAAACCGCGCCGGAAGTCGAAGCGTTGGTCGAGGATTTGGGATTTTGTTTGGCATTAACCGATGCGCGAACGAATTTGCCGTCGGTTTACATCGCCGTTTGCGGCAGACGCGACGCGCATTCGCCGCGCAATGTGCAGAAAGACTACGAAATGAGTTTGGCGTGGACGCTCAAAGACGAAGTGATGCGGCACGGCAAAGTTTATTACGGCAAACTCTGCAAAGCCCGCGCGATGTTCGTCGCGCCGCGTCTTATTCCATATTTCAACGCGGTTTGGGGCGTTCCGAAAAATCGTGAAAAAGATATTTTATCGGACGACGCGAACAAAATATTAAAAATTCTGCGAAAAGAATGGGAAATGGGAACGGCGGATTTACGCGCCGAAGCCAAGATCGAAACTCGTCAAAAATTGACCAAAGCCTTAGAAGAATTGCAGAGAGCAATGAAGGTCGTGCCGCAGGAAGTTCTTTATCAGCCGAAGTTTACATACATCTGGACGCTCGCCGAAGCGCGTTTTCCGTCGGAGATGTCAAAAAAAATCTCACGCGAAAAAGCCTTAATCGAAATCGCCCGCGCCTTTCTGCAGATGGGCGAAACCACAATGCGCGGCGAACTGGCAAAAGCGTTAGGAATTTCGCGCAAAGAAGCTGGTTTGGCAAATCGCGCACTGGTCGAAGAAGGTTTTGCGGAAAGATTGTCGGTTGGTGTTTATCGAGTTTTATCGAAATGAATTTCGGTGGTTTTTGTAATTTAGAGAAATAGTATTTTCACAATCCCAACAAAAATCGCAATTTTTCTTCTATGCTTTCAGTTGTTTGTTTCGAAATGCTCCCCAATTTTTTAATTAGTCTTTGTTTGGAAATTGAGCGAACGTCTTCACATTTGGCAAAACTTTCCATATTTAAACCGGCTTCGCCCTGAATAATTTTGACGTGAGAACGGATTCCTTTGTTCTGTGAAGTTATCGGGACAACGATTACTAATTCCGCATAACCTTGATTGAAAATATTCTCGGAAATTATCAAGGCAGGTCTCGTTCCGGCTTGTTCTCTGCCGAACGTCGGGTCAAGATTGACGAGCCAAACTTCGCCGCGAAAAATACTCATTTTTCAACTCCGTCAAGCATTGTATTATCCCATAAACGCCGCTCTTCGAGTTCCGCGTTCCAATCTTTCTCATTTTCTCGAAAACGTCTGAAATCCTCATTAAGATGTTCGAGAAAAATCTCGCGTTTGTATCTTTCAATAGCTTTATCTACAACAGTTTGCATAGATTCACCGAGTTCTTTCGCTAAACTGCTGATTGCCGAATGAGTTGATTCATTTACTCTTACTTGAACTGCCATAATTACAAATGTTAAATAATTGTCAGCTAATTTGTCAACAAAACAGTCAACGAACAACTTATTCCGCACTTTTATCAAGCGCGACTTCAGGAAATTCTTTCGCAAATTGTTCGGGCGATCTTGAATCAATTTCGCCGCGCAGAGGTTTTGTGCCGACGTTTGCTTTGAAATTTCCGTTGTCGTCGTATAAACGGCGGTATTGCGCGGAGTTTCTGATGATTCCCTGCACGTAGCCTTTTGTTTCTTTAAACGGTATTTCTTCGACAAATTCATCCATTTCGGTCGGCAGTGTTTTTTGCCATTGGACGACGCGACCGGGACCGGCGTTGTAGGCGACGGCGACGAATTCGGTGCGGACGTATTTGTTGTATTGATCGCGGATATACGCCGTGCCGAGTTCGATATTTAACGCCGGTTGGAAAAGTGCTTCGGCGGAAATGTTAGTCGTGCTGGAGTTGTATTTTCGCGCCACCGAACGGGCGGTCGGAATCAAAAGCTGCATTAAACCGTAAGCGTTTGCGCCGGATTTTGCACGCGGGTCGAAAATCGTTTCCTGCCGGATAAAACCGGCGACTTGATACGGGTCGAGATCGCGCTGTTTCGACCAGTATTTGATTTCTTTCCAATTCGTCAGCGGATAGAAAATGTCCCATTCTTCGCGCCCCATTTCTTCGGGAAACATCTGCGCGTAATCCGGGTAACTTTTCGCCAGCGACAACAGCGCGTTGACCTGATCGCCTTTCAAACGGTAGTGTTTGGCGAGCGCGAGATTGATTTTCGGACTGGTGCCGGACGTTTTTTTCGCTTCTTTTAACTCGTCAATCGCCCAATCGAAAAGTCCGACGGTGCTTAATTCTTCAGCGTTCGCCGCTCTTTCGAGTTCTTTCGGTGTGGCGGTTTCCGGGGCGACCGTGACGGTTCGTAGATTGGCAACCGCCTGCGGAATCAGCGAACCGGCGGGGAATTGCGGCGGTGTTTGACACTTATTTTGCCCGCGCATTGTCGTCAAACGTCCCAGCGCGAGATAGCCGTACCAATTTGCGCCGTAGCGGTAAGTTGTCGCGTCATACAGCGCACAGGCTTCGTTGATTCTCCCGGCACGTTCCGAATCACGCGCCGCCCAGTAACCGGCTTTGCCGCGATTGGTGTTGTCTTTGTCAGCATAACGCGCCAAATGCTCGGTCAACATTTGCGAAGATGTGGGAAAATTGTTGTTTTCGTGTTCCATCCAGGCGAGTTCAAACTGCGCCCCGGCAACTTCAACCGCGTCCGGGTAAGCGGCAATCGCCGCCCGCAAAAGATACGATTCGTCCGCGCTGTTTCGCGCATCACGCGCCGCCATTCCGACGGCGACCATCGCTTTCGGTGTCCATCTGCTTTTCGGAAATTTCTCGCGCAGATCGTTGATGATCTGTTTCGCTTCCGACCATTGTTTATTTTTCGCAAAAGCGTTGGCGAGTTCGTAAAATCCCTGTTCTTTTTCGGTTGCCGACGGCGGAATTAAATTAAAAGCGAGCTGCGCTTCGGGCGTTTTGCGAAGATACGAATACGCGATGAGACGCTTCAAATTAATTTGCGGATTGCTCGTATTTGGAAAATTCGTCAGCAAATCGCTGTAAGATTTAACGGCTTCGCTGTAATTTTTCGCGGCGTAAAGTTTGTCGGCGCGAACGGCGAGTTCCTCCGCCGTTTGCGCGGTCAGCGGCTGGTTGAGCGATTTTAATTTCGTTTCGGCTTCGGTGGAAGCGTTTTCGCCCGCGCCGTAGAAATAAGTTTGGCGGTAGAAATTTGTCGCTTCCGCCTGGTTTCCCAATGATTCGTAAGACTTTGCGGTGGCGAGAAGTGAGCCCGCGTCGCGTTTGTCGTTCAAAGTTTGCAGAAACGCCGGAATTTTGTCGGCTTTACCCGTCTGCGCTGCGCTGTCCGCCCACAATAAAAACGCTTCGGGTGTTCGCAGCGACGACGGGAAATTTTTGACAAGTTCTTCAAAAACAGTCATCGCTTCGGGGTGTCTGCCGGCTTGCTGCAATGATTTTCCGCGCAGCCACAGCGCATAATCGGCGACGGTCGTTTTCTCACGGAAAAGGCTTGAATTGAGAATTTCCGCCGCGCCGTTGTAGTCTTTATTTTCGTAATGAATGCGTCCGCGCAAAAGTTTGGCGAGTGCGCCGGTGCGCGATTTCGGAAAAGTCGCCTCGATTTTGGCGACGACATCCTCCGGCGGCAGTTTTCCGTCTTTGGTCATCTGCCGCAGAACTTCCAGCATTTTTTCTTCCGACTGCTGCGGCGTGATCGTCGCGCAGCTCGTCGTCAGCGGCACGAGCAGAAAGCCTGAAATCAGCAAAAAAAGTGTCAAAATCGAATTTTTATGAAATAGCATTTTTATAATTATTACTCCCGGATTTTTTGATGCGAAAAAGATATGAATGATTTGTCCTGACCGGAGTGAAACTCTTTCTAAACAGGTAGGTTTCATTGTATGATAACAAAGAAATTTGTTTTTTCGGAGAGTTGAATGAAAAAAGTTACTTTTGCGGCGGCTTTCATTTTTTTATGTACCGTCACGAATTGGTCGCAAACCGCAGCACCGACCGCATCCCCGACTCCCGCACCGAAAACTTCGGATGCGGAAGATGTCGTCAAAATTTCCACGTCTCTGATTCAGGTTGATGTGAGCGTCACCGACAAAAGCGGTAAGGTCGTCAGGGATTTGAATCCCGAAGATTTCGAGATTTACGAAAATGGCAAGAACCAAAAAATCACGAACTTTTCGTTTATTTCCGCCGGTTCCGAGCCAAATCGCCCGGAAATAAAGCCGGACAAAAAAGATAAACTCGCTGTCCCGCCTCCGCCTTCAAACATCAGACCGGAACAGGTGCGCCGGACAATCGTGCTGGTCGTTGATGATTTGACTCTCTCGTTTGAAAGCACGCATTTTGTTCGGCTCGCGCTGCGAAAATTTGTCGAAGAACAAATGAAGGACGGCGATTTGGTTGCCATCGTGCGAACGGGCGCGGGCATCGGCGCGTTGCAGCAATTTACTTCCGACAAACGAATGCTGCTCGCTGCCGTTGACAGAATCAAGTGGAATTCGCTCGGTTCCGGCGGTATCGGTGCGTTTGCCGCGATTGAAGCGACTCCGCTCGAACAGGCGAAGGCAAACGGCTCGAATATCAGCGACGAACAACTCGCAGCGGAAAAAAATCAGATTGAAGGATTTAACAACTTTCGGGAAGATATTTTCGCTACTGGAACGCTCGGCGCGGTCAATTATATTATTCGCGGAATGAAGGAACTGCCGGGGCGCAAATCCATTATGCTGTTGTCCGACGGTTTTCAACTTTTTTCTAATGGTGAAACCGGCTTCAAAGATACGACGCGCGTCTATGACTCGATCAATCGCCTGGTTGATCTGGCAAATCGTTCATCCGTCGTCGTTTACACAATGGACGCGCGCGGGTTGCAGACGCTCGGACTAACTGCCGAAGACAATACGAACGCGCTTTCGCCGGATGCGGTTCAGGGCAGACTGTCCGACCGCCGCGACAAACTTTTCGACACGCAGGAAGGTTTAGTTTATCTGGCAAAACAAACGGGCGGTTTTCCGATTCTCAACAATAACGATTTGAGCGGCGGAATTCGCAAAATTCTCGACGACCAGAGTTATTATCTCATCGGATATGAACCTGACGCGGAAACTTTCGATGCGAAAACGCGGCGATTTAACAAATTAGAAGTCAAAGTGAATCGAAAAAATACGGACGTTCGCTACCGCAGCGGATTCTTCGGCGTGAGCGACGATCAAATTAAAAAACCGGCTAATTTATCGCCGCAGCAGCAGATTTTGACAGCGTTGAGTTCGCCGTTCGCGGTCAGCGACATTAACCTGGGTTTGAACACGATTTTCAAAAGCGACGCGAAGGAAGCCGCTTACGTCAGTTCATTTGTTTACATTAACGCCAAAGATTTAAAATTTACGGATGAACCGAACGATAAGAAAAAAGTGACTTTCGACATTCTCGCCGTCAGTTACGGCACGGGCGGCGTTCCGATTGATCAACTCGCCAAAACATATACGCTGACACTGGACAAAGAAAATTATCAAAACATTACGAAAGACGGTTTCGTTTATTATTTTACTTTCCCGATCAAAAAACCGGGTGCGTATCAGATGCGGGTGGCGATTCGAGATCACGCCGACGAAAAAGTCGGCTCCGCCAGCCAATTTATCGAAGTGCCGAACGTCAAAAACAATCGCCTGACGCTTTCGGGCATCGTGCTGGACAACCTGACGCTCGAACAGTGGAATAACGAATCGAAGCTGAGTCCGACCGATGCAAGCAAACCGTCCGGCACCGACCCGTTAATCAGCACTTCGCTGCGCCAGTTCAAGCGCGGCACGGTTCTGCGTTACGCTTTTGAAATTTATAATGCCAAGCAACCGCCGCAACTGACGGCGCAGACCAGAATTTTTCACGACGGAAAACTTATTTACGAAGGCAAACAAGTTCCGGTAAATTTGACCGGGCAAACCGATTTGCGGATTATAAAAACCGCCGGTGCGATGAATTTGGGAACGGAGATGCCGACCGGCGATTACGTTCTGCAAATCGTCACGACGGACGCTTCCGCCAAAGAGAAAAATAAAGTTACCGCGCAGTTCGTGCAGTTTGAAATAATTCGGTAAAGTTAAAATTTCACATACAATGGATTTACGCATCACCGAAATTTTCCTCTCGATTCAAGGCGAGTCGTCACACGCCGGTCGCCCGTGCGCGTTCGTCCGCTTGACCGGCTGCCCGATGCGCTGCGTTTGGTGCGACAGCGAATACACTTTTACGGGCGGCGAAAGAATTACTTTTGAAGAAATTTTTGCGAAACTAAAAAATTTCGGCTGTAATTTAGTCGAAGTGACCGGCGGCGATCCGCTCGCGCAGAAAAATGTATTTCCTTTTATTACAGAGCTTTGTGACCAGGGCTATGAAGTTTTAATCGAAACCGGCGGCTACTTTTCAACCGAAAAAATTGATGAACGCGCGAAAATTATTTTGGATGTCAAATGTCCGGCTTCGGGCGAAAGCGCGAGAAATCACTGGGCAAATTTGGAAAGATTAAGTGCCGACAAAGACGAAATAAAATTCGTCATCGCAAATTTGGAAGATTGGGAATTTGCGAAAGAAATTATTGCAAAATACAGTTTGGAAAGCTGCGCGAAAGATATTTTAATTTCGCCGATTTTCGGGATCGAAAATCTACAGGAAATCGCCGAAGCCGTCGCAAACAGCGGCTTGAAAGTCCGACTTAATTTGCAGCTGCACAAATATATTTGGGGTGCGGATGTTCACGGAGTTTAGTTTTTGATGAGACAAAGACATCTGAACGTTCCTGGCAAATTAGAGAAGTCGCATAAATTTTGATGAGCAAAAATAATATCGCAATTTGTCTGATTTCCGGCGGAATGGATTCGTGTGTCACCGCCGCGATTGCGCGTAAAGAAGCGGATGAAGCCGCGTTTCTGCACGTTTCCTACGGACAATTAACCGAAAAACGCGAACGGCAGTCGTCTAACGACATTGCCGATTTTTACAATATCGAAAAACGGCTTGAAATTTCGATTGAGTATCTGGCGAAAATCGGCGGTTCGAGTTTGACCGACAAATCAATCGAAGTTACAGAAGCGGATTTGGAAAGCAAAAAAATTCCGACGAGTTATGTGCCGTTTCGCAACGCGAATATGTTGGCGATTGCAACGAGTTGGGCGGAAGTTTTAGGCGCAAACTCGATTTATATCGGCGCGGTCAGCGAAGATTCGAGCGGCTACCCGGATTGTCGTCCCGAGTTTTACGCGGCGTTTGAAAAAACCATCGAAACGGGAACGAAACCGGACACGCACATCAAAATCGTCACGCCGATTATCGAATTATCAAAAGCTGAAATCGTCAAAAAAGGAATCGAATTAAACGCCCCGCTGCATCTTTCGTGGTCGTGTTACCGCAGTGAGGATTTCGCCTGCGGAACGTGCGATTCGTGCGCTTTGCGGTTGCGCGGATTTGAAATTGCGGGTGAAATTGACCCGGTTCCTTATTTCGGATAATCCAAATTTATATTAATTGTTTCGCCCGATTTGACCACAATTTTCGGTGCTTCTTTGGTAAGTTCTTTAAACCAACTTTCAAAGTCGGCTTCGGATTTCGGTCGGTTCGCGTCCGTTCCGACAATGGCGAAGTATTCGCCCGGTGCGGCGTTCAATTCAAATTCTCCGCTCGGTTTCGGCATTGACTCGCCGCCAATCGAACGAATTGCCAACAGCGGCGATCTTCCGGTCGGAAGCAGAACGATAAAATTGCCCCCCTTATTTTTATAATTATTGATTTTTCCTTTGACGATGCCGAAATCCGCACTCAAAACAACTTGAACGCCTTCGATATTTTCCCCGTCTGTAACCTCAATCGAATTGTTTTTTACGTCTTTATTCCCCAAAGTAATTGATTTAACGAAGTATTTACCGTTGGGCATACTCGTCAAATAAAATTTACCGGCAGGAAGATTTTCGATGCGAAATTTATTATTCGGCTTTTGCGCCTGATTATCTTTATTGTTTCGATTGCTTAACGAAGCGGATGAACTTATTTTATTTTCTATATCAAATGCTCCGAGGGAAATATACTCAGGCAGCGGTTTGTCGTTTTCGACAGTAACCGTGCCGGAAATTGTCGCCTGCGTTGAAAGTTCAAATAAAACATTGGTTAAATTATCACTGTCAATTTCGATTTCTTTTGTGTTCGGCGCATATTTCGGCTGACTGTCGGCAACTTTCGGTTGATTGTCGTAATTTTCATTGACTGTATTCGGCGCGGCGGTAACGCGGTATTTTCCGGGGGGCAAATCTATCAGCGTCCAATTTCCCTGCGCGTCGGTTACGGTTTGTTTTGCCTTATTATCTCCATAATTGATATTTATATTTTCGCCGATTTTCTGAAATGACACACGCATATTTTTCAGCGGAAGATTATTGCTTTTCGCCACGACTGCGCCGGAAATCTTAAAAAGACGATGATCGGGAACTGTGATATTAGTGTCCGCCTGTTCCTGTTCGGGAGCAATGTTGATTGTTCGCGCCTCTTTCACTTCAGCGACGTTCGGATAAAATGTTTTCAGTTCCGAGACATCATTAAAAGGACTGATATTGTTACTTTTCGTTCCGCTGCCCGAATCATTTTGAACAGACTGTTCGGTCACGAATATGACATACTCATTAGCTGGAAGCGCGGTAAAACGATAAAAACCGCGATCATCGGTGATTGAAGAACTGTAACTATTGCGGTCGCTGCCTTGAGGTGTGTATCTCGAATCTTTTTTTACTAAAATTTGCATTCTCGCGCCGATCACCGGCTCGCCGTCACTGTGAAGGACGCGCCCGCTGATCGCGCCGCCGCGCTGAAGACCGATGTTCGTTTGAATTTCGCTCACGCCGTCAATCGTAATTTGTTGAAAATTCGGATTTTCACTGTCTTCATAACCCGGATTCAAAATGCCTTGAACTTTAACAGTCGGCTGATAAATCCCCGCTTTCACGCCTTTCATCACAAACTCGCCTTCATCGTTCGTCAACACATATTTTTCATTGCCGTAACTTCTGGAAACCGGCGCGATGTTTTCGTTTGCGTCTTTAGGCTGTTCGACCAATTCGCGGATTTTCTGAAAACCAATCCAACCGCGCCGCAGAGGTTTGCCCGTATTTTGATAATAAACCCGTCCGCGCACAACCGAACCTTTGGTGTCGTCTTCCTCCGTTTGGTAAGGCTGCGACAGCACTCTGCCCACGCCGATTCCCGTCCCGTTGCCTTCTTGTGCCGGAGCAAACGAATGACCGAGAAAGAAAACTAATGCCAAAAACGTCAGTCGAAAAAATTGTTTATGAACTTTCATTTAAGATTTCCTTTTATAGACAGATTCAGTTCGGGGATAATATCACAAAAACCCATCAGTTTGAGAAATATTTCTACCAGTAAACAAACAAAAAAGCCTCCGCGCTGCAATGTCGCGGAGGCAAAAATTGATGAGTTGATTTCAACGCTTACATTTAATTCTTTTTACCCGTCAACAGCAATTCGCGCCCGACGTAATACAAAATCAGCGCGAGAATCCAGAACGGAATCATTCCGAGCCAATCGGCATTTGCGCCGTCGAAAAACGGATTGCTCGTTTTCGCCCAGTCGCCGGATTTTTCCTGTATGTTTTTCAAAAACGGGACGACGGCGAACAGCGCGACCATAATTCCGGCGATTGCGCCGCCCGCGATGTAGCCGGAAGCCATCAGAACGCCGTTTGATTTGTCGGTTTCGGCGATGATTTGTTCTTCTGTCAAATTTTCGCGGGCGAGTTTTCTTTTTAGGTAAATATCAACCGCATAACGCACTAAACCACCGATGAAAATCGGCGCACTCGTTGCCAGCGGCAAGTATAATCCGACGGCGAACGCCAGCGACGGAACACCGGCGAGTTCTAAAACGACGGCGATCATCGCGCCGATAATTACCAAACCCCAAGGAAGCTGCTGACTCAAAATTCCTTTGATGATATAGCTCATCAAAGTCGCTTTCGGCGCGTCATAGCGGGTCAAATCTTTGCCGTTTTCGTCTTTGGCGATGACACCGTTGATGCCCGGATCAACGAAATAGACAGGTTTGCCCTGCATATCTATAAAGTATTTGCCGACTTGTCCTTCCTTCGGATCGGTGTTTTGCCAAACGCGATAGGTCGCCGTGTCAACGCCTTGATATTTGCCGCTGCCCACGGTTTCGGCTTGCAGCCGCCCGTCTTGACGGAAAAGTTTGTCTTCGGTGACGCGGACGTTGGCGACTGCCGAAGTCGGGTCAACCTTTTGGTAATACGTTTCGTTATTGTTCAATAAAAGCAACAGCGGACCCAAAACGAGAGCCGAACCGAGTGCGCCGACAAGAATCGCAATCTGCTGTTTGCGCGGAGTCGAACCAACGAGAAAGCCGGTTTTTAAATCCTGCGAAGTCGTCCCGCCGTTCGAGGCGGCGATACAGACGATGCCGCCGATTGACAACGCCGTCACGAAATACGGATCGGGCTGCGTCCAACCGAGCAACAAAAATACCAGACAGGTGAACAGCAGAGTCGCCACCGTCATTCCCGAAATCGGGTTCGACGACGACCCGACTTCGCCCGTCAAACGCGATGAGACCGTCACGAATAAAAAGCCAAGAACGATAACCAAAATCGCACCCAATAACGAAACGACCGGATTGCTGAAAACGCTCAAACCGAGCTGCGGGAAAAGCATAATCGCGGCGAGCAGGGCAAGCACGCCGGCGACGACCCATTTCATCGAAATATCCTGATCGGTGCGCGGCAGACTTGAGCCGTCGGTTTCCGTGCCGCCGCCGCGCAAATCGGCGAGTCCGCCTTTCAACCCGTGCCAGATCGTCGGCAGCGAACGCGCCAGCGAAATCAAACCGCCCATTGCCACTGCGCCCGCGCCGATATACAAAATATACGCTCCGCGAATTTGTCCGGGAGACATTTCGCTGATGACGTTCGTCAATTCCGGCGCGAGCGGCGAAGTTGCACCGTCGCCGAAAAATTTAATCATCGGAATCAAAACGAGATACGACAAAACGCCGCCGCCCATCATAATTCCGGCGATATACGGTCCGATGATGTAGCCGACACCGAGCAGCGCGGGGTTGCTTTCGAGCGCAATCGAGCCGCCTTTCAGAGTGTTGTCGGGAAATTCCTTGCCGGGTTCGCCTTTCCACAGTGAGAAAACCTGCATCAGCACGTTGTATAAAAAACCGAAAACGAAGCCAATGGAGATAATTTTTCCGCCTTGCAGTGCCGCCGAATCGTCTTCTTTGATAACCTCTTCGGAATATTCGCGGGCGACGGCGCGGGATTCAAACGATGCGCCCGCCTTTAAAACCTCGGCGCACGCCGTTCCTTCTGGGTATTTCAAAATTCCGTGCTGATCTTTGATAAGTGCGCGGCGCAGCGGAATCATCATCAAAATTCCTAAAAGTCCGCCCAAAATCGCCACTAAAGTCACGCGCCAGAATTCCAGATCAAAACCGAGAATCATAATCGCGGGCATCGTTACGCCGACTCCAAACGCGATTGATTCACCGGCAGAACCGGCGGTTTGGACGATGTTGTTTTCGAGAATCGTCGCGTCTTTGACACCGAATTTCGATAAAATTCTAAACAGCGTAATCGAAATAACGGCGACCGGAATCGAAGCCGAAACGGTCAAACCCGTTTTCAAAACAAGGTAGAGAGATGACGCGCCGAAGATGATGCCGAGCAGAGTTCCGACAATCAGCGGAAAAACGGAAAGTTCGCGCATATTCGTCACCGAAGCCGGAATATAAGGGCGAAATCTCGCTAAAAAAGGATTATTCGTCATAAACGAAACACAAGCCTCCGAAGTAAAATTTTGAAAGGGAAAGAGATTTGATTAAAACCTTGCGTTAATTTAACTTGCATCGGGTAAAAACGCAATCAGTCGGAGCGCGGACGGCGCGTCCGCGTCCGCCGCGCTTCGCTGGCGGACGCACGCTGAAGCGCGAACTCAAAACAAAAGGCAAACTTTTCTGAAACATTCGCTTACCTGCTCAACTAAAATGTAAAAGAATGTCTTGCGCTTCTGCGCTTGACACGCGGACGAGCTGTCCGCACTGCAATTTTGTCGAAAAATAATTTATACTTGGTAAAATTCTATTGGAGTCCCCGCATTAATGAATAAAAATCTATCTTTTGCTGCTCTGCGTATCGGCGCGACAATGCTTTTTTTGGCTCTGGTAATTTTTGCTCAGACGAAAATTCCCGCACCGCGTGATGTTCTCGGTTTTACTCCCGGCGACGACCGCAAATTGGCGAGTTGGGCGCAGACGGTTGATTATTTTCGTCAATTATCAGCCGCGTCGAACCGCGTCAAATTTGAGGAAATCGGTAAAACAACGCTCGGTGCGCCGTTTGTGTACGCGACGATTTCATCGCCGGATAATTTAAACAATCTCGAAAAATATAAACAAATCAATGCGAAATTGGCTGATCCGCGAATGATTAAATCTAATCAAAAACTCGCCGCTGATTTAATTAAACGAGGCAAAACCATCGTGCTGATAACGTGCGGCGTTCACTCGAACGAAGTCGGCAGTTATTTGTCTTCGATGTTGATTGCCGACCGATTGGCGAACGCGAAAGATTCGGAAACATTGAAGATTTTAGACGAGACGATTATTTTGCTCGTGCCGAGTTTGAATCCCGACGGCGTGGACATTATCAAAAATTGGTATGACAAGACGCTCGGCACAAAGTTTGAAGGCACGAATCCGCCGGAGCTTTATCACAAATACGTCGGACACGACGACAACCGCGATTGGTATGCGTTCACGCAAATCGAAACGCAGCTTACAGTTGATAAAATTCACAACGTCTGGCATCCACAGATCGTTCACGACATTCATCAGCAAGGCGCAAACGGCGCAAGGCTTTTTCTGCCGCCGTACAAGGAACCCGTCGAACCGAATGTGCCGAAGCAATTGGTCGAAGCCTACACCGAACTCGGCAATTTTATGGCGAAGGATTTACGCGAAAAAGGTTTTGAAGGCATCACGACCGATTCGACTTACGACGCTTGGACACCGGCGCGCGCGTATTCGCATTATCACGGCGGCGTGCGGATTTTGTCGGAAACGGCGAGCGCAAATCTCGCATCGCCGATCACGGTCAAATTCGACCAATTGCGCGGCGGTTTGGGCTACGACGCAAAAACCGAATCGGCAAACTTTGCGCCCGTCTGGAAAGGCGGCGAATGGAAAATGCGCGACATCACGAGTTATATGACGACTGCCGCATTTAGTTTGATGAAACACGCGGCGGACAATCGGGAGGAATGGCTTTCGAGATTTTATTCGATTGGCAAAGAAGCCGTCAGACCGCGCAAAGACGGCGAATTGTTTGCTTACATAATTCCAAAACCAGATGGTCAAAGTTTTAATGAACGTAATTTTATAGTGAACATTTTGGAAAGAGCAGATGTTGAAGTTGAAAACACAAGTGAATTTTCTTTCGGTGGAAAAATATATCCGATGGGAACAAGAATTGTCAAAATGGCGCAGCCATACGGTGGATTTGCAAAAGCAGTTTTTGAAAAACAAGAGTATCCAAACCTGAAAGATGAAAAGGGAAATCCGATTCCACCTTATGATGTTACTGCTCACACGCTTTCACTTTTGACAGGCGTTGATGTAATTCCTGTTTCTACGCCAATTAAATATTCACTTGCAAAAATTGAAGACAGAATTGACGCAACAGCAGGGTGCATTGGTCAAAGAATAGATTTAGCAATTTATCGTTCTTATATTCCATCAATGGATGAAGGTTGGACACGGTGGGTAATTGGCAAAGATGAGTATTCCAAACAAAGACCTTTTTTAAGGTCTTGCACTTGGTTAAGCTACAATTCTACCAATAACGAAGAAATCAAAAATAATACATATAAAACAAGTAACAAAAGTGGTTTGGATAAAATAATTAGCCCGGGCATAATTTTATTTCCCGACCAATCGCCGAATCAAATCTTAAACGGCTATCCGAAAGGCTCGATGCCCGACGAATACACGGGCGGCGTTGGCAAAGAAGGCGTGGAAAATCTGCGGAAATTTGTCGAAGCGGGCGGAACTTTGGTTTTTCTCAACGATTCTTCCGATTTTGCGATTGAGCAGTTTAATCTGCCCGTCAAAGACGTTACCAAAGGTTTGCCGCGCAAGGATTTTTATATTCCCGGCTCGATCTTGCGGATAAATTTAGACACGAAACACCCGATTGCCAAAGGAATGCCCGAACAATCAATCGCGTGGTTTGAAGATTCGCCCGCGTTTGAAATAACCGATATGACAAATGCGAAAATCATCGCCAAATATCCCGAAAAAACCGAAGATATTTTATTATCAGGCTGGGCGTTCGGCACGGAAAAACTTGCCGGGAAAGCCGCGCTCGTCGAATTTACAATCGGCAAAGGCAAGATAGTTTTATTCGGCTTCCGCCCGCAATATCGCGGTCAATCGCTGGCGACTTTTCCGCTATTGTTCAATGCAATTTCAAATTAAGAGTTTAGCCACCAAAAGACACGAAAAAATTAAATCGAAAAACAACGCTCAGACCACGCACGATTGATTTCGTAGAGGCGTTTAATTTGGTTTTGAGTAGTCGTTCAGAATTACTTTAGATTATCGAAATAAGAGGCGGAAACGCGACCGTCAGGGATTATTTTGTTATGCGAGCAATTGACACACTCCCTGACGGTCGCGTTTCCGCCTTTGGTCATAACTAATCTTGCTCGACTACTTATTTCGTGTTTTTTCACGGCTAATTCACCGAAAATCCGATTTTTGAAACTGCCAAATCCGAAAAAGCGTTATATGATACGGACACGGAGAAAACAATGACCGGATTGATGACAATTTTTCTGGCAATCGGCGCAGTCGGTTTTCTGTTTCTGCTGATTTCATTCGTCGTCGGCGATCTGTTCGATCTGCTCGGCTTTGATTTCGGGGCGGATATGGACAGCGGACACGATTTCGGCGTTTTTGACAGCCGCGTGATCAGCGTCTTTTTAACCGCGTTCGGCGGCTTCGGCGTGATCGGCACGTCAGTCGGTTACGGCACGGGCGGCAGTTCCCTATTCGGACTTCTCGGCGGTGTCGTGTTCGGCGCAATTGTTTTTTTCTTCGGCAAATTTCTTTACAATCAACAGTCTTCCAGTTCGGTTAAAATGGAAGATTTAATCGGGCGGACGGCGCAGGTCGTGGTCGGCATCAGACCCGATCAATTGGGACAAATTTCCTGCCGCATTGGTGAAGAACGGGTTGAAAGACTCGCCCGCACCAATGGCGATATGGAAATAAAAGCCGGTCAATCCGTCCGCATTGACTCGATCAGCAGCGACGCGGTAATGGTCAGCATTGACGAAGGAACAGGGTTTTCACTGTTCAGCGAAAAGAGCTGAATTCTTCTTCGGCAACGTCCGGTCAAAGTTCGCAAAACTCAATACAAATACGATTTATCTTATCATCCTAACACGCGGGTTTCGGCTCGATGTGTATCAATTTTCAGCCCGGCATTTTCTAACGGCACGGGCAATAGTGAGGTAACTAAAATGTTTGAACTTCCTGTTATTATCATCGGCGCGATTCTGCTGGTGGTAATCGGTTTGTTTTTCGCTCTCGGAATTATCACCAAAAATTACATCAAAGTTTCGCCTAATCAGGCGGCGGTTATTTCCGGTCGGACGCGGCGTTTGGGCGACGGCACGACGGTCGGCTACCGGCAGGTGCGCGGCGGCGCAACACTCGTCGTCCCGTTTCTCGAAAAGGTCGAATATCTCGATTTGAATGTCATTACCGTTCCGCTCGCCACTTCCCGCGCCTACACTTCGCAGGGCGTTCCGGTTTCGGTGAAAGCGGTTGCCAACGTCAAAATCAAAGGCGATGACGAGAGTTTGCGGGCAGCGGCGGAAAGATTTTTGGGAATGCCGCAGGAACAGTTTCACGGGCTGATTTTTCAAACGCTCGAAGGACATTTGCGGGCGATTTTAGGAACTTTAACGGTCGAGGAAATCAATAACGACCGGCAGAGTTTCGCGCAGAAATTAACAAGCGAAGCGGCGGGCGATCTGGAAAAAATGGGCATCGGACTCGACGCGCTGACGATTCAGGAAATCTCTGACGATGAAGGTTATCTGGATGCACTGGGCAAAAGGCGCACGGCGGAAGTCAAACGCGACGCGGAAATCGGACAAGCGGAAGCCAACCGCGATTCAAAAATCAAAGCGTCGCTGGCGTTGCAGGAAGGCGAAAAAGTCCGGCTCAATACCGAAGCGTTAATCGCGCAGTCGAACCGCGAAACCGAAATCCAAAAAGCGCAGGTGCAGGCGGAAATCCAGAGCGAACGCGCCAAGGCAAATCAAGCCGGACCGCTCGCCGAAGCCAAAGCGCAGCAGGAAGTCGTCGCAGAAGAAGTCCGCATCGAACGCATCCGCACACAGGAGCAAATCGCCGTGCAGGAACAGGAAGTTTTGCGTAAGGAAAAGGAACTCGAAGCAACAGTCGTCAAAGCCGCCGAAGCGCAAAGACGAGCGGCAGTTCTGCTCGCGCAAGGTCAGCAGGAAGCCGCGATTTTAGCCGCCGAAGGTCACAAACAAGCGCAAATAGCGCAAGCCGAAGCCGATGCCGCGAAACTCCAGCGCGAAGGAGAAGGTCGCGCTTTCGCCGTCGAAGCTGAAGGTCGCGCCGAAGCCGGACGCATCCGCGCACTCGGTTTAGCCGAAGCTGAAAGCAATAAGGCGCAGGGTTTAGCCGAAGCCGAAAAATTGCAGGCGACCGGCTTGGCGCAGGCGAAAGCGATTGAAGCAAAAGGTTTAGCTGAAGCCGCCGCCATCACGGAAAAAGCCGCCGCGTGGCGAGATTTCAACGATGCCGCACGGCTGCAAACGATTCTCGAAAGACTACCTGCTATCATCGAATCGAGCGCACCGATTTTCCGAGCCGTCGCCGAACCGCTCGGCAAGATTGATAAAATCGTGATGATTGACAACGGCGGAGACGGAAACGGCAGCGGTTCGAGCGGAATAAACCGGTTCGCCCAAACCGCGCCAACGATGATTTTCGGACTGCTTCAACAACTGCAGGCGATGGGATTGAATTTGCCGGATGTTTTGGCGCAGCTCGGCATCGAGCAAAATGACGGAAAACTCGTTCTCGCGCCGCAGAGCGAAGAGGAAAAAACCGAGCCTAAAAACGGTGCGGAAAATCGCTGATTTTCTGAGTGCGATTAGCCGATCAAAACCGTTCGGCAAATAAAAAAGCCGTCTGATGTAAAAATCAAGCGGCTTTTTTTGTAATTATGCGGGAAAAGTTAAACGGTTGCGCCCGGATAGTCCGTGCCGAGTTTGTTGTCGTCGCCTTCTGCCAGCGTGTTGACTAATTCGTAGTGAAAATAATCGAACTTGGCAGCGACGGGCGGCTGAACGCGCTTGTCGTACATTTCGCGTGAGCGGTCAATCGCTTCGCGCAGACGGTCGTAAAGATCGCTCGCATCGCGTCCTTCTTTAACTTTTTGCTCATTATAAAGTTTGATTTCCGAAACGAGCAGCCGCGCAAACCGCCGTGCGTCGTTGTGCAGGCGGCGTTCTTCTTCGCTGACTTCTATCGGCAGATCAACATTTCTGTCGTTGAACCGCGTTTTGACCGGTATTGTAGAGACGGAGGCTTCAGCGGGTTGACTAAACGAATCCTCCGTTTTCTCGTCGGTTTTATACGAATCGTAACTTTCATCTTTAGCCGATGAAGAGTGTGCTGCCTGATCGAACGACGGACTTTCAAGCGACTTCTGCTCTTCTTCAAAGTGATAATCATTGGAAACAGGAGCCGAATAATCCTGGTCGGCGACGGGCGGTTGATAAGTCTGTGAAAAGTCCTGAGTTTCGGCATTATCCGCATAACTCGGCATATATGTCTCGAAATCTTCGACCGGCTGATTCCAGGACGGCGTTTCGACTGCCGCCGGTTTTTCTTCCGGTTGATTCCACGAATGCGTTTCCGCCATCGGCTGAACGTCCGATGGGTCTTCGTAAGAATAGTTTCCGGTTGAAAAATTGTCTGCCGCACTGTAATCCGCTTTGGCAGGTTCTTCGCTCACGACCGGCTTGTATGAAAAACTGTCGCCATCGGGCGGCGTTTGAGTTTCTTGTTCCGCCGGTTGTTCGTAATTTGAATAATTAAAATTTTCGGTATTTTTGGGTTTGTCAGCGTACGAATCGGAATTATCAGCCGTTTTATTATCAGCCGGTTGGTTGTAAGACCATGCCGCCGGTGTGCTTTCGGTTCCCTGCGAAGAACGGTCTTCCGAATGTTTCGGCTCCTGCATTTCCGCCGAATGTTCAGCACTGCCGGTTTGTTTGGTGCCGGGAGAAGCCGCCAGCAGTTCGACCGTTAGTCCGGCAATTTTTACCAGTGTTTTCAACGCTTCGATGTTGACATTTTCGCCTCTGGTTCCGTAATCGGCGTAAAGCACGGCGACACCGCGCCCGCGGGCGACCAGCGGAACGGCGAACATTTTATCGGGATGACCAAAGTCGAGTTTGTTCAGATAAATCGAATCGCCGGAGTTGGTTCCGTAAGCACTTTCCACTGCGCTCAGCGATCTGACCGACTCGCCCAAAACGGTTGATGTCGCGACGGGGAAAAAAACCTCGCGCACGGTTTGTTCGTCAGTGCCGCCTTCTTTGCCGAACACACGCCAGCCGACGAAATGCTCGTTTTTAATAATGAAAAAGGCTCCGCGCGGAGTAAAATGAGCAGCGTGGTTGACGAGGGTTTTTAGGATTGCGGCTTGCGAAGTTTGCCCGGTGATTTCTTCAATCGCCGCGCTCAGTTCAGAGATACCGGCTTTCGGCGCGGCATCTCTCTCCATATCCTCTGCTTCGGCAATCGCCGTCGCGGTGATGCGCGCACCTTCATCGCGTGCCAGCCGCAAATGTTCGACGACCGTCTCTTTGAAAACTTCGTCAACTCCTTTGTCCGTTTGGACGCGGGCGGCAAAGTCGCGGAAAACACCGTCGAGCTGCGATTTGTGTTTTTCAAATTCAGTTGTTATCTGTTCCTGCAAATCCGTCATTTCCTGACGCATATCAACAAGAACACCTTTGAGATAAATCTCGAATTCAGTTCTCAAACTTTGTTCGAGTTCTTCACTATTCACTATATTTCTCCTCCGTATTTTGAAAACACAGCACGTTTAAGGAAGCAAATGGCTGGCGGTTTTGAGTAGATTTTGAATTTTTAATGGACAAGTCGGCACGCTAACACAATGTGCCGACTTTAAGATTATGAACAATTTTATGTTTTTATGTCAAGAAATAGTTTTCAATTCGGCAAAATAAAAGTTAGTGGAAAATTTCAAGAACATAAATTTTCCGCAGATTTCATCATCTTCCCGGCTGAATGTTCTACACCGCAACGACTTCAATTTGGTCGTCAATTTCCTCTTTTATCATATTTTCAATCGCCATCAGTGTTCCCGTCAAACTCGACGGACAGCTTCCGCACGCGCCCTGATAACGAATTTCCAGCTTATGATCTTCCAAACCAACTATCTCCAGCCAGCCGCCGTCGCTCGCCAGATACGGACGAATTCTTTCGTCGAGAAGTTCTTCAATCTGCGCGATGACCGGATTGTCGCTGACCGCCGCCGCAATCGCGCCGCCGACCTGTTTCGCCGCATTCCCGTTGCTATTTCCGTTTGAAGCGGCGACGGATTCCGCCGCCCGAATCGGCACCGCGAGCATTGGGAGAAGTTCATCCCACTCGGCTTCGTCGGTTTTTTCGACGGTAATCATCTTGTCCATATAAAAAATGGACACGACATCGCCGACTTCGTATAAAGACTTGGCGAGTAGGTCGTCTTTAGCTTTTTCGACGGAATCGAACGAATGCGAAGTTCCGTATGAAACCGCTTCCTTTAAAATAAATTTTACCGCGTTCGGGTTCGGCGTTTCTTGTATATCTGCAATTTTTGGCATTTCCTGTAAATCCTCTAATAAAATCAAAAACAGTAGCTTTTCAAATCTTTACTATTTAGTCAACATTATATCTCATTTCTAAAAAACTTTCATTTTCGGTTTTGCGGAAGCCCGCACTCCTTAACAAAACTTTACAAAAGCTAAACAAATCTTGACAGCACTCTCTTGAAAGAAAGCGTATAACACATATAACTGTTCGTCAGTCGGCTTTCTTTTAGCAGTGAAAGTAATTTTTATTTTTAGCGAAATTTATATGTCAATCAAAAAATGTTCATTTTATTAAGCAATTTGTTGGTTTTAATCTTTCTGTCGGCGTTTGGTTCGGCAGAAATTTAATATCGCCGATTTTCTTTTATAAACATACGAAATTTATCAATTTTTTATTCTTTGCAGATTAATGACGGAGGTCAACTATTTTTATGTTCAACTTTGCATCTTTATACCAAAAAATAGCCATTATATTTATGATCGGGCTTTCAGCCAGCCTGAGTTTCGGGCAGCAAACGAGCGGCACACTGCGCGGGCAAGTCGCCGACCAACAAAATGCGGTCATTATCGGCGCGACGGTCGAAGCGACTGACGCGGACGGGAAAACTAAAACCGTTGTCACCAACGACGACGGAGAATTTACTCTGAGCGGTCTCGCGCCGGGAAAATATATCGTTCGCGCTTCGCAAACCGGGTTCGCTGCGTATGAAAATAGCGATGTTAATGTCGCGGCGAACGCCCGCGTTCCGCTAAACATCACGCTCGGCATCGCCGTCGAACAGCAGGTCGTCACGGTCGGCGCGGAAAATCCGATCAGTATCGAACCGGACAATAACGCCAACGCGATTGTTCTAAAAGGCGCGGACATTGACGCGCTGCCGGACAATCCCGACGATTTGGAAGCTGCACTGCAAGCCCTCGCGGGTCCGGGCGCGGGTCTGAACGGCGGTCAGATTTATATTGACGGTTTTACCGACGGGCGACTGCCGCCGAAATCTTCGATTCGGGAAGTTCGCATCAACTCGAATCCGCTGTCGGCGGAATATGACCGCATCGGATTCGGGCGCATCGAGATTTTCACCAAACCCGGCACGGACAAGTTTCGCGGGCAGGGATTTTTTAATTTCAACGACGAATCTCTGAACTCGCGTAACCCGTTTGCCGACAGCCGCGCCGCGTATCAATCACGGCAGTTCGGCGGAAATTTATCGGGTCCGATTTCCAAAAAAGCGTCGTTCTTTTTGGATTTCGAACGCCGTTCGATTGACGATTTGGCGGTGATTAACGCGACGACGCTCGATTCAAATTTTAATGTCACGCCGTTTTCACAGTCGGTTTCCACGCCGCTGACCCGCACGACATTCAGCCCACGTCTCGATTATCAGTTAAACGCCAATAACACGGTGACGGCGCGTTACGGTTTTACCAAAACGAGCAATGAAAACAGCGGTATCGGCGGTTTTTCGCTCGCGTCCCGCGCCTACAATACAGCGGCGACCGAACACAATTTGCAGTTGACCGAAACAGCCGTCATCAGTAAAAGCATCATCAACGAAACGCGCTTTCAGTTTTTATCGCGCGGCACGGAAAACTCCGGCGGCGACACTACCACACCGACGATTCAGGTTTTCGACGCATTCACGTCCGGCGGCGCGAACGTCGGCAGTTCGTCGAACAACGAAAAACGCTGGGAATTATCAAACAATACGTCGTGGACGTTCGGCAACCACAGTTTGAAAGCCGGTGTGCGGCTGCGCGGAATTTCGATTGACAATATTTCAAACAATAATTTTGCGGGAACATACAGTTTCACGTCGCTCGACCAATATCGCAATGTTTTACTGGGTGTGGGCGGCGCGACACCGACGCAGTTGACGATTGCGGCGGGCAATCCGCAGGCGCGAATTAATCAGGTTGATTTCGGCACGTTTATTCAGGACGATTGGCGCATTCGTCCGAATTTCACTTTGAATTTGGGAATGCGTTACGAAGCGCAGACGAATGTTTCAAACAATAAAAATTTCGCGCCGCGTTTAGGCTTTGCGTGGTCGCCGGACGCGAAGGGCGGCAACGGTTCGGGGAAAACGGTGATTCGCGGCGGTTTTGGAGTTTTCTATGACCGCATCGGGGAAAGTTTGTCGCTCGCGGCGAATCGTTACAACGGCACGAATTTGCAGCAATTCGTCGTCACCGATCCGGTACTGCTCGCGCTCTACCCGAATGTGCCGTCGGTTGATACACTGCTCGCATATTCGGCGACGCAGAACACTTACCGGCTCGCCGGCGACATTCGCGCCCCGTATAATATGCAGTCAACCATCAGTTTTGAACGGCAATTGCCATATAAATTTACGTTTTCGGCAAATTACGTCAACACGCGCGGCTTCAACCAACTACGGATTCGCAACATCAACGCGCCGGTTGATTATATTTACGGCGACGCTTCGAGCGGCACGCGACCGTTCGGCGAAGTCGGCAATATTTTACAGTACGAATCAAGCGGCAGTTTCAAACAGAATCAGTTAATTTTCAGTCTGCGTAACCGTTTCAGCTCGAAACTGTCGTTTTTTGCGAATTACGTTCTCGGCAAAGCGACGAACGACACCGACGGCGCGAATTCGTTTCCGGCAAATTCCGCCGATTTGAGCGGTGAATACGGGCGTTCATCGCTCGACGTGCGGCAGCGATTTATTTTCGGCGGCACGGTGCAGATTCCCTACGGTTTCAGTTTGAATCCGTTCGTCATCGTCTCGTCGGGAAAGCCGTTCAATATTACGACCGGACTCGACACGAACGGCGATTCGCTGTTCACCGAACGCCCGACTTACGCGCAGTTAGCGGCTCGCTGCACTGCGCTCGGTATAACAAATTCATTCTGCGATACGAGTTCCGCGTCGGATGTCAACGCGATGATTCCGCGCAATTACGGATCAGGTCCGTCGTTTGCGACCGTTAATATGAGATTGAGCCGAACATTCGGTTTCGGCGGCGAAGGAAGCAGCGGAAACGGCGGACCATTCGGCGGCGGTTCTGCATCGAATAACAAATACAACCTGACGTTTTCGCTACAAACATCAAATTTGTTCAATAATACGAATGCCGGAACGCCAATCGGCAATTTGAGTTCGTCGCTGTTCGGCGTTTCCAATTCGCTCGCCGGCGGTTTCGGCTTCGGACCGGGCGGCAATTCGAGTTCGACAGCTTACAACCGCCGCGTCGAGGCGCAAATTCGCTTTAGTTTTTAAGATCAAACTTTCAGAAAGCGAAAAAGGTTCCGCGTAAACCCGGAGCCTTTTTCGTTTTGGCGGCACGTAATTGTCAATCATTAAACGACTACGCGCTGCAAGTGCGTGGGTCAGGAGAATGGAACGCAAATAAAATTTGCTTAGTTTGTTCTCTTAATTCAAGAGAGAAAGAAGATTAATAAATTCTTGCGGTGCCATTGCACAGTTTCAGACTAACGGCTGTGACCAATAAAATTTCATTATCTTTCTAGCGATGGGTTTTCCCGTTTTTTTCAAAACAGACTTCAAGTCTTTAAATTAGAAAAAGCAAAATGCACCGCTGAACACATTAATAATCAGCTTTTTTTTTCCACTAAATTTTACGATTTGCCGTTCTGCCATATTTTTATAAATATTACCGGCGTTGTAAAGCGCACTTTAAGTTTCAACTTTGCATCAAACACTGGCATTCGACAAATAAATTAGCTAGTAAAAATCGTACAAAATTAAAATGAAAGCAGTACCAATTTTTTTGATTATCACATTAGGACTTTTGACAAATGTTTCGGCACAGTCGGGCAGGCGTGTGCAAACACCGCCTGCTGCGCCGGCTTCGCTGCCGCAGGTTCGGCAGACGCAGGACACGACAAACACGAATCAGGAAGAGACGGTCGGCTATTCGGAGTCTGCGCCGAATGCGCCGCGTTCGATTTCGGTGGGTTCACGTAAGGAGAAAAAATCGAAAAAAGACGCGAAAAAAGCACCGACCGCGCCGAATGCTCAAACCACCGATGCGGCGAAAGCCGCCGATTCCGCCGGTGACGAGGAAGTGGTCAAAGTCGAAACTAATCTCGTGTCAATTCCGGTTTCGGTTTATGACCGGAACGGTCTTTACATCCCGAATTTGGACAAACATAATTTCAAAATTTTTGAAAACGGTGTCGAACAGGAAGTAGCTTATTTCGGCACATCGGACAAACCTTTTTCGGTTATTCTGCTGATTGATGTCAGCCCTTCGACGGAATATAAAATCGAAGAAATTCAAACTGCCGCCGCCGCTTTTGTCGAACAGCTGAAACCGCAGGACAACGTGATGGTCGTCGAATTTGACTCGTCCGTCCACGTTCTGACGGAAATGACCGGCGACCGCGATAAAATTTACAAAGCGATTCGGCGCACCGGTTTCGGCGACGCGACTTCGCTTTATGACGCAGTTGATTTTTCGCTGCGAAAACGGCTCGGTAAAATTGAAGGTCGCAAAGCCATTGTGCTGTTTACCGACGGCGTTGATACGAGTTCGACCAGAGCGAATTTCGAAAGCACCGTGCAGGATGCCGAGGAATTCGACGCGATGATTTTCCCGATTTATTACAATACTTTTCTGGCAAATCGCGGGATTGGTCGCGGCGGAGCAATGAGTGTACCGCCGACATTAGGTTTGCCGCCGTCAATGGGCGGACAGCCGAACGGCACGTCGAGCGCGGAATATACGCGCGGCAGAGCATATTTAAATGAATTGGCAGCGGCGACCGGCGGCAGAGTTTTTCGCCCCGATTCGACTCCGGGCGGATTAACAACCGCATTTGAAGGAATCGCCGAAGAACTGCGCCGTCAATACAACATCGGTTATTATCCGGCGGAAGTGGGTACGGAAGGCGAACGAAAGCAGATCAGGGTTCGCGTTGATCGCCCGAAACTCGTGATTCGCTCCCGTGACAGCTACATTGTCGGCTCAACTGCTGAAAATGTATCAGCGGCTCCGACGCGAATTTCTAAATAGGTGTTAACCGAAAATCAATATTTTTGAGGCGCAGTTTATTGAATTTAACGTAATGTTGTTTTACGGAAACGGCTCGAGTTGAAACGGACTTGAGGCGGCGCACCCGGCTCGAATTTAATGAAGGATTTTGACTCGGAAATTATCGAATCTCCGATATGACAAAGTTTAACAGCACGGCAAATGAATAAAAGAATATTCATTTGCCGTTTGTCATTTAAATTAACAAATTTACTACTCAGTGATGTGTATATCTTCGGTTTTGTTCACTCTGCCGGACATAAATAATGCGCCGAAACCGAGAGCCAACAAAATAAAGACTATAAATACAATAAATAGCATTATGTTCGCGCTTTTTTGGTAATACACAAAAGAACCGATTCCGATGACGGCTGAAATTAACGCCAATGCTCCATACAGCATACTGTTCATAAAAATTACCTCCGTTTATATCAACAAGGTTAAAAATTCCAAAAATCCGTCGGCTTTATAAAACCTCGATTTTAGAAACAACTAATTCTTTCGAATAACGCCGATGAAATTTGAACTGCTTTTTCTGGAATGCAACCTATAGTAACTCTGTTTGTTATTAAAAGGCAAGTTTTATTCGGTCTTGTAAAACTTATAATTATTTTTTCGACGGTTCTTTTCAACCGCCGTTTTATAAAGGCGAAAACAAATTTAAGATGGAGCGACTGGATTTCACCCTTTGGAAAATAACGATTTTAGGGCGGCGAGACACAGTTCTCCATACCGGAAAATGCTCGAAAAATTAAAATGGTCAGCGAGAGGTATTGGCTGACCTTTTTAATTTATGGATACCGGCTGGCTGTAGAATTTTTGATGTAAATTACGCGATTTTAAGTCGTGTTTTCTAAGCAGCAGTTTCGAAAAGAGCCAATATTTGCTTGCCTTCACTTGATCGCGGGTCAATTGTACGGACGTGTTTTTGTCCCTGCATCTCCCAGATCGCTGTTACGGTCCCTTCTTTTTCAACTGCGTGATAAGAAGTATCCTGAAGGTCTTCCGCTACCGCCGTCTCACTGTTTTCCTGCGCTTCTGCGGCATTGTCGTTTGCTTTGACGTTCTCTTCCGCCGTTACTGTTCCGTTTTCTGACATCTAATTTAAAAAATCTCCTTTTAACTTTTTGTTATATTTAATTGTTAATTATAGACAGATTTTGACACACGCCCGAAACTAAAGCAAGCAAATAATTCGCGTAACTGCGTTGCCGCGCTAAAAAGTCGAACATTTGGTTTGCCGTCAAAAATTTGTTGTGCGGGGGGGAAAACCATAACGAACCGCTGATAACGACAAAACTCTTTCCGGTTTTTTGCTGAACGGAACAAAAATTCACCAAAAACCTGTGCAAAATAAAAATTGCGGCGGAACATTCAAATCGCAATGTGTATAATATCCGGATTAAAGAATTATGATGGTCTGACATTTTAGATAAACCGTCGAGAATTTACGGAAATCGGCGGCGGCGACTTTTTACCGGACACCGCACCTGAAGAAAAGGCGGAAGGATTGCAGGCGTAATCCGATGTTCGCTACAAACAGGAGAAAACCGCATAAGATGAAAACCGCCGGAGAATTTTTGCCGATTTTGAAAAAACTGCACGAGGGAATCCGCAAATCAGTTGTGGCAGCGTGTGAAGAAACGGCAATCGAACAATTGTCGGACATTGCCAAAGACGAGGAAGGCGACACGATTTACGCGATTGATAAAATCAGCGAAGAATTTTTGATTGAATTCTTCGAGCGCGAAATCGCAGTGCAGACTTCCGTCGTTTTAATCGCCGAAGGTTTGGAAACCGGGGAAATCATTTTACCGCACGGCACCAAAGAAGAAGATTGCCAATGGCGCGTGATCGTTGACCCGATTGACGGCACGCGCGGTTTGATGTTTCAAAAAAGGAGCGCGTGGATTTTAACCGGAGTCGCGCCGAACAAAGGGATTGATACAAATCTCGCCGACATTGAACTGGCAATTCAAACCGAAATTCCGCTCGTCAAACAGCATTTGTCAGACACGATTTGGGCGGAAAAAGGACAAGGCGTGAGCGCGGAAAGATACAACCGAATTACCGGCGAAAAAACAAATTTGCCGGTTGCGCCGTCAAAATCGCCGACGATTGCTCACGGTTTTGCAAGCATTTCGCGCTTTATTCCGGGTGTCGGTGTGGAAGCGACCGAAATTTACGAGGAAATCGTGCGCGGCGCATTGGGCGAAGTTCAGCCGGGAAAAGCGCAGTGTTTCGAGGATCAATATATTTGTACCGGCGGACAGCTTTACGGTTTAATGGCGGGACACGATAAATTTATCGCCGATTTGCGTCCGCTGTTTGAAAAATCGTTGACAAAACGCAGTTTGGGGCTCGGGCTCTGCTGTCATCCTTACGATGTATGTACGGAACTAATCGCCCGCGAACTCGGCATAATCGTCACGGACGAAAATGCCGACCAGTTAAGAGCCAAACTTTCAGTCGAACCTGATGTCTCGTGGATCGGTTACGCTAATAAAGCGATTCAAACGCAGATTGAATCGCTGTTGCGAAAGGAATTGGAATCGCGGGAATTAACGTAAAAAATATTCTTTCGATCATTAAGTTGCGGATATGCAAATCGAACTCTTTGAAAATAAAGAAGCCTTGCCCGCAAAATATGCTGAATGACGCGAAAAAAGCAAAGTATAATTTTTTTATCTTTTTAGCGGCGTTTGGAGGAGCGGAAAAGCTGTAATTTCACAGCGTAGCAACGAGAGCCTGGGCAATTGGAAAAATCGCCGCCCAATAAAAATGGCAAGTGACCTATCAGTCGTATATTTTCAGCAGTATCGCCAGAAGCAAATAATTTCGGCATAATAAATTTGCGGCGCGGTTGATTTTCCAAGCTGAAAAGATAAAATACACAACGCAAAAATCAATATAAAAAGGGAATTTAAGATGGGTAATAACTACGAACCAAGACCGGAAGACAAATTTACATTCGGATTATGGACGGTCGGCAATCGCGGTGCCGACCCGTTCGGGACACAGGTGCGCGAAAAACTTTCGCCCGTTGAAATAGTCGAAATGCTGGCGGAGGTCGGAGCTTACGGCGTGAATTTTCACGATAACGATTTAGTTCCGATTGATGCGACGGCAAGCGAAAAAGCGCAGATCGTCAGCGATTTCAAAAAGGCTTGCGCGGACAACAATATCAAAGTGCCGATGGCGACCGTCAATCTATTTTACGAACCCGTTTTCCGCGACGGCGCGTTCACGGCAAATGACGCGCGGGTTCGCGCTTACGCCATCCAAAAAACGATGCAGGCGATGGATTTGGGAGCCGAATTCGAGGCGGAAACTTTTGTGTTGTGGGGCGGACGCGAAGGTGTAGAAACCGACGGCTGCCGCCGCGCCGATAATGCGATCAAGCGTCTGCGCGAAGCGGTAAATTATTTATGCGAATACAATATCAAGCAAAATTACGGCTATAAACTTGCGATGGAAGCCAAACCGAACGAACCGCGAGCCGATATCTATATGGCAACGACCGCCGCTTATCTGGCGTTTATCGAAACGCTCGAACATAAAGAAATGGTCGGGGTCAACCCGGAAGTCGCGCACGAACAGATGCCCGGACTCAATATGACACACGCCGTCGCGCAGGCTTGGGAAGCAGGAAAATTGTTTCACATTGATCTCAATGACCAATATCCGGGACGCTACGATCAAGATTTGCGGTTCGCGTCGGTTTCGCCGAAACAGATGTTCTGGCTGGTCAAATTTCTCGAAGATGTCGGCTATTCCGGGATGCGCCACTTCGACGCACACGCTTATCGCACGGAAGATTACGACGGCGTGAAAGATTTTGCGCGGGGATGTATGCGGACGTATCTGATTTTGAAAGCGAAAGCCGAACAGTGGAATAACGATGCGGATATTCAAGCAATTTTAGCGGATATTGAGGAAACGAATAAAAGCTATAAAATCGGCGGCGTTGATGAACTTTTAGCCGAAAATTTCAACCGCGTTGAACTCGCGTCGAAGGGGTTGCAGTATGAAAAACTCGACCAACTGACGATGGATATTTTGTTTGGTGTCAGATAAATAAAAGATGAATTTTCTCGGAATAGATGTCGGAACGGGCGGTTCACGGGCAATTCTAATTGATGAAAACGGCGGTGTTATCGCTTCGGCGACGGTCGAACACACACCGTTTGCATCGCCGCAGGTCGGTTGGGCTGAACAGCACCCGGAAGATTGGCGGCGAGCGGCTTTCACTGCAATTCGTAAAGTTTTGGCGAACGAAAAGGCTGACGCAAACAGCATCGGCGCAGTCGGTTTTTCCGGGCAGATGCACGGCGCAGTGTTGCTTGACGAAAGCGACGAAGTTTTGCGTCCCGCGCTGATTTGGTGCGATCAGCGCACAACCGAACAGTGTCGTGAATTGACCGAAAAAATCGGTGCGGAAAAATTGATCGAACTCGTCAGCAATCCGGCGATTACCGGCTTCACATTGCCGAAACTGTTGTGGACGCGCGAAAACGAACCGGAAATTTGGGCGCGGGTGCGCTCGGTTTTACTGCCGAAAGATTACGTCAGATTTTGTTTGTCGGGAGACAAAGCGAGCGATGTCGCCGATTCGTCCGGGACGCTTCTTTTCAATGTCGTCAATCGCCGCTGGTCACGGGAAATGTTTGACCGGCTCGAACTAAGCCCGGAGTTGTTTCCGCGTGTTTATGAATCAATCGAAATTACCGGAACGGTTTCCGAAAAAGGCGCGGCTGAAACAGGATTACTCGCTGGAACGCCGCTGGCTGCCGGCGCGGGCGACAACGCGGCGGGAGCAATCGGAATGGGCATCGTCGGAAGCGGAATGGCAAGCGCAACCATCGGCACATCGGGCGTGTTTTTCGCCGTCACCGACCAGCCGAAACTCGATTTGAAGGGAAGAATTCATACACTCTGCCACGCCGTCCCGAATCGTTGGCATTTGACCGGCGTGATGCAGAGCGCGGGACTTTCGTTAAAATGGTTTCGTGAAAATTTCGGCGCAAACGAAAGTTATGATGAGTTGGTTGATGTTGCTGCCGAAATTCCCGCCGGGGCGGATGGCGCATTTTGGCTGCCGTATCTGATGGGCGAACGAACGCCGCATCTCGACGCTAATGCCCGCGCCGCGTTCATCGGTTTGACGGCAAGCCACACGAAAGCGCATTTGACGCGGGCTGTTTTGGAAGGCGTGGCATTCAGTCTGCGTGATTCGCTGGAGATTTTTCGCCAGTTAAATTTGCCGATTGAAACGGTCAGGCTCGGCGGCGGCGGCGCAAAATCGAAATTGTGGCGGCAAATTCAAGCCGACGTTTACGCGCAAACGGTCGAAACACTCGAAGCCGAAGAAGGCGCGGCGTTCGGCGCGGCGATTCTCGCCGGAGTCGGCGCAGGCGCGTGGCAGACGGTTGACGAAGCGTGCCAAAAAACAATTCGCGTCGCCGAAACGATCAAGCCAAACGTTGCTGACACTGAATTATACAACCGGCAGTTTGAAATTTATCAGGCACTTTATCCGGCACTGCGTTCAGTGTTGGAAAGATGAAAGTCAGAACCGTCTGGGTGAGCGGGCGATTTTCGTCGTTAAGATAAGCCGCCCGCTCACCCAGGCGGTTCTAAACTTTGTAGCCGCCCGCTTACGCAGACGGTTCTGACTTTGTAACTCATCGAATGTAAGCATTTGGAACCGGCTTATCGGTATCTGCGCCGAACTGAACGCCGGTAAAACCGTTTGTGCTTTGCTGCACATACCAAGTTCCGTTTCTGAAAACCGCGATGTCCGTTTTGCCGTCGCCATCATAATCGGCGGGTGCTGGTAAATCCGTTGCAATGCCGAATTGAGTGGCAGCAAACCCGCCGTTTGAACTGTTTAGACGATACCAAACGCCATTTGAGGGACGATAAACAGCGATGTCGGTTGAACCGTCGCCATCGTAATCAGCCGCCACCGGAACATCCGTCGAACTGCCGAACTGCACCGCCGTAAAGCCTAATCGTGAACGCTGAAGATACCAGACACCATTGGATGGACGGTAAACGGCATAATCAGCCACGCCGTCACCGTCGAAATCGGCGGCGATTGGTTTATCGCCGCTTGCTCTGAATTGGAAAGATTTGAACTGCCCCGATACTATATTTAAAACATTCCACGTTCCGTTTGACGGTCGCCAGATAACTAAATCGGCTCGTCCGTCGCCGTCAAAATCGGCAGGCAGCGGAATGTCGTCCGGTGCGCCGAAACCGATGCCGGTGAAACCCGCTGAACTGCGCTGCAAATACCAGACACCTGCCCGATAGACGGCTAAATCGGTTCGCCCGTCACCGTCGTAATCAGCCGGAACAATTTTGTCGTCCGCCGCGCCAAATTGGGCAGAAGTGAAACCGGATGCGGAATTGAGCAGATACCACACGCCGCCGCCGCCGGGACGAAAGACCGAAATATCGGATTTGCCGTCGCCGTCAAAATCAAACAGCGGGCGTTCGGCGACGGGTTCGCTCAGAAGTCGGGCGAGCGAGGTGCGGAATGTGCCGTTGACGACCTCGAAATCGCCGCCGATCAAAACTTTGCCGCCGCGCTGAGTGGCGATTTTATAAACCGTGTTGTCGGTCGCCGCAGTAAATGTATTATCCACCGAACCGTCGGCGTTCAACCGGGCGACATTGTTTCGCGCAGTCGTACCGAGACGGTCGAAAAAACCGCCGATGAGAATTTTCCCGTTCGGCTGCGGAAGGATATTTTCGACGCGGGCGATGTCGCCGCCGCTGGAAATTGCCCCGGCGTTAAATGTCGTGTCGAGCGTGCCGTCTGCATTTAATCGGACTGCGCCGCTGACCGGCGAGATAGTATTCGTGAAAATTCTGCCGCCGATGAGAATTTTTCCGTTGACTTGCAGCGCGACCGAATTGACTTCCGTTACGCGCCCGGTTTCAAAGACGGAACTCGTCGCCGGAACAAAAGAAGCATCGCGGCTGCCGTCGGCGTTTAACCGGACGACTCCGTTGTAGAAAACGCTTTCCGTGTGTGTGCTGACAAAGGCGACGCTGAACGCCCCGCCGACCAAAATTTTACCATCCGGCTGGATAACGACCGATTCATAAATGGCGGCGGGAAACAGATTTGTGAACGTCGTGTCAACCGAACCGTTGCTGTTTAAACGGGCAATTCCGCCAAACGACACACCTCTGGACAGCGTTCCCCACACAATAACTATTTTCCCGTCCGGCTGTAAGGCGGCGGCGTTGATGCCGTCAAAACCAATTGGAATATTTCCGGCAACAAACGACCCGTCGGGAGTTCCGTCGGGATTGAGCCGCGCGATGCTGGTTCCAAAAAGAATGCTGCCGCCAAAACTCACAGTGACATTGGAGCCGGCGACAATAATCTTCCCGTCGGACTGCACGATAATTGAATTAATCTGCCCGTTTGAACTCGATGAGAAAGATGGTAAAGACGGTCCAAAATCCGTGTCAAGCGAACCGTCGGGATTAAGCCGAAAAATATGATTGAGAGAACCGCTTCCTGGACGATTGAAGTTTCCTCCGACGAGAATTTTCCCGTCCGGCTGAACGGCAATCGCCCGCACACCGCCGAGAGCCGTCGTGTTAAATCTGATTGATGAATCATTCGAGCCGTCGGCATTGAAAACTTTGATCGAATCGCTGCTATCACCGCCGATATTAAACCCGCCGACAAAAGAACCGCCGACGAAAACTTTTCCGCCGGGTAATGGAGTAATACTCTTGATAGTTCCTCTCAAAGAAAAGCCGTTGCCCGTATCGAAACTCATATCAAGCGTTCCGTCGGCGTTGAGCCGTGCAACGCTTTGACGATTAGTCCCGTTGAACGAATTGAAAAAACCGCTGATCAGAATTTTGCCGTCCGGTTGAACAGCAGCCGTTAGAATCGGGCTGTTCGCGCCAGTGCCGATATTAAACGACGTATCGAGCGAACCGTCAGTGTTGAATCGCACTATATAATTCCGGTTGACCCCGTTAATTGTATTGAAATATCCGACTAACAAAATTTTACCGTCCGGCTGTACCACAACTTTCAGAGCGTTGCTGTTAATCGTGCCGGGATCAAAAGTCGCGTCAAAAGTTCCGTTTTGATTGAGCCGGGCAATCGGTGTTGCCACCAGCGACGGATTGTAGCTTTTGACGATAAAACCGGCGATAAAGATTTTGCCGTCCGTTTGCAGCGCGATGCTATAAACGAGACTCGGAATCGGACCCGGCAACGTCGGGTTAGAACTCGGCGGCGGTGCGGGAATCGGCGAAGTAAATGAAACGTCTGCCGAACCGTCGGTGTTGAGCCGTGTGACGGCGTAATTGTTAACGGAATTCACCCGCGCAAAGTTTCCGCCGAGCAGAATTTTCCCGTCCGTTTGAATAGCTACATCGTAAACCAGCGCGTCCGCACCCGCGCCCGGATTAAAAGTCGCGTCGAGCGAACCGTCGGAATTGAGCCGCGCAATGCGGTTGCGACTCGCGCCGCTGACCACCGTAAATGCGCCGCTGATGATGATTTTTCCGTCCGTTTGCCGTGCGACGGTGAGAATCGTGCCGTTTACTTCAGCAAAAAAAGTCGTATCGAGCGAAAAGTCGGCGTTTAAGCGAACGATGCTTTTGCGCCGCACATCGTTAACCGTCCGAAAAAACCCGGCGACGAGAATTTTGCCGTCCGGCTGAACGGCGGTCGTCTGCACATTTCCCGGGGTCGAGAAAATATTGACATTAACCGACGGATCGAGTTCCCCAGCTGACGGCGAAACCGCGTTTCGTTGGTGTTGGAACGCATCACCGGCTGAAAGATTCTTAAAACTATCATCGTAATTTCGGCGCGGCGATTTGAAATTTTCAAACAGCGGGTCAATCGTCCCGCGCTGTTGTTCAATCGCCGGTGTATCTTGAGCGTAACCGGCAACTGAAGCGCAAAGACACAAAACGATCATCGAAAAAAGGCTAAACAAAGTCCGCGCCGTAAATAGTGAAGATCGGGGTAAAAATACTTTTGTTCGATTATTCATAGTGATTATTTTTTAGATTTTGGTGTTTGTCTGCTTTTTGAGCTTCCGTCTGTTCGCCTTCAACCCAAGTTTCGCCGTCGGCGTAAACTTCTTTTTTCCAAATCGGGACGGTACGTTTGAGTTCTTTAATGAGCCATTCGCACGCTTCAAAGGCGGCGCGGCGATGCGGGGAAGCGACGGAAATAACGACGCTCGTTGCGCCGATTTCGAGTTTACCGAGCCGGTGGACGATGCCGACATTGGCGATTTCAAATTGTTCGTGCGCCCGCACAATCAATTTTTCCATCTCTTTGAGTGCCATCGGCTGATAGCCTTCGTATTCGAGATAAAGCGTTTCGCGCCCTTTTGTAAATTGCCGAACAAAGCCGTCGAGCGTGACGATTGCCCCACACGATTCCGGCACAACGCGCCGCGCAATCTCGCCGACATCAAGCGGTTCGATCGTTATCTCAACAAAATCAGTGATTTGTCCTTCGTCTTTTGTTTTTTGCGCTTTGTTTGTCATTGTGCAGGAAAAATTTTAACCGCCGGAAACGGCTGTAAAGACGGCGAGTTCGTCACCGTTTTCGATAATTTCACCGCCGTTCGCATATTCCTGATTGACGGCGAAAAGTAAGGAGTGTGATTTCAACTGCGGAAATTGCTCGACAATTTCCGCAAGTGCGGCTTCGGCTTTCGTCCGTTCGGCGAGCGAAATCTCGATTTCCCTTTCACCGACTGCATCCGCCGTCGCGCCGAAAAATAAAACTTGAACTTTCATACTTTCAAATGTGAAAAGGTTTAGAAGTGGAAAGGTGAAAAAAATTTAAGATCATATATTAGTGGTGGGTTTGCACCAACGATTTAACCTTTTTCACCTTTCCACTTTTTCAATTTTTCCCTCATCTCGAAGCGCGCGTTTGAAAATTTTCCCGGTCGCGCCAATCGGCAGTTCGTCCCGAAATTCGACGTGGCGCGGGTATTTGTTAGCGGCAAACTGAGTTTTGCACCACACGACAAAATCTTCTTCACTCAATTCAAGATTGTTCTTCAACACGACAAACGCTTTGACTTCTTCGCCCAAACGCTCGTTTGGAACGCCGATCACGGCGCACAGTGAAACTGCCGGATGCGTCATCATAACTTCTTCGAGTTCACGCGGGTAAATATTATAACCACCGCGCAGAATCATATCTTTTTTGCGGTCAACAATGGAAAGAAACCCGTCCGCGTCCATCACGCCGACATCGCCGGAGTGAAACCAGCCGCTGCGAAAGGCTTCGGCAGTCTCTTCCGGGCGTTTGTAATATCCCTTCATCACGTTTGAACCGCGAATAACAATTTCGCCGCTCGTCCCCGTCGGAACTTCCGCGTCGTTTTCGTCAAAACATTTCACTTCCACACCGAAAATGGCTTGCCCGACCGTGCCGGGTTTGGAAGGTCGCTCGAAATGATTGAAACAAGCCAGCGGCGACGTTTCCGACAAACCGTAACCTTCGGCGACGCGCACGGCAAATTTACGCTCGAACTCACGCATTACTTCGACCGGCATCGGCGCACCGCCGGACGTAACGGCTCTGATGTTCTCGGCGATGGGCGAGATGTCAAAATCATTTTCTTCGGCGTAGCGCAGCAACGCCCAATACATCGTCGGCACACCCGTCCAAAAATTGACGCGCTCTTTTTTCATCACTTCGAGTGTTGTTTGCGGATCAAAACGCGGCATCAAAACCACGCGGTTGCCGGCGTAAAGATTGAGATTCATCTGACAGGTCAGTCCCGTTGTGTGAAAAAGCGGCAGCGTAATCAAACAGGTTTTCTGGATGCCGTCGCCAAAATTTGAAACCGGCGCATACATCGTGAACATCGTCGTCACATTCGTCATCAAATTCAAATGCGTCAACTCCGCACCCTTCGGCTGTCCGGTCGTCCCCGACGTATAAAGAATCGCGCAAGTGTCGCCCGCCTCGGTCGGAAAAGTTTGAAATTCCTCCGGTTGCTCGGCGGTGATTTCCGTCAAAGTTTTCGCATTTTCAAACGGCGCGGCAGCAAGCGGGTCGTTCGTCATCACGATCAAATGTTCGCACGTTTCAACCGCATCGAAACCTTCTTTAACGGTTTGCGCGAGCGGCAGTTCGTCCGTTCCTTCAAAAACAAAAATCGCCTTCGCATCCGAATCCGCCAGATGATAAGCGATTTCGCGCGGTTTGAACAAAATGTTGAGCGGGACAAGTGCCGCGCCCGCCTTCAAAATGCCGTAGTAAACAATCGGGAAAAACGGCAGATTCGGACAGCACAGCGCGACTTTATCGCCGCGCCCGATGCCCATTTTCGCCAACGCATTCGCCACGCGGTTTGCCAGCCCGTTCAACTGCCCGAACGTAAACCGCATCTCGTTCCAAACAATCGCCTCGCGCTCAGGCGCATTCCGCGCGTGATGTTCGATGATTGATGCTAAATTAAGTATTGTCGCCGAAGATTTCATTTTTTAATTTGATTTGACATTATTGTAGATAATTTCAAATCTAAAAATCTAATTTTTGTATAGCCGCCGTTCTGCTTTCGTGGGAAAAACCGTTTGATGAGAAAAGTATCGTGAAATTGTTATTATCAATCTGACAAAATATGCTGAAAAACACAACTATCGAAAAAACTTTGCGCGAAAAAGCCGACGAATTTGCAAATCGAAAAAGGCGCAAATGGATGATGGTTAAAAGTTCGTTAGCCAAAATAAAAAATTCGTCACACTTCAATAACACGTTGCGCCGACATCAAAACTGTCGAGCCGAAAGATTTTTGAAGTTTCGGCAACGCAAAATTTTTGTAATACTTTGAGATTTTGTTAAAATGAACATATTATGATTGAGAACATTCAAGCGATTTACAAAAACGGCGTGTTTCGCCCATTAAAACCGATCAATTTGCCCGAAGATGAAATTGTCAGCATTGATGTGCGCGATGTTTCCGACAATGATGTTGATAAAGAAAAATGGCTGGCAGAGTTTGACGAATGGATGAACAATCTTGATCCGAACACTCCGGGTTTGACCGACGAACAGATCAGCCGTGAAAGCATTTATGAAGAACAAATTGAGCGTCAGTTATGAAATATATTCTCGACACGAATATTCTCCTGCGGTTGATTGAATTGACGCACAACCATCACAAGGAAACGAGCGAAGCACTCAGAAAATTACGCCAACAAAACTGCACATTCTATATTCTTCTGCAAAACATTTCTGAATTCTGGAACGTCTGCACCCGCCCGAAAGACAAAAATGGTCTAGGTCTTTCGATTGCGGAAACCGACGCGCACTTGAAGAGATTTGAACGCCTTTTCACATATTTGCCTGACACAAAAGAAACCTACGAAAATTGGCGCGAACTCGTCGTCAAACATTCCGTTTCCGGCATCCAAGTCCACGACGCAAAAATCGCTGCCGCGATGAAAGCGCACAACATCGAAGATCTGCTGACCTTCAACGCTAAAGATTTCAAACGCTACGCCGACATCAAAACTGTTGAACCGAAAGATGTTTAGAGTCTTCTTGCAACGCGAAATTGATTGATTGTTCTTTCCAAAAACATTGGTTTCAATCAGTCTTTGATTCTTTAATTTTCTTTGCAATGCTCACGAAGTAAATCAAATAATCTTTTTCAGTTTCAGTATGATAATTGGCATCTTTATTGTAATGTTCCAGCGTAAGAATTCTCATTTCTGGGTGAAGTTGTTCGATTGCGGATACAATGAAATCTAATCCCCAAAAAATAGCTGTTCCATTTACAGCCCAACTTTGTTTGGCAAAACTCATTATGAAATCTTCTGCATCTTGTGGATTGCCAGAAAACTTTTTTTCTAAATATTCTTTTGCACTCTCAGGTTTCTCAAATAACCACGCACGATATAGATTTGCTGAATTTTGCGGATAGCGTTTTTCTAACAATTCTTCATTTGCCTCGATTTCTACTCTTTCAACAATTTTGTCTATAACGGCTTTGGCAAGATCAGTTAATTTTTCATTCCCTGATTCATCTTTGTTCTTTCCAATGTATTGGACAAACCTAAAGTATTCGTAGGCAAAATTTAGCGGAATTATGTCCGAAGCTATTTCTAATGCAATTCTAAGACGTTGATTTTCATCCCTTAATTTTTCTACCAAATGTCTTAATAAGTATGCAGCGTGTGAAAGTGGCGATTGGATTAGGAAATTGGTAGCAAAATCGCCAGTCGGAAACAATTTACCTGCCAAGGCAATAGCCTTTGCTAATTTTATTGTTTTATCTTCTTCCAAATCATCTGCAAACAAAGAGATCTTTTGTAAAAACAGTTCTGCACGATTATTTGAAACTAACCTTTCAATTTCTGAAACATTCTTTTCCCCAGTTTGTGAAGTCAAATTGTTAACAAATTGCTTTAGTTCAACATCGCTTATGTCAGTATCTGAAACACCAAAATCGAAATATCTTTGAAAATACTTTGGTGAAGCGATTTTTTTCTTCTTTGTCCATTGGCTATGCCACTCTATTCCATATTGAGGATTTGAAAACGCTCCTGATGTTCTTGGAAAAAGATTTTGAATTATCTTTTTTGTGATTTCTTGTTGTTCTTCTGGGAAGTCCTCAACAATTTTCTTTAGTTTTTCATTGTGCTTTTTTTCTTCTTGTTCTCTCGGAGAATACGGATGTGATGGTTCTAAAAGAAATACATTTTTGTTATCCCTAATTATCTCATAGAGTTTAGGAAAAAATGTATGAACGGCTTCAATAGTCTGCAAATCTAAAATGTTCAATTCATCTTTTGTTTCAGGCATCGAAAACCAAAGATTATTTATATATTTTTTAACCAATCTTGGACTTTTCAAATGTGAGCTGAAAGTTCTTATGAAAAAATAGCTCCACTCTGAGTCTGCATTTTTGGGCAATTCGATTTTATTATCTTCTAAAAGTTTGTTGATATTGTCGTAGGTTAGTTTGATCAATTTGTCAGACGTTAGCGGCGGCAAAGGTAAAGATAACTGAATGATTTTTTCCAAAAAAGATTTTCCAGCTTCTTTGCTTCCATATTTGTCAGCCAATGCTTCTGATACTCTCTCAATATCGAAAGAGAGAATATAAACTGTATTTGGAAAATCGGCAGAAAGTTTGACTAACCGAAAAATTGCTTGAACTTCTTCCTTATCTAACCTATCAATATCGTCCATTATCACAACGATTTTTTTATCACTTTCGGCTAGTATTTCTTCAATTCGATCTTTTAGAACTGCTATGTCCGCCTTTGGTTTTGCCTCAGCAAGTTTTTCCATAGTTTCTTTGGCATTTATACTTGCGTCAATGCCAAAAAAGCCAAATTTAATTGCTTCAAGCGGTGCGGCAACCCAAGAATACTTTTTCATCAAATCCGAAATCTTCTCACCTGACGTTTCAATCCTTCCCTCTAATTTTTCAGCTAAAGCAAAAAAGAAATTTTCAAGCAATTGATTCTCATCAGAAAATCTCCAAGGATTGAACTTTAACAAAACAATATGTCCATCAATCAAAGTTCTACCTTCCCTGTGAAGATGTTCTTGCAAACCTTCAGCAATCATATTTAAGACGGAAGTTTTTCCTTCACCCCAAGGAGCGTGAATGCCAATAGCAATGCTTTCTCTTTCCGTTCGATTTGCAACTATATTTGCGATTCGTTTTGAAAACATTTCGCGTCCGAATAAATCAGCTTTTGAATTGTTAATTGGTTGATCTGAAAACATAATTTTTATTTTAACCCAAAACCGAACTCTCTTTACATCTTTTAAAACAACCTGCGCCGCGAAAGTATCCCGAAATGTTAGGTGATCTGCCGCCGGAACGGAATGATCTTTCGGCAGCAAATCATATCAAGCAAAATAACATATCTATTACCGCAAATGATTCTGAAGAATAAAAATCCGTCAAGACGATTATGTCCTGACGGATTTTTAAGATTAATTGTTAAAGATAATTTACGGCTTTAAAACAACTTTCCGCCAAGTGTCCTTCTCAGTATTGAATTTATCATAAGCCTTCGGTGCTTCGCTCAATTTTAAGCGGTGTGAGATGACGAATGTCGGGTCAATTTTGTTTTCTTCAATCGCCGACAGCAGCGGTCTGAGATATTTCTGCATATTGGTTTGTCCCATTTTGAAGGTCAAACCTTTGCCGAATGCCGCGCCCATCGGAAATTGATTTATGAAACCGCCGTACACGCCTGGAATCGAAACCGTGCCGCCTTTGCGACAACAGTAAATCGCCTGACGCAGTGCGTGGGGGCGATCCGTTTCTTGTAGAAGGTAAACTTGCGCCCAATCGAGCAGCGCGTCCGGGGTTGAGCCGTGCGATTCGAGTCCGACGGCATCAATACAGGCATCGGGACCGCGCCCGCCGGTCATATCTTTTAATTTGTCGTAAACTTCTACGTCGTCGAAATTGATCGTTTCGAGATTTTCATTAAACTTCTTTGCTTCTTCGAGCCGTGCGGGAATGTGGTCAATCGCAATTACTTTTTCCGCTCCCAGCATAAATGCCGATTTGATGGCAAATTGTCCGACCGGACCGGCACCCCAGACGGCGACCGTATCACCTTCTTTAATGTCGCAGTTTTCCGCCGCCATATAGCCGGTCGGGAAGATGTCTGATAAAAACAAAACCTGTTCGTCCGTCAAATGATCGGGAACGACAATCGGTCCGACATCGGCAAACGGAACGCGCACATATTCGGCTTGTCCGCCGGCAAAACCGCCCATCAAATGTGAGTAGCCGAAAATTCCTGACGGCGTGAAGCCGTATAGTTCTTCGGTTTTGGCAGGCTGCGGGTTCGAGTTGTCACACGAAGAAAATATCTCGCGCTGACAGAAAAAACAGTTTCCGCAGGCGATGGTGAACGGCACGACTACGCGGTCGCCTTTTTTCAAATTGGTCACTTTTTCGCCGACTTCGACGATTTCACCCATAAATTCGTGTCCGAGAATATCGCCCTCCTGCATCGTCGGAATATAACCGTTGTATAAATGCAGATCGGAACCGCAAATCGCGGTCGTCGTCACTTTAATAATCGCATCACGCGCATTCAAAATCTTCGGGTCAGGCACATCCATCACCTGCACATCGTGTTTTCCATACCAACATACTGCTTTCATTTTACTTCTCCTCCTTGTTCTCTAAAAAAAAATTTTACGCGCTTGCTTTTTTTGCTTCCGGTGCGCGTCCTGACGATTGTCCTTCGATATGCACGATCATTCCGGTTTCCATTAACCGTTTGAAGCGGCGCAAATCTTCCTCGACTTGCTGACTCGGTGCTTCGCCAAAAAGTTTGGCGACATAAGAGCCGAATTTTCCGGCGGGCGGTTCATACGTCAAAGTAACTTTGACTTCCGTGCCGCGTGTCAAAGTCGGTTTGAATTCGACCATACCGGAGTTCGGAATGTCCGCGCCTTCCAACGATTTCCAGGCGATGTGTTCATTTTCGCGGTCGTCGGTTGTCTGCGCGTCCCATTCGACCGAGTAGCCGAGCGGTGCTTTGGCTTTCCAATGTGATTGTTTGCCGTCTTTGACAGTGACGGATTCGAGATGATTCATAAACAACGGCAAGTTCTCGAAATTGTGCCAGAACTGATAAAGTTCTGCCGGTGATTTGTTAATCGTGACGGATTTCGTAACGTGGACTTTGCCGGAAAGCCAGCCTGTCGCGGCTTTTGATTTCTGCTTGGGCGATTCGTTGCTTTTATTGATGTCGAGCGCGTCGTAAACCTGGCAGTGTCCGGTTGCGCCGCGCAGAAATATGCCGCCGCCTAAAAGTGAGAGCAAAACTCCGATTGTGTCACCGCGTTTTAACCCGTAAGCGATTAGTGCGCCGCCGCCAACTGATGAAGCGATTCTCTCGTTTGTGCCGAGATTAGGCTGGGTGTTCGTCAAAATATCCGTTAGTGATTTGTTGTTATCCATAATTTTAAATCTCCCTTTGTTCGTTTAGCTTAATTGTTCGTTCGGTTTGAGTTCGTTGTTCTGGTGAGATTTTTCGTCAATCGCCGCAGTTAAAAACGACGGCGAAATGAATGAAGTGCTGTCTTTGCCGAGTGCGTGATCTTCACCGATGCCGCCAGCTGACGGCAGAACCTGATTGACTAAACCGGAAAGTTCTGACACCAGTTCGGGGAACAATGCGTTCATTTTTGCCGCGAGTTGAGCCTGAATCGAAATAATCGCTTCTGCGTCGCCGCGCCGACAGGCTTCAATAATTTGTTTGGCAGCATCGTCCGCGCCGATGGAAGCGAGCGGAAAAGCGTCGGAAATGCTGAACCACGCGTATTCCAATGTATTTTTGCCTTTAAAAACGGCGTTGACGTGGCTGCCGGTTCTCATTAAGCCGGGGCAAACCGTGGTCACATCAATATTATCTTTGGCTAATTCGACGCGCATCGCGCCGGACAATCCGACGAGCGCAAATTTGCTGGCGCAGTAAGGAGCGAGATGCGGCACGTTCATTTTGCCCCCGATGGAAGAAATGTTGACGATTTTCCCCTCACCGCGTTTTTTCATCTGCGGGATCACCGCACTCATCGTGTGATACGCTCCCCAAAAATGCACGTTCATCGCATCTTCAAAATCTTCTTTGGTCTGCACTTCGAGCGGTCCGACCTGAATGACTCCGGCGTTGTTGACGAGAACGTCAATCTGTCCGTAATGATTACAAACTTCTTCGACCATCTGTTCGACTTCGTGTTGATTCCGAACATCACAAACGACTGTCAATATCTCCGCGCCGCTCGTCTCCAAATCATTTTTCGCCCGCTTTAATTCTTCGCCGTCCCGCGCACAGACAGCGATTTTTGCGCCTTCTGCCGCGAAGTGCCGTGCCATAACTAAACCGAGACCGCGCGAACCGCCCGTGATTAAAACGGTTCTTCCTTGAAAACTGTATTTATTTTTTGCCTTTCCCCAAGCGGCATAGGCAGTGATAACGCCGACACCGAGCGCCGCTCCCAACCACCAAGCGTTCTTTTTTTTCTCTTCCACCTTTATAGAATCCTTTTGCTTATTTATCATTTGACGTTGCAAGTGAAGTGCCAGACAAATTCTGAAAACAGATACTTTAACGGTTTGCGGAGATAAATGATAAAATAAAATTTATGGCTGAAGAGTTATCCATTCCGAAAACTGCCGACCGGCAATTAATTTATAACGAAATCGCGCCGCAACTAAAGGCTTTAGTCGAAGGCGAAACTGATTTGACCGCTAACTTGGCGAATATCGCGGCGGTTTTGAAGGAATCATTTAATTTTTTTTGGGTCGGGTTTTACCTCAAAAAAGAAAATCAGCTCGTTTTGAGTGCGTTTCAGGGTTCAATTGCCTGCACACGGATTGATTTTGACAAAGGTGTCTGCGGACACTGTTACACGACGAGAAAAGTTGTTATTGTGCCGGATGTTGACGAGTTTCCCGGACACATCGTTTGCTCGTCTGCGTCGAAATCTGAAATCGTGCTGCCGATTTTCGATAAAGCGGGCGAAGTTTTCGGCGTTTTGGATGTGGACAGCGACCAATTCGACGATTTCGGCGAAGTTGATGCTGTCGGGTTAAAAAAGATTGTCGAAATTATTGAAGAAACAGTTCTTCCAAATTCACGAACGGCGAGAAACCAGCAAGCCGTTTAGTTTCAGGAAAATTCAGAAAAATTATGAGTAAAAAATTTGCGACCTCGGATGGAACATCACATTATGTGCAGCGTTTTTTGAAAAAATTCGTGCAGAATCATTTTCGGCAAACACAGGATTTGTGGCTGTCGTCAATCGGCATCGGAACATATCTCGGCGAACCCGACAGTCTGACCGATGAAAATTACATCGAAGCGATCACTAATGCGGTTGAACTCGGCTGCAACGTGATTGACACCGCCGCCAATTATCGTTTTCAGCGCAGCGAACGCGCCATCGGCAAAGCTCTGCAAGCGTTACAGAAAAAGAAATACGGGCGCGACGAAATTCTGCTCTGCACGAAAGGCGGTTATCTGCCGTTCGACGGCGAACCGCCGACCAATGTCAAACAGTATTTTATCGAGAATTTTGTTGAAACCGGCATCGCTGATTTCGACGATATTGTCGGCGGAAGTCATTGTATGACACCGGCTTACCTGCAAAGTCAAATCAACCAATCGCTGAAAAATATGAATGTCGAAGGAATTGACGTCTATTATATTCACAACCCGGAAGCGCAGCACGCGGAGGTCGAACAGCAGGAATTTGAAGCGCGAATTGCTTCGGCGTTTGAACTTTTAGAAGAAAACCGGACCAACGGGAAAATCAAATTTTACGGCGTGGCGACGTGGAACGGTTTCCGCGTGTCGCCGCAGCGCAAAGAATACCATTCGCTCGAAAAACTGGTTAACATCGCCAAAAAAGTCGGCGGCAAAGATCACGGTTTCAAATTTATTCAAGTCCCGTTTAATTTGGCGATGCCGGAAGCGTTAGTGTTAAAAAACCAATCGCTCGGCGGCGAAGCGCAGTCAACCGTTTCGGTCGCTCACGCGCTTGATCTGACGGTGATCGCTAGTGCTTCGCTTTCGCAGGGACAATTGGCGGCGGATTTGCCTGCCGATGTCGGCACAACACTTGGCGAAACGGGAAATGACGCGCAGACGAGTCTGCAATTCGTCCGTTCTGCGCCCGGAATTACGACTGCTCTGGTCGGAATGAGCCGCAAAACTCACGTCGAAGAAAATATGAAGCTCGGCAGGATCGAACCTGTTTCGAGCGAAACATTTATGGAACTTTTTGACGAGAAAAGCTAATTTCTAATTAAAAATGCGAATCAAGAGTAGAAATTTAGCAGATAGACATAAATTCGATAAGATGAAGTTATTATGGAAATCAAACTTATCGAACTTTATTGTCTTATCTGCCAACTCTACGATACGCAATCGGCGTTAAATCAGCAACGCTTG
>JBBSUG010000035.1:0-50642 GCA_038235165.1 Pyrinomonadales bacterium
CGAAAAGCCAAGTATGAATGGCTGCGACCGGGTGATTACGGCTCATTTGCCAAATATAAAAAGAAGGTCAAAGCGATATTTACCGGCATCGGATCAGAATACAAGATAGCGTTCAGCCAAATGTCAGTCTAATCTATTTCTCTTGGGGTGCTTACTGTTCAATCAATTATGTTTTTGAGCCATATAATCGCTGTTTGGCGGTTCAACAACTTAGCTGAATTCTCTTTGTGAGTAAATTCAATCACCGTAGCGTATTTTCAACCTCATTAGACCGGATTTGAAGTAAATAATAAAGTATTAAAAAAATAAGGAGATAAAAAATGGCATTGGATTTAAATGCGCCGTTGGAATGGAGAACGGCTGACACAGCGATTTTGGATGATTTGCAGGGAAATATCCTGAAAGGTCACGGACGCGAACATACCGTTAATTTGTTTTTAAGTTTGATAAGAACAAGCCGGAATTGGCGAGGGATTTTGTACGAAAGGTGGCGGCAAAGGTTACGTCTTCGCTCAAGCAGTTTAAAGATACAGAGAAATTTAAGATTACCAAAGAATCGGGCGATCCTTTTTTGGCGTTTTTTCTGACGCATAAAGGTTACAAGGCATTAGGCGTGGAAGAAAATAAAATTCCGACCGATTTGGCGTTTGTTGACGGTTTGGAAAAACGCGGCGCGAGCTTGTTTGATCCACCCGTTGATGCGTGGGACGAACATTTTCAGGCAGAAATTCACGCGATGATTCTGATCGGCGAAGAAGACGAAAAAAAAGCCAAACAAATCAGATATGAAATTCAACTGTTTCTAAACGATGCCGTCGAGGTTTTGGGCGAAGAAATCGGACTGGCGATGAAGAATCAGCATCTCGACGGCATTGAACATTTCGGCTATGTTGACGGGCGCAGTCAACCGCTGCTTTTGACGGAAGAAATCGAACGCGAGACCGAAAGCAACGACGGCACGAACGTCTGGAATCCGGCTTTTCCGCTCAGACAAGCACTCGTCGCAGATAAAGGCGGCGAACCCGATGTCAGTTTCGGCAGTTATTTCGTCTTTCGCAAACTCGAACAAAATGTCCGTGATTTTAAAGCTAAAGAAGCGGAAACCGCCGAAATTTTAGGTTTGACGGGCGACGATGCCGAACTTGCCGGGGCAATGATCGTCGGGCGATTTGAAGACGGCACTCCCGTCGTCAATCAAAGAAGCGACGGAAATAATCATCCGGTGCCGAATAATTTTAATTATGCAAGCGATAAGGACGGTTTGAAATGTCCGTTTCACGCGCATATCCGCAAAGTCAACCCGCGCGGCGAAAGCGTCGGCATTGATTCTCCGGCGATTCCGGCTCACGAGGGTCAATCGGAAATGCCGCCCGTGCCTAGCGAAGAAGACGAACGCTCACATATTATGGCGCGGCGCGGAATTACCTACGGCAAACGTGTCTGGACTGAAGTTGACGGCATCAGAAAACTCGACGAAGAGCATTTGCCCGTTGGCGGAGTCGGTCTGTTGTTTATGGCGTATCAATATGACATCGAAAAACAATTTGAATATACGCAAATAAATTGGAGCAACGCTCAAAATTACATTAAACCGAGCACCGGACTCGATCCGGTCATCGGACAGGGCGAACCGACCGTTTTGCAAAAACAGACAAAGGAATGGGGCGAACACGGAAAGCGCAGTATTGACTTTCACGGTTTCGTTTCCCTCAAAGGCGGCAAATATTTTTTTGCTCCCTGTATCAGTTTCCTTCTAAATCTTTAGTCAATCGCAGGAGTTTTAACGGGAAAACGAACCGCGCACCGGTGCGGATTTATGAAAACTGAAGTAGGAGAAGTATTTATGGCAATCAATTTTACATTTTCAAACAGTGGAACATCGCGTTTCGCGCAAGTCATCGGCAGTAACGAGCCGAAGTTTTTAGTCGGTAAAGAAACCGTTTACCAGCACACGAAGCACGGTTTGTTCAATCTTTCAACTCCGAGCGGCGGCGTTTATCAGCCGGACGATTACAAAGCCGAACACGGTTTTTGGGCTTATTTTATCGCGCCGACGGCGAAGGCGGAGAGCGGGAATTCGTTTGTCTGCCTGAACACTTACGACCGCGCCGCTTTTACTTTCGGTTTTATGCAGTATGCGGCGCACGTTCCGAACGGCGATTTCGTCGTGTTTTTTAAGGAATTGCTCGCGCTGTCGAACGCGAAGGATTATTTTCCGAAAATCGTCGTTAATCACGACCGCATTTTCTACCGCGAAGCGGGCGGCGCGTTGACGCAACTGGAAAATGATGCGACGACCGAGGGGCTGATGAAATATCTTAATCCGTCGCTCGACGATATTGAAACTCAGGAATTAGTCTGCGCGGCGCGGATGGTGCATTGGGCGAGGCACGACGCGAAACATCGGCGCGTCCAGGTACGGGTCGCCGTCGAAAATTTCAAGAAAAATATGAGGCAGTACGCGCACAGCTATAATCTCGACGGTTTTCCGGCTCACGTCTGTCAGGCGGTCTGCGACATCCGGCACCAGGGCAGAGCATTGAGCCAGCAGATTATCAACGCTTTAAACACGAACGGCAATTTTGAAAAGGCTTATAACAAACTGTTGCAATTGGGACAGCCGCTCTACGCTTCGAGAATCAGCACGGTGCGCGGCGTGATTAAAAATCTAATTGCCGCCGGACATTCCGGGGAAAAACACAAAGTTTCAGAAGGGGATTTTGTTTGATCCCGAATTAGAGAAGAAAGTGAGACATTAAATTACAGGAAATTGTCGCCGCCGAGGTGAAATTTTAGGTTAATAATTAGCCGCTCGGCGCATTATACTTCAACTATTTTACCGCAAACCCTGACCGAATTGCTGTGTCCCGAAAGTGCCGATGCCGTTTAATCTGAAACTGAACAGGAAGCGATTTTCCTGACGAACGCCGACATTAAAAGTATAATATTGCGCCGTTACCGCGCAGCAATCAAAGGCATAGCCGAGTGTGAACAGGGAACTGATGAGCGGTGTCGCGCCGATGGCGCGGCGGTTTTCAAAGTCGAAGAACAGCGAGGTGCCGCCGTAAACTCCTTTGTCGCGGTTGCCGACGAAAATTGACGGGCTGTATTGCGAACCGCGCAGTGTTCCGGCTTCTTTGCCGTTCGGATCGGAGTATTGGCGCAGCGACGGAATCAAGGTGATGGCGCGGGTGTAATAAAAAGTCTGGAAGAATTTGACGAACTTGGTGTCGTAGCCGACGGTAGCGGAAATGTCTCGCAACCCGTCATTCTGTAAGCCGTAATCGAGCCGCGAATTGACGAAAATCGTTTTGCGCGGACGATATGTCGCGTCAATGTTGAGCGGCGAAAAACGCCGCGCTACGCCGCCGAAAGTGTAGAACGAAAGCGATGTGATCGGTGCGATTTGGTTGCGCTGACCGGAAATCAGTGCGCCGCCGAAATTCGGGTCGAAAAAGTATTTGCCGCGCACGGTCAGCGTGAACATTTCATACGGCTGAACGGAAAGCGGTTCTTTTTTTCCCGTGTTCGGCTCGTCGCGCAGTTGTTTTTGGGCTTCGTCCGTGACGGCTTCGGTGTATTTGCGCGTGAAAATTCGGTTAGTGATGCCGTATTCGATCTCGTTGGTGTCGGTTTGCGTATCGGCATAATCGAAACGAATGATTTTGTTGAAATTATCAACGCCGCTGACCAAACGATAAGTTAAAAAAGGTTCGATGACGTGACGAAAACGAAACGCGCCGTTCGCTTTGTAATAGTTTTTGGCGAGCGCAACCGGGCGTAAATCCAGTTCAAACTCGCCGTATTTGCGAATCACATCGCGCCCCGTCACCTGCCGGAAAAGGTTGAAGGAATTTGAATAATAAGTGACGCGCGTTCCGGCTGTCGCCGTCAAATTAAAATATTTAAAGTAGAACGGAATCGAGATTTGCGGGTGAATGTCGAAACGCTGTCCGAGCGCGGGCGTGACCACGGGGTCGCTGCCGGTTTGCTGCCGATACAACACCAGATCATCAACTTCTTCGCGCCGCGACACGCCTTCCAAACTCGTTTTGAACGAAAAATATGACGATTTCCAGAACGACAGGCGCGACGGGCGTTTGTCGAAATTGATGCTCGGCAAATTGCGCGTTTTGACGCGGACGTTCGGAATTGAAATGATCTGCGAACGCGCCAGCAAATTGAGCGTGTAATTGTTCCAGCTTTTATTGACAAAGGCTTGCGAAACTTCAATCGGGGAAATAATCTGCTGAATGCCGTCGGAGAAAATTTGCCGGAAAGCCAAATTTGAAGTCAGGCGCACATCGGCAACAGCGGTGAAACCGTTGGAAAAATACTGCACGCCGTCGGCGTAAACGATTGAACCGCCCTGATCCGGGTGATCGGCATCTTTACGATGACCGAAAATGCGGTCTTTGACGGCGTAAAAACCAAAATTGAAAAATGAGCGCGAGTTGGCGCGAGTACGAAAATCCAAGCCGTAACCGAGTCCGCGGGCGGAATAAATGTCGCCGCGAAAAGTCACATCGGCGGAACGTCCCAAAGTTTGATAGTAAGCCGTCGAAAGCCGCAAACCTTTGTTGCCGGAAAAGCTGAATGTCGGTGTGAGAAAACCCGAAGCGCGGTCACGTTCCTTGATCGGAATTGAAGCGAACGGAATCGGCACAATCGGAATGTCTTTGATGCGAAACTTGGCATTTTTTAATTTGATGCGGTCGTTTTGTTTGATTCGCGCCTCGCTCGCCGTAAAACTCCATTTCGGCACGGTATCTTCGCAGGCGGTGAACTTTCCGTTTTCGACGAAAACTTCGTTCAGCCCGACGCGCTCAACGCGGTCAGCCGTAAAATAAATGACCGTCCCGTCGTTAGTTTGATTGGTAAACCCGGTCGAATCAACAAAGAAACCGAGTTTCGTTTTGTAATTGAATTCGCCGCGCGTTCCCGTGATGCGTTCGTCATCGCCCTGATCGAAAACGACGCTGCCCTCAGCGACCATCAAAGTTTTCTCTTCGTAAATCGTCACTTTATCGGCTTGCAAACGATAAATTCCGTAGCGCACATCAACATTTCCTGAACGGACAATGATGCGTTTGCCCTCTTCACCTTCGGCTGATTCGCTGGCGGAATAAACAATCAGCTCATCGCCGCCGCCTTCCTGAACATACCCCGAACCTTGCTTTTTCGGCGCTTTGATGCTCTGTTCCGGCGCAATCGGGTTGATATTCGGCGTGTCCGTTAGCGGGTCGGCGACCTGCCGCTCAACCGGATTGGTCGTTTGCGCTTTGACGAATATCGCCGCCAGCAAAATGACGCAGAAAACGAATTTTAGTGAATTATAAAAACGCATCGGAAGTTATTACAAAAGCAATTTTGATGCTAACACGAATCAGATGTGTTTATAAAGTAGTCGGATTAAGTTGCGATGCTAATTCACTTGGCTTCGTTTTCAGATAAAAGCCGGTCAATTTCACCGGCGAAATTTACTATGGTATCTTTACGAAAATCCCATTCGTGAAAGTGACGACACCATTTTTGTCAATCACCAGATGCGTCGGCAAAAGCATCATAAAATTGCCCTTTTTTTTTCGGATCGTCGCTTTTTTGGTATGGGGCATAATTTCTTATCACGCTGAAGCATTTGGAAGAACCTGATATTTGAACGGATGTTTCGCCAGAAAAACTTCTAAATCCGCTTTCTCATCAGGTGCGGGCGCAAGAAAATAACATCTTCTCTTTTGTAATTTTCGACCATCGAATTCAGATTCGTCATTTCCTCAAGACACGGCGCACAAAATGTCTCCCATAAATTAATGAGGACAACTTTGCCGCGCAGATTTTCAAGATTATATTCTGTGCCGTTCATTGACAGCACCGTAAACGCGGGATTTGAACAAAAGTGATTCTGTTTCGGTTCTCGAAACGATGTTATAATTGCGCCGGAGGTTTTAAAATTATGCTGCAAACAGTCGAAGGCGTGATTGATGCCGACGGAAATGTGAGATTACTTGAGCCTTTGCGCGTGACCAAAGAGACGCGGGCAATTGTCACATTGCTGGAAGAAAACAACGGCAGCTCGGAAGAAGATGGAAACTCGAAAAGACTTTTGGCACTTCTCAAAAGCCCGAAATTTGCTGATCGTAAAAGTTACTCGGCGGAAAAAATTGAAGCTCAAATCGAAGAGGCGAAGAATTCTTGGGAATGAAAAGAATTTATCTTGATGCCTGCATCATCATTTACATTGTCGAAAAACATCCGGTTTATTCCGTTCGAATTGAAAAAAATGATGAACGCTTCGTCCTCGTCCGAATTTTGTTATTCGCCTTTGTCCAGACTTGAATGTTTAGTAATCCCGTTCAGATCAAAGGATTTGCAGCTGCAACAACTTTACGAGTTGTTTTTCAACGCTCAGAAAAATCTTTTGATAGTGCCGCTGATTTTTGACGAAGCCGCCCGCCTCCGCGCCGATTTTGCCGCCGTCAAAACACCTGACGCTTTGCATCTCGCCGCCGCCATTCATTATAATTGCGACGAGTTTTGGACGAACGATAACCGGCTCGACAAAATCGCTCCGACACTCGTGAAAAATATCTTGAAAACTTAAAATCTATGCGCGACATCCCGGTCGGCAACGGTTCGTTGCTAGTTACTTTTGACGATAAATATCAAATCCGCGACGTTTATTTTCCGCACGTCGGGCAGGAAAATCACACGGAAGGTTTTCCGTTTCGCTTCGGCGTGTGGGCGGATGGCGAATTTTCGTGGGTTTTCGAGGACGAGTGGAAACGCGAACTGCGCTATCTCCCCGAAACGCTCGTCACCGACGTTAAATTGACGAATGAAACGCTCGGCATCGAAATCGTCTGTAACGACACGGTGGCGAGCCACGAAAACGTTTTTCTGCGGCGCGTGCGGGTCAGCAATCTGCTCGATAAAAAGCGCGAAGTGCGCGTTTTTCTCCATCACGATTTTCGTATCTACGAAAATAACGTCGGCGACACGGCGTTTTACGATTCGGACAGTCTCGCTCTGATTCACTATAAAAAACACCGCTATTTTTTAATTAATACCGAACCGCATTTTGACAATTTTTCGACCGGGCGCAAGGCTTTCCGCGATCAGGAAGGAACGTGGCGCGACGCGGAAGACGGCGTTCTGCACGGCGGGGCGAAGACCGAAGGCTCGGTTGATTCGACGATTCAACTCAGTTTCGCGCTTGAAGCACAGGACACTTTCGAGTTTTTTTACTGGATTGCCGCCGGTGTTTCGCACGAAAAAGTGATGAAGCTCAATCAGAATGTGCTGCGCCGCCGCCCGCAGGAATTTCTCGATTACACCGAAAATTACTGGCGGGCGTGGGTCAACAAAAACGAAACCGCATTTGCCGATTTGTCGCCCGCAATTGTCGAACTTTACAAACGCTCGCTGCTCGTTGTTCAAACGCAGATTGACTGTGCCGGGGCGATTTTGGCAGCGAATGATTCCGACGTGATACTTCGCGCGACCGATCATTATAGTTATCTTTGGACGCGCGACGGCGCATTCGTGGCGAACGCGCTCGACCTCGCCGATTACCGCCATATCACGCGCAAATTTTTTCAATTCTGCGCCGATCTCGTTCACGAAAAAGGTTATTTTCTCCAGAAATACAACGCCGACGGAACGATCGCTTCCGGGTGGCACACGGCGTGGGACAAAGAGAGCGGGAAAGCGCAAATACCGATTCAGGAAGACGAAACCGCGCTCGTCATTTGGGCTTTGTGGGAGCATTACGACCGATACCGCGACATCGAATTTGTTCATCTGCTGTATCGAAAATTAATCACGCGGTGCGCCGATTTTATGGTTTCGTTTCGCCACGAAGAAACGCGCCTGCCCGCGCCGAGCTGGAATTTGTGGGAAGACCGGCGCGGAATTCACACTTTTACCTGCGCCTCGGTCGTTGGCGGACTTCGCGCGGCGGCAAAATTTGCCCGTCTTTTCGCGGAAATCGAACGCGCCGAAGAATATGAAAACGCGGCAGACGAAATCGTCGAAGCGATGCGCGAACATTTGTACAGCGAAGAACTCGGACGTTTTTTGCGGTCGCTGCATTTCGACAACAACGACGAACATTTCACCGCCGACGCGACGATTGACGCTTCAATGTTCGGCGCATTCTACTTCGGCGCGTTCGCGGCGGACGACGAACTCGTCAAAAACACGATGCGGGCGATTGAAGAAAAACTGTGGGTCAACACGGAAATCGGCGGCGTGGCGCGGTTTGAAAACGATGGTTATATGCGCGTTTCCGAAACCGTTACCGGCAATCCGTGGTTTATCTGCACGCTCTGGCTAGCTGATTACCGCATTGCCGTCGCCGAAAGCGAAGAAGATTTAAAGGGCGTGATCGAGATTTTGGAGTGGACGGTGAAAAACGCGCTGCCGTCGGGAGTGTTAGCCGAACAAATCAACCCGCTCGACGGCGCGCCCGTGTCCGTGTCGCCGCTCACTTGGTCGCACTCGACTTTTGTGGCGACGACGGCGAATTATTTACGAAAACTTTCCGCGCTGCAACAAAAAGCGTAAAATAATGTGAGGGAGTCTAAAAATATGGACAAAATTCTTGATGCAACTTATGACGGGGAAGTTTTTCGTCCCGATGAGCCGGTTGATTTAGCATCGAACACGAAGGTCAAGATCATCATTGAAGAAGAACCGAAAAAGTTGAAACTGGTTGAAATGCCAAAAAAAGGAAAAGGGGAACCTTACGCCTTTTTGAAGTATTTGGAATCAGTCAGTATTGATGCGCCGCCCGATTATGCGTCAAATCTTGACGAGTATCTTTATAGAGGCAAATCTTTGGAATGAAAGAAGAAATTTTTTTCGACACATCTTTTGCGATTGCAAGAGCCTCACGCAAAGATCAATTTCACGAACAATCAGTATTCTGGTCAAACAAAATTCAGTCTGAAAATATCTCTGTCGTCATAACACAAGCCGTTATTTTGGAAATCGGAAATGCACTTGCCAAACTTGCTTTTAGACCGATTGCTATTGGTTTGCTGAAAAGTTTTGAAAGGTCTGAAAATACAGTCATTATTTCGATGTCCGATGAATTATATGAAAAAGCATTTGAACTTTTTTGTGATCGTCCCGACAAAGAATGGGGTTTAGTTGACTGTATTTCGTTCGTCGTGATGGATGAGCGAAATATCGAATCCGCTTTAACCGCTGACGAGCATTTCATTCAGGCGGGTTTTCGCGCTCTGCTCAGAGAAAATTAATTATGCCGAAAAGTTGGACGGAAGTGAAACTTCAAAATTTAATCACGGGCGAAATCGAAGAATCTTTGACGCTCGAATATAAATCCGCCGAAGCTCTCGACCGAAGTGATTACAAAAAAAAGGAAATTACAAAAGACGTTTCGGCGATGGCGAACGCGGCGGGCGGACTCGTTATTTACGGCATCAGCGAATTTGGTGAATTGGACAAAAGACATTTGCCGGAAAGAATTGTGCCGGTTGACCGCACAAAGTTTCCGCGTGAATGGGTCGAACAGATCATTAACGCGATTCGTCCGCGCATTGACGGGATCATCATTCATTCGGTCAATTTGAATTCGGGCGAAAACGATGTCGTCTATATCGTCGAGATTCCGCAGAGCAGCACCGCGCATCAGGCATCGGATCATCGTTATTACAAACGCTTTAATTTTCAGTCGGTGCCGATGGAAGATTACGAAGTGCGCGATGTGATGTTTCGTGAACAAACGCCGGACATCGTGCTGAATTTTTTGGTTGAAATAACTTCGTCTGAAAACCAAACTTTTTACAACTTAATCATTCAAGCCCGCAACTTCGGTTCGACATTCGCGCAGTATGTCGCGTGTTTGCTGGACGTTCCGGTGATTGTTCTGCGTGAAGTAAAAAATAAAATCAACGTCAAAGACGGCGGCAGATATTATCGTCACCGCCTGTTTAATCTCAATCAAGAATTCGGCGACGAAAATTTTAAGGCGAGTTTTCCGCTGCTGAGAAATATGTCAATGAGTTGGAAAATTCCGCTCAAAGCAGAATTCGCTGAATTTGCCGAGAATGCGCCGGAACTCAAATGGACGGTTTACGCCGATAATGCACTGCCGAAAGAAGGCAAAGTAAACTTTGGCGAGGTGGAAATCGTTGATCTGCGAACTTAATTCCAGATTCCAGACTCCAGATTCCAAATTGAAGAACTCTGCTAATTTCAGTTTTCGTCATTTACACAGATAAATAATTTGGAATTTGCCTACATTCTCGAGACGAGTTCCGAAACATTACCGACGCTGCTGGTTTTTTTCCATTTCTTCTTTTGCCTGTCCGCTGGTGTTTTGGATTCCGGCGAGACGCAGACGAAATTCGTCCGGGTTGGTCGCGCCGCGCAGGGCTTCTTCGAGCGTAATTAGTTCCGATTGATAAAGATAGAACAGCGATTGGTCGAACGTCTGCATTCCGTATTGCGAAGTTCCGGCGGCAATCGCGTCGCGCACCTGATTGGTTTTCTCTTCGTGCAGAATATAATCGCGGATCAGCGGCGTGGAAATTAAAACTTCGACGGCGGGAATACGGCTGCTGCCCCGCGCCGATTTCATCAAACGCTGTGAAACAACGGCTTTCAAAAGTCCGGCGAGTTGGATGCGGATTGATTTTTGCTGAAACGGCGGAAATGCCGAAAGAATGCGCGTCAAAGTCTCCGAAGCGTCCAACGTATGCAGCGTCGAAAAAACGAGATGCCCGGTTTCCGCCGCGACCAAAGCGGTTTCAATCGTTTCCAAATCGCGCATTTCGCCGACCAAAATCACGTCCGGGTCCTGCCGCATCGACCCGCGCAGGGCTTCGGCAAAGGTACGCGTGTCAACGTCAACTTCGCGCTGCGTGATGTACGATTTTTTATCTTTGTGCAAAAACTCAATCGGGTCTTCGATGGTTACTATGTGCGAATTGCGCGTTTGATTGATGTGATCAATCATTGCCGAAAGCGTCGTTGATTTACCCGATCCGGTCGTTCCCGTCACCAACACCAAACCGCGCTGTTCCTCGGCGATTTTGCTCAAAACCGGCGGCAGACCGAGTTCGCTGAACGATTTGATCGTGTCGGAAATGACGCGGGCGACGATACCGATGGAATTTCGTTGCTGAAAAATATTGACGCGAAAACGCCCCAAACCGGTCACGCCGTAACCGATGTCAACTTCGTAGGCTTCTTTAAAATGCTGTTTCTGCCGGTTCGACATCATCGAAAACGCCATTTCCAGCGTCTCGTCCTGCGACATCCGGTTGACCCCGGCGACAGGGCGCAGTTCGCCGTTAACGCGAATAACGGGAAAAGAACCGGCGCGAAGATGTAAGTCCGACGCGCCGAAGCTCATCGCCATCCGCAATAAATCATCAATTCTACTTGGCATATCGAGATATAAAGGAGTTTACAATATTAAACTGAAGAATTTTAACCCTAGAAATCGGCAAATAAAAATTGTCCGACTATGAGTTTAGCCTTTCCCGAACGCCCGCGTCAATAAGTTTTTTTGGTTCAAAATTTTCCAAAGCAGAATTTACTTGGCGTTTTTGTTGCGATTATACTTTTGTTTTTCAATCATATTAGACAGTTCGGCTTTAGAATCGTAAAATCAAAGTTTACGATTGGAGCAAAATAATGAACAAAGCAGGTAGAATTATCTCAATTAATCCTTCATACGCGATTCCGGGCGGTGAAATCGAAATCTTGTGTGAAGGATTTCAATTAAGCGGCACGGACGACTACGGCTGTTATTTCGACGGCAAGGCGGCGCACATTATCGGCGCGTCGGCGGAGCGTATTTTGGCGACTGTTCCCGGTGATTTCGAGGCGACCGAAGTTGAGGTTTATCTTGAAAACGGCGGTGAACGCAGCGAATCGAAAAACATTGTCGTCGGCAAAAAGCTGGCGGAAGATTTGCACATCGTCGCTAATCCGGCGGTTGACCCGGCGGACGATTCGCTGATTGTGACTCGTTCCGGTTCGCGCGGGCAGAAACTTCCGGTCACACTGTTTCGGTTGGAAAAAGACGGGTTTTTGGCTGATATGCCAGCCGACGTGATGAACCCGACGGGTACAGCGTTCGACCGCACCGGACAGCTTTACGTGACGGCGCGGGCTGACGGCGAAGTCGTTCGCATCAACAACGATACGGAAGCCGTGCCGTATGCTTCCGATTTGGGAATTGCGACGGGGCTAGCTTTTGACAATGACAATATGATGTTCGTCGGCGACCGTAGCGGGACGATTTATCGCGTTGAAGGGTTCGGCAGCCCTGAATCATTTGCGATTATCGAACCGTCCGTTTCGGCGTATCATCTCGCCTTCGGTAAAGACGAAAAACTTTACGTGACCGCGCCCGGACTTTCGAGTTTCGACGCGGTTTACCGCATCAGCAAGGACGGCTACGACGAAATTTTTTATCGCGGTCTTGGCAGACCGCAGGGTTTGGCGTTCGACCGTGATGGGAATCTATACGTTGCGGCTTGTTTTCGCGGCAGACACGGCATCGTGAAAATTAATGAAAAAGGCGATGCGGCGGAGATTTTCGCCGCCGGTATGAACGTCGTCGGTCTGTGTTTTACGCGGCGCGGCGAAATGATCGTTGCTACCGGCGATGAGGTTTACAGCTTGCCAATCGGCATTTACGGCACTTTGCTTGATTAAATAAAAGCTGTCAATAGTGCCGTGACGTGTAACAAGTGTCGGTAGCCCGACTGATTAAGGAGGGATCATGAGCTGATGAACAAAGCCCTCCCTGACAGTCGGGCTGCCGACATAACCAAAGGTTATTACCAATTAACGCACGGCTTTAATAATCGCTTCTTGAGGTGAAGTTTCAAAGTGAAGTGGTGGGATATTTCACTTTGAAACTTTCGCCCGACCAATTAGTTCAACACACCGGCAAAAATCAATTAACGAATATTTAATCCTCGCTCTTGGTTAAAGCAGACATATCGAACGCCGCGCGAATGCCGTCGGCGACGAGAAACCACGCGAGCATTGTCAGTGCAAGAACGACCGCCGGAAAAAGCGTCAGATGCCACGCCGTGCGAATAAAAGATTGATACGTTCCGATCATCTGCCCCCACGACGCGCTCGGCGCGCGGATTCCCAAGCCCAAAAAACTAAGTCCGGCTTCGGCAAACATCGCATTCGGAATTCCGATTGCCATCGCGACGATGACTTGCGACAGCACATTTCGCAAAAGGTGTTTTTTCAGAATATAAAAATTCGACGCGCCCATCGAACGCGACGCGCGGATAAAATCAGTTTTCTTGAGTGATAAAACCTGTCCGCGAACGAGCCGCGCAATGCCGATCCATCCGGTCAGAGTCATCGCCAGAATCAAATTCCAAAATCCCGCACCGAGCGCGATCATCAACAAAATATAAAAAAGAATCGTCGGCAGCGAAGATAAAACATCAATCACGCGCATCACAAAATAATCAAGCCAACCGCCTTTAAGTCCCGCAATCGCGCCGACTGGAATACCGACAACGGCGACGGCAATTTGACTCAAAATCCCGACGCTGATCGAAATCCTCGCGCCGTATAAAAGCCGCGACAAAACATCGCGTCCGAGATCGTCCGTGCCGAGCCAGTGCAGATAATTCGGCGTTTCCCACGTCGCCAGAAAATCGCCTTTGTATGGATTATATGGTGCAAGATACGAAGCAAAAACGGCGAGAATGATTTGAAAAATAATAAAGAGAAGTGCGACAGCGGCGAGTTTGTTTTTCGCAAAACGTCGCCAGAAACGCAGACTTTTGTGCGTTCGCGGTTTTGCCGGAATATTTTCTACTGTTGCTTCTTCTGTCATTTTTTACTTACCCGCAAAATACGCAGAAAAGTGCCGAAGATTTTTTTGCCCGCGAATCTACGCGAATAAACGCGAATAAAATTCTAAAATATTCGTGAAGATTCGCATTATTAGCGGGCAAATATCTTTCCGCGTTTTCCGCGCATTCCGCGGGCAAAATAAGTCTTACTCTTTCACTAAACTAACACGCGGATCAACGAGCGCGTAAAGCAGATCGGTCAGCAGATACGCGAAGCTGATGATAAAAGTCCAGATGATCGTCGTCGCCATAATTACCGGATAATCACGCGAAGAAATCGCTGTGACGAAATAAAAACCGATGCCCGGAATGCGGAAAATGCTTTCGACGAAAAACGAGCCGACGATTAAACCCGCCGCGAGCGGTCCTCCGACTGTCAGAATCGGAATCAGCGCGTTTTTGAAAACGTGGACGAGCAAAATCCGCATCCGGCTCAAACCTTTTGCCTTTGCAGTGCGGACGTAATTTGCGCGAAGTGCATCCTGCATACTCGCCCGCGTGTGTCGCTGCAAAACCAAAATCGGCGCGAGCGAATTCGCCAGGGTCGGCATAATCCAATGCCACGGCGTGCGCCAACCGCCCGTCGGAAGCCAGCCGAGCCAAACCGAAAAGACGACCTGCAACAGAATCGCAAAAACAAAACTCGGCACGACCAGACACAAAATTGAAACCGATGTTCCGAAATAATCAAAGATCGAATTTGGCTTGACCGCCGCGAGAATTCCCAAACCGACACCGACAATCGTCGAAAACACGAGCGTCAAAAGTCCCAATTCGAGCGAATAAATCCATTGCCGCCGAAAAATGTCCATCACGGTGCGGCTCGGATACGTCATCGAATAACCGAAATCGAGCCGCGCGGCGTTGCTCATGAAAAGCAAATATTGTTTCCAGATGGGTTCGTTCAAACCGTATTTTTCGTTAAGCTGTTGCTTGATCGCTTCGGGAATCATCTGCTGTTTTTCCAACGCCCGCGCATCAAACGGTCCGCCCGGAACAGAGTGCATCAAGGCAAACGTCAGCACGGAAACGATGATTAAAACGCCGAAAAGTCCGGCGATTCTGGTTAAGATGTAGCGAAGCATTATTTATCTTTGAAGAATATTTCTTCTTGTTTTTTAAGGTATATCGTTAAATGGATTTCGTGATATTAATCCCCAGATTTCTTCTCCATTTTCTGAGGCTCTAACCTCAACTTCGAGTAATAGTCTTTTAGCTGTTTCATCATCTGCCCCGATAACGTGCTTCAAAGTTTCTAACTTGCGCCAATTATGTTTTGGATTTTGAAGCATTTAAATTAAGAGTTGTTTTCGTTTTTCATCGGTTTTATCTTTAGCTTGTTGTTCCAAGTAGTGTTTTATTACGTTTCCAACAATTTGAATAATTGCCCCAATAATTACACCACCAATACCAATTAAAGCAATTATAATTTTTCATCCATAATTTCTCTCACTTACATAGCATCTTTGAGGTATGAGAATAGTAGCATTTCACAAAATACTTAATTTTAGTTAGCAAAATGACACGCGACTTTTCCGTTTCCTTCAATCTCACGAAGTTGCGGTTCATCCGTTCGGCAAATTTCTTCGGCAATCGGACAGCGTTTGTAGAAAACACAGCCTTGCAGTTTTTCATCATCAATTTCGTCCGCACCGCTTTTAAAATTATCAGTTTCAGATGCTTGTTTTGACGGGTCTGGTTCGGGAATCGCGGCGAGCAATTCTCTGGTGTATGGATGGCGCGGCGCGTTTGTGATCTGCTTGCTCGTGCCGATTTCGACGAGTTGCCCGCGATACATTACGCCGATTCGTCGGCTCATAAACGCGGTGACGGCGATGTTGTGCGAGATGAAAAGATACGCGAGACCGAATTCGTCCTGCAAATCACGAAGGAGATTCAAAATCTGCGCCTGCACGGAAACGTCGAGCGCGGAAACAGGTTCGTCGGCGATGATGAGTTTAGGTTTTAAAGCCAAAGCCCGCGCAATGCCGATTCTCTGCTGCTGTCCGCCGGAAAATTCGGACGGGAAACGATATAAATCTTCGCTCGACAAACCAACTTTTTCGAGCAGTTCGGCGGCGATTTTCGTGCGTTCGATCTTTGTTCCAATGTTGTGAATCTCAAGCGGTTCGCAAATGATCTGCTCAACCGTCAAACGCGGATCGAGCGCGGCAAACGGGTCTTGAAAAATCATCTGCATCTGCTTGCGAATCAGTTTCAACTGCTTTTCGTTCGCGTTCGTGATGTCTTGTTCGTCAAAAATAATTCGTCCGCCGTCCGCCTCGTAAAGTCTTAAAATCGTCAAACCGAGCGTAGATTTCCCGCAGCCTGATTCGCCGACAAGTCCGAGAGTTTCGCCCGCTTTCAAATGCAAACTCACGCCGTCAACCGCTCGCGTTGTAACCTTTTCCGCGCCGAAAACACCGCGCCGTGTAGTGAAATTTTTGGTCAAATTGATTGTTTGTAAAATCGTTTCGGGCATTTTTGATCTTTTCCTAAGCCACAAAACACGCCGCCGATTGCGTCGGGAAAATCTCTTTCAAAATCGGCGTTTCATTCTCACATTTTTCAACTCGAACATCACAGCGTGGATAAAATGAACATCCCGTAAATTCTCCGATAAAACGCGGCGGTGTGCCTTTGATAGTCGGCAATCTATCGCCTTGAAAACCCAGTTTCGGAATCGAAGCGATAAGTGCTTTGGTGTATGGATGTTGCGGTTTTCGGAAAATATCTCGAACGCTGGCAGTTTCGACGATTTTTCCGGCATACATCACGGCAACTCTGTCGGCGATCTGAGCGACCACTCCGAGGTCGTGCGTGATGATGATGATTGACATTCCGAGTTCGTTTTTGAACTTATTCAAAAGTCGCAAAATCTGCGCCTGAATCGTTACGTCTAACGCGGTTGTCGGTTCGTCGGCGATCAGCAATTTCGGTTCACACGCAATCGCCATCGCAATCATCACGCGCTGGCGCATTCCGCCGGAAAATTCGTGCGGGTAATCGTTAAATCGCTGCGCCGCGTTTTTGATTCCGACTTTGTTTAATAAATCGAGCGTCTTTTCCTTCGCATCTTTTTTTGAAAAACTGCGATGAACGCGCAGAGTTTCGGCAATTTGAAAACCGATGCTCAAAACCGGGTTCAGCGAAGTCATCGGGTCTTGAAAGATCATCGAAATTTTACTGCCGAGAATGTTTTCGAGTTCCTTGTCGGACAATTTTAACAAATCAACACCATCGTTAAAAATCACACTTCCGCCGACAACTTCACCGGGCGATTCGATCAGCCGCATAATCGAAAGCGATGTCACGCTTTTTCCGCTGCCCGATTCGCCGACAATGCCCAAAACTTCGCCTTCCGCAATCGAAAACGAAACGCCATTGACCGCTCGAATAGTTTCTTTTCCAAGCCTGAAATGCGTTTGCAGGTTTTCGACTTTCAGCAATATTTTGGACATTCTTTTTTATTTTTTGCCCACGAATAGCACAAATTAGCACTAATAAGATTTTTAAAACTATTCGTGTAAATTCGTGTTATTCGTGGGCAAATATTTTCAGCCTATTCCGCGTATTCTACGGGCAAAAAATCTTCAATCGCGCCATTCGTCAACATCGTTCCTGATATACATCTGGAAGCGCGAGATGTCGAGATAGCGAAAAACGACGTTGCCGTTTTTGTCGGGCGGAAAACCGGTTAAATACGGATACCAAACCTGATGCGTCACTTGGTGCGACAGAAACACGCCGCCGACATCTTCGATTAGAACGCGCTCTGCTTTTTTGTAAAAATCTAAACGCTTTTGCTCTTCAACTTCGTGTCCCGCGAGTGTTACGAGATTATCAAAAGAATCGTTTTTCCATGCGTGGCGCGGCGAACCTTTTGCTCCCGAACTGCGCCAAAGCCGCGTCAGCATATTCGCCGGATCGAGGTAATCGTATTCGTATTCGCCGAGATAAACGGGCATTTCGTGTTGTGCGCGTCGCGCCGCCCAAACCGCGCCTTCGAGGATTTGCAACTCAACCGAAATATTCAAATAGCGTTCCCATTGATCTTTGACAAATTCCATCGCAATATCGCGCCCGCGCGAAAAAATCGGCAAAACGAGTTGATTGCCGTTCGCGTCAAAACCGTTCGGAAAACCGGCTTCGGCTAAAAGCGCACGAGCCTTTTCGACGTTGAATTCCTGAATGTTTTTCAAGCCGGAACTATGCGCCGGAAAATCGGGCGGCAGCATCGAAAACGCCGGGATTCGCGTTTTTAACATCACTTTTTCGCAAAACGGAACGCGGTCAATCGAATGCGAAAGTGCGCGGCGTAACAGCAAATTATCAAACGGCGGACGCAGACAATCGAACGACAGATACGAAGTCTGAAAATTGTTGTACGAATGCAGATATTGATTCAATTCATTGTCATTAACGACTTGTGCGAGGTCTTGCGGTTGCAAATTCGGGATGTAATCAATCTCCTTGTTCAGCCACGAATTGAACCAGCCGACCGACGGTGCGCCGACGAGTTGAATCAAATGTTGTATTCCCGTTTTATGCGCCCCGTTGTAAAATGGATTCGTGTCCCATTCCAGTCTTTCGTTGTGTTCCCAACTCAGCAGACGCATCGGACCCGACGACACGAAACCTTCCGCCGTGTCCGCCCAATGTTCGGGATTTGCCTCGGCACGGTGTCGCGGCGCAGGAACTGCCGCCATATACGCCATCATCGCCGGAAGATGCGGAATCGCTCCCGTTTCGCCGTAAATTCTAACCGTCCGCGCATTCAACGCCTCAACGCCGATTTCATCCGCGTCCGCTTTGCCTTCTTTGTAACGCTGAACTCCTTTAATGTCGTAATAAAACCACGCCCACGCATTATCGAGCGTCGGCGAAGCGAGATGCTGAAACGTAAAAACCCAATCGTCCGCCGTAATCGGCACTCCGTCGCTCCATTTCGCATTCTTACGAATCGTAAAATCCCAATATTCCGCACCGCTTCCAGCTTCCCATTTTTCCGCCAACGCCGGCACGAGATTCTGATTCACATCGCGCCGCAAAAGCGGTTCGCCGCCCCAATTAATCGCCACGCCCGCGCCGTAAATGTCCCGCGCAATATCCAAATGACGCGGTTCGGCGGCGGCTTCGTATAAAATCTGCTGTGAAAGCGCGGCGGCATCAGGCGGCAAAATTCGACCTTGCGGAGTTACAATCGGCTCACCGGAATTATTGCTAATTTTAGTTTTCTGCGAAACTGACGGTGAATGTTTACAACTGACCAGAGTTTTTCCGAAAAATGCCACACCTGTCAGTTGAAGCAATTCACGGCGGGTGATTTTGCTCATCAAATTGTTTGCTGTAAATTTGGATTGATAACTTTCTGTATGTTTAATTTATCTTAGCACTTAACTTAACAAACAAAAAATCGTGATTAGATAAGCAGTCTAATCACGATTTTTATTGGTAGATTGTTCGAGTTTACTTCTTCGGTCGTTCATTCGCCTTCAAAACTCTTTTCCGCAGTCGAATTGCTTTCGGCGTGGCTTCGACGAGTTCATCGTCGGCGATGAATTCCAACGCTTCTTCCAAAGATAAATCTTTGACGGGAACGAGCCGCATCGCTTCGTCGGTCGAGGTCGTTCGCATATTCGTCAATTTCTTTTCTTTGACGGCGTTGACATCCAAATCAACGGCGCGGGCGTTTTCGCCGATTAACATTCCTTCATAAACTTTTGTTTGCGGGTTGACGAAAAGTTTGCCGCGTTCCTGCAAGGCGTAGAGCGCGTAAGTCGTCGTTTCGCCCATTCGGTCGGAGACGAGTGAACCCGTGCCGCGTCCTTTTAGCTCGCCGAGCCATTTGTCGAAGCGCAGGAAAATCGTATTCAGCAAACCCGTGCCTTTCGTTTCGGTCAGAAATTCGCCGCGAAAACCGATCAGACCGCGCGACGGAACTTCGTATTCCATTCTTGCACGCCCCGTTCCGTTGTTGATCATCTTCGTCATCTGACCTTTTCGGCGACCTAGTGCTTCGGTGACAACGCCGATAAATTCTTCGGGACAATCAACGACAACTTGCTCAATCGGTTCCTGCAATTGTCCATTTTCGTCTTTTTTCGTGATGACTTCGGGTTTGGAAACCTGCACTTCGTAACCTTCGCGGCGCATCATTTCGATTAAGATGGAAAGTTGCAGTTCACCGCGCCCGGAAACTCTGAATTGGTCGGGCGAATCGGTATCGGCGACGCGCAGAGAGACGTTTCCGAGCAGTTCTTTTTGAAGACGTTCGCCAATCTGACGCGATGTAACGAATTTTCCATCAATGCCGGAAAACGGCGAATTGTTGACACCGAAAATCATCGAAATTGTCGGTTCGTCAACATTGATGACGGGCAGCGGTTTCGGATTATCAATCAGCGTGATCGTTTCGCCGATGTTGATGTCGTCAAATCCGGCAAGCGCAACGATTTCGCCGACACCGGCTTTTTCAACTATTTCGCGCTTCATTCCTTCAAAAACATAAAGCTCTTTGACGCGCGTTTTCTGTGTCGAACCGTCGCGTTTGGACACCAACACTTCTTGATTTTTCGCAACTTCGCCCGAATAAATTCTGCCGATTCCGAGCCGTCCGACAAAAGCGTTGTATTCGATATTGGCAACGAGAAGCTGCAAAGAATCGTCGCGCAGAGAGTGCGGCGGGGGAATCGTTTCAATAATTTGGTCGAACAGCGGTTTTAAGTTTTTCGACTCTTCCGCCAATGTTTTTTTGGCGATGCCGTCGCGCGAAATCGAATACAGCACCGGAAAATCAATCTGCTTGTCATCCGCGCCCAAATCAATAAATAGATCGTAGATTTCGTCCAAAACTTCTTCGGGGCGTGAATCCTGGCGGTCAATTTTATTGACAAGCGCGATTGCCGGAAGTCCGAGTTCGAGAGCTTTACGAAGCACGAAACGGGTTTGCGGCAGACAGCCTTCCGCCGCATCAACCAATAAAACGATGCCGTCAACCATTTTCAAAACGCGTTCGACTTCGCCGCCGAAATCGGCGTGACCCGGTGTGTCGAGAATATTGATTTTGTAATCGCCGTAACGAACCGAAGCGTTTTTCGCCATAATCGTAATGCCGCGTTCGCGCTCCAAATCCATCGAATCCATCATTCGCTCGGCAACGACTTCGTTGTCGCGGAACGTGCCGGATTGTTTGAGCATCGCGTCAACCAGAGTCGTTTTGCCGTGGTCAACGTGGGCGATAATAGCGATATTGCGAATTTTTTCTGTGTTAATCATATATAAAAAATTGAATTTAAAATAAACGAGAATAATGACGGATTAGATTGGGAAATGCAACTTGAAAACGAAAAAGACCGAAGCACATTCGGTCTTTTGCAAAAAATCATTATGTTGAAATGACTATCTTACGCTGTTGGCAATCTTCAAATTGTTCTCGACATTGAAAACTCCCGGAATACCGTTTGCCAAAATGTTGGCAATATTCACGTCGCCTTTGTTGGCAACGTATCCTTCGAGCGCGACGCGACCGTTGTCAACAATAATTCTGACTGACGGATTCGTCCCCTGCAAATATCTGTAAAAAGCACCGCCCGTGCGGGAAAATTCACGAACCAACTGGTAACGAATCGAATCGTCAAAACTCGAAAGCGGCAAAACTTCAATGTTGTTAATAACATTTGTTACGCCCTGTACATTCTTGACACTTCTTTCGGCACTCGATTTGTTAATTGCGTTTCTGACTTTGCCGTAAAGCGTCACGGTGTCGCCGTCAACTTTGAACGAAATATTGTCGAACAAACCATAATACGGCAGCGTCAAAATCCTCTTGAAAACTTTTTGTTCAATCACTGTCTGCGAAGCAGTTCCGTCGTCGGAAAAACTTCGAGCCTGAACACTGATCGAAGATAACCCTAAAATTGCGATGACTGTAAAAATTAAAAAACTCTTTATAAATCTCATCTCTTTGTTTCTCCTAAATTTAATATTACAAAGCAAATTTCGTTTGTTTTGTTGTACTGAATAGGATGTTTTCGAGACTCGAAAAGTTGTTAAATTTGTGGCGATGTGATGTAAAGATTTGTACATAAAATCAACGGTTTAACCCTCGATTTTGATGATCTTGGAAGGTTGTCAGGATGCTTAAAAATCGAGTTTGCTAGGCGGGAAAACCGACTTGCCGCAACGCTTCATAAAGTACGATTCCGGCACTCGTGGCGAGGTTGATGCTGCGAACATTTTTGTTCGGCATCGGAATCGTCAGACAGCGTTCCCAATTTGCTTGCAGCACGTCTTCGGGAAGCCCGCGCGTTTCGCGCCCGAAAATTAAACAGTCTTCGTCCTGAAATTTGAAATCCGAATAAATTTTGTCGGTTTTGGTCGTAAAATATAAAAACCGCGAATGGGGAAGCGCTTTGTAAAGTTTTTCCAAATCGAAATGACGATAAATTTTGACTTCATCCCAATAATCAAGTCCGGCGCGTTTGACCGCTTTTTCGTCGAGCCGAAACCCCGCAACGCCGACAATATGCAACGCGGTAAAAGTCGCCGCGCACAACCGCGCAATATTGCCCGTGTTCGGCGGAATTTCAGGTTCGACTAAGCAGATGTGCAACATTTTTTTCGTAAAATAGTCAACAGTTGATTGTCAATCGCTGTCCGATTTTGATTGTGAAATTTTTTATCGTCCGTCGTCAAATCAGCGCGATTGCAATTATTTCGCAATTTCTAATACAATGCTGTAATGAAAATTGCTTCGATCAAATTGATTTTGCTGATGTCTCTAGTAATGCTCACCATCAGCGGTTGCGGGAAAAATAAAAACGATAATGCGAACGATTCGGCGGCAGATAATCAATCCGCACAGAACAAAAATAACAATGCAAATATCTCCAAAGACGATGTAGAAGAACTCGGCAAAATCATCAGATTGCCGGTGCAGCCTGAAGAAGCATCCTGGCGCGAAGACAATTCGGAAACTCAGGGAAACGATAACATTGCGCTGACATCAACAGGAAAAAAAATCACGGTTGTTTTGAAATTCTCCGCCGAAGACGCTCAAACAATCGTTGAACAGGCTGACAAAAATAAACCGCCCTTTGCTTCGGATGTTGATGCGGAAAGCTGGTTTCCGCCGGAACTAATCGCCAAAAGTCAGGAATCAGGCGACGAAGCCATAAAAGGAGCGTCTTACTCCGCTAACGATTTTTTGCGGGAGCCGTACAAAAACGGAAAACTCACGCACATCAACGATACTGATTTTTTCGTGCTGGAACTGACTTCTTACTAGATTCTAGATTCCAAACCTATTAATCGTTGAAGACTGCTAATCTCTAATTTGGAATCTTTAACTCCGTCCGACGACTTTCGGTGTGTCGCGCTGAAAAATATACGCCAGTGTTTTATAAACCAATTTGGCGCAGAGAAAAGCGGGCGCCTCCGAATTTTCGGTTTTAGCAAATTCGACCAAATCCATTCCGACGACTCGGCGTTTTTCCGCCAACTTTTTGATTAGATATAAAACCTCATACCAACCGAACCCTCCCGGTTCAGGCGTTCCGGTGGTCGGCATAACACTCGGATCGAGTCCGTCAATGTCAATCGTCAAATAAACATTTTCCGTCAAATTATCAATCGCGGTGTCAATCCAATCGGTTTTGCCGACAATATCACGCGCCCAGAAAACTTTCGTCGGCAAACCGTTGCTGAGAAGGCGCACTTCTTCCGCCGAAATCGAACGGATGCCGACCTGCACCGACGGAATTCGCAAATCTTTGACGACCCGCGCCATTATCGAAGCGTGCGAATGCGGCGTTCCGTCATAGCTGTCGCGCAAATCGGCGTGAGCATCTATCTGTAAGACGGATAAATTATGATATTTTTCGGCGTGAGCGCGAATGACCGGCGCACTGATCGAGTGTTCGCCGCCGAGCATACACAGGAATTTGTCGGATTTGAGTGATTCGGTGGCGTGTGCGTAAAGCCCGTTCATCATCGCTTCCGGTGTTGAACGCGGCGCAAATACGGGAAGCGTATGAATGCCGATTTTATAAACTTCGGCATCGGTTTCCTCCTCGTAAAGTTCCATATTGCGCGAAGCCTCAATGATCGCCACCGCGCCTGCGCCCGTTCCCGCGCCATACGAAACCGTTCCTTCATAAGCGACGGGCAAAACAAGAATTTGCGCCGTCTCGAACGAAGAAAACTTCTCTTCGTCAATGCCGCCGAAATTCATCGGTAAATTTTCTGACTCAGACATAGTTTGATTTCAGATTCCAGATTCTAAATTCCAGACAAAGCAATTTGGAATCTGGAGTCTGAAATCTGGAATTTTTAAGGAACTTCGATTCCCAAATCCTTGCCGCTGAACGAGAATGTCGGGCGTTTGCGACCCTTCATAAATTTAGCGGCGGTTTGCGAAAGAGCGGTGATAATCATCGGCAGTGCAATTGACGGATCGCTCGGCACATACGCGGTAGTCGCGTTTTTCAAGAGTTTGCCAAACATCTGCGTGTGATTTCCGCCGAACGACGGGGTGCGCGTGTCGAGCGGCACGGAATCAGTCGTGATCGAAACGGCGTATTTGTGACCGCGCGGCGTGGTGCGTGTGATATACGACGAAATTTCCGCCATATTGACCATATTTTGACTGCACACGCTGCCCATCGTGATAATTCCCGAGTTGCGCGTTTTGTTGGCAATCATCATCATTTCCATCGTGTCCTGCGTGATATCGAAATTAAACTGTATTTTCTTTTCAAAACGACAGCGGGCGATGCCGACCGACAGCGGACTCGCCAAAACATCAGGACAATAAACCGGCACACGCGACTTAAAGGCGGCGGTCAAAATGCCGTCTTCGTGGGCGATTTCCGATAATTCACGACCGAGCAGATGCAAAAATTCGCGCACCGAATAAGGGCGGGTATGATCTAATTGGTTAATGACGCTGCCGATCCATTCGTCGGCTTCGCGGTATTCGTCCTGATTGGCGAGCAAATCGCCGATCCGCGAAACGTCGGAAGATTCAAGTTCTTCGTCACTCATACTCGGATGAGCTTGATAATGATTGCGTCCGAGAATTTCGTGAATGTCGTGAAACAACACCGCGCCAGACATCACCAATACGTCAACAAAACGGTTTTTGATGACGTAAGCCAACAATCTCCGCATTCCCGACGGAATCAAATTGCCCGAACCGCACATATAAATCGTCGAATTATCGTCAAGCATATCAAGCCAGATGCGATGCGCCTCAGCCAATTGTTTCGCGCCGAACCCCGCGCCTTCCATTTTCTCCAAAAGCCCCGCTACCGAACGGTCGCGGTCAACCGGAATCGGTCGCGTCGGAACCGTTAAAAATTTTGAAGCCTTTGATTTCTTTTGAGCTACCATATAATCTCCGTGTATTTTATTTTTAATTAAAAATGTTTTTTATTAAATATTATTTAATCGTAATCTGTAATCTTACCCGCCGCCGTTGGGCGACAAATAGGTATAACTGCCGACCTGACTTTCGTAGTATTCGATCAGACCGTTACCTTCTTTGTTTGATAATTCGCCGTCTTTAATTCTTTGCAGCACTGCTCGCCGAAATTGGTCGTGCAGATTTTCGGCATCAAATCGCACGGTCGCCAGCGCATCGCCGAGCGTCGCTCCCTGAATAACTTTTTTGATGATGTAACCGTCTTCGCCGATATGAATATGAGCTTCGTGCGGAATGCCGAACAAATTGTGATTGTTGCCCATCACTTCCTGATACGCGCCGACCAGCATCACGGCAAGATAATACGGTTTACCGGGTTCTAACTTATGCAGTTCCAAAACAGGTTTGACATCGTGCAAATCTACGAATTTCTCGACAATTCCGTCGGAATCGCAGGTTATGTCACACAGCGTAGCATATTCCGTCGGTTTTTTATTGAGCTTATGAATCGGAATAATCGGAAAAAGCTGTTCTAAAGCCCAGTTGTCCGGGATCGAACGGAAAACTGAAAAATTCGCCAGGTATTTCGCGCACAACAAACGGCGCAGTTCGTCAAACTCTTCGGCGACATATTTCTTCTGCTGTGCGAACTCGTCGACTTTTTCGCAAACGTCCCAGAAAAGAACTTCGCCTTTACCACGATCTTCGAGAGAAATCAAGCCGAGATTGAACATCGTAAAAAGTTCTTCGCGGTGTTCGAGTGCATCGTGATAGTATTCGCGGTAGTTTTTCGCCGTGATGCTGTTACGCAGATCGTGAAGTTCTTTGACTACCTGCGGGTCGTCTTCATCTACGGTCAGCGGCGTTAAATCTTCGACAACGGTTTCGATTTCGTCCTGCACGTTCGTCACCAAAATCGCGTGATACGCCGTCAAATAACGCCCGGATTCCTGAATAATCGTCGGATGCGGCACGTCTTCGTCGTCGCAAACCGTTTTAATCATATAAATGACGTCGTTGGCGAATTCCTGCGAGTTGTAGTTCGCCGAAGATTCATAAGACGTGCGCGAACCGTCGTAATCAACCGCCATTCCGCCGCCGACATCGAGATAATTGATCGTGATATTCATCTGCCGGATTTTCGCATAAGTTCGCGCCGCTTCCCGCATCGCATTCTTAATTCGTTTAATATCAGTCAATTGCGAGCCGATGTGAAAATGCAGAAGCTGAAGCATATCGGTGCGTCCGGCTTCATTCAATCGGCGGATGACTTCTAAAATCTCCGTCGTCGTCAGACCGAATTTCGCTGCTTCGCCGCCGGATTTTTCCCATTTGCCCGAACCTTTCGAATAAAGTTTGACGCGCACACCGATCATCGGCAGTTTCGTTTCAGGGTTTTCGGCGAGTGCTTCTTCGGTCAAACTCAGAGTGTGATCGAGTTCGCTGAGTTTTTCGATGACGATGACGACGTTTTTCCCGGATTGCGCGCCGGCAAAGGCGAGTTTGATAAAATCGCGGTCTTTGAATCCGTTTATAACGAGCAGACTTTCGTCCGACTGCTCCATCGCCAACGCCGCGTAAAGTTCCGCTTTGGAACCGGCTTCCAAACCGAAATTGTAGCGTTTCCCTTCGCGCAGATACTCTTCGACGACCGAGCGGTTTTGATTAACCTTCATCGGATAGACGCACATATGTCCGCCGTTGTAGCCGAATTCTTTGATGGAATTTTTGAAAGACTTTTGCAGCTTGCGAATCTGCCCCAGCAAGAGCTGTGGAAAGCGCAATAAAATCGGCGTGTTAATGCCGCGCTTCTTCAAATCTTCGATAATTTCCATCACGTCCGCCGAATAATTATCGTTATCCAGCGGGTGAACAATTAAATGTCCTTTGCGGTTAACTCCGAAATAATCCGCGCCCCAGTTGTCAATCCCGTATGTTTCAATCGTCTGCTCAATTACTGCGCTCAATATGCCATTCTCCAAAAAATAAAATATTTGACTATTATAACCGATAAATTAAATAAGAATTTATGACCTCTAAAAAAATTAACAAAAAATGTGATGCGAAACAACAACTATTTTTTCGGCGGATTAAATAGCCGGAGAAAATCTCGGCGCACGAAGTAAGTATCCGGCACTTTAATTTCAATTTCCGGCACGCCTTTTGCGAAACAAACGGGAGAAATCGAGTTGTGGATTTGCCCGATTCGCCCGACGCACATTGTCAAACAGCCGACGCATCGTCAGCAAATCGGTTGTTTTCACGACTAGTCAATTGTTTTTTTGGATTCGTGGTGCCGCGCCGGTTCACATTAATTTTCACAAAAAAAGTTCAAAAATGCCGAAAATTGTCAATTTAGCGTGCCGAAAATTGTCACTTGATGCCGTTTTTGACTGCTGCCGTTCATCAAATCCGAAAAATATTCAGCCTGAAATGTTTTTCGGCTGTCTTCTCCGCCAATTCTCAGCTTGATATTTCCATAAAATCACTTCCACTTTTCGAGAAAAATCGTATGAATATATTTGAAGAATTGATAGACGAACTAAAAGAAGAACATCTGCTCGAAGCGACCGTCATCGAGCAAAACAAACCTCAATTAAAGAACAACGGGTATGCTTCTGAAAATATTATCGAAGTTCAAACCGTGCTGGAGATCGGCACGGCGACGCATTTTTCCACGGAAGAATTTCAAGCGCCGCCCGAAGCGAGCTTTGCCGCATTGAACGAAGATGCGGACACAGGTTTTGCTTTGCCGACCAAAGAATCGAAAACGAACGTTCCGGTTTTGACGGCAGGCGATACTGACTGTTACTCGCCGCCAGCCCAAATTGTCAATCAACCGGTTGACCCCAAACTGCCGGTTGATAAAGCGGAATACTACCGTGAACGAGCGGTGACGGAAGTTTCGAGTCTGCAAATGGTCGAGCATATTCTTTCGGGCATCGAACGCGAGCAGATGAAAGTTCTGCCGAAACCGTATAACGATTTGGGTGTGAAGAAAGCTCTGCATTCGTTTTTACAAATAACGGCGGATGTAAATTCGGCGGAACACGCGCAGGCGGAGTTTCAACTGATGCAGGAAACCGAAAGCTGGTATTCATCATTGTCGCATCGTGATAAACATATTTCGGCAGCGCACTTGCGCCGCTACTGCGAAAACGCGCGTCCGGCTCTGAGTTTTCAGGCACTCGCTGCGCTGGCGCGGTTTTATCGAAATTCCCCGTATTCTGAATCCGTTCGCAATAAGTTTGACTTGATTATTACGCGGCTTTTTTCAAAAGACACCGGGAATAATAAAAGAGAAGTCGTTCTCAAGCGCGACGAGTTTATCGAAAAACTGACCGGACTTTACGAAGAATGGGCGAGTATTTCGCTGTATTCAAACGACGAAGAAGATTCCGCCACGCTGCTTGCGGCGTTTAAGTTTGAAGATTTTATGATGGAAGCCGACAACGCGGAGAATTTTGACGAATTGATTAGAAATGATTTTTTCAACCGTTTGCGAATTTTCAAGGAAAGCACCGGCGAACAATTTTTCGCCCCGCTGGTGACAGCGACCGCAATTGAGAGCAACATCAGAATCGGCAATCGTTTTGTCGAACTGCTCAACGCTGAACGCGAAAGAGGGGAAGGCGAAAAGTTAGAGAATAAATACGGCTTTCTGCACGACCAGGTAATTTCGGATGCGACCAGCAAAACCTTGCAGCTGGTTGAATTATTGAGCGGCAAAAAAGAACTGACCGAAATTGTCAAAGAAAAGAAACCAGCACCCATCAGGCAGAAAACGGTCGGCAAAATAAAAACGGCGGCTGAAAACAAAAGGGAGAACGGTACGTCCGATCTTTTTTCGGCAACATACAAAAAAGAAAATCGGGATGTTTTTATATTAAACAAAAGATTTCTCGTTTTGGCGGGTCTCGTCATCGTCGCTTTTTTGAGTCTTTTCGTATGGATGAATGTTTCATTGCCTGACGAGACTGTTTCCGATGTTAAAAAAGTTAATCTGGAAAATTCGTCGTTGAAGGAATTTGTCAGAGAAGCGCAAATTAACAACGATACGTTCGTCGGCACCGTTCAGCCGATGTGGGAAAAACTGGACAAGGCGAAAAAAGAGCAGATTTTGAAAAAGATTTTGTCAGTCGCCGGTGACCGCGGCTTCAAAAACGTGCAGCTTCAAGATGCGGCAAACAAAACGGTCGGGTCGGCGAAAGAAAATAAAGTCGAGGTGTTTTAAGGAGCGTTTCTACGTCAATCAAAACAAAGATTGGTGAAATTTTGATAATGCAAAATCAGAATCAACCGTTCGGCAAAAAACATCGGGCAACTTTCAGGTTGCCCTTTTTATCTATTTAACGACATTTTTTATCGAACCGACCTTGTTTGTTCCGATTAAGTTTAACGAAATGAAAAAAATATTGATCTCGATTTTTACCGTTTTGATTCTGGCGACATTCTCAAACGCACAAACAGCGGAAGTGACGGTTTCGCTGAACGAACAGTTTTTTGACGCGCTGCTCGACGCATTGTTTAAAAATTTCGATCCGCCCGAATTTCCGTTGGCAGTGAATGATTCTAAATTTCAGATGCCGGATTCCAAATTCCAAATTCCAAATTCCAAATTGAAGAATGGGACGCGGGGATTGGCGGCGGGTTTTCAAAGTGATGATTTGAAAGTCCAAAGTTCAAAATCCAAAGTCCGAAATTGCAGCGAGACGATCCGTTTGCAGCGCGAAATGAACGGGGTGCGAACGGCAGTTCGGTTCCGCGACGGGAAAATTTACGCGCCGATTGCTTTTGCCGGTTCGTATAATCCGCCGCTGATCGGCTGTATTGATTTCGAGGGTTGGGCGGAAACGAATGTTGATCTCGAATACGACAAGCAAAACCGAAAACTGATCGGTAGAATCCGCGTCTTGAACGTCCAGCTCGGCGGCACCGGCGGCATCGGCAGCACCTTAATTACCCGTCTGGTGCAGAGTTCAATTGACAAAAAAATAAATCCAATCGAAATTTTGCCAGCCGATAAACTCTCTTTTTTAATTCCAATGCAAAACGTCAACGGTTCGCTGCAAATGAAATCCGTCGGTGTCCGAACCACGTTGGGAAACGGATTCTTGAATGTTCACATTGCTTATCAATTTTCAAAAGTAAATTGATTTGGTAATTTACTCACCCTCACAACGCAAAATCTTGTCGGAACCGTCCAGCAGCGGCGAACGAGTTGCTTGGTTAAGTCAATCCGCCCGCTGATGCCGAACGATTCCGGTCTTTTAGCAAATGTTAAAAGACACCCAAAGAACCGAGCGGCATATCGTTGGCATCGCCCGCTTTTTGTTCGTTCAGAAGCCCGGTCGCACTGCTGATGTAGTAGAACCTTTGATTGCTTCTGCGCCAGACGGCAATGTCCTGTCTGCCGTCGCCGTCGTAATCGCCGCGCACCTGAATATCTCCTCTGATACCAGCGGCATCGGCAATTCCGAAGGTTGTTCCCGTCGTCGTGTTGGCGGCGGAGTCGTTAATATACCAAATTTGACCGTTTGTGCTTTGACGGACGGCGATCAAATCGGCTTTTTTATCGCCGGTGTAATCGGCGGGCGTAACTAAAAAATCGCTGTTAAAATTGCCGAACTGACGAACGAAAATTAGTGCGCCGGTTGTCAAATCACCGGCATACCAGGTAACTAAATTATTCGTATCTAATGAGAGGAAAACGATTTCGTCCCTGCCGTCACCGTTGAAATCGGCACCGTTGAGAATGAAAGATCGGGCGGTGGTCGGAGCCGCACCGAAATTTACCGCCCGCATTGTGCTGGTGTTGCTGCTCATCGAATACCAGGTGATAATACCGGAGTTGACTCTGGCGACGGCGTAGTCAATTTTTCCATCACCGTCATAATCGCCGACGGCACCGGGATCATCAGTCGAATTGCCGAAGCCAACCGCCCTTTCGAGAGCAACTCCGCCTGAGCCTGTCGGAAATTGAGCGGTGTAGAAAACTCCGGGACTGCCGGGTCGCCAAACAGCCACTTCCGTTTTTTGATCTCCGTTGTAATCCTGCGGAACAACTACATCCGTCGAACTGACACCGTAATCGAACGCTCTCATAAATGCTTGATTTGGTCCCGGAAGTGCCGGATTGCCCGTCACTTTCCAAACGATTGAACCGGTTGGTGAAATTCCCAGAGTCGTCCAGTCGGTTCTGCCGTTGCCGGTAAAATCAAACAGCGTTCCTCTCGCCGCCGGGGGGGTTGTGCCGCCGCCGTCAGCGGAAACGGCAATGTCGTCAACGCCGACCCATTCGTCGTTGCCGTTGGCGTTGGTCGTCATTATTCTGATTTCGACAAGTGCTTTGTCGGCGGCGGCGGCGGGCAGTGTCAAATTCAGCGGCGTGACCTGCGTTGCCGTTCCGCCCGTCGTCGCATCGGCAATGTAGCCGCCTGCGACGGATGTGTAATTACCGGTTCCGCCGGTGCGGTACTGCACATCTACCTGCTGAACGGCATCATCGGCGGAACCGTCAATGTCGCGGATATTGCAAGCGAATCTGACATTAGTTTTTCCAGTTGTGTTGAGATAAACGATGATGTGCGGCGCGTCCGCCGTTCCCGAACCCTGTAGTGCAATCGTCGGATTGGGAATTCCGTCGAATTCCGCCACGCCGCCGCTTGATAATGTGTTCGGATTTGTTTGGTTGGCGATCACGTCAACCGCCGAAACGGTCGAATAATCGGCAAGCAGTGTGCGCGGATTGACATCCACCGCTGCGCTTGACGAAATATCTCCGAGATAGCCGACGATTCCCGGAACTGCGCTCCAGTCATCGTTTGTCGTAATCAAATTAGTGTTCGTCCAATTTTGGGCGAATGGCAGAGTTTGAGCGGTGTTGTTGGCAGCGACGCGAATACTGCCGGTTCCGAAACCGAACAAGCCCGCTGCCAGTAAAAAGGTTGAGCCGAAAATGGTGATTTTCTCCCATTTAAAAAGGTTGTTTTTCATTTTGTTCTCCAGGTAAAGTAGTAAATTTTCGGCATATTTACGAGTGTAAAAAACGGTGCGATACACTCTTCGTAGTAGGGTAATATGCGGTTAAGGTCAGGGGTGAAAATTTATAGGCGAAGTGTATCATACAAATAAGCAAAATTGATATTTATTTTCGCAAATGATCCTGCCGTGTTTTCTTACGAAAATTATAGTGTATTGATTGACGACTTTTTGTTACAATCGTGAGTAAAACAACAGAAAGCGAGGTTTAATTGATGCGATTGAAATTTTTATTGTTGACTCTAATTGTTTGTCTCGGAGTTTCCGCCGATCTACACGCGCAGGACAAAAAAAACGACGATGAAGTCGTGCGGATTGACACGCAGTTAATTGATGTGCCGTTCGCCATTACGGACACTACCGGAAAACCTTTGCTCAATCTCAAACAAAGTAATTTTATTATTTACGAAGACGGGAAAAAACAGGAAATTTCAGATTTTTCTGCAACCAGCGCACCGTTTGAGGTTGCGCTGCTACTCGACACATCGGGTTCGACGCGCTCTGATTTGCAGCTTATTCAACGCGCCGCCGCGAACTTTATCGCGTCCTTGCGTCCCGGCGACAAAGTTTCCGTCATCGCGTTTCGGAGTGATCGAACAAACGGTAAAACGGAAACATCGAGCGAGATTTTAACGCCGCTGACCGATGATCGTAACAAACTTAAAAATGCTCTCTTGGATGTTAAAACGAGTTTCGGAACGCCGTATTACGACGGGCTTTTGAAGGTTGTCGAAAATGTTTTTCGTGATAAACCGAAAGATGATTTTCGCGGCAGACGTGCGCTGGTCGCGCTGACCGACGGCGTTGACTCGACCAGTATTTCAGATTTTGGCGAAGTTCGTGAAGATTTCGAACGGGCGGGAATCACTTCGTATTTTATTCAGGTTGATACGCGCGATTTCTTCGAGGAAAATCTATTAGGCGACTGCCAGAGCGCGATGCGGTTTTCGCAGGCGCAAATCCGGCGTTACTACCGGACGTTTTACCCAAAATCAAAAATCGAGAAAGTGTTTAATTTTTGCGGTCTCGGTGATTTTGAGCGTCTCGACATCAGCAAGAAACTTTATCAATTAGCCGATGTGGAAATGCAAGGACTAGCAAAAATGTCAGGCGGAAAAGTTTTCCCGGCGGCTGATTTGAGCGAAGCGAGAACTGCCTTTGCCAAAGTCGCGCAGGAAATCGGCACGAAATACAGCCTCGGCTATTATTCGTCTAACGAAAAGCGCGACGGAACTTACCGCAAAATCAAAATCGAATTAAAAGGCATTCCCGTCGGAGCGCGGATTCAGGCGCGTGAAGGCTACACCGCACCGGGAAATTAAAGCTCGTATTCGCGTAATCTTCGGTAGAGTGTCGAAGACGAGATGCCGAGCAGTTCGGCGGTTTTGCCGCGATGCCAGCCGGTTTGTTCGAGAGCGCGGAGAATTTGCTGTTTTTCGACTTCGTGCAGAGCCGTCGGGTTGGCGTTGTGAAACGAACTCGTCGCATTTTCTTTCGGCGAATTGTAACTGACGGAAACGCTCGGTTCGTTTATTTTGTGAACGACTTCGGGCGGCAGTTCTTTGGTCGTGATTCTGCCGTTGTCGGCGAGCAAAATCGCCCGTTCCAGACAATTGCGAAGCTGACGGACATTGCCCGTCCAACTGAATGACGAGAGCGCATCAACGGCTTGCGGGGTCAGCTCCGGCGCATTCGCCCCGGCAATTTTATTGAGCAGATACTGTGCCAATGGTTCGATGTCTTCGCGGCGTTGGCGCAGCGGCGGAATGTGAATTTCAAAACTATTGATGCGGTACAGCAGATCGGCGCGAAAAACTCCGTCGTTAACGGATTGCGCCGCATTGCGATTGGTCGCCGCAACGAGACGCACGTCAACTTCAACTTTTTTCACGCCGCCGACGCGGAAAAAAGTGCGTGTTTCCAATGCGCGAAGCAGTTTTGACTGAAGCTGAGCGGGCATTTCCATCACTTCGTCGAGAAACAGTGTGCCGCTGTCGGCGATTTCGAAAAGCCCGAGTTTACGCGCCCGTGCGCCGGAAAACGCGCCGGCTTCGTGTCCGAAAAGTTCCGATTCGAGTAGCGAATCCTGTAATGCGGCGCAGTTCAAATCAATAAAACTTTTTTCATTGCGGCGGCTCAAACGGTGCAGAGCCTGTGCGATAAGTTCCTTGCCCGTTCCCGACTCGCCCGTGATTAAAACCGAAGTGTCGGACGAGGCGACGCGCTGGACAAGCCGCAAAACTTCCTTCATCTGCGGCGATTCAGCGACGATTTCCGGCATATTTTTATTCGTCCGTTCGATCTGTGCGCGAAGCCGCTGGTTGTCAATTTTGAGTTTCTGCTTTTCGGCAGCCTGCGTGACTAGCGCGGAAAGTTCGGTGAAGCGATAAGGCTTCGTCAAATAATCGTACGCGCCGAGTTTCATCGCTTCGATGGCGGATTCGACCGTCGCCTGTCCGGTCAGCATAATCATTTCCGGCGGATTCTGACTTTTTTCGCGCAACCGCCGGAGCAGGGAAATCCCGTCGAGACGCGGCATATTGATGTCGCACAGCACGACATCAAAGTCCTGCTGTTCGAGCAGTTCCCACGCCGCTTCGCCGTCCGAAGCCGTCGCCACGTCGTGACCCTGACGGCTCATTTCTTTCTGCACAACCATTCGCAAGTTGTTTTCGTCATCTACTACAAGGAGTTTTGGCATAATTTTTTAGTGTTGAAAGTCTTGATGGTCTGGGAAGTCTGGGAAGTCTGGGAAGTTTGAGAAGGATAAAGGGGAATAATATTGATAGCGCGGCAAGTTTGTATTGTGTTTAATGTATTTATTCACGCACATAACTTATTGATTTCTCTCGACTTCCGAGACTTCCGAGACTTTCAAGACTTCCCAGACTTCCCCACCAGAGGAAGAAATATGGAAAAAGTCGTCCCAACGCCGATGTTGGAACGGACGCTGACCCGTCCGCCGTGTTCGGTGATGATGCCGTAACAGACCGATAAGCCGAGACCCGTGCCTTTGCCGACTTCTTTGGTGGTGTAGAACGGCTCGAAAATTTTTGACACTTCATCCGGCGCGATGCCGATGCCCGTGTCCTGAACTTCGATGATGACGCGATTATTTTTTGAAAGCGTGCGAAACGTCAGTGTGCCGCCATCCGGCATCGCGTCAATCGCGTTGGTCGCCAGCGCGATAATCGCCTGTTGAATTTGTCCTTCATCGGCTTCAACCGGCGGCATTTCGGCAGGGAGTTCCAGTCTTATCTCAATGTTTTCGCCGCGTTTTTGGTGAGCAACCAAGCGGGCGGACGATTTCAAAACTTCGGAGAGGTCTATCGAAAACCGATTGCCCGTGCGTCCACGGCTGAAATCCAGCAAACCGTTGGTGATTGATTTACAGCGAAACGCTTCACTTCTGATAAGCCCGAGATACTCGCTCAAATCGGCAACATCCTCCGATTCACCAAAAACGCCTTCCGCCACTCTTGATTCCAACGATTCCGAACAGGCGGAAATGGTCGCCAGCGGATTGTTTATTTCGTGAACGACCCCGGCGGCGAGTCTGCCGATGGCGGCGAGTTTTTCGGCGCGTCCGGCGGCGTGAATCGCTTCGACGCGCATCGTTACGTCTTCGCCGACCGTGATGACGTGCGTAATTTCGTCGGTCTCTTTGTCGCGCATCGGAATTTTGCTGACCATCCAGTGTTTGGTCAAACCGTTTTCGCCCGTCGTCCGCTGTTCGATGCGTTCGATTCTGCCGGTGCGGAACGCCCGCTCGAATTCCTGCCGCAATTTGCCCTGCGGAAATTTTGACAAAACTTCAAAAACGTCGCGCCCGATGACTGAATCGCGCGGAATGCCCTGCACGCCGATTTCACGGTGGCGATTCCAGGTGACGATCCGGTAATTGCGGTCAATGACATAGAGGGAAATCGGCAGCGTGTCTAACACCGCCTCTGTAAACCGCCGATGTTCTTCCTTCGCCTGATTGATCGAAGTGTTCAACGCCTCTTCGTAATGCGCGGTCAGATTGATGCTCATCGCCGCCATCTGTGTCGCCGCGTCAATTAATTGTTGCGCCGATTCCGCGCAATCCGTCTTTTTGGCGAATCCGGCGATAATCGCGCCTTTAACTTCGCCGTTGATGTGCAGCGGCGAAATATACTCAAATTTGTGAGTCTCGCTTCTAAGCAGCAATTCTTTTTTATTTTCCGACCAAAAAGAAATTTGCGGCGGCAGAAAGTTGAGCCATTGTTTGAATCTTCTTTTGTTAAGAAAATCTTGCCGGAATTCATCCACTTCCGCCGAAAACGCGCAGTTCACCAAACCGATCTGTTCGAGTTCGACGACGACCGCGCAAATATCGGCATCGGTCACGTTACCGACCGCTTCCGCGACACGCAGCGCAACCTTTTTCGGATGTACGGTGAAAAGCAGACTTCTGCCGAGTTCCGTGATAAATTTTAACTCGCCTGCCGTCTCTGTGTTTTTATTTAGAGGAGAATATATTTCCAACTGGCTTTTAGTTTGTTTGGGGGATAACATTTTATTTTTAACTGTAATATGACAAACTTCTTACAGATATTTTTCATCCGAGAGGTTGATTTAATTTCAGAATAAGAGAAGTTAAGAACTTCTCTTATTAATTAAAAAAGATTTTAAACAATTTGTCAATATTTTTAACAAGTTTTACAGTCGGTTTCCCTGCAATTATGTTGTTGAATTTTAGGCGTGAAAGTATATATGAGCAGAAAAAAAATTAACTTGACGGCATCTTTGGCGCGTTTTGTTTTTATTGTTTCGCTGTGTGTGTTGGTAGCAGCGCGAATATCGGCGCAAAATGTGGTTGATAAAACCGTGGCGACGGTCGGCGATGGAATCGGTGTGCCGGAATTAATTACTTATTCCGATCTGAAGTGGCAGCTTGCCCTGATTCCTAATTTATCGCTTAATCCGCCGACTTCGGAAGACCTCAACCGCGCCTTGCAGCTTCAGATTAACCAGCGTTTGTTTGCTTTGGAAGCGGAAAGAATTCCGCGCGGCGCACCGACCCAGGAAAAAATTGACGCAAAAATTAAAGAACTTTTGGCTCAATTTCCGTCAACCGCCGATTTCATCAAACGCCTCAATACCGTCGGCTTTGATTCGATAACGGACGAAAATTTTCAGCGGATAATGGCGCAACGCGTGTCAATTGACAAATATCTCGATTTCCGTTTCCGCTCATTCGTCGTGGTTACTCCGAACGATGAGGAAAAATATTATAACGATGTCTATAAACCCGAATTCAGACGCAGAAACCCGGGACTTTTAACGCCGGAACTCGACGAGAAACTGCGCTCGCAAATAAAACAGACGATGACCGAAAATCGGGTCGCCGCCGACATCGAGACATTTCTGGACGATGCCAAATCACGCGCCGAAATCATCATCTTGAGCGAAGTCTAAAACTGAATCTGAAATCTTAAACCTTGAACCTGAAACCCGAAACCTATTCGTAGCCGTTCGGATGCGCTGAATGCCACGCCCACGCGCTTTTAATGATTGATTCGACATCGGGAAACTGCGGATTCCAGCCCAGCACACGCCGTGCTTTCTCGGCATCGCCGATCAGTCGTGACGGATCACCGGCGCGGCGCGGCGCAGTTTTCGTTTCAATATTTTTGCCCGTTATTTTTCGCGCCGTCTCAATAATTTCCATCACCGAAAAACCCTGTCCGTTGCCCAAATTGATAAACTCCGAATCTTTGTTCTGCCGCAAATGTTCGAGCGCGAGCAAATGCGCCTGACTCAAATCCGAAATGTGAATGTAATCCCGAATCGCCGTGCCGTCCGGTGTCGGATAATCGTCGCCGAAAATTGAAATAGCGGGAATTTTGCCCTGCGCGGCGAACAATACGAGCGGAATTAGATGCGTTTCCGGGTCGTGGTCTTCGCCGCATCTCGTCGTTGCGCCGCAGGCATTGAAATAGCGTAGAGCGACGTATTTCAACCCGTAAGCCGTATCGTAACTTTCCAAAATCCGCTCGACCATAAATTTCGACCAGCCGTAAGGATTCGTCGGATGCTGCGGATGCGATTCGTCAATCGGAACTTTTTGCGGTTCGCCGTAAGTCGCGCAGGTTGACGAAAAAATAAACTTTTTGACATCATTTTCAATCAGCGCGTCGAGCAGCCGCAGTGTTTGTTCGACATTGTTTTCGTAATAAATTTTCGGTTTGACGACCGATTCGCCGACATACGCAAAAGCGGAAAAGTGCATACACGCTTCGATTTCGTGCTTTTCTACGATTTCTGCAATCAATTCCGCATTCCCGATTGCGCCTTCGTAAAAAGTTACATCTTCGCCAATCGCCTGTCTGTGTCCATACGAAAGATTGTCCAAAACCACAACCTTTTCGCCCTGTCCGCGTAAATCTTCAACAGCGACGCTGCCGATATATCCTGCGCCGCCGGTTACAAGAATTGCCATAATTTAAAATCGTAAGTAAAAAAATTAAGTAAAGTCGCCTGTTTGTGATTATTTGCATTAAACCGCCATCAGTAAAGCTAAAATTTATTATGATGATGAGTTTGTTGAAAAGCAATTGAGCCGTTTATCATAATTTATCAAAAAAACAATCTGATTTTATCAAATGATCTTCACCAACTCCGAAAAACCAAAATTAAGTTTAAAAACTATTTTATTTGAGAAAAAAAATTGGTAAAGTAGTAAGCGAGTGATAATTCTTCGGATTACCGAACGAAAATTTAAAGACGAATAAACATCTGCCTGTTATGCCGACAAATTCAACTTTTTAATCAGGCTGGGTAATTCTCCCGACAAACCTCTGCTGCTTTTACGATTAAAAACTAAACTTCTTTCATAAATGAAACGCATTCAAGAAAAAGTAAAAGATTTAATTGAAGTTCGCCCCTACAAGATTTTGCAGGACTTTATCGCCGACCCGGCGCAGACGCTGGCGGCGTATCATTTTACCGATGTTACGTCGGATTTGATGGCAAAGTGGCTCGACCGAATTGCGGCGGTCGAATCTCAGAACGGCGCGGCATTTGCTCTGGCAGGTTATCGCGGCGTTGGCAAAAGTCATTTTCTGGCGACGCTCGGTGCAATTGTTTCTCACGCCGAACTGCGCTCCCGCGTGACCGACACGCACGTTGCCGCGAGCGCACAGCGTTTAAAAAGGATGCGATATACAGTCGCGTACGTTCGGCGCGGCACCCACGCAACACTGCTCGAAGAATTAAAAGCTGCAATTGCCGGCACACTGGCGATTGATGCCGCCTCTCTGAACGATTCGCTGCCGGATTTGCTGAATTTGGCGGCAGGGAAGACCGGCGAACTTCCGTTTATTTTGAGCATTGACACGGCTTTTGAACGCTCGTCGCGGGTGGCGCGGGACGACGGCGTACTGCTCGGCGAAATTGCCGAACTTGCGAAAACTTTGAATATCTTCGTCGCCGTCGCGCTCGATGACGACATTGCCGGAGCCGACGGCATCAACGCCGCGATTGCGCGAAATTTTTCGATTGATTATCTCGACCAGGATCACCTCTACCGCATTGTTGATTCGCATATTTTCCCGAAACATCGGCAAACACTGTCGCTGCTGCACGATGTTTACAACAATTTCAGAGAACTTCTGCCGGGTTTTCGCTGGAGCGAACAGCGGTTCACTGCGCTTTATCCGCTTCACCCGGTCACTTTGGAGGTCGCCCCGTTTGTTCGATTATACGCACCGGAATTTGCCCTGCTCGGATTTGCTTCCGAAGCGGGCGCAAGAATTCTCGGTCGTCCGGCAAATTCCTTGATCGCGCTCGATGAAGTTTTCGATAACGTCGAAAACGCGCTTCGCAAAGTCGCCGATTTGAAAGAAGTTTTCGGCACTTACGATAAATTTAACGCCATTGTCATTTCGCAAATCCCGGTAATGCAGCGGCTGCAAGCCAAACTCGTTTTGAAGGCGTTGTTTCTTTTATCACTCGAAGGTGACGGCACGACCTCCGGCGAAATCAGCGCGGCGATGCTGATTTACGACGAAACCGACCCGTCCAAAGCCGTCAGACTCGTCGAAGATTTACTCGAAGCGTTCGTCACCGCTTTTCCCGACGATGTGCGGCGCACGGCTGAAGAGGGACGCGAAACTCGTTACAGTTTGAAGGTCAGCGGCAAGGATAACCTCAACAATTTATTAGCCGAAGCCGCGAAAACCGTTGCGCCCGTCGTTATTCCGAAAATGTTTCGGCGGGTGGCGCGGGAACATTTCTCCGATTGGTCGCTGACGGACGAAAAAGACGCGCCGAATGCCGATTGGACGGACTGCCAAATAGTTTGGCGCGGCGGTTTGCGGCGCGGTCGTCTGTTTTGGAATTTGGAAAACAAACTTCACCGACCGCCGTTGCCAGCCTCGGGGTCGGATTTTGTTGATTGGGAAGTGTTTATCGGCAACCCGCCGAACGAAGCGGAAAATTCGGGCGAAATTTCAAAAGTTTACTGGCAGCCCGCACCGCTCCGCCGGGACGAAGCCGAAACTATTCTGCGTTATTACGTTTTGCTGTCCGACACGACTTTGCGCGAACAGTTTGGCGAACAGGTTCGTGCCGCCGGACACGCTCACTTTCTTTCGGTCGAGAAGATTTGGTACCGGTTATTTTTAGAGGATGCAAAACTCGTTATTGACGGTTTCGATTACAAATTTTCCGATGCCGCCAAAGCCGCCTCAACCTTAGCGGAAATGTTTTCCGCAATGCTCGAACCGTTGTTTGAAGCGCGGTATCCGAATCATCCGTATTTTACGCAAACGCTCGGAATGACGGAAGTTGCCGCGCTCGTCAAAGATTTTTTCAGCGGCGCACGCCAGTTCCAGACGGACGTTCAGCAATTGGCAGAAACATTCGCGCTGCCGCTTAGTTTGGTCACGCAGCGCGAAAACGCCCTGATTATCGAGAGTGAAGAAAATCTGGGCAAACTGCCGCTGGTCGAAGAAATTCTCGCGCCGACACTTGCGAACCGGGACGAACCTGTTTCGCTTCAGACGATTTATAATCAATTAAAACAGTCGCCGCACGGTTTGACGCGCGAGGCGCAGCATTTGATTTTGACCGCTCTGGTCGCCCAGCGGCAAATTGAATTCGTGACGAACAAGGGCGACCGCATCAACCGCCGGTCGCTCGATTTGACAATTATCTGGGACGACATCGAAGGCATCGCCCGCCCGTCGAGCGTTTTATACAATAAGGAAAGGCTGACCGAGTGGGCGCGAATTGTCACGGGTTCGGGCAATTTTCATACCATTGACGCGCCCCAAAATGTCGCGGAAATAAATGATTCTCTAAAAAGCTGGCTGACAGACTGGAAAACGGCGCGGGTCTTAGAGCGGTTTGACGAATTGCCCGACGATATTTTAAATACGCGAATTTGGCGGCTGTTTATTCGCGCCGGAAAAACTTTCGGAGTCGTCGCCGAAACGGTCGGAACGATACTGGATAAATCAATCTCGCTGGAAGAAGGTCTTCACCGCATCGCCGATGCTTTTTCCGATTCGGAAAAGGAATTTTTCAAATGTGCGAAAAACCTGATTGTTCTCGAAGATTTTATCAACGGCGCGGGCAAACGCCGCAAAATTTGGACATATCTGGCGGTTTGCGAGACGACGCAGGACGAAAAAACCGAATATTTCCGCGAAAAACTTCTCGCCATTATTGACGAAGGCTACAAAAAACCGAGCGAAACGCTCAATCGGGAAACTGAAAATCTGTGGCAGACATTTCACGCCCGCTTCACTGAACATTTTGCGATTAAACACGACACGATAATGAAATCGCATTATTTGCAGGAACAATATGACGAGATTCGGCGAAGTGATGAATGGTGGGAATTTGAAAATTTGTCGCGGCTGGCGGGCACAGATCAAATTTATTGGAAAGAAGCGCAAAAGATTTGCCGTCGCTTCAAAGAACTAAACTGCCGGTTCGATGTGCGCGAAATGCTCAAGACACATCCGTTTTGCGCGTGTTCGTTCACTCTGACAAAAATGCGCGAATGGGAAAACCTGCCGCAAACACTTGAGGAAATTATTAATCGCGGGCGCAAATCACATTTGCAGATGCTCCGAACGCTGACCGAAATATTAGTTCCGCTGATCGAACAATTTGCGGCGCAAAACAACGCCGAAGATCTTGCCGAAGCCGTGATGCAGCTAATTCAAGTTCTCGAAACGGGCGAGGAAATCGAATACTTGGACAACAATCAACTGATAATTTTGCGAAAAGTGTTTGAAAATTTGCCGTCAACTTTGTTTTTACAGGGAAATACTGCTGCCAATGATTTTGAAACCACTGGAAACTTAGATTTTCAACTGCAACTCTAATGTTTGTAATAATTTTTTGATAATCTTTCGGAGCGCGGATGGCTCGTCCGCCAACAAGCGATAGTGATGTTGGAAGCGCTGTCAACAAATTTTAAGTAGGTGAACGCTTGCAACGCCTCGCTGCGCTGGCGTTGCGGCGGACGAGCCGTCCGCGCTCCGACGGCGTTCCTTGATTTTTAGCGTGTGACGAATCAAATTGATAGAAAATATAATGAGAGTTTCCATCATCGGCATCGGCAGACTCGGCGGTGCATTGGCGATTGCGCTGGCGCAAAACGGATTTGAAGTCGAAAATCTGATTGCGCGAACAAAAGAAAATGCCGTAAAAATAGCTGCAATTATCGAACCGTTGCCAGCGATTTTATCGCCGAACGAAATTAACAAAATCACGTCAGACATAATATTTATCACGACGCAGGATTTTGAAATTGAAAGTGTCGCCGGAAATCTAGCGCGAAATCTGCATACGAAACCGTTTGTTTTTCACACCAGCGGCGCGTTATCGTCGGATGTTCTGCACGAATTAAAGAAAAGCGGCTGTCGCGTCGGATCGTTTCATCCGCTCGTTTCGATCAGCGATGCGATTTTGGGCGCAGGGCGATTTGAAAATGCTTATTTCTGCGTTGAGGGCGATGAAAAAGCGGTTGAAATCGCCGAACGAATGGTGAGCAGTTTGGGCGGAAAATCGTTTTCGATTGCGTCGAAATACAAGACTCTCTATCACGCTTCGGCGGTGACGGCGTGCGGGCATCTCGTTGCGCTGGTTGATGTGGCGATTGAAATGCTGACGAAATGCGGATTGGCTGAAAGTGCGGCACAAAAGGTTCTGCTGCCGCTGATTAACAGCACAATCGAAAATCTGTCGAAACAGCCGACCGCCGCCGCGCTGACCGGAACTTTCGCCCGCGCCGATCTTGAAACAATGGAGAAACATCTCGAAACTTTACGCGAAAACGTCTCGGCGGAAGCCCTCGAAGTCTATCTGCAACTTGGAAATCGTTCGGCGCATCTAGCAGAAGTGCAGGGCGCGGACGCTGAAAAATTGAAAAATATGCGAAATGTAATTTCGTTAGCGAAAAAGAATCTCAAATGTTAATATGAAGTTATACAAAAACAAGCAGGGAATTTGTATATTTTAAGTATGGCGGTGAAGAAAGAGGAATTTCAAAAAGAGAACCAGATTTTTTTGGAACATATTCAAAAAACAGGGTTGCGACGGACGGCGCAAAGGGATTTGATTTTAGAAATTTTCTTGCGAACCGAGGAACACCTGTCGAGCGAAGATTTGTACCGGCTCGTTCAAAAAGAAGACGAAAGTGTCGGACACACAACGGTTTACCGCACTTTGAAACTTCTCACGGACGCTGGTTTGGCGCGTGAAGTGCGCTTCGGTGACGGCAAAACTTATTACGAACATCATTACGACCACGAACATCACGACCATATGATCTGCACCGAATGCGGCAAAGTGGTCGAGTTTTTTTCGGCGGAAATTGAAGCCCTGCAAGTTGAAATGGCGGAAAAATTCGGTTTCAAGCCGACTCATCATTCGCTGCGAATTTTGGGTTTGTGCGGTGATTGTCAGAAAAAGGATGCGGAAACGGCGGCCTCCGGCGCACAGCCGCGCATCCGCGTAAAATCGGTGATCGGTTATTAAAAATATAAAAATGGCAGAAGTAGAATTAAAATTTGAAAATCAGGATATACACGGCGTGGTCGCCGTCGGCAGTTATTTGTTTGACGCGGCACGGCGAATGGGCGTTGAGGTTTCGGCGGAATGCGAACGGCGCGGCGAATGCGATTCGTGTGCAATGAAAATAACGCAGGGACGCGAACTCTTATCCGCGCCGACGGCGGCTGAAATAAAACAGTTGGGCGAACAGCGCATCGAAGATGGCGAACGTTTGTCGTGCCAGACAAAACTTGAGAAAGCAGGAGAAATTGTCATTATGATTACTCAGAAAAATGAAGAAAATAGGCCGGAAACGGACGAAGACAAAAGCAAGCAGTATCGCAAAGAATTTGAAGATATGCCGCTGGAGAAAAAAATCTCTTCGTTGGTCGAACTCGAAATGATTGCGCTGAGCGACACGTTTTCGTTTATTCTCAATTCTCCTTATGCAATCGTCGGCAAAGTGGTAGATGTGCTGGCGGAGTTCGGTTTGAAACTTGAAGACGAAGACAAGAAAGCCAAACGACCTAAGGAACATATTGACGAGGAAGAAGAAGAAGAAGACGAAACCGACGCGAAAGATGCGTCCGGCAAAAATGGCGGCAAGAAAAAAAATACGACTAAGAAGACTGCCGCAAAAGCAAAAAAAGAAGACAAAGAGGACGATGTAATTGTCGAAAGCGAACCCAAATAATCAGCGGAGCGCGGAAGTTTCGTCCGCCGCAACGCCAGCGAGAGCGAGGCGTTGCAAACGTTGTCAATGAATATCAAATAGACAAACGCTTTTAATGTCTCGCTGCATCGTGATTATCAGTTGATTTCACATTGAGAACGTATTTAACGCCTCGCTCTCGCCGGCATTGCGGCGGACGAGACTTCCGCGCTCCGGTAGAAACCCGGACAAGAAAAAGTGAGCGATAAACTTCAAAAAAAAGTTCCCGATTCGTTGAAAGAAAACACGCAGTATGTGTTGGCTTTCGGTTTGATTGCGACGATGCTTCTGGTCGCGGGTTTTCCGATGTTTGTGATATTTTTCTTTGGCATTTTTGCCTATTTTTTGTGGAAAACTTTTTCACAGCCGTCGCGCAACGAAACGCGCGAAATTTTCGAGTTTTATCTGTCGGCGAACGAAGTTTTGCGTGACGATGAACGAAACTGGTTCGGCTTTGAAGTCCACGAAGTAATCGGGCGCGGCGAACGTATTCTGCAGATGATTAACGGTGCGCCGCCGCTCGTCTATTTCACGCTCGGCGCGTTATACAACAAAGTCGGCGACCATAAATCCGCCGTCAATCATCTTTCATACATCATCGAAAACGAAAATGCGGCGGAATCAACTTATGTTTATCCGACCCCGGAACTGCGAAATTACGTCAAGGTTTTGCGTAAAATCGAGCGCGAACCCGCCGAGGCTCCGCAAACATCCGCCGCCATTCGCGCTCTCGAACGGGCGCGGCGCAATCGCGGCAAAGCCCTGCTCGAAACCAGCCGCGTTGAATTAAAAGAATTGAATCGCAAAAAACGTGAAGCTACGCTCGAACAAAAACAGCGTAAGGAAATCGCGGAAAAAAACGGCAGCAGCGTCGTTCAGCCGCATAGTGCGGACGATACGGCGGAAGAAAACGTGCGAAGCGTCAAATCTTTTTTGGATGCCAATCATTCAACCGGCGAAAACGGCGACAATTACAAAAAAGAGAAACAAAAAAAAGCCGAAGACGATCCCTTCGCCAATCGTCAGCCGATTTCCGAAGTTTTGCGCGACATTTACGACCGCAAGTAGAGATAATTACGAATTGCGAATTACAAAATACGAGACTGAGAGGTGATTGAATTCGTAATTCGCAGTTCGCAATTCGCAATTTAAATTTATGCTTTCTGCTGAAATTATCGCTATCGGTTCGGAACTTTTGACACCGACGAAAACGGACACAAACAGTCTTTGGCTGACGGAAAAACTCAACGAAATCGGGATTGAAGTGAAACTCAAAACGATTGTCGGCGACGATGAACTGCGGCTTGAAGAAACGATCAAAGACGCGCTCAAACGGTCGGATGTCGTTATTTCGACCGGCGGGTTGGGACCGACGGAAGACGACATTACGCGGCGCGTTTCCGCGAGAGCGGTCGGGCGCAAACTCGTTTATTACGACGACATCGAAGCAGATTTGCGTGAAAGATTCAAAAAATGGGGGCGCGGAATGCCGGAGATTAACAAACGGCAGGCTTTCATTATCGAAGGCGCGGAGATTCTGCCGAATCCGAACGGTTCAGCGGTCGGAATGTCAGTCGCCGTCGAAAATAAATTTTTCGTCATTCTCCCGGGTCCGCCGCGTGAAAACCAGCCGATGTTTGAGAATTTTATCTTGCCGAAACTGCGTGAAAAAGCCGGTGAAATTTTCGTCAAACGCAAAATTTTGCGCGTTTCGGGAATGGGCGAATCAGCGGTTGACGAAGCGATTGCGCCGATTTACAAAGAATATAAAACGGTCGAAACTTCGATTCTGTTCAACAAAAGCGAAATCGAAGTTGTGTTGGCGGCAAAGTCTGATTCGGCGGCAAAAGCCAACGAGCTGTTGGCGGAATTGACCGGAAAGATTGTTGCCGAACTCGGCATCGCCGTTTTTGCGACGAACGGCGAATTGATGGAAGAAATCGTCGGCAAATTGTTGAGAGAAACGGGGCGGACGGTGGCGGTCGCCGAAAGCTGCACAGGCGGACTGATCGGACAGCGGCTGACTGATGTCGCCGGTTCTTCCGATTATTTTATGCAGGGCATCATCGCCTACGCGAACGAAGCGAAAATTAAAAGTTTGAATGTCGAGCCTGAAATTATCGAAAAATACGGCGCGGTGTCCGGCGAAGTCGCCGAAGCAATGGCGCACGGAATTCGCGAGAGCGCACACACCGATTACGCGATTTCCGTCACCGGCATCGCCGGACCCGGCGGCGGCACACCCGAAAAACCCGTCGGTACGGTTTTCGTCGGTTATGCCGACGCGACGAGAGTAAAATCGCTCAAAGTCGTTCTTCCCGGTGACCGCTTTTTGATTCGCTGGCGGGCTTCACAAACTGCACTCGATTATCTGCGGCGAAAGATTCTACAAAATAATTCAAAATGATTTTTGCATTTTACAGGAACAATTTTCAACCAGCCAGAATATCACGATAAACCTGAGCATCCACATTCCCACCGCTGACTACCAAACAGATTTTTTTATCTGTAAATTTATCTTTATCCTGTAAAATTGCGCCCAAACTCAACGCGCCGGTCGGTTCTACTTTTAGGTTGACCAAACCAAATAACAACCGCACGGCTTCCTTAATGTTCTCTTCGGAAACTTCGACGATTTTGGAAATTCCCTTTTCGATAATTTGCCAGTTGTGGTTGCCGAGCGAAATAGTTCGCGCACCATCGGCAATCGTCGCCGGTTCAGCTTCGTTGCGAATGATTTTGCCGGCTCGCAGCGAACGCGCCGCATCATTTGCTAACAGCGGTTCCGCGCCGATCAATTGCGCCCAATGACCGCTGCGGCATAAACCTTTGGAGATACCCGAAATTAATCCACCGCCGCCGATTGGCGAGATGACGACATCGAAATCGTGCTGCGCGATTTCATCGCCGATAGTCGAATTTCCCTCGATGACGAGCAAATCATCGTATGCACTCGCCCGGTAAGCGGCGGGAAATTCATTCATCAATTGCAAAACCCGCACTTCGCGCCCGATTTTTTGCACGTCAACTAAATCAACCGTCGCGCCGTAGCTTCTGACGGCTTCAATTTTCACTTGCGCCGAAGTTTCCGGCATCACGACGTGACATTTTTTGCCGAGAATTTGACAGGCGAACGCCAATGCCTGCCCAAAATTGCCGGACGACGCAGTGATTAAATGATCTTCCGCGACATTTAACGCCGTATTGTAAGCCGCCCGGAATTTAAAACTCCCCGTGTGCTGGAAAGTTTCGGATGCAATAATCAAATTGAGATTGGTGAAAGTTCGCAGTTTTTCCGATTCGATAAAGGTCGTCGGGCGAATCGCTTCGAGCAATGATTTCATAAAAACAGATTGCCTTTCCTCGACCGAAACGTCAAGCGAATCGCCCATTTCCCGTCAATCCTAAATCGTGACGCGCATAATAATTGTTGATGTCAGCTTTGTAAATTTCATATTTTCCATCTCTTTGTTAAGATAATTGGACGTTTGAATGTAAACACGACTCGGTAAAGTTTCCTGACAAGTTTTTGTTAGGAACGAATGAATTAGGCGGGCATTTTAAGAAAAAAAATTATGGAAAAAGCACAGTTTGGAATGATCGGTTTGGGAACGATGGGAAGAAATTTTCTGCTCAATGTTGCAGAACACGGATTTTCCTGCGTCGGATATGATCTGGACGCGGAGAAAGTTGATTTATTAAACAAGGAAGGCGCGGATTACGCGGTCGAAGGAGTCAAAGATTTGAGTAAATTTGTCGAATCTCTCGAAACTCCGCGCAAGATTATGATGCTCGTTCCGGCGGGCAAAATCGTTGATTCGGTGATCGAAAGTTTGCTCCCGCACCTTGAAAAGAGCGACATCATCATTGACGGCGGAAATTCGCACTTCACCGATACGGAAACGCGCGAAAAATATCTGGCTGACAAGGGGTTCGCCTTTCTCGGTGTCGGTGTGTCCGGCGGCGAAGAAGGAGCGCGGCACGGCGCGAGTATTATGCCCGGGGGCAGCCGCGAAGCCTATTCGCAGGTCGAAAAAATTCTCGAAGCCGCCAGCGCGAAAGTGGACGGCGAACCGTGCGTCACTTATATCGGCAAGGGGTCGAGCGGGCATTTCGTCAAAATGGTTCACAACGGCATCGAATATGGTTTGATGGAAATTTTAGCGGAAACTTACGATTTTATGCTGCGCGTGCTGAAGATGGATTACGACGAAATGAGCGCGACTTTTGCCGAATGGAACAACGCCGAACTCAATTCGTTTCTGGTTGAAATCACCGCTGAAATTTTGAAAAAACGCGATGCCGACACGGGCAATCCGCTTGTCGAAATGATTTTAGACAAAGCCGCGCAGAAGGGAACTGGCAAATGGACATCGCAGGCGGCGATGGATTTCGGCGTGCCGATTCCGACGATTGACTCGGCAGTTTCAATGCGCCAGATTTCCGCCCAAAAAGAAGCGCGGCAGCTGATCGCCGAAAAATACGGCAATCACGAACCGGCAATCACCAATCCGCCGACCGACGACACCGCCGTCACCGCTGTCGTTTCGAGTGAACACGAAGCTGATACAGCCAAAGCCGAACGTGAAGCGAAAGCCGCCGAAACGACTGCCAGCATTTTGCATCAGCAGACAAACGCCAACGCCAAAAGTGCCGCTGAAAATAAAAGTGAGACGGAAGTAAAGTCCGATAAAGAGCGTGATGCCGCCGTCCGCGACGAGGTATTTGAAAATAAAAAAGAGTTTATTGAACTGCTCAAACACACGCTGTTGAGTTCGTTCATCGTCACCTACGCGCAGGGAATGTCGCTGCTGCAAACCGCGTCGGTTGATAAAGATTACGATTTGAATCTCTCCGAAATCGCCAAAATCTGGCGCGGCGGCTGTATTATCCGCTCCGCACTGCTCGAAGAAATGCGCCGTGCCTATTCGGAAAACGCCGATCTGCCGAATTTAATTTTAGACGATAAATTTGCAGAAATACTCAGCAAAAACCGCGATTTCTGGTGCGAAATTAACAATGAATTTGCGATCAGCCAAGTTCCGAGTCTGTGTCTGTCATCGGCACTTTCCTATTTCGACGCATTCCGTTCGAGTCGTCTGCCCGCCAATCTGATTCAGGGACAGCGCGACTTTTTCGGCGCACACACTTATCAGCGCCTTGATAAAGAGGGAACTTTTCATACGCCGGATTGGAATAAATAGGTGTCAGGTGCAAAATGTTGGCGGCGGCAGTTCGCAATGCGCGTAATTACGGCTCATCATTCAATTTGTGCGGGCTGCCGTCTTCAATTTTATCGTTCGCTGCTTTTTTGATCGAAAAATCTTCAAAAATATATGTCTATTTGTTATGATGACAAATAAGAAATTCGGCTTTTATTTGGCGCATTAGATGTAACACTTATATTTGCAGTAAATTACCGATTCGGCATAAATTATTAGGCAGAATTTAATTCGGCATAAATCAAAGTTGGGTCAGACAGCCAATGCGACTTATGAGCAAACGACGACTCGACAACACTTGACATAGTATGTTAAGCTCGTGCGCTTCCGCTCAA
>JBBSUG010000036.1:0-50601 GCA_038235165.1 Pyrinomonadales bacterium
AAACCGTCAAATTTCATTTCGCCGCGCAGCATATCGGTCAGAATCTTTCTGTTAGAGTGTCCGGGTGTGCCGTTGATCGCCGCCGAATTTATCATCACCGTTGCCGCGCCCGCGTCAATCGCGGCTTGAAACGTCGGTTCGACGTATTCGCGCAGATAATTTTCGGGAATCAAAGCATTCGTGCGGTCGCGTCCCGACAGCGGCAGACTGTAACCCATATAATGTTTCAGACACGCCGCAACGTGATTCGGACTGCTCAAATCGTCGCCTTCGAGTCCGCGCACGAATGACACGCCCATCACTTTTGCCAAATACGGGTCTTCGCCGAAAGTTTCCCAAAACCGCGCCCATAACGGCTGTCGTCCAATGTCCAAAACCGGCGAAAAACTCCACGGAATCGCCGCCGCCCGTGTTTCCATCGCCGTAATTTCCGCAGCGCGGTGCATCAACGCCGGATTCCACGTCGCCGCCATCCCGATTTCCTGCGGAAAAAGCGTCGCGCCCTGCACATAATTCGCTCCGTGAATCGAATCAATGCCGTAGAGATTCGGAATCTTCAAACGAGTTTTCATCGAAACTTCCTGAATTCTGCCGATCAATTCGTGCCATTTTTCAACTGTCAAAGCCTGATCGTTGACGTTCAAAAAAGAACCGACACCGTATTTGTTAATCGCTTTATCCAGTTTCGCTTCATCAATTTTGACATCCTGATCTCTGCCGTCAACGAACATTCCCATCGTCAACTGCGTCATCTGCCCAACTTTTTCCTCCAGAGTCATCTGTTTGACCAATGCTTTTGCCCGCGCCGTGTTATCAACGGAAGACTTCGATCTTTTCATCATTTCCCGAAAATAAGTGTGGCTGTCCGTAATCTCTGCTGCGACCAAATCACGATTGCTTGTTGTTTGAGCGTAACTTTGTTGTAGTGGCGTACAAAAGATTGCAGCTAACAGTGCGATATTCAATAATAAAGCTATAATTTTCATTGTATTTTGATGTCCTTGGAAAAAGTCGGGATTGAAAAAACTTTCAGGTATTGTATTTTATTCGCTAAAATACTGCAAGGCAGATAAATTCGGTCTACCAACAAAACAACTATTACGGAGAAAAACCAATGAATACAGCACATCGTTACATTATTGTCTGCGCTTCTTTTTTCGCACTTATTTTGACGCTGAACACGGCGGCGAACGCGCAGGAAAGATCCGCGCCGGAAATTTTAAGCCAAACAGAAGCGGCGAAAATCGTCCCGACGAGTTTCTACTTTGCCGGACAAAGTGCGCCGACCCAAATGAGAAATTCGGCAGTCGCCCGACTCGGCAAAACCCGTTACATCGTCGCCGGATTGGTTGACACTGCCGGTTATTCGACTGAAATCAGCGGTAAATACGAAGGTTTTCTGATTACCGATTCACCAATCAACGTCGGCGGCAAAACGCTCGAAATCGGCGCGTATGGTTTCGGGTTTTCCGCTGACGGCAAAATCAATATTTTCGATTTGAGCGGCAGGGAAACCCTATCGGCGGCAACGAGCGGCGATAAAGAAATGAAGCGTCCGCGTCCGTTGATGATGACGGTTGACAAAGACGGCGTGAGATTCTACAAAGGGAAAAATTACGCGCTGATTACTGCAAATTAAAAGCTGCCGCAAGTTTTTCCCAATTATTTTACTGATTTCTCATCAGATTTGACGACGCGAATCTGGCGTATGGCTGAAAATGAATGGTGTTAACGTTTTCAGACATACTCAAAACCTGTTCAAAACCGATGTGACACGCGCCGCAAAAATCCTGTGTTTGCTGAACAAAAAGTTAAATACGCCGGATTAATTTTATCCGATAACTTAAAAAACTATCGTTTCTCAAATTTAATTTGCGGCTTTTTGCGCCAAAACTCTGCTCAAACGGATAATATTCTGCAAATCTGATTCGGCTTTGGCGGCATCTTTTGTTTCAAAGATATTCAGATTTTTAAAGACCGGATTTGCGACGAAATTGCCGACCGATGTGTCGAGAACAACGATGATTTCTTTGACATTTTCAGGTTCGGTTTTACTCTTGTTTGCTTTTTCCGCCGATTTTTCGTCGAAAAGTAACAGATTTACCTGAAGACGCTGAGCGCATTCGTTCAATTTATAAGCGGTTTCGCTAATGCGTTTATAGTTAATTTGCTTTCCCGTGATGTAGGTTTTGACTATTTCATTTTCCAATTTCTGTAAAAGTTCAAAATCCTTGTTGATTTGTGAATAATTTATTTTTCGGTTTTCAGCGGATTTTGCGGCAGCGGCTGAACGATAGCCTTCTTTTTTGATCCGTTCCATTTCCATCGAACGAATTCTGGTGCCGTTATCGTAATCGTCGCGGGAATTATTGGCAATTGAACCGTTCGGAACGCCCGGAACATTCTGCGCGAAACTACTGCCGCACAAACCGGCAGCGAGAAACAAAACAAATGATACCGTAAAAATCTTCACAGAATCTCCTCCTTTTATTTATTGTCAGTAAGAAATTAGACAACACTTATCAAATTTTTCTGTTCAGGTAATTTAACACATTCGCCGAAAACTTTGGAATTATTTTTTGGCAAGACTGCGTAATTCGTCGGAATTTGTTTCGAAAAACAGCGAGAAAGTTTCTTAACCGGCATTGTGTTTTTAAACCTTATTTCTCGGCGTTTTTTTGCGCTTCGGATAATAAATCGGCACTCAAACCGGTGATTTTCTTCAAATCCAACCGGGTTTTTATCGCTACTTTCGGATCAATCAATCTCAGATTTTGAAACATCGAACTCAATGCAAAATTTCCGATGACTTCATCCAATTCGACGATTAAATCTCTAACGGTTGTTGACGATTTCAGCTCTTTTTTCCCAGTCTGTTTTTCCTTTTCATTGTCGAGGTTTTCGTTTGGCTTTTCGGGAAACAAATTTGAATCGAGCCGCTGTGAGCTTTTATTAATTTCCGCCGCGGATTTGCCGATTTGAATATAATCAATCTTGCCGCTGCCTTGATACGCTTTGATAATCGCGTTCTGTGATATTTGGATTTGCTCGAAATCCGTTTTGATGTCGGCATATTTGGCGGCTAATTTATCTTCAGCACCGACATTTGGAGTAGCTGCCGGACTATTTGTTCGGGCAGCATCGCGGTCAACCCGTTCAAGATCAATCGAGCGGGTTTTGACGTTTTTATCGCTCAGGTCTTTGTCGCCCGACCCGGGCGGTGCGGATTGCTGACCGAAAATGTTTGAAAAAATCGCCGTCGCAAATACAAGAGCGGCTAAAATAACTATTCTCTTCATTTATTTGTTTCCTTCAAAAATATTTTGATAATTACTCTAACGCGAAATAATTTTTTTTGTGTCCGTTACGCCTTTGTTTTGCTGAATTGTGACAATTCGATTCGGTAAAATCCCCGTCACCTTTTCCGTTTTGCCGTCGCTCCAGCGAACTTCCGTTGATTGAATTTTCTCGCCATCACCGAGACCAAAATGAAGCCGAAAATCGTTCTGTGACAGATAACTCGCTCCCGCTTCGACTTCTTGCATCATCGAACGCCGGTCGGTTTTTAAAGTTATTCTCGCGCCGACGGCGAATTTATTCTTCCCGTTTTCGATCAATTTGATGATAACTTTTTGATTGTCGTTCTCAGAAGTGTTCAGTAAAACCGTCGGTGCCTCGCCGAGATTGGTAACGACGACATCAATTAAACCGTCGCTGTTTAAATCGCCGAACGCCGCGCCGCGTCTTGATTTTAACGGTAAATTTTGCAGACCGGAAATTTTGGATAAATCCTCAAATTTCCCGTCGCTCGTGTTTCGGTGCAGAAGAAAACCTTGTCGAAAACCTTCCTGCGTCGCGCTTTTGATAAATTCGATTTGCGGATAAACGTGACCGTTGACGACGAATAAATCCAGCAAACCGTCGTTGTCAAAATCAACAAAACCCGTTCCCCAACCGACATACGGTTTGCTCGGCTGTCCGGTTTTCGTTTCGAGCGAAACGTCGAGAAAACCTTTGCTTCCGAGGTTTTGGTAAAGCGCGTTCGATTCGCTGTCGAAATTTGTCGTGAACAAATCAAGTTTGCCGTCGTTGTCGTAATCGCCCCAAGTAACACCCATCGAACCCTGCTCAACGCCCGCGCCGCTGTAACTCGTGCCGCTCTCGAAACTGACATCGGAAAATGTTCCGTCGCGGTTATTTTTATACAAATAATTCGGCGAACCGTCGTTGGCAACGTATAAATCGAGCCAACCGTCGTTGTCATAATCGCCCCAAATCGCGCCGAGACCGTAATATTTATTATTGTCGCCGACCCCGATTTTCTGCGCGACCTCCTCAAAAGTTCCGTCGCCTTTGTTACGGTAGAAAAAATCTCTGTCGCCGTTAATACCGCGCGGACCGCACTGCACGCGGATTCCTCTGAACGAACAAGTTTGCGAACTGCCGTAAACCGGCAAATTGTTCAAATCGAGCGTCACATAAGCGGCGACAAATAAATCCAAATCGCCGTCGCGGTCGTAATCCGCCCACGCCGCGCCCGTCTGAAAACCTTGCCCCTGCAAACCCGATTTTTCGGTTACATCCTGAAATTTGCATTGCCCGAGTCCGCGATAAGCGGCGTTTCCTTTGAATCCGCTGACGAACAAATCGAGAATTCCGTCGTTGTCAAAATCAACCGCCGTCACCGCCATTCCCCAACCTTTGCGCGTCAAATTTGCCGTCTCCGTAATATTTTCAAATTTCGGCGTTTTACTCGTCGCGCCGTCAATCTGCCGATAAAGCGTAACGAACAAATCGCCGCCTTTTTTGAACCGGTCAACCGACGAACCGTTGACGGTCGCCACGTCCAAAAAGCCGTCGTCGTCGCAGTCGAAAACCAATACGCCGCCGCTCATTGATTCGATAATATAACGATTTTCCGGCGTGGAAACGTGAGGAACATTGATTCCGCTTTCCGCTGTTACGTCTTTGAAAGAAATTGCCGATTTCTGCGCCAAACAAATCGTTTGGACGGTAAGAATCAAAACTATCAACAGTGTAATTCGCATTTGATTATTTTTACCGCAGATGAACGCGGATGGACGCAGATTTTTATTAGTTTTATTTCTAACTTCTATCGGTTTTTATCCGCGTTTATCTGCGGTTAATTTTTCTTTTTCAACGTCGGGCGAACTTTCTCAATCGGCACGATTCCTTCGCTCTCCAAAACGCCGTAAAATTTGTCAGCCGCAATATTTTTAATCGTTTCAATTTTGCCGGAATTCCAGCGAATTTCGATCTCGTCAATTTTTGTCGCTTTGCCGAGTCCAAAATGAACGCGCAGATCATTGTTTGACAAATAACTGCCGCCGCTGCGAATTTCTTCGGTTTGGACTACTTTTCCAGTCGTAACTTTAATTCGTGCGCCGATTGCCAAAGGATTTCCTGTTTTTGCGCCTAATTCTAAAGTTATCCAATGATTAGATTTATCGCCCTCGTTCTTCAAAATCATCGGCGAAGCGTCCAAATCTTCGACGACAATATCAATCTGTCCGTCATTGTCCAAATCGCCGAATGCCGCGCCGCGTGAAACGCGCAATTCCGACAAAATCGCGCCGCCCTGTATTGTCGCATTGCAGAAAGTTCCGTCGCCTTTGTTGACGAATAAAATTTTCCCCTGTCTGTATTTCGCGCCCGACGAGATTTCGTCCATTTGCGGATAGACGTGTCCGTTGACGACGAAAAGATCGAGCCAAGTGTCGTTGTCCAAATCGAAAAATCCGGTTCCCCAACCGACATACGGGCGCGAAAACTGCGCGACTTTGGCGGCAAATGAAACGTCGGTGAAATCGTATTTTCCGTTGTTGCGATAGAGCGTGTTATATTCGTCAACAAAATTCGTCGTATAAATCGAAAAATTTCCCGTGTGATTGTAATCGCCGACGGCAATTCCCATCGAACCCTGTTCCGAGCCGTCGCCGCTGACCGCCGTGCCGGAAATCAAACCGTCTTCGGAAAATTTGCCTTTACCGGAATTTTGGTAAAAATAATTCGGCGTGGAATCGTTGGAAATGTAGAGATCAAATTTTCCCGTGTTGCCGAAATCAGACCAAATCGGCTGCATCCCGTAATAACCGTCCGTATCGTCCACGCCGGTTTGTTTTGAAAGATCGGTAAACGTCCCGTCGCCGTTGTTTTTGAACAGCGAATCGCCCGCGCCCTTTAAGCCGCGCGGACCGCACTGGACATCAACGCCGCGAAATTTGCACGTCGGCAAACTTCCGAAAGTCGGCAAATCATTGAGTTTGAAGTCAACGTAATTGACGACCATTAAATCAAGCAAACCGTCGCCGTCATAATCGCCGAACGCCGCGCCGACCGACCAGCGACCGTCTGCAACTCCGGCCTTTTTCGTCACATCGGTAAAAGTCCCGTCGCCGTTGTTTTGATAAAGAACATTTCCGCCGAGACAAGTTACATAAATATCGGGAAAACCGTCGTTGTTAACGTCGCCGACCGCGCCGCCCATCGCGTAACCCGGAAAACCGACTCCGGCTTTGTCAGTAACGTCGGTAAATGTTCCGTCGCCGTTATTTCGGTAGAGCAGACTTTTTGATTTTTCCCTTTTTAACGCCATATCAACCGTCGGCGCGTTCGTAAAATAAATGTCCAAAAATCCGTCGCGGTCATAATCAATCAGTAAAACGCCGCCGCTCATTGATTCGACAATGTATTTTTTCTCCGGCGCGGAAGTATGCGAGAAATTTATTTTCGTCTGTTTGTAAATGTCGGTCAATTGCGGAATTTTGCGATCTTTGCAAACATCTTCCGTGCTTTGCGCCGCCAAATCTTGACTGCATAAAACCGAAAGAAAAATTATGCCCGTTAAAAATTTATAAAATCTCATTGTCTAAAAATAATGGTTGTGTCAGAATCCGGCGCAAATGTTTTTAATAACAAATCGCGGACGTTTTGTGTAAATACTCGTCACTATCCAAATGTTTCAACATAAATTCCGCAACATCTGCCCGCGAGATTCTGCCGGAAATGTCTTTGTCCGAACCGTGCCGGTATGCGCCTGTTTTTTCGCCGTTCGTCAAACCGCCCGGACGGACGATAATCCAATCTAAGTTGCTTTCTTTAATATCTTTTTCTTGGATTTCTTTGTCTGCGAAAGCATTTTTCAAAAATAAAGGGATCACAATTTGCGTGAAAATAAATCCCGGCTGTCCGTGCGAATCGCCGACACCGAGCGAAGTTTCGCAGACAAATCTTTTCACGCCGTCCGCTTCCATTGCTTCGATAATGTTTTTCGTCCCGTCGCTCAAAGTCCTATCGCCCGCCTTCAAAGTCGGCGAACCGAGCGCGGACAGAACTGCTTCCTGTCCGGCGACGGCTTTTTCAACGTCGGCATAATTAACGACATCGCCTTTCACGATGCGAATATTTTTGTGCTTCAGGTCGTCCAATTTTTCGGGACTTCGCGCAAACGCCGTTACTTCGTGTCCGAGTTCCAACGCCTGTTTGACGAGTTCGCGTCCCGTCCCGCCCGTGCTTCCGAATATTGCAATCTTCATAAAACTTCTTCAAAAAAGAGCGACAAGATAACAGTTGATTACATCCCGTCTTTTTTCGGATTTTTCAGTTTTTGAAATATCTCCAGATGTTTTTTCGCCAAGTCTTTTTCGCCGATTAAATTGTAAAGTCGGCTCAATTGAAAATGCGTTTCGGCATCGTTCGGTTCAATGGCAACCGCTTTCTCTAAAGCGATTTGCGCCTTGCTCTCCGCGCCTGATTGTAGATAAACCGCGCCCAAATCGCGTAGTGCGGGCGCATAATTCGGCGCGTCCCTGACGGCAGCTTCAAAATATTCGGCGGCTTTTTCAGTTTCGCCCTGCGCTTTGTATGAAAGCCCGAGCTGAAAGTTTGCCTCAAAATTTTTCGGGTCTATTTCGACGCAGTGTTTAAGTTGCTGCCGCGCTTCCGTAGTTTTATCGGGTTGCGCGGCAAAAGTCAGACCGAGCGCGAGACAGCCGAGCGAGTCGGCGGGACGTAATTCGAGAAACTTCGTCAGCGAATTTTCCGCCGTTGCTAATTTATTATTTTGCAGCGAAGCCGCGCCGTATAAATACAAAAATTCCGGCTCGTCCGGTTTCAATGCGAGTAATTTTTCCGCCGTTTTCGCAGCTTTTCCGGTTTGATTTGCCCGCATTGCCGCAATCACGATTCGACGCAGAATCTCCGTTGAATTCGGGTTTTCCGCCAACGATTTCTCCAGTAAACTCAACGCCTCCGCCGAATTTCCACGGCGGCTTTCGAGCAAACTTTTAACATACGGCAGGTTTGGCGATGCGGGATTTATTTTCGCAGCTTGCTCCAAATGAATTTTTGCCGCCGCCGTATCGTTCAGGTAAATTTCCGATTTCGCCAGTAAAATCAGTGCGTCGGCATTTTTCGGGAATAGTGTGACCAACGATCGCAAAACGTCCGCCGACTCCTGAAACATCGCGGCTTTAATTAAAACTTCGGCGAAGTTCACGGCAGTTGCCGGATTTTGTTTGATTAAATTTTTCGCCGGGGAAATTAATGAACCAATTTTTTGTTTATCGCCGAATTGCCCGTAACACAAAGCGCGAAGCGGCAGAGCATCGGCGTTTTTGATTTTTACGGGGAGTTTTTCGACGTTATTCAAAGCCTTCTGACAATCGCCGACGAGCGCGAAAGTCTGCGCTAATTTGAGCCGCAGCGCATCGTTTGAAATTTCGTTGTCGGAAATTTCATTTAAAACGGAAAGTGACTGTTCGGTACTGCCCGTTTGAAAATTGACGAGGGCGAGATTTATTTTAGCCGTCGTTGATTTCGGGTCGAGCAACAGGGCTTTTTGATATAAAGATTTCGCTTCGTTCAAACGATTTTGTGCAGATCGTAGTCCGGCAAGCATTTCAAAACCTTGCGCGTCGGTCGGATGGGCGATCACGTAGTTGAGCAAATCGCGCTCGATTTCAGCATATTTACCCTGTTCGATGCTTTTTTCAAATTTCGTCAGCACGGTTTTATCCGGTTGAATTTTTTGCGCCAAACTAAATTTTGCCGCGCAAATAATCAAAAAACTGATTGTTAAAATGTGAAATAAATGGTGTTTATGGAGCATTTTTATCGCTTCCCATCGGCATCAGATTATCGGTTTTGCGATTTTCCGCTTTTAACTGCTGATAAAGTTTTAGTTCCCGGTCGGCATCTTCCTTGCGTGTCGCTTTGCGGTAAGCGATGCTCAATTGATAATGAATATAATCTTTTTTCGCTTCGGAATTGACTGCCGATTCGAGCTGTTCGATTGCCTTTTCAGTTTCGCCTTTTTCGTTATAAATTTTCCCCAATTGATAATGCGCGTCGGCATAATCGGAGCGCAGAGCAATAGCTTCCTGTAATAATTTGACTGCTTCATCGGTTCTGATTTTGCGCTCGATCAGGGTCAGAGCCAGATGATATTTCGACAATTCATCTGCCGGATTAATTGCCAATTCTTTTTGAAAAAACTGTTCGGCTTCGTCGTAGCGGTTAAGCCGGATCAAACTTTGACCGATATAATAATTGACCTGGGGTGTGTTCGGAGCGAGCGCGGAAACCGTTTGAAATTCTTTGACGGCTCTGTCAAAATCGCCGAGCAGCATAAAACCACGCGCGACGGAAATCAATGTCTCCGGTTTTTTCCGCGAGTTTTGCGCCAGTTTGTTGAAAATCGTTTCGGCTTCCTGATTTCTCTTGATTTGAACCATCGAAAACGCATAAAAATAAGCTAATTCCGTATCGTCTGTGATGCCCGATTCAATCGGTTTCAAAGTTTCGACGGCGTTTTTGAAATCTTTGGTGAAAAAATAACTCGTTCCCAGCATCTGCCGCGCCAGATTATCGTTTGGATTGGCTTTTATCTGCCGTGCCAGCGGTGCGGCGGCTTGATCATATTGTCCGGTGCGAAATGCGACGATTCCCCGGCTTCGATCCAAATCGGGGAAATCCGGTTTCCACATTGCGGCGGCGGCAAACTTTTCGAGCGCGTCGGGCAATTGGTTATTCTGCACGGAAATCACGCCCAAATTGTAATATGTCTGTGCCAGAATTTCGGACAAATAAGACTTGATTTTTTTCAGTTCGGCGATTCTCGGCGCGGGTAAATTGACTTCCCTGTTTGCCGTATTTGTAACCGGCATTTTTTTTGAATCGCCGACGACCTGCGTGAAAAGCTGATTGAGATCGTCGCGCGTGGTCGTGATAAGTTTCGTTTGCAATTCACGCGCCTTTAAGAGTTCCTTTTCGCCTTCTTCACGCCGCCCGTCGTCAATCATTAACCGTCCGAGCAAATAATGGGTGCGACGCGCTTCAAATCCGTTTTTGGAAACATTAATCGTCAGCTCGAGGGCGCGGCGCAGAGATTTTTCAGCTGACTTTAAATCTTTGGTTTCCATTTGCGATTGTCCGAGAAAAAGAAACGCTTCGCTGCTGTTCGGATTTAATTGCACTGTTTTTTGCAGTAAGCCGACGGCTTTGGCGTGGTCATTTTCCGACGAAGCGGTAACTCCGGCGAAGAAATTGGCGAAGAAATCGTTTGGGGTTAATTTCAGTTCGCTTTCAAACGCTTGTCCGGCTTCGGCTAACCTGCCGCTGCCGCCGTACTGAAGAATTACATAACCGAGAAAGAAATTTGCTTTGGGCTGTTTCGGATTGATCGCCAAAGCGCGTTTGAATTCACGTTCGGATTCGAGCGGGTAATTGGTCTGTTCGTAGGCTTGACCGAACAAAATATGAATTTCAGGACTGTCCTTGTCAAAAGTCGCCTGCATTTCTTCAAACAAAAGTTTGGCGCGTTCGGGTTGTTTCAAATAAAGGTATGTTAAACCGAGCGCACGCGCCGCATCTAAATTCGGCGCAAGAATTATAACTTTTTCAAGTTCGGGCAGTGCCGCTTGATAATTTCCTTGCGTAAAATAGATGTTTCCCAAAATATACCGCGCATAAGCATTTTTTGGGTCGTCGTCAACGGCTGATTTAGCTTCTCCCAACGCCTTTTCAGCGTCATTCATCTGCAAATAAACCGACGCTAAATTTAATTTAATGCTGACGTTTTCGTTGTAAATTTTCGACTCTGAAAATGCTTTGACGGCATCCTGCAATTTGCCTTCTTCCAAGTTAATATTCCCGAATCTTTGAAGTGCGACGGCAATGACAGCGCGGTTTTCAATTCGGGCATTGACCAGATCGCCGGAAATTTGATAAGTTTCCGCTGCGCTGACGTGCTTTTGCAAATCATCTTCCGGCGTTGGCGGAACGAGTTTGACAGACGGATTTTGAGCGTGAAGAGTGAACGCGAAGAAAAGTAAAATTAATGCCGATACTTTTGCCATCATAACCGCAAAAAAACTGCGAAAAAATATTTTCAGGGTAAAGGGTTTGTCTGAAACTATATCACAAAACAAAAACGGCAGGAAGAAAAGTTCAAGTAACAAACTTCTCTTCCTGCCGGAGTTAAGAGCAATCGAGTTTAAAAATAAAACTTGATTGCATATTGAATTTCACGTCCGCCGCGAGTCTTAGCCGCCTGACCGAAATTACCGTTGACTCCAGCCGAAGTAATGGTATTGTTGGTGGCACTACACGGATTGGCTCCACAGGTGACGTTTCCTTGATAGAAGAGAAGCGGAATGCTGTCGCCTCTGAATTGTGCCGTATTGAAAGCGTTAAAGAACTCCAGCCTCAGCTGAATGCGCGCCGCTTCACCCAGGAAACTATTCTTCAGGAATGAAGGTGAAAAGTTTTTGTAAACCGAGAAATCGACATTCTTGGTCGGTGAACCTAAACAAGTGGTTTTCTTCGGAATTGTTTCACCGATTTTATAACCCACCAAAGTGAACGCCGCCGGATTGATAAATGTTGTTCCGTCCGATTTGATCGTACACGGAACGCCGTCAACGCGCAGCGGTCTTTGGTTGCCAGTTCCCGTTCCCGTTCCGGTGATACCGGCTTGGAAGTTATTTCCGCCGTATGAAATTCCCGTCGCGTTGATTTGTGGTGTCAGCGAAGTTCCGCTCGATACCTGAACGATTGTCGCCAGTTCCCAACCGCCGGCAACTGCCTGCACAAAAGAATTCGATTCTTTGAACTTGGGCAGATTATAGATTAAGTTGGCGACAAAGATATTCGGACGATTAATGTCCGACGGAGCAAAGTCCAAACCTCGATTATTTCTGTCCAACACGGCAAAGTTACTGCTTCCGCCCGACGAGTCGTTCAGACCGAAATCTGCCCGCGATTTGGAAAGCGTATAAGCCGCCTGAAAGTTCAGGCTCTTCGCCAATCTTGTTCTGAACAAAACTTGCAGCGAATCGTAATCAGCCCGTCCGTTTCTCTCAAATTGATAAATCGAACCATAGTTGCTATACGGACGCAGAGCGTTGACGGCATTAGCATCAGCGGCGAAAGCCGCTCTCAATTGATTTTGCTGTAAAACCTGATTGATGTCGGAATGCGTTAATTGTTTGCGGGCGCGATTGCCGACATAGCCGACTTCGATCACCGTATCTTTATACAATTGCTGTCCGACCGAAAAGTTAAATTGCAGCGAATAAGGCGTATCAGGTTCGGGACTGAAAGCAAATTTCGGCGCACCGTTTGATGCCGCTCCCAAACCCACAAATGTCGGTTTGACCGATCCGTCCGGTTGAGTAAATGAATCGAAGGTGCGCTGACCGCCGACAGTAGCCGTAAACGGGGGGTTTTGAGTTAACGCGCCAAACACCGGAGAAACTCGTTCACGAAGGTAGAATTGACCGAAACCGGCTCTGACCGCTGTTTTACCGTTTGAGAAAACATCCCACGCGACACCTAAACGCGGCGCGAGATTTTTGTAGTTGTTTTTTCGTAATGCCCGATTTGAAAACTCAGTCGGGGTGCTGGCTCCTGCAATTCCTGCGCACGGATTGGTTCCTTTCGGAACAACCAAACCGTTACACGGATCGGTCGCCGGTCGTGCCGGGTTGTATAAACCTCCGTCAAATGAACTGATCCGATCACGTTTATCATACGGTTCATATAACAAAGAATATCTGGCTCCCAACTCTAAAGTTATATTCGGTCTAACTTTCCAAGTGTCTCCGAAATAAAATTCGAGATTTTTGTATCTGGTTTGACCGACTGCCTGCGTATTTGTTTCACCGAAACCGAAGAGCGATCCTTTGGTTAAAACATCCGCCAAGTAGTTACCGGAGTTGGCTCCACCAGCTTGAGTACTTCCGGCTGATCCCCAAAACTGCGGAGTTTCGTTGTTCGCACCGGAATCTTCATTTTTACCGGCTGTATCATACAAAAATCCGACTTTGAAAGTGTGATTTCCGCTGACTTTTGAAGCGTCGTCTCTGAGCGAATAAATATCGAGCGCATTTCTAAACGGAATATTTGCCCATAAATCCTGTCCGCTGCCGTAGTTAAAAGGCGCGATGCCGCCCCAAAAAACTGGGTGCGGGCGATTTATGCCGTTGACTTTAACCGAATCGGCATAAAATCCCGGAATCGCCTGGTTGATATCGCGGTTGATATCTGCTCCCGAACCCGGATCAATGTTGATGCGATTTGCCGAATAAGAAAATTGAATATCGTTAATCGCGGTCGAACCGAGCGTCGTCGTCAATTTGACGGCAAACTGCTGTGACGGTTGCGCCCAACTGCTTTCAACCGCCGGAAAAGCGTCGTCGCCCCACAAATTGCCCTGCAAAATCGGAAAAGCATTTGACCAATCATCTTTTGTGAAACGACCGAAAATTTTGTTTTTCGAGTTTAAGTTATAGTCTATGCGAACATTTTCTTCACGGAAATTGATCGGTGAATTTGCCGAAATTGCCCAGTTATAACAGTTATTGTCAAATGCTCGGTTCGGTAGTGGAAACAACTTGGTGAGCGCAACTCCAGCCGGACTGATTTCACTTTGCGGAATCACATTACTGCCTTGTCCCGGACGGCTCCCGCCGATAGCGTTAAGCTGACAAGTTGGTCGGCTGACACTATCACGAAAATCACCGGCGCGTTCGGCAGCGGTCGGAACTCTGCCGAAACGTGATGCGCCGCGAATTTCCTTGTTCCATTCCTGTGAATAAAAGAAAAATAATTTATTTTTCACAATCGGACCGCCGATTGAAAAACCGTAATCGTTTCGTTTCAGCGCGTCTCTTCCGTTGCCGGTTTTGTTGGCGAAAAATTCGGCGGCATTGAGCGCGTCGTTGCGACCGAAGTAAAATCCGCTGCCGTGAAATTCGTTGCTTCCGCCGCGTGTGACGATTGAAATAACCGCGCCCGCCGCCTGTCCGTATTCGGGACCGTAACTGTTGCGTAATGATTTGAATTCGGCGATTGCTTCAATGGACGGGAACAACAAGATCGTTCGGTTTGAACCGGTATCGTTGTTGTTGGCACCGTCGGTCAGAAACAAATTGCTCTGCGCCGAGTTACCGTTAACTGAAAAGTCCACGCCGCCGAATAAACCCTTGCTTTTGCTGTCAAAGTTATTCGCCGCTGCGACTCCGGGCTGCAACTGGGTTAACTGTACGAAACTGCGCCCGTTAAGCGGCAGTTCGCGCACTTGTTCGCCGGAGACGACTTCGCCGACCGTTCCCGTCTGCGTCTGCACCTGCACCGCATCCGCCGTCACCTGGACGACTTCCGAAACCTGACCGATTTCCAGCGCAATATTCTGTCGCGTGACGTTCGCCACGCTGACCGTCACACTGTCAACCGATGTTTCCTTGAAACCGTTTTTCGTCACCGACAAGCGATAGATTCCGACGGCGAGATTCGGCACGGTGTAATTTCCGTCCCCACTAGTCGTCACCGTGCGTGTTTCGCCCGTTCCGAGTTGGGTCAGCGTTATCGTCGCATCGGGAACCGCCCCTCCGCCCGGATCGGTCACGTTACCCGTAAGTTGTCCTGAAGTGACGGTTTGCGCTGAAACCGACAGCAGGGACGTGATAAACAAAAAGATGATTCCCGTTAGCAAAACAAATTTTCTTCGCAGTGTATTTTCACGAAGATTAGTGTTCCGCACAGGTTTTATTTTATTCATAAGAAATTCCTCCGAATTAGATTCGCTTTAATTTTGAATTATTGACTGCGTACGCTCAATTTTCAGCGTTATATAATGAGACCTGTAATAGAATATTCAAGAAATTTCAATAAATACGGGAAAACAAACTATTTGCGTCGTTTTTTTGGAAAAACCGGGGTAAATAATTTCCTGTGCAATTTTTGAATAAAAACTTTTAGATATTGATACTTTGTTGTATGACCTAACAAAAGTTAATATGGATTCAACTGATTGTCAAGATGTTTTTGTAAATATGAGAAATTTATTTTTTATGGAATCCGTTGCGGGTCATAAAACATAATGATAATATGCCGTATCATCGTCCGGCACAAAGTTTTTACCGGAGTTCTACCGCCTTCTCATTTTTACAAACAGCTGATAAATCTCGCCGTTTGATCGAAGGCATCGAATATTTCCCCGAAATCATTCGTCTCCGATTAACTGTAAACCGCCCGCTGTTGAGGAATATGTTTATGAAAACAATCAAGTATTTGCTGACGGCGGTACTCGCCTTGATTTTTATTGGTCTGCCGCTTTCGATAAGTTCGTCGGCGCAGTCTTCTTTTGTCACAGTCAAAAATCATCAGTTTTACGCGGATGGCAAACCTTATTATTTTATCGGGACTAATTATTGGTACGGCGGACTGTTGGGGCTGGAAAAGGATAAGCAAAAAGGAGTCGAACGACTGCGGAAGGAATTGGATTTTGTGAAAGCGAACGGCGTGACGAATCTGCGCGTGATGGCGGGTGCCGAAGGTGCGGGAATGATTAACGGTGTGATGCGGGTTGCGCCGCCGCTTCAGCCGGAACCCGGGAAATTTGATGAAAGCGTTCTCGACGGACTTGATTTGCTGCTCGCGGAAATGGGCAAACGCGATTTGAAAGCGGTTATTTTTCTCAGCAACAACTGGGAATGGAGCGGTGGTTTTCAGCAGTATTTGATCTGGAATAAACAAGTTCCCGGCGACCGCAAAACGAGAAAATTGACGTGGGACGAACAGCGCGACATCGTTTCGCAATTTTACGGCTGCGCGCCGTGCAAAGAGAATTACAACAAACAGGTCAATTTAATTTTGAACCGCACGAACAAATACACCGGGAAAAAATACACGGAAGACAAAGCGGTGATGGCTTGGGAACTCGCCAACGAACCGCGCCCGATGCGCTCCTTCGCCAATACCGATTACAAAAAATGGATCGCTGATGTTGCTGCGATGATCAAAGCCAAAGATAAAAATCATTTGGTTACAATCGGACACGAAGGGCGCATGGGAACCGAAGACCTGAAACTTTTCGAGGACATCAACGCCGATGTAAATCTCGATTACTTAACGATTCACGTCTGGGCGAAAAACTGGGGCTGGTTTGAAGGCGATAAAGTCGCCGAAGGCTTCCCAAACGTCGTCGAAAAAGCCGTCGCTTATATTGACCTGCATCTGCCCGTCGCCGAACGCTTGAATAAACCGCTGATCATCGAAGAATTTGGTCTGCCGCGCGACAAACAATCCTTTGACATAAATTCCCCGACTTCGCTGCGCGACAAATATTACGACAAAGTTTTTTCGATTCTCGCCGGCAGCGCAAAAACTGACGGTTATCTCGCCGGAGCCGCGTTCTGGGCGTTCGGCGGCACTTCGCGCCCGATCAAAAATCAAGTTTTCTGGAAAAAGGGCGACGACTATATGGGCGATCCGCCGATGGAAGAACAAGGCTTGAACACGGTTTTCGACAGCGACAAAAGTACCTGGACAGTTATCAATTCTTACAGTAAATCTTTGGCGGCGGCGGCACAGACCGTCAAAAAGTAAGCTGTTTGATTGTCCGAAACACCCTGCAAAAACCGGCGGACGAAGATGATTGTCCGTTTATATTTGCAACTATGTTTTTGACGGAGAATTTTTATAAATGAACAACGGAAACACACGACCGCGACGCAAAATCGCGGTCGTCACCACTTCAAGGGCGGATTACGGACATCTTTACTGGATACTTGAAGAGTTAAAAAGTCACCCTGAAATCGAACTGCAAATCATCGCGCTCGGAGCGCACTTTTCCCCGGCATTTGGGCAAACTTACACGGAAATCGAAGCGGACGAATTCACGATTGACGAGCGCGTCGAATGTCTGATTAGTTCCGACAGTGATGTCGGAATGGCGAAAACAATCGGTGTGGCGACGCTCGGTTTGGCGGATGTTTTGGGCAAAATGCGCCCCGATATTTTGCTGCTCATCGCCGACCGCTACGAAATGCTCGCGCCCGCCGCAGTCGCGCTTGCGTTGCGAATCCCGATAGCGCACATCGAAGGCGGCGATGTCAGCGAGGGCGCGATTGACGATGCCGTTCGCAATGCGTTGACGAAAATGAGTCATCTGCATTTTACGACGAACGAAAATTCCCGCAAAAGAGTTTTGGCGATGGGCGAAGAGGCGTGGCGCGTCACCCGCGTCGGTTCTCCGTCGCTCGACAATTTGCGCCGCCGCGAACTGATTTCAAAAGCCGACTTGGAAGCCGATTTAAACTTGAAATTTGATCAGCCGACCGTCGTTGTCGCGTATCATCCAGTGACTATTCAGCGCGATACCGTCACCGAAGCTGACGCGGTTTTCGGCGCACTGGAAAAATTGTCCGGGCAGATAGTTTTCTGTTACCCGAACGCCGACGCGGGCAGTCATCAAATCATCGAACGCGCCCGCACATTTTGCGACGAATGCCGGAACGCGCATCTTTTCGTCAACTTAAATCACCTAAAATACTGGAGTTTGCTCAAATATTCGGATTTGCTTTTGGGCAATTCGAGCAGCGGAATTATGGAAACCGCGTCGCTTCCACTGCCATCGGTGAACGTCGGAATGCGGCAGCAGGGGCGCGAAAAACCTTTGAATATAATTGATGCTGCGCCGGAAACCGAAGCGATTTTAGAAGCCGCCGAAAAAGGTTTGAGCGCGGATTTTCGAGAATCTTTGCGCGGAATGACGAACCCGTACGGCGACGGACACGCGGCGGAAAAAATCGTCGAAATTTTGGCGACCGCGCCGCTCGGCGACGAACTTTTAATCAAACGCGCCGTGCCTTTGGAAGATTTTAGATTATGAAAATTCCGCTTTCCGCGCCCGACATCACCGAAGCCGAAATAAACGCCGCCGTCGAAGTTCTCCGTTCGCCGCGTTTGAGTCTCGGTCCGAAACTCGCCGAATTTGAAAAAAATGTCGCCGAATATGTCCGCGCCAAACACGGAATCGCCGTCAATTCCGGAACCAGCGGTCTGCATCTCTGCGTTCGCGCGCTCGATTTGCGGGCAGGTGATGAAGTAATCACGACACCGTTTAGTTTTATCGCCTCCGCCAATGTTTTACTGTATGAAAAGTGTGTTCCCGTGTTCGTGGACATTGACGAACGAACGCTGAATATTGACGCTGGAAAAATCGAAGCGGCGATTACCCCGAAAACAAAAGCGATAATGGTCGTCCACGTTTTCGGTCGCCCGTCACCAATGCGCGAAATCTGCGAAATTGCGGAGCGTTATAAGTTGAAAATCATCGAAGATGCCTGCGAAGCCATCGGCGCGGAATGTGAAAACCGGCGCGTCGGCAATCTCGGCGATGCCGGGGTTTTTGCATTTTACCCGAACAAACAGATCACGACAGGCGAAGGCGGAATGATCGTCACCGACGACGAAGCGGTTGCCAAACGCGCCGCGATGCTGCGAAATCAGGGGCGCGATGCCGATTCCGAATGGTTTGAACACGTTGAATTGGGTTACAACTACCGCCTCTCCGACATCAACTGCGCCGTCGGGATCGAACAGCTCAAACGGCTCGACGAAATTTTGCATCTGCGGGAAACGGCGGCTCGAAAATATCAGGCGCGGCTCGAAAACAATCCGCATTTGATTCTGCCCGAACTCGATTTTCCGAATGGGCGCATCAGTTGGTTCGTCTATGTCGTCAGGCTGCAAAAACAATTCACCAGAGCGCAACGCGATTTGATTGTCGCCGAAATGAATGATGCCGGAATCGCCTGCGGACGCTACTTTGCGCCGATTCATTTGCAGCCGTTCTACGCTAAAACATACGGCTTTCGCGCCGGTGATTTCCCGGTTGCCGAACACGCCGCCGAACGCGTCATCGCACTGCCCTTTTTTAACCGCATCACTGCCGCACAAATTGATGAAGTCGGCGCGATGTTGGAAAAACTTTGCCGCCGTTTTTTCGATTAACCTCCTCAAAACGAAACTGTTATAATAAATTTTATGAAATTAAATCTGCGTGTTTCTGCTGTTTTGTTAATTTTATTTACCGTCGCGTTGACAGCGTTTTTCTATTCGTCGTCTTTTTGGCGTACCTCGGCGCAGACGGTCAAGCCGATTTCCGCCGCGCAGCGTGAAAATGCTTATCGCGCCAACAACCTCGGCGTGGCGCAGCTCGAACAATATAATCACAAAGCGGGCGCAGATGAATTTCAACGCGCTTTGAAACTCGACCCCGATCTGCAAATCGCCCGGATTAATCTAGCAATCGCACTTTTTAACACACAGGATATGGACGGCGCACTACAAGCCGCGCAAAGTGCTGCCGCCGCCGCGCCCGACCAACCGCAGCCGCAATATCTGCTCGGAATCATCGCCAAAAACCAGAACCGCACCGAAGATGCGGTCAACGCCTTGACGAAAGTTTTACAAATTGACCCGAACGATGTCGGCGCGAACGTCAATCTCGGTCAAATTTATATTCAGCAGCGCAAATACGCCGAAGCCGTCGCCGTTTTTCGCGTCGCGCTCGCCGCCGAACCGTATAATTCAACGGCGATGTATTCGCTGGCGACCGCGCTTTTGCGAAACAACGCCCGCGAGGAAGGTCAGGGTTTGATGACGAAATTTCAGGCGTTGCGGCAGTCAGGCGCGGCAACGAGTATCGGGCAGAATTATCTCGAACAGGGACGCTACGCCGAGGCGATTGCTTCAACCGGCGCGGAAAGTGATTTGGTTGACAAAACCGCGCCGAAAATTGTATTTCAGGAAACAGATATTGGCTTGCCGACGACTAAACCGAAAGGTTCTCCGTCGGCACATGACGCGGTTTTATTTGACTTCGACAACGACGGCGATCTCGATCTTGCGCTGACCAATCCGGCGAAGATTTTACGCAATGACGGCGGCAAGTTTGTTGATGTCACCGCAACGGCGGGCGATTACGCCAAAGTTCAAACTGATGACGGAGTGCGCGTCGTCGCGGGTGATTTTGACAACGATAATTTAGACGATTTATTTGTCGTGCGCGGCAAAATCTATTCGCTGTACAAAAATCTCGGTGACGGGAAATTTGCCGACGTGACTGCGGCATCAAAAATTCCCGCCAAAACCGACGCGCTGAACGCCTTGTCGTGCGCGTTTGTGGACGTTGACCACGACGGCGATCTGGATATTGTCATCGGCGGCACCGGAAAATCCGGCAATCGTCTGTTTCGCAACAACGGCGATTCGACTTTTACGGATTATTCGGCGGAAGCGAAAATTAACCGCGCAATGACGGCGTTAAGCGTCGTCCCGACCGATTACGACAACCGCCGCGATGTTGATCTGCTTTTTTTGGCGGCGGGCGAACGCCCCGCTTTGTTTCGCAATCTGCGCGATACGTCTTTTCTCGATGTTGCCGAAGAAGTCGGTTTGAAACAGGCTGCCGATTGGAGCTGCGTCGCTGTCGGCGATTACAACAAAGACTCTTTTGTTGATTTCTTTTTTGGAAAATCTGGCGAACGCGGCGTTTTTGCCGTGTCCGACGGGCGCGGGAATTTCGTGATGAAAGATGCTCCGGCGGGAACGGAAGGCGCGACTGCCGCGCAGTTTGTTGATTACGACAACGACGGTCTGCTCGATTTGGTCGCCGACACTCCGCGCGGGTTGGTCGTGTCGAGAAATCTCGGCGGCGAATGGGCGGCGGCAGACTCTAAAATATTCAAAACGACCGCTGACATCGCCAAATCGAGCGCGATTTACTCCGCCGATTTAGACGGCGACGGCGATGTTGATTTATTGACTTTCGACGCTTCCGGCACACTTCGATTTTTGCGAAATGACGGCGGCAGCGCAAATCATTCGGAAACGCTGCGCCTTCAGGGACGCGCCAGTAACAAATCCGGCATCGGCGCGAAAATTGATTTGCGGGCGGGCAGTTTAGCGCAAAAACTCGAAACTTATTCCGCCAGCCCGATGCCCGCGCCGTCGGACGTTCATTTCGGACTCGGCAGCCGCGAAAAACCCGATGCGGTGCGCGTCATTTGGGCTTCGGGAACGGTGCAGGCGGAAGTTGATTTCCCCGAAAAGCCGAAAGATCAGACGGCAAAAAACATCTCGCCGTTCAAAATCGAAGAACTCGACCGCAAACCGTCGTCGTGTCCGTATCTCTACACCTGGAACGGCGAAAAATTCGAGTTCGTGACCGATTTTTTAGGCGGCGGCGAAATGGGCAACTGGGTCGAAGCGGGCGTTTACAACCATCCCGATTCGGACGAGTTCGTGCGAATCACGTCCGATCAATTAAAGCCGAAAAACGGCAAATATGAAATTCGTGTAACCAACGAACTCGAAGAAGTCCTGTTTTTGGATAATCTCAAACTCGTCGCCGTCGAACACGACGCAAACGAAGAAGTTTACCCGAACGAAGGTTTGGGCATTCCGTCCGCCGGCAAACGCATTCTATACACGACCGCGAATGCCCGTGCGCCGCTGTCCGCCGTTGACACGAATGGGGGAAATGCTTTGCCGAAAATCGAAAAACTCGACCGCGTGTTTTATGACAATTTCAAATCGCTGAATATTCGAGGTTACGCCAAAACTCACAATTTGACACTCGATTTGGACGACAAGAAAGGTTACCGCGGCAGAACACTTCTGCTGCTGACGGGTTGGACTGACTACGCTTTTTCGTCCGACAATCTCGCCGCGTCGCAAAGCGGCAGATCACTGTTTTTGCCGAAATTACAGGTTAAAAATAAACGCGGCGAATGGCAAACCGTCATTGACAGCATCGGCATTTCCATCGGGCGACCGCAAACTTTGGTCGTTGATCTGACCGGCAAATTTTTGACCGATTCGCGCGAAGTTCGCATCGTTACAAATTTCAAAACCTTCTGGGACAAAATCGCCGTTGACACGTCGGAGCAGACCGCCGTTAAAACGATTGAACTGCTGCCGCAGCGTGCCGATTTAAGAGAACGCGGATTTTCCGCCGAAACCAAATATGGCGAAATGATTGCGGCGAATTACGACGCGGTCTTGAATGACGGACGGTGGAAATATTTTTCGGGTAAGTTTACGCGCACCGGCGATGTCGCGCCTTTGCTAAATAAAATTGACGATACATTCGTCATTTCCAAAACCGGCGACGAACTGGTTTTGAGTTTTGACGCGCTGCCTGCCCTGCCGAAAAATAAGAAATACACTTTTCTTCTCTACGCCGACGGTTACAGCAAGGAAATGGACATCAATTCCGCTTCGCCCGACGCGATTTATCCGATGCCGTTCAAAGCGATGAAAAAATATCCGTACAGCGCAAACGAACAGTTTCCGATGACTGAAGAGAAACGCCGCATCTACGACGAATATACGACGCGGACGGTCAGAGGCGGTTTTCCGCTGCTCGAATTGGGCTTGAAATAATTTGTTGCAGTATTGAACTGCAATTGCGCGATGATTTTATTCACTTAAAATTTTATGAACCACATTCGATATGCCGCCGCCGCCTGTCAAACCGACCAACCGAATCCGGTTGATCGCCGTCAAATGCGCCGCAACACCGACCGTATTCTTTCGATGATTGATTCAGCCGTGATCGGAAGTGCGCCGTTTTTGCCGGTGAAATTGGTTGTTTTCCCGGAATTTGCTCACGCCGCGCCGGTTTTTGCGACTGCGAAAGAATTAATTGAAAAACTCGCCGTCGAAATTCCCAACGAACACACCGAACGTCTTCATTTGAAAGCAAAAGAACATAATATTTATATTCAGAGCGGTTCGATGCTCGAAGTTGATAAACAATATAAAAACGCGCTTTTTAACACGACTTGTTTGATCGCTCCCGAAGGTATTTTGTATAAATATCGTAAGGTCAACACCTGGATTCCGTTTGAGGTTCACACCAGTCCACACGACATCGAAGGTTATGACGAACCGCTGTTTCCGGTTGCCGATACGCCGATTGGTAAGCTCGGCGCGGCGATTTGTTACGATTGGCTGTTTCCCGAAGTTTTGCGACAGCTTGCCGCCAACGGCGCGGAAGTTTTAATCAGAGTTTCGGCATATATGGACCCGTGGAACGGAGTCGCGCCGATGGATTGGTGGACGACCGTCAACCGCTGCCGCGCCATCGAAAACAACGCTTTCGTCGTCGCCGCCAACCAAGCCGCGAGTTTGAAACGCTACCCGCCGTTTTCGTGGTCGGGCGGCAGCCAAATTGTTGATTTCGACGGCAGACTTTTAGCCGACGCTTCGCCCGGACCGGGTGAACGCATCGTCGTCGCACCGATTGACATTTCCGCGCTGCGTCACGAGCGCGAATCCCGTCGCGGACATTCTTTTCTCGCTCATCTGCGAACTGAAGCATATCCGGTTTACCAAAAACATTTTTATCCGCCGCCGATGGACGAAAACGAAAACGAATTGCTCACTTACGAAAAAAATATTCAGCTGATTGATAAATCTAAGGAGTAAAATTGTTATATTTGTGTCTTTCGTCCTTATTTTGATTATCTTCAAACGCAAACTGGCAACAAGATATTTTAAGGCGAATTCTTCAAAACGGCGGCGTTACCTGTTTCGCGGGTAAATGGTTTTAAGCTAAAATATTTTTATGAACACTGAACCTGAAAACGGACACGACACATTAACCGATGAAACGCGGCAAAAGTTGAAGCATTTGAGTAAATCGCTGTTGCGGCTGCACAAAACTTTGCTCGAAACCACCAAAGCCGATTACGAAGCTAAGAACGGCGTGATTAACGGCTCAAATCATTATCTGCAACTGGTTATTGACGACGCACATTTTGCGTGGCTTCGCAAATTTTCGTCGCTGATCGCGCTGATTGACGAAGCGACTTCGATTCGCCGTCCGGCAGCCGAAGCGGAGGCGAAAGCGTTGTTAAATGAAGTGAAAACTTTGTTAAATTTTGAAGACGCGGACGAAGATTTTAACGATAAATTTCAAACTGCATTACAGGAAAACGCGGACGCGGTGGTCATTCATAATGATGCTTTGAAATTGGTTTAAGAAATATTGCCCGCAGAATAAGCGGAACGAAAGCAGAAATAACCTTTTCTTTGGTTTTATTTTCCGCGTCTTTCCGCGTGTTCAGTGGGCAAAAAATTAAAATGAAAAAATTTGCAGTCAGCTTTTTTGTAACAATCCTGTTTTTCGCCGCGTTTGCAAAGGCGCAGACTTATGACCGCGCGAATCTTTGGGAAAAAGAAATCAGCGCATTTGCCGAGATTGACCGCAGACAGACTCCGCCGGAAAACGCCGTGCTGTTTGTCGGCAGTTCCTCGGTTCGCGCGTGGAACAGTCTGCGGGCGAATTTCCCGAATCTAAAAGTTATCAATCGCGGTTTCGGCGGTTCGCATCTCGGAGATGTCAATCATTATTTTAATCAAATAGTCGCACCATACAAACCGAAAACGATTGTGCTTTATGCTGGAGAAAATGACATTACCGCCGGTATTGCGCCCGAAAAAGTCGCCGCCGATTACAAAGAATTTGCGAAAATGGTTCACGAAAAACTGCCGAAAACAAAGATATATTACGTTTCGCTAAAACCGTCGCCGTCACGCTGGAAAATTGCCGATCAATTTCGCCAAACAAATTCGCTGATCAAAGCCGCAACTGAAAAAGATAAATTCGCGCAGTTCGTTGACGTTTGGAAGCCAATGCTCGGCGCGAACGGCGAACCGCTGCCCGACATTTTCCGCGAAGATAATCTGCATATAAACGAAAAAGGCTATGTGATTTGGACACGGATTTTGGAGAAGTATTTAAGATAGTTCAGCCACGAACAAACACGAAAGTTCACGAAAGTAGAAATTTCAAAACAAAATTTTTCGTGCTTTTTCGTGTTTGTTCGCGGCTAAAAAATATGAATTTTACAGAAATCGAAAATCTTGAAGAACAGTTTCAAGTCGCCACTTACGCGAAAATGAACATCTCGGTCGAACGCGGGCGCGGTTCGTGGATTTGGACGAGCGACGGCGAAAAATATCTCGATCTTTACGGCGGACACGCAGTTTGCGCGACCGGACATTCGCATCCGCAAGTTGTCAGGGCGATTCAGGAACAGGCTGAAAAGGTTTTGTTTTATTCAAACCTCGTCTATTCGGAAGTTCGCGCCCGCGCCGCCGAAAAACTCGTTTCGATTGCGCCGGAATCAATCACGAAAGCGTTTTTCTGTAATTCAGGAACGGAAGCGAACGAAAATGCGATGCGAATGGCGCGGATGGCGACGAAGCGCGAAAAAATTATCACGTTTTCCGGCGGTTTTCACGGACGCACGGCGGACGCGATTTCAGCGACGTTTTTGGGAAAATACCGCGAAATCGGCAAACCGAATGTTCCCGGTCACGTCTGCGCCGAATTTGGAAACTTAGAAAGCGTGCGCGAATTAGCCGATACAGACACGGCGGCGATTATGCTTGAGCCGATTCAGTCAATGGCTGGCGTAACCGAAGCCGCACCGGAATTTTTCGCCGGTTTGCGCGAGATTTGCAATGAACTCGGCATCGTTTTAATTTTCGATGAAGTGCAAACCGGCATCGGCAGAACCGGAAATTGGTTTTTTTCGGGCAGCGATCTGGCAGGCGGCGTTGAAGCCGATATTATTACACTGGCGAAAAGTTTGGGCAGCGGCGTTCCGGTCGGCGCGTGTCTGGTCAATTCCTGCATTTCCGAAGTTATCAAAAACGGCGACCTCGGCACGACTTTCGGCGGCGGAATGCTCGCAATGGCGGCGGTGACAGCAACGATTGAAGCGATTGAAACGGACAATATGCGTTGCAATATTTCTGAAATCGAAAATTACTTGCGCGAAAGATTAAAAGAAATCGAAGAAGTGAAAGCTCTGCGCGGCAAAGGCGGACTGCTCGGCATCGAATTCGCCGAAAACTGCAAACCGTTTCACGCCAAGTTACTGGAAAATAAAATAATTACGGGAACTTCGAGCAATCCGAATGTGCTGCGATTGTTGCCGCCGTTGTGTGTCACCAAGGAAGAAATAGATTTGTTGATTGAAGTTTTGACCGCCTGAAATGAAAAATAATCCGGTTCAGTTTGCCGTCGTCCGCGAAGATTCGCAGATCGAGATGGACATCGTCGGCGAGTTCGGTTTTGACCGCGCAACACTGATCGGTTCGGGCGGTTGCACGGCGTTTTGTTTAAAGGCGTTCAGCCCAGAAATCAAAATCACGCTGATCGAACCGAATTTGTCGCAAATCGCGCTTGTTAAAAAGAAAATTGATGTTTTGCAAACGGCGGATCAAGCGTTAATTTTTAAGAAATTCGGAGTCGGTGCGGCGGATAATGAAAGTTTGATCGAATGCGGCAATTTTGAATCGCTGTTTCGCCAACTGCGGCTTTTTATCAACGAATTTATTTTGGACGCAACGGAAATCGAAGCGGCGTTGAGGACTCAATCGGCTGAAATTTGGACGGAAGTTTTCGCGCATTCGTATTGGCAGACGGCGTTTGAATTGTTTTTCTCGAATGAAATTTTAACCGCGATGTTTACCCGCGCCGCGATTCAGCACGCGCCGGCTGATTCTTATCCGCAGTATTTCCGGTCAGTGTTGGAAAAAGGTTTGTTGAGAGCGGACGCGCCGCGTAATTATTTTCTGCATCACATTTTTCTTGGAAAATATTTGCCCGACAAAAACGCATTGCCCGCTTATTTAGCTGACATTCCGTCAAATCTCGAACTTGATTTTTTTCACGGCTTCGCGCAGGATTATGATAATTTCGCGGGCAGACAGATGGCGCATTTTTCCAATATTTTCGATTGGTGCGACGAATCGCAAATCGCTTTGATTACAAATTCGGCGGCGAAAAGACTGGGCGCAGGCAGCGTCGTCGTGTTTCGACAACTCAATAATCAAAAGAATTTGCGTCCGTTTTTCGGCGATGCCTTTCGGTGGCTCGAAACCGATGAAATGCTCGAAAAAGACCGCAGTTTATTTTACGAGAAATTAGAAATCGGGGAGAAAATACGATGACGACCTTAAACAATTTGATCGAGCAGGTTTTGCGGGACGCGGATTATTTCAACAATCCGTATTTCGTCAATCTGCGCGAAAAAACTTTTGAAAAAGCGGATTTTGTCGAAACGCAAATTCAATTTTACTACGCCGTAATCTTTTTCAGTCGTCCGATGGCGGCGTTGGCGGCGAAAATTCCGACACCCGATTTGCGGCTCGAAGTTTTGCGAAATGTCTGGGAAGAACACGGCGAAGGCTCGCTCACACAGGGACACGGCAAAACATTTCTCGAATTTCTGCGGCGGCTCGATAACGTCAGCGTCGAAGATGTTCATTTACGCGGGCTGTGGGCGGACGTGCGGATTTTTAACACGACGCTTTCCGGCGTGTCGGTTTTGGACGATTTTATCGTCGCGGTCGGCACTCTCGGAATTATCGAACGAATGTTTTCCGACATTTCCGCGTGGATCGGGCAATCAGTCATTGCCAACGGTTGGCTTGCCGAAAACGAAATGATTCACTACGCGCTGCATCAGGAACTCGACATCAAACATTCGGAAGATTTTTTCAAAATTATCGAAACGCCCTACACGAAATCAGCCGATAACCGCTATCTGATCGAACAGGGTTTGCGGCTCGGCGCGACGCTTTTTAACAATATGTATCGCGGGTTGTGGCGGACGCGCCAAACCCGCTGGACGCTCGAAAAACCTTATGTCACGTCACAAGCCGCCGATTTTATTCCGTGATTGAAATTATCGCTCTAACCGAAAAAAACCGGGCGGAATACGGTTCGCGGCTGCAAAAATTTGAAAATATCGCCGAATATCCTTACGGCGAAGACTTTTTCAAGCTCGACCACGGCGCGGATTATTTCGCGTTTTTCGCCCGTTTAGGCGAACCGCTTTTTCACGTCGCATTAGACGGCGAAAAAATCGTCGCTTGTGCGGCGGGCGTTTTGCGAACGCTCGAAATCGAAGGGCGCGAAGTCAAAGCGTGGTATTTGTGCGATTTAAAAGTAGCGCGTGAATACGCTTCGAACAAACTGCCCGCCAAACTTTTCAGAAAAAACCTGTTTGCAAATTATCTCAAATGTTCACGAGGTTACGCCGTTTCGATGAACCCGGCAAACGGTAAAAATCGCGTCGTCAAACTGCTCGAACGCTTCCGCTGGATTCCGATTCGTTACGCCGGAAAGCTGAATTTTTACAGTTTTGACCGAACAGCCGCCGAAAAATTTCACGACGAATTAAGCGAAAAACTCGGACGCATTTCGTATCTGTCGCTCAAAGGCAAAAAAGATTTGATAATGAAAAGCACCAATGCGCGGCTGCCACTTTTTCATATTCAGCACGGCGCACAGGCGGCGGCGACGGCATTTCCAAGTGAAGACGGAACTTATATGATTTGCTGTTCTGCAGAAAGCGAACTGGACAAATTGTTAAACCGCCGATTTTCCGTTTCCGCAACGGCGAGCGTTCTCGCGCATCGGCTCAATCCGAAAGACTGGAATTTTATTTTGACGAGCGACATTTGAGTTCAGAGTAACGCCTTCAGGCGTGAATTTGCCGTTTGGCTTTTCACGCCTGAAGGCGTTACTCTGAGCTTTTATCTCATTCACGACACTGTTGCGGCAGTTTGATTCGGCTCACGTCTAACATCGAGAAGGAAATGTTTGATTTCGCCGTACATCAGAGTTTCTTCAAGAAAAGTGACATTTCCCGTTTCAACGTCGTAACTTGCGCCGATCAGTGCAATCTCTTTGTTTTCAATCATTTCGCGCAGCACGAGACTTTGTTCGATAATCGCTTCGACGCTCCTTTTAATTTGGATGGTTGCCACATTGGCGACAAATTCGGCATTTTGCGACGTGCGGTTTTCGGTTGTTTCGCGTTCGAAATAAACCGCCGGCTGAATTTTATTGAGCAGCGTCGAAAGATTTCCGAGCTGCACATTGTCACACGCGCCTTTGATCGCGCCGCATTTGCTGTGTCCGAGAACGACGATCAGCTTTGAACCGGCGATTTTACACGCAAATTCCATACTTCCGAGAATATCTTCGTTGATGATATTTCCGGCGATGCGAATGCTGAAAATATCGCCGAGTCCCTGATCGAAAATTAATTCCGCCGACGTGCGGCTGTCAATACAGCTCAAAATTGCGGCGAACGGATACTGCCCGTCGCGCGTTGCGTTGACCTGCTGAAGCAGATTGCGGTTTGTTTTCAGGTTTGAAACAAACCGGTAATTGCCTTCGCGCAGAAATTTCAGCGCGTCTTCGGATGTAATGGCGGATGGTGTTTTATCTTTGTGATTTTTCATATATTTAGGCTAACGCCTCCTCTTTTTTATTTTTTTCGGTTAAGTTAATGATTAATTCTTTGTGTTCTTTACGCGCCGCACCGTTGGCGGCGGCAATCGGTTCCGCTACATTTTCGCTCTCTTCAGAATAGACGAATTGCCGGTTCAATGTGTTGTCAATTTCATACGCCGGTTTGAAACCGACCAGTTCCAATTTGATGTTGCGCTCGCGCGTTTTCGTCGTCTGAAATTCTTTAATTAATTCCAATACGTCGTGGTCAATATATAACGCTTCGGAAGCGTCAATGATAATGTAGCTGTTTTTCGGAATATTTTCGAGCGTCAATTTGATCGCGGCTTTATTTAGAAACGACACTTCCTGTGACAAGTTCAAATGAATGATGTCGCCCGTTTGATGTTCCGTGTGTTCAAAGAAATACGGACTTTTCAAATTTTCGCGCAGAATAAAGAAAATGCTGATGACCATTCCGAGAGCCACGCCGGTCAGTAAATCCGTAAAAACAATGGCGGCGACCGTGACGATAAACGGAACGAATTGATAAATTCCCTTCGACCACCATTTCTTAAACAGTGCCGGTTTCGCCAATTTGTAGCCGATCAAAATTAAAATTGCCGCCAATGCGCCGAGCGGAATTTTGTTCAGCAAAAATGGAATCAGCGCGACACAGCCCAGAATCAACGCGCCGTGGGAAATGGTCGCCAGCTTCGTTTTGCCGCCGGCATTGACGTTTGCCGAAGACCGCACGATCACCGAAGTTACCGGCAAGCCGCCGACAAAACCGGCGAGAATATTGCCGATGCCCTGCGCTTTTAATTCGCGGTTGGTCGGCGTATAGCTTTTTTGCGGATCAATGCGGTCAACCGCTTCGATGCTCAAAAGAGTTTCGATGGAGGCGACAATCGCAATCGTCACGCCGTAAACCCAAACGCGGGTATCGGCGAAACCTCTGAAATCGGGGAAAGCAAAGTTTGAGAAAAAGTCGTTGAAATTCGCTGAAATCGGCAAATTAACCAAATGCGTGTTTTGAATCGCCAGTCCTGACCCGGCGGTGATAAAAATTTCGTTGAGAAGAACGGCGACAACCACCGCCGCTAGTGGTCCCGGAAGAACTTTGATGTTCTTCAGAAAAGCGACTTTTTCCCAAATCAGCATCAGCGCAACCGCCGCCGCCGCAATGATGACCACGCCGGGAGTGATAAAGCCGAGAGCTTCACCGATAATCGAAAATGTATTTCCGCCGTCAAAAATAAAACTTTCGTTGCCCTCAAAGTCCTTATCAAAACCGATGGCGTGCGGAATTTGTTTGAGAATAATAATGATCCCGATGCCCGCCAGCATTCCTTCGATGACGTTTGACGGAAAATAATTAGCGATGCTGCCCGCTTTCAAAAAACCGAGCGCGAGTTGAATACATCCGGCGATGATTCCCGCGCATAAAAAAATGTTGAATGCGCCGAGTTCGGTAATCGCCGCCAACACGATTGCCGCCAAACCCGCCGCCGGACCGGTGACGCTCAGTTTTGATTTGCTTAAAACGCCGACGACCAAACCGCCGATAATGCCGGAAACAATTCCCGAAAAAAGCGGCGCACCGGAAGCCAGCGCGATGCCCAAACACAGCGGAACCGCCACGAAAAAAACGACTAAACCGGCGGCTAAATCTCCGCCGACACTGGAAAAAATTCCCTTGCTGTCGTTAATACTCATCAATGTTTACCCCTCAAAAAAAAATAAATTTTGTATAAACGCGTACCGTCGCCATCAAGTAATCTCACTGTCGGCGACATCCAATCTCAATTATTCAGTATCGCAACTCGAATGCCGCAACTTTCAGGAAGTCTATTGGACAGCGCGGCATTTGCATAAAACCTAATGAACAACAGCTTTACGAAGATAAAAGTGTTTTACCGTAATGAGGATCGGCGAAACAATATGTAAAATAAATTGTAGAGTTATGCCACACTATCGGCGCAGAACTCTACAAAACAGCTTTATGAAAATCAGTCCTAAATTGCTTTTATATTTATTTTTCTCGGTCGGACTGACGATGCTGGCGGCGAGTCTGCTGAGTTTGGGGCAGTATGAAAACGCGCTCGAAACAGCATTGCGGGACGATTTGCACACACACGCCGTCACGCTGCAAATCGCACTCGAAGAGGATTATGCCGAAGAACGCATTGCCGACGCTCAGAAATTGATTGACCGGCTGCGCCAAAACAGCGAAATTTACGCGGTGTTGTTGTTTGATGCCGACGGGAAACTGCTTGCCGAATCGAAACCGATGAGCGACAACACACTGCGTTATCCGCCCGAACTCGCAGCGGTCATTGCCACGCGGAAATGGAGCGAAACGGCGCGTTCGATTGACGGGAAAAAATACGCGTCAATTATTTTGCCGATGCAGACCGGCGGCAAACTGCGCGGCGCGTTTGAGATTATCAAACCGCTCTCGCTGATCGAGACGGATGTTTTCAAAGCGCGTGTTTATTGGTTTGTGACGACGATTTTGCTGATGGCGATTATTTTTGCCATTGTTTTTTTCGTTTTGCAGCGCAGTGTCATCGCGCCGATCAACGCACTGCTGTCGGCAACCGAAGCCGTCGGCAAAGGTGACTTTGCCCATCACGTCAAAACTTCGTCGAGAAACGACGAGATCGGACAACTCGCCGCCAAATTTAACCGGATGGCGGACAGTTTAAATGAACAAAGTCTGGCAAACCGGGCGGAAACGGAAAATCGGCTGCGGCTCGAACGCGAAATCCAACATAACGAACAACTCGTCATCGTCGGCAGAATGGCGGCGGGTGTCGCCCACGAACTCGGTGCGCCGCTCAACGTGATTGACGCACGCGCCGAACAACTTTTGAATAAACCGGACATCGCCGCCGAAAAACACGAACGCAATTTGCAGATTATTCGTTCGAACGTTGCGCGCATTACACATTTGGTTCGCCAACTTCTCAATCTGGCGCGTCCTTTTAATATTCATCCGGTGCAAATCAATCTGCTCGAATCCATCAACACTGCCCTCGAACAAATCGAATCGGCGGCTGAAAAATCTAAAGTCTCGATTGAATTATCGGTCGCGGAAAATATTGTTTTGGCGGCTGACCCGAATTATTTGCAGCAGGTGTGGCTCAATATTTTTATCAACGCGCTTGACGAAATGCCCGACGGCGGGACGCTTTCGATTGCTGCCGCGCCCGCTGCAAATTCGTTTATCGTCACCGAAATAACCGACACGGGAATCGGTATTTCGCCCGAAAATATGGTCAGGCTTTTTGATCCTTTTTTTACGACGAAAGACATCGGTAAAGGAACGGGTCTCGGTCTGCCGATTGCCGGACGCATCATCGAAGAACACGGCGGGCGAATAACCGCCAAAAATCACGGTGTGGGCGGCGCGGTTTTCAGCGTTCACCTGCCGCTCAATCAACCGAAAAGAGAGGGATAAATTATAAGGGATGAGGAACGAGAGAAAACCGAATAACTTTCTTTTGACCCGCCAAAAAAAATAAAGTTTATGAAAAATCGCATTTTAATTGTCGAGGACGACTCGGATTTGCGCGAACTGCTCGAGGAAATTTTTGAAGAAGAAAATTACGAAACTGTTTCCGCTGAAAACGGAAATCGTGCGCTGAAATTCGTCGCCGACGAAAATGAAATTATAGATCTGATCGTGACCGATGTGCAGATGCCCGAATTAAAAGGCGACGAACTGCTGAAAATCGTCCGCGAAAAACGCATCGAAACGGCGGTAATCGTGATGACGGCGTTCGGTTCGGTCGAACAGGCGGTCGAATTCGTCAAAAAAGGGGCGTTTCAATATGTCACGAAACCTTTTCAAACGAAAAATCTGCTCGAAATCGCTGAAGCCGCGTTGAAGGCGACGGAAAAAGTTCGTTCCGCCGTTCGTCTGCGCCGCGAACAAGCCGATGTACCGACCAGAATCATCGGTGCATCGCGCCCGATTCGCCAATTGCTCGACCTCATCAGCCGCGCCGCCGTCACCAACAGCAACATTTTAATCACCGGCGACTCGGGAACCGGCAAGGAATTAGTCGCCCGCGCCGTTCACGACGCTTCGCACCGCACCGGCGCGTTTATCGCCGTCAATTGTTCGGCGATTCCGGCGGAACTCGTCGAATCGGAACTTTTCGGACACACCGGCGGAGCTTTCACCGGGGCGAAAAACAAGCGCGTCGGACTTTTTGAAGCGGCGCAGGACGGAACGCTTTTTCTCGATGAAATCGGCGAATTGCCACTCGCCGTCCAGCCGAAACTGCTGCGCGTTTTGCAGGAAAATATGATCCGGCGCATCGGCGACAACCGGGAAAAATCAATCAATGCCCGCGTTATCGCCGCGACCAATGCCGATCTGGAAAAAGCCGTCGCCGCCGCAACTTTCCGGGAAGATTTATACTGGCGGCTCAACGTCATTCATATTTCCGTGCCGCCCCTGCGCGAAAGAATTTTCGATATTCCGCTTTTGATCGAACATTTTTTGAGCAAATATCAACGCGACGGCGTGATGCTGGAAATTTCCGCCGAGGCACTGGCAATTTTGACCGCTTACACTTGGAACGGAAATATTCGGGAACTCGAAAACACGATTGAACAAGCGGCGGCACTGTCGCGCGGGGTGATTTTGACGCCCGCCGACCTGCCCGAGAGAATTCGTGCTGACACATCAAATTCTGCGCTTTTATCAAAAGCCAAAACCGGGAAAATGTCACTCGCCGAACTCGAACGCGAATATATTATCGAAACATTGGAAGAATGCGGCGGCAACAAATCACGCACCGCCGAGATATTAAAACTCGACCGCAAAACTCTTTACCGGAAACTCGACGAATACGAGAGAAATCCCGTTTAACCACGCGCCGCCCGAATAATATCGGCGAACACGCCCGCCGCCGTCACGTCCGCGCCCGCGCCCGCGCCTTTCACTACTAACGGCAAATCGGCATAGCGATTTGTGTAAAATAAAACGGCGTTGTCTTTGCCCGCGAGATTGGCGAAATTGTGTGTGTCGTCAATGCTTTGCAGACCAACCGACGCTTTGCCGCCGCTAAACGAAGCGATATATTTCAATGACAAATTTTGACTTTGCGCCGTTTCAAGCAGATTTTTGAAATGATCTTCGTGCCGCTGCATTTCGCCGTAAAAATCCTCGACGCTTCCTTCCAAACACGACGCGGGCAGAAATCCTTTATTTTCAATGTCCGCCATTTCGATTTTGTGTCCGGCTTCCCGCGCTAGAATTAGAATCTTTCGTGCGACATCCATTCCGCTCAAATCGAGACGCGGATCGGGTTCGGTGTAACCTTCGTTCTGCGCCTGCCGGACAACTTCGGAAAATGAGCGTTGCCCGTCGTAATTGTTGAAAACAAAATTTAGAGTTCCCGACAAAACGGCTTCGATCCGATTGATTTTGTCGCCGCTCCGCATCAAATCGTTGAGCGTATTGATGATCGGAAGTCCCGCGCCGACGTTGGTTTCAAAGAGAAAATTCGTGTTGTATTCACGCGCCAAATCTTTTAACCGGCGATACTTTTCATATTCGCTCGATGCGGCGATTTTGTTGCAGGCGATAATTGAAACAGCTTTTTGCAGCAGTTGCGGATAAACTTCGACGACTTCGGAATTTGCCGTCACGTCAACGAAAATCGAATTTCGCAAATTTTTCTCAATAATTAAATCGGCGATTTGTTGTGATGTATTTTGAAATACTGCGCCTGAGCCGCCCGCTAACGCAGGCGGTTCCGACAGGTCAATTCCCTCTTCATCAAAAGTGACGTTTTTGCTGTTCGCCAAACCGACGACGCGCAAATTGAGCCGCAGATTTTCGCGCAAAAAATCGTTTTGCTGTTCAAGCTGGGCGAGCAGTTTTTTGCCGACCGTCCCGATCCCGACGATGAACACATTAACCTGGCGGCTGCCGTCCGAGAAAAATTCTTCGTGCAGCGTGTTGACCGCTTTCGCCACGTCTTTCGATTCGATAATCGCCGAAATATTGCGTTCCGACGACCCCTGCGCGATGGCGTGAATGTTAATTCCCTGCGCCCCCAACGCGCTGAACATTTTCCCCGAAATGCCGGTGTGCGCCTTCATATTATCGCCGACTAAAGCGAGAATCGAGAACCCGTTTTCGACGCGCAGCGGTTCTATTTTTCCGACGTTTATTTCGTATTCAAATTCAAGATCAACGACTTCTTTCGCCGCCGCACCGGATTTTTCTTCAACCGCCGCGCAGATCGAATGTTCGGACGAGCTTTGCGTAATCAGCACGACGTTGATTTTGGCGCGGGAAAGCGCGTCGAAAAGTCGTTTTGAAAACCCTGGAATCCCGACCATTCCGCTGCCTTCCAAACTCAGCACGGAAATTTTATCAATGCTCGAAATGCCGCGAATAATGTCTCTTTCATCGTCCGTTTCCGCCCCGATCAGTGTTCCGAAATCTTCCGGCGCGAAAGTGTTTTTGATTAAGATGGGAATATTTTTCTGCAAAACCGGCTGAATCGTCGGCGGGTAAATAACCTTTGCGCCAAAGTGTGAAAGTTCCATCGCTTCGCGGTAAGTGATGCGCGGAATACGCCGGATGTGCCGCACGATGCGCGGGTCGGCGGTCATCATCCCGGAAACATCCGTCCAAATTTCGAGAACTTCCGCTCCCAACGACGCCGCCGCAATCGCTGCCGTGTAATCGGAACCGCCGCGCCCCAGCGTCGTCGTCGCGCCGTTTTTGTCCGCCGCGATAAATCCGGGCAGGACATACAATTTCGATTTTTGATTTGTAAAAAAGTTTTTGATCTGCGCGTCGGTTTTAGCGAAATCAACTTCAGCGGAACCGAAATTCGAATCCGTGACGATCAATTCGCGGCTGTCTTTCCAAAAATTTTCGATGCCGAGCGCACTCAGTTTCGCCGAAAAGATTTCAGTCGAAAACAGTTCCCCGAAACTAACAATCCGGTCGAGCGTTTTCGGCGTTAATTCCCGAAGCAGAAAAACGCCTTCGCAAATGCTTCTCAAATCGTTAATGTAATTGTTAATTATTTCGCGCAGTTCGTCCTGTTTATCATCGAGCAGCAAATCCAAAGCCTGCGCGTGTTTTTCGCTGACTGCATCAATTTTCGAGCGAAAATCTTCATCGCCGTTCTCCGCCAATTTGCCGATTTCAATGAGCGCGTCGGTCGTACCCTGCATCGCCGACAAAACAACGACGCACGAATCTGTTTCAATGGCGGTTTTGACGATTTCAACCACCTTCTCAATATTTTGGGCGTTGGCGACGGATGAGCCGCCGAATTTTAGAACTTTCATCAATTTAATTTTAGTCTATATTATGATAAGTGGTAATTTAAAAACTTTGCTACAATCATTCAGCGAATTACGAAACAATCAACTTACCATTTATCACTTACCATTTACTACTAATTGAATGAGTATTTTCATCAAAAAGAGCGGCATTCTGACGACGGTGCAGGATTTGGGCAGAGTCGGTTTTCGGCGTTTCGGCATTAACCCGAACGCCGCGATGGATCGGCAATCCGTTCGCTTAATCAATATTTTACTCGGCAACAACGAAGCGGAAGCGGTTCTGGAGATGCACTTTCCCGCGCCGGTTTTGGAGTTTGAAACGGAGGCGGTGATCGCCCTCGGCGGCGCGGATTTCGGTGCGAAAATTAATGGCAGACCAATCGAAAACTGGCGACCGTTTTACGTCGAAAAAGGAAACTTATTGAGTTTTGAGCAAAAGAAATACGGCAATCGCGGTTATTTAGCGGTCAAAGGCGGCTTCAAACTCGAAAAATGGCTGAACAGTTACAGCACCAATCTTCGTGCTGAGATCGGCGGTTTTGACGGGAGAAAATTGCGGAAAAATGACTGCATCGAGATTAGTTCCGGGTGCCGGATTCCAAATTCCAAATTTAATTATCGCGTTTCAAACAGTTTGATTTCCGATTATCAATCGGAGGCGGCGAGCGTTCGCGTCGTCGAAGGAGCGGAATTTGTACTGCTGACGGCTTTGAGCGAATTGAATTTTTTGAAAAATAAATTTGCAGTTTCGCCAAACTCCGACCGGATGGGTTTTCGGCTAGGCGGCGCGCCGCTGTATTTGCTTGATAACATTGAACTCGTTTCGTCCGCCGTCAATTTCGGCACGATTCAACTTTTGCCCGACGGACAAGTGATTATTTTGATGGCGGATCACCAAACTTCGGGCGGTTATCCGCGCATTGCCAATATAATTTCCGCCGATTTGCCGCTTCTCGCGCAGCTCGGCGCAAACGATCAGGTCAGTTTCCGGTTGGTTACACAAGCTGAGGCGGAAGATATTTTTATGCGGAATGAAATTGAGTTAAACTATCTGAAATTTGCCGTCAAAGAAAAACTCAACACATTGAAAAAAGTTTGACAAAAGTTTTGAGTTCCTGCTTTAGCAGGCTTCCGCCAGCGAAGCGCGGCGGAGAAAACCGCCTGAAGGCGGAACTCAAAACTATCTGGAATTTGCAATTATTCGTGATGTTAACAATTGACTTAAATTGCGATATGGGAGAAAGTTTCGGCGCGTGGGAAATGGGCAGCGATGCCGCACTGATGGATTTCGTTTCGTCCGTCAACATCGCCTGTGGCTTTCACGCGGGCGATGCTTCAACGATCAGAAAAACAGTCGAAATGGCGATAGAAAAAGGCGTTGCCGTCGGCGCACATCCATCGTTTCCCGATTTACAGGGTTTCGGCAGACGCGAAATGAAAATGTCCGCGACAGAGATTTTTGACCTCGTTTTGTATCAAATCGCTGCCGTCAAAGGAATTTGTGAATCTCTCGGCAGCAAACTGCACCACGTCAAACCGCACGGCGCGTTGTACAATCAAGCCGCAAAAAACAAATATTCAGCCGCCGCCATCGCTGGTGCGGTCAAAGCGATTGACAAAAATCTGATTCTATACGGACTTTCCGGGAGTTTTTTGATTGCGGAAGCCGAAAAAATCAATTTGCGAACCGCGAGCGAAGTTTTCGCCGACCGAACTTATCAGCCGGACGGAAACATAACGCCGCGAAATTTGCCGAATGCTTTGATTACAGATGCCGAAACAGCCGTTTTACAAGTTTTGCAAATGATTTCCGAAAAAACGGTCACAACCACAAACGGCGAAAAATTTTCTCTCAAAGCAGAAACGGTCTGCATTCACGGCGACGGCGCACACGCGCTGGAATTTGCCCGAACGATCAATGCAAAATTAAAAGAGCAAGGCGTGAATATAAAAAGAATTTAGAAAACGGAGCGCGGTAGTGTGGTGCGCCCGAAACGCGCCGCGCGCCACAAATGTTAGCAGCACTGTAAAAAATAGATACAAAGATGCGAACGCTTTCAACGATTCGCTGCGCTGTCGTTGGCGGACGAGACTTCCGCGCTCCGTTCCGAAAGAGTTTGAAATGAAAAAATCTTCCTATTCATCGGTCATTCTCGGCGCGGCATTTTTGATGGCGACTTCCGCCGTCGGTCCGGGATTTTTGACGCAGACGACGGTTTTCACCAAACAATTGGCGGCGAGTTTCGGTTTTGTCATTCTGCTTTCCGTCGTTCTCGACATCTTCGCCCAACTGAATATCTGGCGCGTTTTAACGGTCAGCGAAAAACGGGCGCAGGATGTCGCCAACGAGACAATTTTCGGCAGCGGCTACGTTCTCGCCGTTCTAATCGCGCTCGGCGGTTTGGCATTTAACATCGGAAACATCGCGGGCGCGGGTCTCGGACTCAATGTTTTATTCGGTATTGATGTCAAAACCGGCGCGGTTATCAGCGCAATTATCGGCATCACGATTTTTCTGTTCAAAGAATTCGGCGCGGCGTTGGACGTTTTCGTCAAAGTTCTCGGCTTCGTGATGCTGCTTTTGATCGTTTACGTCGTTTTTTATTCGCATCCGCCGCTCGCCGAAGCCGCATTTCGCACTTTTTACCCGGAAACTATTTCACCGGCGGCAATCGTCACGCTGGTCGGCGGAACGGTCGGCGGTTACATTACTTTTGCCGGGGCGCATCGTTTGATTGATGCGGGAATTTCCGGCAAAGACGCGCTGCCCGAAGTAAATCGCGGCGCGGCGACGGGCATTTTACTAACCGCGCTGATTCGCTTTTTGCTTTTTCTGGCATCGTTCGGTGTGATCGCACTCGGATTTGCGATTGACGATAAAAATCCGCCCGCGTCGGTTTTTCAAAACGCCGCCGGAACTATCGGCTACAAAATTTTCGGCATCGTGATGTGGTCGGCGGCAATCACATCGGTCGTCGGCGCGGCGTATACTTCGATTTCGTTTCTCAAAACACTGCACGAAAAAATCGCGGACAATCACAAAAGTTTGACCATCGCGTTCATCGCCTTTTCGACGATGGTGTTTTTCATCGTCGGTCAGCCGGTCAAGGTTTTGGTTTTGGCGGGAACAATCAACGGTTTTATTTTGCCAATCGGTTTATCGCTGATTTTGCTGGCTTCGCGCCGCCCGAAAATCGTCGGCGATTACGTTCATCCGCTGTGGCTGCAAATTGCCGGATGGCTGGTCGTTTTGATTATGCTCGGCTTCAGCATTTTAACGCTCGTCAACTATTTTCTGTGAGATTTCCACCCGGCAATTTTGTTTTGTATAATGTTTACCAACGTAATTTTTTAGTCGGAGCATTTTGGTATGAAAAAACTCGTCGTAATTTGTTGTTTGATTATTAGTTTTTCCGTTATCGCGGCGGCGCAGTCAGGTCGCAAAACCGAACCAAGCCAGACTCCATCGCAAAAACAGGAAAGCGGCGAAAAGGACTATTCCGAATCTATTACCGAAAGATCACGTCAGGAAAGAATGATGCGGGATATGCGCGGCGCGGAGTCTCCGAAAATTGCTGCTGCGCCGAATCCTTCCGGCAGCTCAAAAAGTGAACCGCAATTATCGAGCGACGGACTGGAAGTTTTGAAAATTGACAACACTTTAATTACGATTCCGGTGTCGGTTTTTGATCGCAACGGGATTTATATTCCGAGTTTGGAACAGTCGAATTTCAAGATTTACGAAGACGGGAAGGAACAGGACATCGCCTATTTCGCCACCACCGAACAGCCGTTCACCGTCGTTCTACTGCTCGACACGAGTCCTTCGACAGAGTATCAAATCAAAGAAATTCAAGACGCGGCGATTGCTTTTGTCAATCAATTGAAACCGCAGGACAGCGTAATGGTGATCGAATTCGATCAGGGAGTCAACACGCTGACCGACGTGACGACCGACCGCAAAAAAATTTACAAAGCGATTCGCAAAGCCGATTTCGGCGACGGCACTTCGCTGTATGATGCGGTTGATTTCACGCTTCGCAAGCGGATCAGTAAAATTGCCGGTCGCAAAGCGATTGTGTTATTTACCGACGGCGTTGACACGACTTCCCGCAAACAGGATTACGACTCCACACTGCGGCAGTCAGCAGAAGCCGACGCGCTGATTTTCCCGATTTATTACAACACTTTTTCTACCAACAACGGCGGCGGTTTATCGTCACCTTTTCCGCCTTTCGGATTTCCCGGACGTGGCGGCAGAGGCGCGGCGGGAACGACGAGCGGGGAATATCTGGTCGGCAAAAAATATCTCGAAGAATTAGCGGCAAACACCGGCGGCAGAGTTTTTCAACCCGAATCGGCGAAAGGCGGTTTGAGCCGCGCCTTTGAAGGAATTGCTGAAGAACTGCGCCGACAGTACAGCGTCGGATATTACCCCGCTGATGTCGGACAAGCCGGACAGCGCAAACTGATCAAAGTGCGCGTCAATCGTCCGAATTTAGTCGTCCGCGCCCGCGACAGCTATATCGTCGGCGCAAATGATAAAGCGCAAATTCAATAAATAGGAGTAGAAGGAGCGCGGAAGTCTCGTCCGCCAACGACAGCGAAGCGAATCGCTGAAATCGTTTGCATCGAAGCATCGTTTTAGTAAAGTGTAGCTTGCAACGATTCGCTTCGCTGTCGTTGGCGGACGAGACTTCCGCGCTCCGTTAAAATATGATTTTTAAGTTTACCACTGCCGGCGAGTCGCACGGCAAAGCACTCGTCGGCATCGTCGAAGGTCTGCCCGCCGGTTTGGAGATTGATGTCGAAGAGATCAATCACGAACTGTGGCGGCGGCAGCAGGGTTACGGGCGCGGCGGACGAATGAAAATCGAAAGCGATAAAATCCAAATTTTGTCCGGCGTGCGGCACGGCAGAACGCTCGGCTCACCGATTGCTTTTACCATCGAAAACCGCGATTTTGTTCACTGGGAACAGGTAATGTCGTCGGAAAAACTCGAAACCGAACCGAAAAATCCGCGTCTCGTCACGCGCCCGCGCCCCGGTCACGCCGATCTCGCGGGCGGGCAAAAATTTGCGGCGCGGGATTTGCGCGACATTTTAGAACGGGCTTCGGCGCGTGAAACCGCCGCGCGCGTCGCCTGCGGCGCATTCGCCCGCCAACTGCTCGAAAACTTCGGCGTGGAAATCAAAAGCCACGTCGTCAAACTCGGCGAAATTCCCGAAACACCGCTGCGTAAAACTTTCGATGAAATCGCCGCGATTGATGAAAATTCGCCGCTCAATTGCGCCGACGCGGAAGTTGAAGAACAGATGGTCGAATTGATTGACAAAGCGAAAGCCGACGGCGACACACTCGGCGGAATTTTTGAAGTCGTCGCCAAAAATGTCGTCGTCGGGCTGGGTTCACACACTTCGTGGAACGAAAAACTCGACGGACGCATCGCGCAGGCAGTGATGTCAATTCAGGCGACGAAAGCCGTCGAAATCGGCACGGGCGTTGAAAATGCCGCGCTGTTCGGTTCAAAAGTTCACGACGAAATCACTTTTGAAAACGATAATTTCACACGCACATCAAACCGCGCGGGCGGACTCGAAGGCGGCATCACCAACGGCGAAGAATTGCGCGTGCGCGGCTATTTAAAACCGATTGCAACGCTGAAAAAACCGCTCCGTTCGGTTGATATTGATACGAAAAAGGAAGATTTGGCGGCATTTGAACGCTCGGATGTAACGGCGGTTCCGGCGGCGGGCGTGATCGGCGAAGCGATGGTGGCGATTGTCTTGGCAACCGCGATGCGCGAAAAATTCGGCGGCGATTCGATGGCTGAAATGAAGCGGAATTACGAAAATTACGTGCAAACTCTGCGTGACTATTAAAGTACCGCAGCCGGAACGACTGCATTATTTTCCAATATCGCGGCGAAACTGCATTCCGTCCCACGATATTTCGCTGACGGCGCGATAGGCGGTTTCGAGTGCTTCATCCAAAGTTTCGCCCGTCGCGGTGACACCTAAAACTCTGCCGCCCGCCGTGGTAAATTCATTTTCGTCATTTTTTGACGTTCCGGCGTGAAAAATATTTATATTATCCATCGCTTTTGCCTCGTTCAAACCGCTGACGACATCGCCGGTCTGCGCCTTTTGCGGGTAGCCTTTTGAAGCCAGCACGACACACGCCGAGTTTCCTTTTTGCCATTCGATATTGATATTCGACAGGTTTCGGTCGAGCATCGCTTCACAAATATCAACCAAATCTGTTTTCAGACGAACCAGAATCACCTGCGTTTCCGGGTCGCCGAAACGGACATTGTATTCGAGCAGTTTCGCGCCCTCGTTCGTCATCATCAAACCCAGAAACATAATTCCGCGAAATGGAAAGCCTTCATCTGCTGCGCCTTTTAATGTCGGCTTGATAATACTTTCAATAATTTCGTCGGTTTGCAGTTCGTCCAGCAGACTCGAATCGGTGATCGTTCCCATTCCGCCGGTATTCGCGCCCGTGTCGCCCTCGCCGATGCGTTTGTGGTCCCGCGACGGCGGCATCAAAGCAAAATCTTTGCCATCCGTGAACAAAATTAACGAAACTTCCCTGCCGAACAAACATTCTTCCAAAACAATTTTTTCGACTGCCGCCTGCCCGACCCGTGTTTCGAGTTCGTCAATCGCTTTGACCGCTTCGGCGCGGTTGGCGGCGACAACCACACCCTTCCCCGCCGCAAGCCCGTCGGCTTTGATGACGACCGGCGTTTGCTCGTCCCCGAATTCACCGTCAAATAAAAACTGTTGAGCCTGTTCGGTTGACGCTGCGGTTTTGTATTTCGCCGTCGGAATGCCGTGCCGCGCCATAAAATTTTTGGCAAACGATTTGCTCGCTTCAAGTCGGGCGGCTTGACGGCTGACTCCGATGATTTTCAACGCTCTCTCTTCAAATTCGGCGGCGATTCCGAGTGCCAATGTCGTTTCGCCGCCGACAAAAGTCAAATCTATCTCGTTCTGCTGCGCGAAATCCGCCAGCTTTTGTATTTCATCGGGTTTGATATTGACACATTCGGCGACTTCAGCGATTCCGGCATTTCCGTCAGCACAGTATAATTTTTCGATGCGGCGGCTTTGCGCGAACGTCCGGCACAGAGCGTGTTCGCGCCCGCCTGAACCGATGACTAAAACTTTCATATCTGTCTATTTGTTACCGAGCAATTGCGAGTTATCCCAAGTTCTGCCCTAAATTTAATGTCTCGTTTTTTTCTTTCGGTCTTTACGCCCCGCTTTTTTCACCTTTTTATCTCTTTTATCACGGCGGTCAAAGTTTCTTGGGCGGTCGTCGTTATCAGCGCGGCGCGGCGGTTTTTCAGTTGAAATTTCCTGCGGCGCGGCGGGACGCACATTAACTTTTTGCTTGCGGATGCGCGTGTTGCTCATTCCTTCGACGACTTGCTGGACGAATTCCGCCGGTAGATCAACCAGCGTGAAACGGTCATAGACATCAATCGCGCCGATGGCTTTTCCTGGCACATTGCCTTCGTTGGCGATTGCCCCGACAATATCGCCGGGACCGATGTTGTGATTGCGCCCGACATCGAGAAACAGCCGCACCATTCCGTCCGTCTGCTGCCCGAGATATTCGGCTTTCGGTTCAACGACGATTTCCAGCGGTTTGTCGCCCGCGCTCAAAAATGCGGCGGCGGCGGCAATTTCGGCGATGTCGCCGCCGCTTTCTTCGGCGAGTTCCTCGACCAGCGACAGATATAAATCAAGTTCCTGTTCGACGAGCGTATTCAAAATGCGCTCTTTGAACAGCGTGATGCGCCGCGAAGCGACATCCGCCTGCGTCGGCAGTTTCATCGGCTCGATTTTCTGTTTCGTATATTGTTCGATGTCGCGCTTCATCCGCTGCTGGCGGGGCGTGACGAACAAAACGGCTTTGCCTTCACGTCCCGCACGACCCGTGCGCCCGATGCGGTGAACGTAGGATTCGGTATCGGACGGCATATCGTAATTGATGACCGACGAAATGCGTTCGACATCCAGCCCGCGCGCCGCGACATCAGTGGCGACGACGATTTCGACCTGACCGTTTCGCAGTCGTTTGATAATCGCTTCGCGCTGATTTTGATTCAAATCGCCGTGCATCGCTTCCGCCGCATAGCCGCGAGCCTGAAGTTTATCGGTCAAATCAGCCGCGCCGATTTTGGTACGGTGAAAAATCAAAACTGCTTCGCCGGTATTTGATTCGATTTCGAGCAGCCGCGTCAGCACGTCGGTTTTCTGCCCTTCAGAAACATTAACGTAAAATTGTTTGACGGTCGGCACGGTCAGCGTTTTGCGCTCGATTTCGATGCTCACCGGGTCGTTCAAATATTTATCGGCGAGCCGCCGAATCTGGCGCGGCAGCGTCGCCGAAAATAGAGCCGTCTGCCGATTTTCGGGCGTGTGCGAGAGAATCCATTCGACATCTTCCTGAAAACCCATCCGCAGCATTTCGTCGGCTTCGTCGAGCGTGACGATTTTCAAATCGGACAAATCAATCGTTTCGCGCCGAATATGATCCATCACGCGCCCCGGCGTGCCGACAATGACCTGTGCGCCGTTTTTCAAATGGCGGAACTGCTGCGAAATAGACTGCCCGCCGTAAACCGGCAGCACGCGCACGCCGCCGAGATATTTGGCGTAAGAATGAAACGCTTCGGCGACCTGAATCGCCAATTCCCGCGTCGGTGTCAGCACCAACGCCTGCACTTTTTTGCTTTTGACATCAATTTTGTGCAGCATCGGCAGCGCGAACGCCGCCGTTTTGCCCGTTCCGGTCTGCGCCTGTCCGATCACATCTTTCCCGGCGAGCAAAACCGGAATCGTCCGCAACTGAATCGGCGACGCTGATTCGTAACCGACATCGTTGACCGCTTTTAACAACTCATCTTTCAATTCAAACTGCGCGAACAAAACATCCGCGCCGCCGTCTTCCTGCATTTTTTCCTGTGCCGCTTCCTGCATAATATTTTTCTAAAATCGTAATTTTTCCCGCTCAAGCGTGTTCCGATACTTCCGTCTGTCGGTAGGGAATGCCCAATTTAGCCAAAACATTCTCCAGCGTTTTGACCTCTTTCAAATCAGCGTCCACCAATTCCACGCCGTTCGGTCTCATATTATAAATTGCCTGAAAAGTTTCATACTTGGCATCTTCGCTGATGTTCAGCGAAGCCAGTTCACGCGCCAGAATGTCCGCATCAATTTTTTTATTTTCGTGAACAAAAGGGATGTTGATAAATACCATAATTTTTCCTCAAGTAAAAAGCCGCTGTTTAATTAATGCCTGCTTAAATTCTTTTACTTACTCTAAATTAACATTTTTTGGTAATTTTAGTTCGTTTTTCGGCGGTAAAATTCGGCAGGGATTAAAAGCTGTAATAACTTTGTTTTTTTCGCGGCAAAGCGCAAATAGCCCTGCCTGCGCTCCGTCGGCAAAACAATTCAGTCAAATATATTTATTTTGTGAGTTCTTAACCGGTCGCCACAAAATCGAGATCGTCGAGATTATCAAAAGCCGACGATGATAAACTTAAATTTTGTTCCAATCTATTTCCAGCTTCGCTCTGTCCCACTTCGCCAAACTCGCACCGGTTTCGTAAGTCGTCTGCATAAAATCTAAAATCATCGCGTCGGGATTTTCCGCCCGGCGCACGTCTTCATATTTCAAAAAATACTCGCCCATTTTTGGATCGTAAAATGCGGCGGCAGGTGAAACTTTTTGACCGCCGTAATTTTCCGGCGCGGGTGCGCTGTAAGCGTAGAAAGCGGCTTCGCCGAAACCGTTTCCAGTCCAGAAACCGTGGCTGATAACTTCCTGATCGTAGGCGATGCGCGTGATGCGGTCGGCGTTTTCGCGCGGCGGCGCGGATTCACCCGAAAATCTCGACACTGCCAGATCAAAACTGCCCCAGAAAAAGTGGACGGGCGAACATTTCCCGGTGAAGCGCGAACGAAATTCGCCGAACACCTGATTTACCTTGAGCAGAATGCGGTGGAAACGGTGCGCGTATTCGGGATCGTAAGATTTATGCGTCGTGTCTTCGGCGAACGGAATCGGGTTTTCGAGTTCGTCGGGATCGGAGGTAATTTCGACTTCGATGCCGTTCGATTTCAGTTTGCTCAGCAGCTTTTTGTAGAAATCGGCGACCGTCATCGGCTTGAGTTCAAACGAAAATCCATCGTTGTAACTCGTCCGCACGATCAATTGATGATTGATAAAATCGAAATCAATCGAAAAAGATTCGTTCCCGCACGGCATCGCCGAAGTCGTCAAACCGCGCGGCGTGACATACAGCGGCACATTCCACCATTCGTTGAGAAGCGGTGTTTGGGACAGTCGAATTTTGCCGACGATCTGCGTCCACAAATGAAGCGTGTCGTTCGTGTTCTGCCATTCGGCGAGCGGCAGAGCCGGATAAATTTCCGCGTTGTTTGAATTTGACATAATAACCTCCCAAACTTTGAATCAATTCTAACAATACAATTTCAATTAACAAAATTATTTGTTTAGCCGACACAAAATAAGTTCAATTGATATAATAAAACAATGGCAGACGAAGAAAAGAAAAAGAAAAAAGTAAATTATTCGAGCGCGTGGCAGGAAGCTAAAATCTTGATTTGGAGCTATCGCTGGCGGCTCGCGCTCGGCGGCGTTTTGATGATTCTGAGCAGGTTGGCGGGATTAGTTTTGCCCGCGTCGTCGAAATATCTGGTTGATAACGTCATCGGCAAACAGCAGTATGAACTGCTCAAATGGATCGCCCTTGCCGTCGGCATCTCGACGCTCGTGCAGGCTTTGACTTCGTTTGCGCTGTCGCAGATTCTCGGCGTGGCGGCGCAGCGGGCGATTACCGAAATGCGAATGCGCGTACAGACGCAAATCGAGAAACTGCCGATTTCCTATTTCGATTCGACGCAATCGGGACAGCTTATTTCGCGGATTATGAATGACGCGGAAGGCATTCGCAATCTCGTCGGCACGGGACTCGTGCAGCTTGTCGGCAGCGTCGTCACCGCGCTGATTTCCGTCGTCGTTTTATTTTATATCAATTGGCGTTTAACTTCCGTCACATTAGTCGTTCTCGCGGCGTTCGGCGGTGTGCTGGCTTACGCTTTCAAAAAACTGCGCCCGATTTTTCGTGAACGCAACGTCATTAATGCCGAAGTGACCGGCAGATTAGGCGAATCGCTCGGCGGCATTCGCATCGTCAAAGCATACACGGCGGAAAAGCGCGAAGAACTCGTTTTCGCCCGCGGCGCACATCGTCTTTTGCGAAACGTCACCAAATCAATGACGGGCGTTTCGGCGGTGACGGCGTTTTCGTCGCTCGTCGTCGGCGCGATTTCGGTGGTGATGATTTTGGTCGGCGGCAATTCCGTGATCGGCGGCGCGATGACCATCGGCGATTTGTTTATGTATATCTTTTTCACGAGTTTGATGGCGTTCCCGATCATCGAACTGACTTCCATCGGCACGCAAATTACCGACGCGCTCGCCGGTTTAGACCGCATCCGCGAAATTTTAGGAATGCCGACCGAAGACGATGAAGACGAACACAAAACGCCGCTGCCGCGTGTGGCGGGCAGCGTCAAATTTGAAGACGTGCATTTTGAATACGAAGAGAACGCGCCGGTTTTGCGCGGCATTTCCTTTGATTCGGCGGCGGGAACGACGACTGCCCTCGTCGGCTCCAGCGGTTCGGGCAAATCTACGATTTTGAGTTTGGTTTTGAATTTTATCCAGCCGACTTCGGGCAAAGTTTCGATTGACGGCAAAGATTTGCAAACGATCAAACTGCACGATTACCGCCGCTATCTCGGTGTCGTTTTGCAGGACGATTTTTTATTCGACGGCACGATTTTAGATAACGTCAAATTTTCCAATCCGCAGGCATCGTTAGCCGACATTAAAGAAGCCTGCCGCATCGCTTACTGCGACGAATTTATCGAAAAATTTGAAAAAGGCTACGAAACCATCGTCGGCGAACGCGGTGTCAAACTCTCCGGCGGACAGCGGCAGCGATTAGCGATTGCGCGGGCGTTATTGGCAAATCCGCGAATTTTAATTTTAGACGAAGCGACATCGAGCCTCGATTCCGAAAGCGAACAGATGATTCAAGAAGGATTAAACACACTCCGAAAAGGTCGCACGACATTCGTTATCGCACATCGTCTTTCCACGATCAGAAGCGCGGACAAGATCCTCGTCATCGAAGCCGGCGAAATTATCGAAGGCGGCACACACGACGAACTGCTCGAAATAAACGGACGCTACAAACAGCTTTACGACAAACAATACAAATTCGAGAAAAACCGATTCATCAATCCGGGCGAAGATTTCACGCCCGAAGCGAAAAAGCTGGGAACAACCGTCTAAATCCAGCGAACCGGCGGCGTTTGTCAAATAGACACCAATCTGCACAGCAGAAAAGTTTTGAACACGGCTTGACAAGAAAGATCAAAATTCTTAACCTAATAGTTCGTCTTCGGACGATATTCCGCAGTAGCTCAATGGCAGAGCATTCGGCTGTAAGCTAGGCAAGGTCTTTTACAATGGTAGAAAAGCGCACATATCAACAGCGCAGAGAATATATGCTTGAGGCAGTCAAACGCCGTAGAGCAAAAGTTCGACGACAAATGGCTGTTGAATACAAAGGCGGTAGTTGCGAGGTTTGCGGCTACAATCGTTGTATCGAAGCACTTGAATTTCATCACATTGATCCAACCCAGAAAGATTTCGGTATTTCCGCAGAAGGTTATTCCAGAAGTTGGGAAAAGGTAAAAGCTGAAATTGAAAAATGTATTTTGTTATGTGCAAATTGTTATCGTGAATACCACGCCGAAAAGTTGCAGCTTTCACAGGCGACTGTGATTGAAAAATCGGATGAATTCAGGGAAGCCTTCACTAAAGAAATTTAGAATGGTAATCCTGAGCGAAGCCTGTTGAATGGTTTAAGAGTAAACAGGAACGTGCAGAGACTAAGAGTTGAGGAAACCAAACCAATAAAACTCTCAAGAGCGTCCGACGACTTTTTGAAAGAAAAGTTGATGAGATAGTCCACACTCAAACGAAAGTTTGGGGTAAAGTGTAACCGAAGGGTTGTAAGTTCGAGTCTTACCTGCGGAGCCATTTTCTAAGAAAAGCGAGTAGCTAATATTATGATAGCTGCTCGCTTTTTTTTGGAAAAATGAAGCTAAAATGTTTCGGGAGAAGTTATGCCGATAAATTCAAAAAACCGAATTTAGCGCATTAATAAGCGCACCAAGAATAGAACTTATTGGTCGTTGTTTGAGACGGTCAAGTTTTTCAGGACACAAAACTCTCGCTGCTCCTTGTATTTTTAATTTCCAACTCATTTTCAAATTGAATCGGGCTTTTGTAACCCAAACTTGAATGTAATCGCGTTCGATTGTAATAGCCTTCGATGTAATCGAAGACCTCCGAGCGGGCATCCTCGACCGATTCAAAGATGCCGTTTTCCACCAATTCCGCCTTGAACCGGGAAAAGAAACTCTCCGCCTTAGCGCGTTGTCGTAACAATTGCCTTTCCGACTCATTGATTGGCGAAAGCCGCCGATGTAAAGAAGTCGGCGATATT
>JBBSUG010000037.1:0-47219 GCA_038235165.1 Pyrinomonadales bacterium
AATTTGAACGAGAATTTTGTTAGCCTGCCCGAACAAGGCGGTGATAAGCTGATCCCGGAAGGACAATTAAATCCCGGCACTCTCTATACGGTTGCTTCGGGCAGCGAAAATTTATTAGGATTATATCGCCTTGAATTGCAGGTTACTGCCGGAAGCGGCAAACTTTCAATTTCCGGGGTCGGTACAAGCTCAGCGGCAAAAGAATCAATCCGCGTCGCCTTTGATTATTTCAAAGCCAATCTTGGACAAATCACATCTTCAGCGAAAGCCGGCGATAATGATTTTCATCTGCATCTTATCGAACTCAATAACACCGGCGCGACGAGCAATCTGACTCTTGCAACGCTCGTTTCACTTTGTTCGGGGCTGATGAAAAAACCGGTGGCGGCGCAGATGGTTGTTTTGGGCGGAATGAGTCTGGGCGGCAGTGTTATTCCCGTTTCTAATCTTGCCGAAACCTTACAGGTCGCATTTGATTCCGGGGCAAAGCGAATTCTGCTGCCATTCAGCAGCGTCGGCGATATTACGACAGTACCGGGCGAACTTTTTGCTAAATTTCAAACGAGTTTTTATTCAACACCTTCGGATGCTGTTTTCAAGGCTCTTGGCGTTGAATAACAAAAATCATTTTGTGAATTTTTCCGATTTTATTAGTTTTCACTCATTTATTAAACAGGAGAGTTTTGATGAACGCGCGTGATGCAGACTCGACCCGAATAAAAACATTAACAAGGCGAACAAGGCAGGGCGAACTTTATGTTAGGCGACCCGACGCCCAGTTGCAGATTGAAAAGATTTTGACGCTCGAAAAAGCGCAGATTTTAGTGATGCTCGAGGGACGCAAACGGCGCGACGAGGCTGATTATCTGCTTGATGAAACGATTGTTTATTTACTGCGCGAAGCCAAAACCGAGAATGATAACGAAATGATTGAAACGTTATATCTGGAATTGAATCGGCGCATCTTTAAGTTGCTTTTAAAGTTTCGCGACGGCTTTAAAAATAACCATGCTGATTTCGAAGATTTCGGACAGAAAGTAGAAATGGCGATTTTGAAAAAAGTTTTTGATATCGATTCAAATTCAGCCGACTTCGCACAAGTTCAATTTGGCTTATTTGTCATCAGCGAAGCCAAAGGAATTCGGAAGCAACATCTCGTCAGGGTAAACTGGGAAGAAGCAATGTTCGACGGCGGGCGTGAAGGCGAAGAAGAGGATAATCGGCTTGAAAATATTTCATCGGCAAACGAGCTTTCCGCCGAGAGCCGATTGATTATTCAGGAAGGTTTGCGGAATCTCTCCCCGGAACAACAAACGATTGCCGCAATGTTGCTCGACGGGTTTCAAATCGAAAGCAAAAACGCTAAAGAGCCGACCATCAGCAAGCATCTAGGCGTGAGTTCACGTACCGTCAGAAATTGGATTAAGGAAATGCGCCGAACACTCACGGGTTATCAGGGAGAAGCAAGATGATGAATGAGACGAATTTACAAGATGTTTTGGAAGAATACGCGATTTCTGAACCGACGGGAAACAATCTGGCAACTTTGCAGCAGATGATAGAAAAATATCCGCAGTTTGCTGCTGAATTACAGGATTTTGCAGCAGCTCGCGCTGTTATAAAATACGCGCCCGAAGTAGAATTAAACGCCCTTGAAGAAGCGCGTTATCAAGAAATAGGTCTGAACAACTTGCGCGCTGTTTTGAGCGCAAAAGCCGTCCAGCCGCCGACCTCTTTGCACAGCCTGACCGAAGCCGCAAAGACAAAAGGCTTGAACCGTTCAAAATTTGCTGCCGCTTTAGGTTTAAGTGTTTCACTCGTCCAGTATCTCGAAAAAAGACGACTGGAATTCGCTTCAATCCCCCAGGCAGTTATCGTGAAAGTCGCCGAAGTTTTGGAAACGGGCGAAGAATTAGTGGCGAATTATCTAAAGTTGCCGCCGAATCCGGCGACGAACGCGAGTTTCAAAGCGAGCGGACGTCCTGAAGAAATGCAATCGAAAAGTTTTGATGAAGCCGTCCGGGAAGACCAGACTTTAACGGCGGAAGAAAAACGAAAACTCCTGGAATTATAATAAGGGAATCGAGAAATTTATAAACCGATGAAAACGATTGGACTAGAAAAAAAGAAAGCCAAAGATAATTCTCTCAAATCTTCATTATTTCATTAGATGTTTATTTGTGGAAAAGAAAATGGAAAGAAAATTTCAGCCGATTCGAGACCCAAAATCACTAATCTAAAATCTATATGAGTCATTGGCAAAAAATACGCGATGCCGCCGAAAATTTAAGACGTGAAATCTGCCGCGAATCAAACCTCAATGAAAACGATTTATTTCACGGAGAAAAATTTCTCGAACTAACCGCCGAATATTTAGAGCTTGATTTTATTCCCGAACACCCTGATTCAGCTAATTTGTCCGGCGCTCTCGCCGTACTGGAAGATGATTGCGTTTATTTTAACAACCACCTTAAGAAGTGGTACAGGACGTTTTGTATAGCGCACGAAGTAGGACACCACCGACTGCACCACAGCAGCATTCACTGCACACAAGAAGAGATTCAGGATTTTGAAGGCGAAGGCGATTCAAATTCAGCAACCGAAAAAATCGTCGGTTACGGAGCTGGAGACAGGCGCGAGCGAGAAGCCAATCTTTTTGCCTTGGAATTGCTGTTGCCGTGCGCGGTTCTACGCCGCACCTTTCTGGAAGACAACTTAACGGCGCGTCAAATTAGCGACGTAACCCAAATGCCGGTTGAAGTTGTTGCCGGACAGCTTGCCCGCGCTCTGCTTGTACCGAGCGCCGAGACCGAAACGACTGAAACAAAAGCGGAAAAACTCGAATTAAACGCGAGTCAAAAACGCGCCGCACAAACGACGAAATGTCCGACGCTTGTTTACGCGGGTCCAGGAACCGGCAAAACGCAGACCTTAACGACGCGCATCAATCATTTGATTGAACAGGGAATCGAGCCGAAACGCATTCTTGCTTTAACCTTCTCAAACAAAGCGGCGGAAGAAATGCGCGAGCGCATCGGTCGGATTAACGAAACGGCGGCTGCTCAGATGCCGGTGATGACTTTTCACGCATACGGGCTGGATATTTTGCGCTCCTTTTGGGTCGAAGCGGAGTTAGACCCTCGGTCAAACCTACTTGATAAGATTGATGCTCTTCTGCATTTAGAGAAAAACCTGAATCATTTGCAGCTTGAACATTATCAGAGCCTGCACGAGCCGACACAGAATTTAGCGGCAATTTTAGGTGCAATCTCCCGTGCCAAAGACGAGCTTTGCGCGCCGGAAGAGTACCGGATTTTAGGCGAAAAAATGCTCGCAGAAGCGAAACTCAGCGATAATGAGGAACTTATTCTTAAAGCCGAAAAAGTTTTAGAAACGGCGCGCGTTTACGAGTTTTACCAGAAATATCTGGATGAAGAAAAACTGCTTGACTTCGGCGATTTGGTTTACCGCGCCGTCCGGCTTCTAAGGGAAAACGAAGTCGTAAAACGCGAAGTCCGTGCCAGATATGACGCGATACTGGTCGATGAGTTTCAGGACGTGAACCGCGCCTGCGGAGTGCTTTTGAAGGAGATTGCCGGCGAAGGACGTGGTTTATGGACGGTCGGTGATTTGCGGCAGTCAATCTATCGCTGGCGCGGTGCCTCACCCGCCAATATCGAGCTGTTCGGCGTTGATTTCCCCGATGCGGAAACCGTTTCTCTCGAAACCAATTACCGTTCGCGGAGCGAAGTCGTCGATTTATTTGCACAGTTTGCAAATAAGATGAAAACGGCGCGCGATGAATCCTTTAACGGATGGGAAGCTTTTCGCGGCGCTGCCGGCACTGAAAATTTAACAAGCGTCAAAGTTGAAATTGCCGAATCCTTAAATGCGGAAGCCGTCAATGTTGCCCACAATATCGAAAATTATCACGCACAGGGTTTGCAGTATAAGGACTGTGCCGTTATTTGCCGCACGCACGCGCAGCTCAATAAATTTGCCAAAGTTTTAAGTGATAAAGGCATACCGATTTTCTACCTTGGTGAGTTATTCGAGCGTGACGAGGTGCGCGATTTATTAGCCTTGCTTGATTTGAAAGTATCTGTGGGCGGACATTCCTTAATTCGCGTCGCACAGTTTTCCGAATATCGAATTCCTCTGGATGACACCAGACGAATCATTGCCGCGCAAAAGGAAAACAAACAAACGTATCTTGAGGTTGTCGGTCAGGAAGAATTTTTTAATTTGTTGTCAGATGAAGGCAAACCCGGCGCCGGAAAACTTTTGAAACATTTAACTTTCGTTTCAAATGATGTTTCAGCGTGGAGCTTTCTGGCAAATTACCTGTTTGCAGAAAGTGATTATTTGAAGGGGTATTTCGCCTCTGACGATGTAAACAATCAATCGAGAAGGCTCGCAATTTACCAATTCCTGCGGCTCGCGCAAAGCACCGAAGCGCGCTTTACAGCCGGAGAAGTCGCTCCCATAACGGGACTACTCAATTACGTCAAAAAGCTCGCGCATTTTAACGAGGATAAAAATTACGCGCAGATTCCGGTTGAGGCTGAGAATCTTGATGCCGTCCGTCTTTTGACCGTTCACTCGGCGAAAGGTTTGGAGTTTCCGGCGGTTTTTTTGCCTTATCTGGGCGCGGGTAAAATACCTTCAAACAAAAAGGGGCAAATCTGTCCGAATCCGGACGGAATGATAACGGGTGAAACGGATTTTCACGAATCGGAAGAAGAATGCTTGTTTTTCGTGGCGATGTCTCGCGCCCGTGATTTTCTGCATCTTTCAAGGGCGGATAAATACGGTGAAACGGTCTCGAAAGAATCGAAGTTTTTGACAGCTTTAGCCGAATTTCTGCCCGATTCTACATTCATTACTTCGGTTGAAACAGAGATAGTTGAAGCCGCCGCGCCGGAGGTTTATCCGTCTCAAAGATTTTACTCGACCGACCTCGACAGGTACCTGCGCTGCGGGCGCGATTATTTTTACACGAATGTATTAGGTTTAAAAGCCGCCGGGGATACATCAATTTACCTGAAATTCCATTCTTGTGTTTACGACACTCTTCGCTCGATGCAGTCAATCAAACAAATGGAGAGCATTGAGTTGAACGAGGATAACGCGCTCGCTCGTCTGGATGAGTTCTGGAAAGCGGCGGAAGTCGATAAGCACGCTTACGCTTCCATTTACAAAGAGCGCGCCGAAGAAATCATTCGGAGGATGTGCCGGAAGATTGAAAACTCAGTTGCTCCGAACGAAATCACGCGCCCGGCTTACGAAGTAAAATTGGCAAACGGTACTGTTCGCGTGCAGCTCGATGCGGTTGAAATAGTCGAAGCTGCCGGAGAGAAAACGGCAATCATCCGTAAATTCAAAACCGGAAAATCACCGAAGAAACCCTTGACTGATGACGTTGATATACTGATGACAGTTGCCGTTCAAAGTAATTTCCCTGAAGCAAAGCCGTTGCTGCAAAAAATTTATTTAAGCGACGATCAAGTACAGGAAATTCCGATTTCCGCCAAAGTTATCGCCAACCGCCTTAAAATCTACGAAGCTGCAATTGACGGTATCAGCAAAAGAATATTTGAACCCGCGCCCGGCGACAATAACTGCCCGTATTGCCCTCATTTCTTCGTTTGTCCGAGCGGGGATCATAAAATTTAAATCACTTTAAAAATAATAACCCGAAGATAAGCCGAAAAGTTTTAAAACTTTTCGGCTTTTTTATTTCCGATTCGTCCTGGTGCCGATCATTTCTTATACATAACGCGAAAATATTCGCTTGTCAAAGGAGAAAAAGAAAATGGGACAGCACAAACAGACGTTTAACCAGATTTTAGCCGGAGTTGAAAAAGACAATTCAGAAAAGTTAATGTTTCGGGCGCGCACCGCTAACGGTTTGGCGAAGAAGTCGCGCGGGGCGCAGCGGCAGGCGGCATATGCGGTTAAGTCGCGGGCTTTAAGCTCACTCGTTAAAAAAATGCCCGCCCTCTTGGACGTGCGCAAAGACATTATCCTGACCGATTTCGTTGTCATTGAACTTAAAAACACAAATGTCGGACTGCATTTTCCGATTTCGAGTCTTTAATCACATTTATACGAACAGCAGATAAACAACAATTGCCAGGGACACAAATTATGACAAAAAGAATCATTACCATCGATATTGAAACGCTTCCCGTAAATGAACCGTTTGAAAGCAAACTTTTTTGGGAAACAGAAGAAGAGTTTCGCAAGACCGCCTGCGACGCCAATCTTGGCAAAATCCTCTGCATCGGCTACTCGGAACAAAACGAATTCGGCGCAATTACGGAACACGGCTGTTTCGGATGGCGCGCGGAGTCAAAAGATTTTGAGCCGGACGAGCGGGTAATTTTAGCCGAGTTCTGGCAATTCCTGAGCGGGTTTGATACCACGCGCGATTTGGTCATCGGTCACAACATTATGGATTTCGACCTGCCGTTTATCATGCAGCGTTCGATCATTCGGGGCGTTCGTTCGACAGTTGATTTCTACTTCGGCAAATATCGGGAAGCACCGATCTTCGACACGATGCGCGTCTGGGATTGCTGGAAATGGGGCGGCTCGACATCACTTAAAAAATTAGCCTATGCGCTCGGCTTAGAGAATCCGAAAGACGGCGGTATCGACGGGGCAAATCTTTATGACGCTTTTCTTGAGGAGCGTTTCGAGGAGATCTACAAATACTGCATGAGGGACGTGAAAGTTACGCGTAACGCTTGGCGCAAGATGAATTTTACATATCCGGCGGAACAGCCCAAAGCAATGGCTTTAGCTTTGTAGCGCGGGTTTTCTTTAGCCTCACTTTTAAAAATTTTACGTCCTTTATCTCACCCTCACCCCATTTTACAAACAAAAGGAGAGTTTGTTTGAGTTTAAACTCTCCCTCAAGAGAAAACGAATTTTTAGACGCACAAACAGGAGGAAAGTATTATGAAAAACAAATCAGGTATAACCGGTGGTTTCAAAAACCGCACCGTTCACAATCTCATTATTCTCGACGAAAGCGGCTCGATGCAGGAGATCAAAGCCGCGACCGTGCAAGGGTTTAACGAAGTCGTGCAAACCGTCAAAGGTTTTGAAAGCCAGTTTCCCGAACAGGAGCATTTCGTGTCCTTGGTAACTTTTAACGGGTTGGGAATTAAAGCGAAACTGTTCGCTAAAAAAGTCAAAAACCTGCGCGAGATTGACGCCGATTTTTACCAGCCGGACGCTTCCACGCCGCTTTACGATGCTATCGGTTTTTCGCTTAATAAACTGCGTCAGAAGCTGGCATCAAAAAAGGACTACAACGTTCTTGTCACAATTCTTACCGACGGCGAAGAAAACGCTTCGCGCGAGTATTCGGGTGCGGCAATCAATCAATTAATCAGCGAGCTGAAAAACGATAACTGGACTTTCACATACATCGGCGCCAATCACGATGTCGAACGAGTCGCCGCGTCAATTTCAATTACCAATACCCTGAAATTTGAAGCAAATCCCGCCGATGTCAAAAGAGCGTTCGATGTTGATAAAAAGGCAAGAGGCGTTCTTTTCTGTAAAATCCGGCGCGAAGAAAGCGTCCGGGACGATTATTTTCAAGGTGAAGAACAAACAGGAAAATAACCTTCGAGTAAAACGATGGTGAGCTGCCATTTCAATCGAATCGCGCCGTAGTAATAAATCGGCGCTCAACCTTTTCCGATAGCATTTTTATGCAATCACAAAAAACTTAAAAACTTATGAAAAACCTTTTACTTTTTGTCTTAACGACAACGCTTATTTTCTCAACCTTTTCCGCCTTTCCCGCGCCTGTTTCAGCTCAGGAAGTAAAAGCGGAAAAACTGACCAACAAAGATTTGGTTGAAATGTCAAAATCAGGTCTGCCCGAAGCAATCATTTTAGCCAAAATCAAATCATCAGGCGGAAATTTCGACACATCACCCCAAGCGCTTCAGGAGCTAAAAAAGGAAGACGTATCGGATGCTGTTATCTTGGCGCTTTTGCAGCCGACCGAACCCGTTAAACCCGGACGTATAAAGGATGAGCTGACTTCAAACTTTAACCGCTTGAAAACGAGCGTCGTTACCGTCTGGAGCGAGTTCGGTCACGGAACCGGCTTTATTATTGATAAGGAAGGCTTGATTTTAACCAATCAGCACGTCGTCGGACCATCGGAATATATCGCCGTTCAATTCGACCAGAAGAGAAAAGTCCGTGCAGTTCTGCTTGCTTCAAGCGCGGAAAAAGACGTTGCCGTTCTCTGGGCAAATCTTGAATCTATGCCGGATGCAACCGTTGCGACAATTGCTAAAACTGATGGGGCAGAGCCTGCCGTCTCCGAGGGCGAAAGAGTTTTCACCATTGGCAGCCCGCTTAACCAAAAGAAAATTATTACTACGGGAATTGCCAGTAAAATCGAAGATAAAGCCATTATCTCCGACATCAACATCAATCACGGAAATTCCGGCGGCGCGCTCTTTAATTCAATCGGCGAAGTTGTCGGTATCACGACCTTCGGCGACCTCTCCGAGTGAGGTGGTCCGGGCGTGTCCGGCATTGTCCGCATTGAGCAGGCATATCCGATTATCGAAGAAGCCCGCAAGAAAATGTCCGACGCAGGAAAACCGCTTGCCAAACTACTGGCAGTTGATCCGACAGATACATTTCCAATCGAAGCAATCAAAGAGGTAGCCAACGCAAAGAAATTCGACTCCTCACGTTATTTACTTGGAATGGGAGATTTTACTGTAACCTTTTTAACGCCGACCCTTAAATACCGAATGGAAACCGAAGCCGAAAGGGAAGCCGCTAAAACGCGCGGAAAACGCAACAAAAAAGAAGGAGCCGTGCAGGGAACTTTTCGCCCGTTTGAAGATATACGCGGCTGGCGTGAATATGTCGGCGATTACAAACCGATTTTGCTAATCCGGGCGACTCCCGCTTTAGGCGAATCATTTTGGGGCGCGGTCGGGCGCGGAGTCGCGGCAAATTACGGCATTCGCACGCAGGCGAAACTGCGCTTTAAAACGGATTTTTATAAAATGCGCCTTATGTGCGGAGATAGGGAAGTCGAACCCATTCATCCGGCAAAAATCGCTCATATTTTAAGCGAAAGCAACTATTTGATTTCGGTAAAGGATGCAACTTACGAAGGTTTCTACTCTTACCCGGCAGATGCTATAACACCGCAATGCGGCAAAGTAACGCTTGAATTATTTTCCGAGAAAAATCCGACTGAAGCCAAAACAAAAGTACTGGATGAAAAAACAGTCACTAAAATAGCGGCAGATTTCGCTCCTTATCTCGATTCTCGTCCAAGATAAACGATTCATGTGGTTGCTGAGTAAAAGGCGCGCCCGCACTGTAGACGCGGGCGCACCACAAACCGTAAACTTCAGGCTTTTGAAAATTGGCTGGCTTTTACAATGTGGGTTTAGATATATTGATTTGGCGCTTTTGTTTTACGGAATTTTTTGAACATCCTGAATTTATGTCAGATATTCAAGAATTTCCGGCTCCGTTATTGAAAAGCTGGATTATTACGTTTGTCTATTGATTGACCAGGAAACAAACCATTTTTTTTACGTCGGCAAAAACACAGGCAATAAAATTTTCGCTCAACGGAAGGCAACTTCTTGAAATGTTGCAAAACGCCTATGATGCCTCTGAATTAGCTAGTAATTCTAAGGTGTTTATAAAACTCAAAGGCAAGAAACCAAATATTGCTTAAAACGGACTTTCAGGCAAACACTGGTAACTGATTTGATCTGTGAGCTTACATAGCAGGGAGCGTAGATTACAAGAATGGGAATTTATTTAATAAAAATAATAGGAATTTTTCTTTTTCCGATATTTGCTTTTCTCGTAGCGGGCTACGCTATAGAACTTGTAACAAATCGTTCTATTGCGATAAAAAATCTGCCGGATGGTATGCCTAAAACTCTGAATATGAGACCTCTTGGATACGACAAAACCACGTTCACGAATTTTTACAAGGCATTAAATGAAGATGGACGAAAGGTTGAACAACTTTTTCTTGAACTCGATCTTATTTTTCCATTTCTCTATGGTGGCGCACTTGCCGCAAGTTTGCTTCTTGTTTGGATCATGCTTGAGAAACCTTTTTCTCCCGCATGGTTTTTAGTTCCGGTCGCGATAATTCTTATCGCCGATTGGACCGAAAATTTAATTCATCTCGGGCAAATTGGAAAATTTATTAATGCGGGAACAACAGGTCTTAGTTCCTTTTGGATCGGTATTGCCAGTTTTGCTACCGTGTTAAAGATTTGGACAATCATTGCTTCATATTCTCAACTTGCATGGTTGTGCGGAAGATTGATCATGAGGGTAATAAAATCTGAATAGTTAATACCGAAAGCAATAAATAAGTAATTTGCGTAAAAATAAAATTAAAGTATTTTTTTCTCTGATAATGACCCATTGTAAGGTTATCGAAGATTCTTGATGTCTAAAATGGTCACAAACCGTAATGGTGAAATTAGAAACAAATAAAAAACTTAAAATTGTGGGAGAAACCTCGATTAAGCAGTATTATAAATACTTATGATAGTGGTCTTAGCCGGAAGAAGAATTGACGCGCTCCATGCAGAGGAAAAGAAATTTCCTATTGAGATGGAAGAAATTGTTTTTGTAAGAATTCGGGATTTTTTTCATAACAATAATGTAAAGGTTTTAATCAGTTCGGCGGCGTGCGGTGCAGATTTACTTGCACAAAAAGTAGCGCAGGAATTCGGAATTGAACAGCACATAATTCTCCCTTTCGAGCGCGAAAAATTTAGGAAAACTTCCGTCACCGACCGACCGGGCGATTGGGGAAAGCTATTCGATGATATTTGCGATGAAGTCGCAAGCAAAGGAAATCTAATTGTTCTCGAAGGTTTTGAAGATGATGAAGAAAAGGCTTATTCGAGTGTAACGGCGGAAATTCTCAAATACGCGAAAAGTTTGCAGTCGAAAAACGAAAAAGTTTTAGCCGTTGCGGTTTGGGAAGGAAAAGTGAAAGACAAAAAAGATGAGACTGATTCATTTCTTAATGAAGCTAAAGAGCAAGATATTAGAGCGGAAACGATCCTAACAATAAATTAACTAAAATTTCAAATACAAAGAAATCGGCGATCTGTCAGCAGATTTGCTAACCGAAAAACCGATCCTGACCTATCTTCGCTACTACGCATTTTTAGACAAAAATGGATTGAACGAATTAGACTTGACCAAAATGATTCCGAAAATAAATTACCTGCGCGATATGAGTGCCGGAAAAAAGCGATTCGATCCGGCAATAATCAGCGAAAAATCTGCTGAAAACAAGTTTCGGAAAATCATTTTCCGAGTGAATTTAACCTTTAAGTTTTGAAATTCTTTAATGTTTCATTTTTGAGGATAATTATATGAAATTATTTTTTCCTTTTTCGGGCGATGATGTTTTTATTTCCTATTCCCGTCGAGATGAGAATGAAGTAGGCGAAAGATATGCCGTTAATCTTTATAACGAGTTGGCGAAAAGAGGATTTTCCTCATTTCTGGATCGATTGGGAACTGAACCTAGTTCTACGCAGCCTGAATCGCTGAATCAAAAGATTAGAAACAGCAAAATGCTGATTATAGTCGGAACTGAAAGGGCGTGCCAATCTACTTTTGTCGAAGGCGAGATCAAAGAATTTCTCAAGGCTCGCCGAATTCCGGTTGTTCCTATAGATTTTAACGGAACTGTTCCGAAAGCACGTTGGTATCCGCTTATCGAAGGAGTTACGCTGGAATTAGAACCGCCCGAAACTTTAGAAACCGGAATTCCTTCAGACGATGTTATCGCCCGCATCGAGGAAGCCTTCAAATATACAAAACGCAATGACCAGCTACGCAAAGCTACAATCGGAACTCTCGCTCTTTTGACAGTGTTGCTCCTCTTATCAGGCGTAGCATCTGTATTTGCGTGGCAACAAATTGGTAAAGCTAAAGATGCGCTTGTAAAAGCTGAAGAAGCCACGCAAAAAGCCACCGAACAGGAGCAAAAAGCGAATGACAAAAAAGCGGAAGCAGACAGACAAACTGAAATTGCGCGTTTAGCAAAAGAAGATGCGACAAAACAGAAAGAAATAGCAGAACAGGAAAAGACCAAAGCAGAAAAAGCAAGGAAATTAGCAGATGAGAAGGACAAACTTGCTCAAGAAAAAACTAAGCTGGCAAATATCGCAACTAAAAAAGCCGCAGTAGAAACTCGAAAAGCAGAGCAAGCTAAAATAGAAACGGAAAAAGCAAGGCAACAAGAAACTATTGCAAAAACAAATACATATATTGAAAAAGGTACACAGGAGTTGTTTAATAATTTCCCATTTCGAGCGACCGTATATTTTAACAAGGCTTTGCAAATACAAGATAATAATGAAAAAAATGGTGGTTTTTCTAATCTTAGGTTTCTTCTTGGCGATTCTTTAAGACAGGTAGAGGCGCTTAAAATTTCCGTTGGTAAAGTTGAAAAGGCGGCGTTTTCGCAGGATGGAACGAAAGTATTTACCTTTAGTGATAGCGGATTGCAGACCTGGGACATTTACGATATGAGCGAAATCCAAGAGCAATCTTCAGAACTACCAACAAAAATATTTAAAAAGGACAATGATGCTAATTCACTGGTTGCATTCTCACCGAACCTTAAATATTGGGCGAGTAAATATTATGATTACATGCAATTTTGGTCAAGTGAAAATCCTGACCATCTTATTTTTGATGAATACGAAGCTAAGACCGCCGCATATTCACTAAAGGGAAATTTAGTGGCAGTTGGATTTCCAAAAGGAATTGTAAAGATTTATAAGTGTGCGAACGGAGAACAAAGTGGTGATCCTATTGATGCCCAAACAGAAATAAATGCTTTGGCTGTTTCTCCCGATGAGAAACGCATTGCAATTGGCGACTTTGGCGGAAATTTAAAGATTTGGGATATTGAGAAGGGAAAATTGCTGCCATTCGAACTGGCGAAAGGTTCGGTAAAAGGAATTGTAAATTCAATTGCGTTTTCCTCAGATGGTTCGCATCTATTAGTTGGCAGCGATGCCCTACTTGCCAAAATATTTCGTGTTTCAGATGGTAAGTTAGTTTCCTCTTTTGAGAATCAAAGTAATATTCTCTCCGTAGGGTTTTCGTCGGATTCAAAGAGAATATTTACCTTAGGAATCGATAAAACCTTAAAGGTTTGGGATTTACAAAACACTCAAAAATTTTACGACGAGACAGATAAATACCCTCAATACGCTGCAGTTTTTTCAAGTGACGGCAAACTCGTTGCGTTCGGTGGTCATAGTGGCATCGTGCATATTTGGTCAACTGAAACCAAGAAACAACTTTTCACATTAGAAGATAACAGACCCATTAACACTCTTAAATTCTCTCCTGATTCATCAAAACTACTTACACTAAGCGGAAGTAAGAGGGCTGACCTCAGTAATTTACACGCACGACTATGGAATCTATCTACAAAAACAGAAATCGAAAATTCACAGTTTTCTTCTATTATCTTAGGGGCAGCATCTTTTTCGATTAATGGTAAATTCATCTTTCTTCTCGACGATGATCGGCAACTGACCAAATGGGAAATCAATAATGAAGAACTTAAATTACTTGAAAACACGCACGAAATTATGGATGCAGGAGGCATTTTTTCTAATGATGGGAAATTTTTTCTTACGAACGATGGGCGTTCTGATGCCTACAAATGGGACGGCATCAACGTAGTTGATCCCAGACTGCGGTTTGTGCATTTTAGAGACATCAATTCGATAAAGTATTCACATGACGGTCAGAAAATTATTACGGCAGGCGAAGATGCGACGGCAGTGATTTGGGACGCGAATACAGGAAAAAAATTAGGAACATTTTACCACGAGGCAATTGTTACCTCGGCTGTTTTTTCCCAAGACGATAAGAAAGCTATTACTGTAAGTTTTGATGGAGCTGTCAAAATCTGGGATGTCAAAACTGAACGTGAGATCGCGGCTTTCGATGGACAGTTCAACTCCGCAGAGTTTTCATTCGATAATAAATCAGTCGTTATGACCCGTAACAATGGAACCGTGGAAATTCGGAATGTATCAGATGAAACTCGTCCGAAAGAAGAAATTGATTCAATCGTTAAACAAAGAATACCGCTTAGTTTGATAAATGATGTAGTAGTTTCGAATGCTTTAATCAATACGGAGACGAATAAATGAAAATATTTGTCGCATACGGATATAACGAGAGAGATAAATGGATCGAGGATTTAGTGTTTCCGCTGATCGAAGCGTTTGGCGCAGATGTTGAGACGGGCGAAACGACTTATGACGGTTCGATACCGGACAGCGTGAGAAATAAAATCCGGCGGTCGGACGCTTTGATCGCGTTTACGACGAAACGAGATCCGCAGGACGAAAATGATAAATTGACGCATCGTTGGGTGATCGAAGAACTTGCCGTTGCTTCGGCGATTGATTCTTTGAAAAAGCGAACTGTAGAAGTTCGTGAAAAAGGTGTTGACGAACAGGGCGGGATGATGCAGACGAATCAGCGCATCGTGTATGACGAAACGGCGCGTGACAAATGCCTGGTGGAAATAGCGAAAGCCCTCGGCGTTTGGCAGAGTGCAAATTTGGTCAGAGTCCAGTTGCTTCCCGAAGCGATTCGAGCCGACTTGCGTGGGCTTTTAAGAGGTGCTGGATTAGTTTGCAAATATCGCATCAGAAGCGGCAACTTTACGGACAATTATATTGATACCGAAATTGAAAAAATCGGTAACGGATTATTCGTTCATATTCCGCAGCCGAAATCCAATGAACTCGTTCAAATCAGTATAGAACACAACAGACGCATCTGGGAGTCTTCTTATGAATCGCTGAATTCATACGGCATCAGCTTAGAGGAAATATAATTTATGGCTTACAAATTGGCGCAGGATTCTGAATACAAAGGCGACGATTGGTGGGAATGGTCGGTCTGGGTTGACGCTTCCGAAAGCGAACTGAACAAAATAAAATTCGTCGAATACACTCTGCACGAGACGTTTTCAAATCCGGTAAGAAAAATCAAAGACCGCAAAACAAAATTCCGCCTTGAAACAGACGGTTGGGGAATTTTCACGATCTACGCTCAAGCCGTTTTGCAGGACGGCAAAAAAATTGATATGGAACACGATCTCGAACTTTTATACGACGACGGAACACCGACTTACGAATAAAATTAATAAAACATAGGAGAACAAGAATGGCAAAAAGTACTTTTATTTCTTTTCGTGGTGAAGATGAATTCAAAGTTTGGGGGCTGAGAAATTTAGCTGAATTCAAAAATGTAAAATTTGAAATGGACGATGTATCACTTCGTAACGCTGTTAATAGTGAAGATGATAATTACATTAGAAGAGTGATTCGTCCCAAAATTGAAGATTGCGCAATTTGTTTATGTATGGTTGGAGAAAACACTCATCGAAGCCGTAAATGGGTTCCGTGGGAAATAAATCTCGCATTGGAAGAACAAAAACCAATAATTGCAATGCGATTTAAAGATACTCCCAATGCGACAACGCCTAGCGTTTTATCTAACAACGGCATAGTTCCTTTTGATTGGGATATAAACAAGTTGTTTATGAAACTCGGTTGACGGTTAACACAAAAATTAAAAATATATGAGCAAACCATTATGTTTCGTTTTGATGCCGTTCGGAAAAAAGCCTGATGCGAAAGGCGATGTAGTTGATTTCGATCAGGTTTATCAGCAAATTATTAAACCGGCGATTGAAGATGCCGAACTCGAATGTCTGCGTGCGGACGAGGAGATGACTGGCGGGATTATTCATAAACCTATGTTTGAACGGCTGATTTTATGCGAGTATGCCGTCGCCGATTTAACGACCGCTAACGCCAATGTTTTTTATGAACTCGGTCTGCGCCATGCTGTTCGCCGGGCAAGCACTGTTTCAATTTTTGCTGATGGCGAACGTCTGCCTTTTGATGTCGGTTTGTTGCGAGCGATGCCTTACAGATTGAAAGGCGGTCTGCCTGCCAACGCGACAGCCGATAAAGAGAATTTGACTGGACTTCTTATAAAAGCAATCGACGCTACAAATGAAAATGCGGATTCGTTCAAAGACAGTCCGCTTTATGAACTAGTAGAAAATTATCCAGATGTTCAGCACGAAAAGACTGATGTTTTTCGTGACCGCGTAAATTATTCCAACCAGATAAAAGAACGTCTTGCCGTCGCGCGTAAGAAAGACCTAACGGCGATAAGACAGGTTGAAGAGGGTTTAGAAGATCTAAAAAATCTGGAATCCGCCGCTGTCATTGATTTGTTTTTGTCTTACCGCGCCGTCAAAGGCTGGCAGGAAATGATTGATTTAGAAAGAAAAATGTCGAAACCGCTCGCGGCGACTGTTTTGGTTCAGGAACAACTTGCTCTCGCGCTCAACCGCGCCGGACGAAGTGACGAAGCGGAAGCGGTTTTGCAGAGGCTTTTGAATAAACGCGGTGCGAGCAGCGAAACGCTCGGCATTCTCGGTCGCGTATACAAAGACCGTTGGGAACAGGAAGCCAAAGCAGGCAATAAAATTCTTGCCAGAGGCTTTTTGGAAAAAGCAATTGAAACTTATCTGAAAGGTTTCGAAGCCGATTTTCGGGACGCTTATCCGGGCATCAACGCCGTTACCTTGATGGAACTCAAAGAACCACCCGACGCGCGGCGCGAAAAAATTCTGCCCGTCGTCCGCTATGCCGTCGAACAGCGCGTAACAAACGGAACGCCCGATTATTGGGATTACGCGACGCTGCTCGAACTGGCGGTTCTCGCCAAAGACGAAGAAGCGGCGATCAATTACACCGCTAAAGCCTTAGCCGAAATCCGCGAAATTTGGGAACCGGAAACAACAATGCGAAATCTTCGTTTGATTCGTGAAGCATGGGAAAAGCGAAATGAAAATACAGAATGGATAAAGGAAATTGAGATTGCTTTGGGCGAAAAAAAGTAAGTTTTAATAGGTGTATATTTTCTAACTTGAGAGCTAACCAAATGAGTAATGAACTGCAATGTTTTGTTATTAGTCCAATAGGTCAACCAAACAGCGAAATTCGTGAACACGCTGATGCTGTCCTAAAATACATAATTCGCCCGGCTTTAATTCAGATTCAAAATGAAGGCGGTCCAATAATTAAAGCAGTTCGTTCAGACGAAATTGGAACCCCAGGGAAAATTGAGGAGCAAATGATTTACGCCATTCTCAATCATGAATTGTGTATCGCAATTTTGAGTGGGAGTAATGCTAATGTCTATTATGAATTAGCAGTAGCACAGTCTGCCGGTCGTCCCGTGGTTTTAATGTGTTATAGTGGAGAGCCGCTTCCTTTTGATGTCAAAGACTATCGCACCATCTACTATGATTTAAAACCAAAAAGTATCAAAGAAGATACTTGGGTTTCGATTGTAGCAGAGCAAATCCAAGCCGTACTAAAGTCTGATTACACACCACCTGCCATTTTAAAGAAATATACACGCAGTAAAGAAGGAACTAAATCTTACTTGCTCAATACTCAATCCAAAGAATTTGGTGATAAGCCTGAGTTTAACGAAACGGTAAGGCAAACCAAAAGTCGCTGTGATTTGATGGGAATTGCCTTAACTTCTTGGGGTTTAAGAGAAAGCACCAGCGTCTTAAAAGATTTAGGCAATCGCCGGGTTGAGACTCGAATCTTAACCGTTGATCCGAACAATCCATCGGTTGAGTATCTAATTAATGATAGATTGCCGCTTGAAACTGTTAGCTCTGTCAAAGCCTCCTCGGAAAAAATGGCGATTCATTTTTCCAATTTGGCAAAAGAATATCCAACTATTACAACACGAACTATCCACAAAGGATTACCGCACCATCAGATAATTATTACCGACCAAACTGCCTTAATTTTGCAATATATGTTCTCGCGCGGAACTGGCGAAAGCCCTTTACTTCAAATTCCAAAGGATACCGAGCTTTATAATGTTTTCGCCGAAGAGTTTGAAGAATTATGGAAATTAAATGAGCCGGAATAAAAAAGGTTTGCAACGTTAATTTAATCCTAATAGGAAATAAATGGACGTAGAATTCAGTTGAGGATATGAATACAATAAAAGCGCATCTCGTTTTAAGTTCCGGCGGCGTGAAATGTATTAGTTATGCTGGGGCGATTGCCGAGCTTGAAAGAGTCGGCGTGGAGATTGTCAGCGTTTCGGCTTGTTCAGCCGGATCTTTAGCCGGAGCTTTATATTGTGCCGGTTTGTCGGCACAGGAACTGAAAGAAGAAATTCTCAAACTTGATTTTAATGATTTTTTCGATGGACAAAATTCTCTTTGGTCTCGTTATTTTACTTATCCTTTTTCCAAATATGAAAACTCGCTGATTGCTGATGTATTTCGGCAAATGGCGGGCGATGATCCGACTTTTGACGAGTTGAAAATACCTTTCGCAACTCTTGGAATTGATATTATTTCCAGGCGTTTTCTGGTTTATTCAAGTAAAACCGATCCGCAAATGCGCGTGTCCGAGGCATTGAAAATTGCAATGGCGATTCCCGCGCAAACGCCGCTTTATGAGCCGCCGGGTAAAATAGTTGTGGACGCGGCAGTGGCTACTGAATCTCCGATCTGGCTGGCGACCGATTATGATGACGATTTTCCGATTATCGTCTTAAAGCCGGTAAGACAAATGGACATCAGCATACCTGACAGGATTGATAATTTTATTGAAAGAGTTATGATGTCGGGCGTTGAAAGCCGAGACCGACAATTGCTTAATCAGATTCCGGGCGTGGCGATGGTAGAAATTGACTGCGGAAATATCGAAGCCATGGATTTTGATATCGGCAAAATGCAAAAGGAAATTTTAATCGAGAGCGGTAAAACGGCAATTGCCGATGCCGTCGAAAAATTCGGCGCGGACTTTAGCTCAAACACCACTCTATTTGATAAACCAAGAAATTCCAATGACCGCGATGAGATTGCGGCAAACCGTGCCGATAGAATGATCGCCAAGTTTAACCGGAAACTTCCCGAACTCTTACGTAATCAGATTTTCATCAGTTACAGTCACAAAGACCGTCAATGGCTGGAGAGATTTCAAACTGCGCTCAAACCTTTTGTTAGAAATCAATCTTTTAAAATTTGGGCGGATGGGCAAATTCAGGTCGGAGAAAATTGGCAAAGTGAAATTGATCAGGCATTAGCATCTACAAAAGTTGCAGTTTTGCTTGTGACTGAAGATTTTCTCGCTTCGGATTACATTAACGATGTCGAACTGGAACATTTTATTGCACAATCCGAAAAGAAAAACGTAATTATCTGCTGGATCGCGGTGACGGCGACCAATCATGAAGAAACGCCGCTCAAAGATATTCAATGTGCTAATGATCCCTCAAAACCTCTTGCGTCTTTTGAGAATGAGTTTGAGCAGGATAGAGAAATAGTTGAAATATGCCGGAAGATAAAAACAATTTTTAATCAGAAAAGTATTTCATAAATTCGAGGTGGCATTTTATGAACGCAGAAGAAAAATTTGAAGCTCCCGTTGTACTCTTTTATTCTTACTCGCACAAAGATGAAACTTACCGCGAGGAACTGGAAAAACATCTGACAACGCTTCGGCTTTCGGGTTTTATCAGCGATTGGCATGACCGCAAAATATTAGCGGGCGATGAATGGGACAAGAAAATCAGCGAATATCTGGAAAAATCGTATGTAATTCTGCTTTTGATCAGTTCCGATTTTGTGGCTTCCAAATACTGCTACGACATAGAAGCCACCCGTGCGCTGGAAAGATATAATAAAGGCGAAGCGATTTTAATTCCTATAATTTTGCGTCCTGTTAAGTGGGACATAACACCTTTCGGAAAAATTCAAGCACTACCTAAAAACGCACAACCCGTAACGCAATGGGCAGATAGAGATTCAGCATATCTAAATATCTGCGAAGGCATCCTGGCACTTTTGACATCGGTAAAATCGGAATCAAAAGATACGACTTTCACGCCGATTAAAAATTTAACCCGAGAAAAAGTTTTAGACGCGGCACTTCCCGAACAAGTAGCGGTCGGGAAAACAATTGCTCTCGTTGTCCTGATTCGCGGAAAAGACTCCGAAGGTCTCAAAAAGATTCTTCGTATTAATACTCAATACGGAGTCAATGAAGAAGACGTAATTTCAACCGGCACATTTCCTATTGAGTTTTCAGTTGACGAATCGGGAAAACTGCTGCCGCTCGAATTAAATATCAAAATCGAATCGCCCGATTTTGAACAGCCGACACAAACAAAAAGTATCAAGATTTTACCCGACGGCGATTCCGAACCGCGCATTTTCCTGCTAACGCCAAAAACGACAGGCGATTTGATTGTGAATCTGGAATTATACAGCGGTGATGATTTCGTATCAGGATGTTTTCTTAAAACTAAAGCCTCAAAGACCGCGTTGCAAAACGTTGCAACAAACCTGATAACTGTTCCGATAAATTCTAACTGCTCTCTTAATCAAGACATACATACAACAGATGCCTGTCTTGATACGCGAAATTATAATCAGGATGTGCCTCAAAGTAAAAACTTTTCAATATTAAATCTGAGAACTGTTGCGGCTTTTTCAATTCTCTTTGTTTTAGTAGGTTCGGTTTTAATAATCCCTAATTTATTAACAGCCCGTCTATCAGATAATGAAAGTTCGGTTATTTCCAGTCTAAGAACAATACATGGGGCTCAAATGGTTTATGTTGCGACTAATGAATCTACAAATTACGCCTCCATAGAACAGTTAGGAGACTCAGGATTAATTGATAAAGAAATAGCATCTGGTGAAAAAAGCGGTTACAAATTTCATATAAGTACTTTCAATTCGTTTAATATTCTTACCTTTGATGTTACCGCCGAACCAATAAATCCTAATTACGGAAACAGAAGTTTTTATACGAATGAGCAAGGAGAAATTTATTATTCCGAAGGCAATAAAGCAGGATCACGCGAAAACCCAGGTATTCGATTAAATTAATTTACCTTCAAAACTCTACAACTTTTAAAAACTTATGAATGACTCAAAACTCCCGACAGACGAAAAAAAAGTTCAACCGATGAATTCCAGAATGTTCGTCGAGGCGCAGGCGAAAGATATTATTCACGGCAAGGAATTTCCGCCAGATGAAATATTAGCTCTCGCCAAAAATCTGAAAAATTATAAATCTTTCAGTTACGCGCGTCGCATTCTGGAACGCGCTGCCGAAGACGATGCTGTTAATCGAAATAAAGAATTAAAACTCGTTATTTATCAGCAATGGGCGTTATGCACTTATAAGGATAACGATTTGCCGATTGATTTACGGCTCGATGCAGCCTTTAAAATCCTCGAAGAAGTGGAAGACACCGACACGACTAAAAATCAGGAAACACTGGGGATTATCGGCGCGATTTATAAACGCAAATGGGAAGTTGATAATCAGAAAATGCAACTTGAACGCGCGCTTTTGTATTACCGGCGCGGATATCGCGAAGGTGCGGAAAAGGATTTCGGTTACACCGGAATCAATGCGGCTTTTGTTTTAGACTGGCTGGCTTTTCAGGAAGAAGCCGAAGCCCGAACCGCGAAGATTGATTCGCTGGTCGCTAATAAACGCCGTGAAAAAGCCAAAGAAATCCGTCGAGATATTATCGAGAAAGTCACTCCTTTGGCGGAGAGTCCGAACAACTTGTGGCTCAAACAATCCTGGTGGTTTTACAGTACGCTCGCCGAGGCACATTTGGGGTTGGCACAATACGATGAGGCAGTCAAATGTTTGGACGAAGGAAGAAAAAACATCGGCGAAATTCCCGAATGGGAAGAGGAAAGCTCGCTTCAGCAGCTTGCCCGACTCACCGTTTTCCAAAGCGATTCGAGTGTGTCGGGACAGGAATTTAAGGAGAAAGTCCAAAAAAAACTTAAAGAAGCATTCCCTAAATATCCGGCGGCGATTCGAAATGCTTTCGAAGGAAAAATCGGATTGGCGCTGTCAGGTGGAGGTTTTCGCGCGTCGCTTTATCATATCGGAACGCTGGCTAAACTTGCCGAACTCGATGTTCTGCGGCACGTCGAAGTCATCTCCTGCGTTTCCGGCGGTTCGATAATCGGTGCGCATTATTATTTAAAAGTCCGATCATTACTAAAAAATAAAACGGACGAGGAGATTACAAAAAAAGATTACATCAAAATTGTTGAAGAGATTGTGGAAGAATTTCTCCAAGGCGTGCAGCGCAACATCAGAATGCGCGTCGCCGCCGAATTTACGACGAATCTAAAAATGATATTTTCTTCGAAATACTCGCGGACAAAAAGAGCCGGCGAGCTTTACGAAGAAGAAATATTCTCGAAAATCGACGACGGCGACGGCGACCAGCCGCGCTTTATGGACGATTTAAATATTTACCCGAAAAATGATCTTGAGAATTTCAATCCGAAACTACATAACTGGCGCAGAGCGGCAAAAGTCCCGATGTTGTTTTTGAACGCCACGACGCTTAACACCGGACATAATTGGCAGTTTACAACTACGTGGATGGGCGAGCCGCCGACGAGCATTGATACGGAGGTTGACACCAACGACCGTCTGCGCCGGATGTATTACACCGAAGCGCCGCCCGAACATCAGAAAATGCGGCTCGGATACGCCGTTTCAGCTTCGGCGGGCGTTCCCGGATTGTTTGAACCGCTGGCGCTCGAAAATCTTTACCCGGAACGCATTGTTCGCCTGGTTGACGGCGGTGTCTGCGATAATCAAGGCGTCAGCAGTTTGCTGGAACAGGACTGCACCGTCGTTCTGGTGAGCGACGGCAGCGGTCAGATGGTCTCGGAAAAAACGCCGAGCAGCGGATTAATCGGCGTTCCGCTGCGGTCGAATTCCATTCTCCAATCGCGTATCCGCGACGCACAGTATCACGACTTGGAACGTCGCCGCCGTTCATCCTTGCTGCGCGGGTTAATGTTTATACACCTTAAAGAAGACCTCGCTTCCGACCCGATTGATTGGGTAGATTGCGTGGATCCCGGCGATAAAACGGAACAGGAATTTTTAACCGATTACGGAATTTCCAGAGATATTCAGCAATCTCTCGCCGCGACGCGCACGGATCTTGATTCTTTTTCAGATATCGAAGCATATTCTTTGATGACCAGCGCGTATCGGATGACCGAAAACGCCCTCAAAAATAAAAAATGCGTGGACGGCTTTTCGGACGAAGGCGAAACAATTGAATGGAAATTTTTGAGAGTAGAAGAATCATTAAAATTTGAGAGTGAAAACTATCGTCGTGTCAGACAACTGCTCGGAACCAGTGGCAGTATGGCATTCAAAATCTGGCAGCAATCGCCAGTATTAAAATACACGGCTATCTTTACAGCAATTTCTCTTGCCGTTTTGGTAGTTTGGTTGTTTATCAGCCAATCGCAATATGTATTATTCAATAGAACGATCACACTCGGTGGCTTAGGTAAGTGGATTGTAAGCTTACTTTTTGCGTCATTTCTCATTTATTTACTCGGGCGACTCGGACAGATTATATTTTGGCGGAATGCTTTGACCCGTGTCGCAATCGGAATCGGAATGTGTATTTTCGGATGGTTGGCGGCGCGGATTCATTTATTAATATTCGATAAAATGTTTTTAAAACGTGGAAGTCTCGATTCTTTCGATTTTTCAAAAGCGAAAACTTGATGGCAATCAGGCGGTCGAAAGTTTCTGCAGGTTTAAATTGCAAAGATGATTTCTCTCATTAATTTTATCAAAAAACTCTTTATCAAAATATGGAAAGTGCACAAATCGTCAGCGTCTTTATTGCCTCACCCGGCGATGTAAACGAGGAACGAGAAATTGTTAGACAAGTTTGCAGAGATATTAACCGAACATTTGGAAAACAAATGGGAATTCGGCTCGAAACCAATGATTGGGAAAACGACAGCTATCCAGATTACGGCAAAGACGCGCAGGCTCACGTCAACGAACAAATAGCTCAAGATATGTCCGAATATGATTTGTTTGTCGGCATAATGTGGAATCGTTTCGGAACTCAAAACCCGCGAGCGGGATCGGGAACCGAAGAGGAGTTTAGACGAGGAGCGAAAGCTTTCGAGGAAGCCGGGCGTCCTCACATTATGTTTTATTTCAATCAGGCTCCTTCTAATTTGGACAGCGTAAAAGCAACCGAGCAAAAGGGAAAAGTTCTGGCTTTTCGAGACGAAATAAGAGAAAAGGGAAAGCCGCACGATTATACGAATACGAATGGATTTGAAAGATTATTTCGCAATCATATCGAACTCTGGCTCGAACATGTAAACCCCAGAAAGCTGGAACCGCCAAAAGTTGAGGTAGAATCTGAGTCCGCCGCTCACCGGCAACAACCCCGTGAGACTAAAGTTGAAAGATTGAATGATTCGGGTAGGTGGTTTCTTCTGAAAACTGGTTTTTTTCTCGTGGAGGAAGTCAACGAACTCGGTGACGGAAAGATTTCATTGAAAGTGCTGGTCACTAGCGCGGATGAAGATGCTTCTTTCCGCGCACTTCAGCCTAACGGCTACGGCAGGCAAGACCCGATTCCGTTTGCATATCAGAATACCGGAGCTATCGTGCGCGTGTTGGAGGCAAAGCGAAAATCGGCACAAAATAAAGATAATTGGGAATTACTCTTGCAATTAGAAAAAACCGATTCTGGATTTCATTCCGAAATGACCGTCAATGGTGTAACCCCAAACCAAATTGCGGAAATGCGAGCGCGTTTTATCTTACTAAACGAAAAACCCGCGTCTATGACAAGTAGGAATTATCTTGATTTGAATCAAGCAATGGTAAATCTTTTTATTAGTGGTTTCAACACGCGAGTAAAAGCAGAAGGAAGTGTTCTACCCGATCTTTGGCAAAATCTTGAAAAAGAAGTTGACACGTTTTTACCGCTCGCGCGCCTCTGGAGCGTTTTTCATTTAATTACCAGCGAAACTTGCGAACACATTCTCGAACTTACCGTCGGTCCTGTGATTGATGAAAAAATCCACATTAAGTTTCGCGGACGCAGGCGCAAACGTTATGTAAATGAAGAACCGTATATTATCGAGTTTGAGGGCGATTGTGATCTAACTTCAGAATAAAAGGGGAAAAATCAAACCCGGAGGTTTTCAGCGACAGAAAACAATTCGTTGGCGGCAGTTTATCCGCAATTTGTCGCTGAATTCTGTGATTTTGCGAAAAATGAATCTGCTGGTTTAAAGCCGGAAAATTTAACCTGCGGAACCAATCGGGAAGCTTGGTTCAAATGTCCGTCGGACAGTAGCGAATGGCTTTCTAAAATTAATTACATTGCAAAATCTTTTTGGAAAGCAGGAAAGAGCGGATGCCCGAAATGTGGCAAAGGACGCGCTGCAATTAAAATATAAAAGTAATTTTTCAAATTTTGGCAAAGGAGCCGACAGCTTAATATCTTTAACCTTTTAACGCCAGCAATCTGTTTTATCTGTAACGTATTCTTTCGTGAGCTTTGCTATTAACAGGAATTATTTGACCGCGCTTATTCATACATCAAACAATGTTACTAATTATCAATGGCTTTGGAGTTATCCGGCTCACAAATCAATCACCGCGACTGAATCAGAGGCAAATTTTCTGCGCCGGTTTTCGGCGTTCAGCGCGACGACCGTGATTGAGCTTGAATCATTCGACACGATCAGAATTTCTTTGTCCTTCATCTTCGTCAGGTAAACCAAGTCGCCGATTTTGGCTTTTCGATTTTTGACCGGAACTGAGGGCAAATCTTTCGAGCTTTGATTGATTTTATTCATCCACGCAATATTTCGTTCAATCCAATCCGTCGCCGAATCGTTTTCAACAGATTTTTCAAACGTCCTCTGTGCCTGTTCGTCATCGCAGAATCGAACGGCGAGTTTCAGAAAACAGGCGACGGCTTCAAAAACTTCTTCGTTCATCCAACCATCCGACCTTTCTTCGCCATATTTTTGATTGCGGAATTCATCAAGTTTTGAAATATCAAATCCGCAATCGTATCCGAGCCAAACGAGGTAACCGATGATTATTGACGACAGTTCGGAAATGGGGTTTGTTGAAATCTCTTCGTTTATGCCGGTCTTGCTTTCAACAGAGCTGACAAAGGCGGTTGCCGCAACGAACAATTTCCATTCTTCTTCGACGATTGAATCTAACTCTGCTTCGCTGAATGAAAACTTTTCACTTTTCTCCAACTGTATGATCCAATGCAGAACGCCCAAAACGACGGCGAGCTGGCGTACGACAGCGATTTGGACGCGGTTTTCCGACGCACTTAGCGATGATAATTTTTTAACCATCCGGCGCATTATCGTGCGCGTTCGCTGATAATAGAGCGAAGCGATTCGTTCGAGTTCAAATTTCGGGTCCACTATTTCTTCCGTTTCGTATTCTTCCGGTTCTATGAGTTCGTCTGCCGGTTGAGCGGGAAGCAAATCGAAATTTTGAGAAAGCTCGTTCGGTGAATAAAGCCTGCGGTTCAGAAAACTTAAAAGCTCTCCAACGCTGTCTAAAGAGTTTCGATAAAGTCTTTCCTTAAAACCAATGTCAGCCGTTTTGACGGAAAAGGTTTCTTGCAGCGTTTCGGAGTCGCCGTCTTTTACTCGCAAATTCTGCGGCTCAAAGCGGAGAGAAACTTGCGCTTCCATATAATCGGGTAGTTCGTCGCCCTCGACAAAAACAATTTTTTCAAACAGCCGCCAAAACTTGTCGTCCACCGGAATATCGAAATTTTCCAGCGCGACGAAAAACTCGCGGTGCTGACCTTTGTGAAATTTGGCGACGATGGCGGCAGTGTGATGGACAAAAGCGGTAAATGATTCGCCCGTCTCCAAATTCAGCTTTATCGCGTTGGTTGCGTAACGGGTTTGATGACTTGCGACTTCGATGAACAAATCTTGATTTGGATCATCGATAATCTCGCCGGTGAAAATCGTTTCGCCGTTAGCGTCGACCAGTTCGGCAGCTGAATCAAATTCAGATTTCGTATTATTCAATAAAATCTTGAATCCGGCTTCGGTTTCGATTGCCGTCAAAAGAAAATGTCTATCTTTTTCGGCAAACAAATCAGCACGTTTGAGTTTATTCCTTTCAATCGTCTCCCAGTCTTTTGAATCAATGGCGGGACTCTTCGCCAACTCCTGCAATCCGGTAGCTTTAATCGCCGCAGCTGCTTCTTTTGCGCGTAAAACGACTACCGCTTCGCAGTTGTTTCTCACGCTGTCGCCGAGCCAAGCCGCGCCGCTCGCGTTCGCGCTTCCAGAAATCAAAACCTCTTCGCCCGTTTCTGTTTCAAGATAAATCGCCTTAGCGTGCAGATAGCCACGATTTTCCCGCAGCTTACTCGCTTCGACAAACTTAACGTCAGGGAAAATGCTGTACGCTTTCGGCGAAAGCTGAACGGTTTTTGTTTCGATTCCGACGATAAATTCCTTTGGACTTAACTCGTTTTTTATTTGGCGCAAAAACTTCAAATCTTCGTCGAAAAACGGAGAAACAAGCGTCGCGCGTCGAATTTGCGTTGGCAATGTCGACTTGATTTGTTCCCATAGCGATAATCCGTTTTCATTAGGCGCATAAAAGAAATCCGAATTTACTTTTTGCGATTCGTCATCTGCCCGTGTCAGCCAGGAAACTTCCTTTTCCACGAACAAAAATGAATCAAGCAGTTCGTCGGGCTGATTAGCCGTCCAGAAACGCAATGCTTTCCAAACGTCCCGGAAGACTTGCCGCTCGCCGGTTTCACTGTTCGGGTTTATTTCAAAGACGGTGGTTAATTCTCGATTCTTGCCGAATCCTGAAAGCGTAAGATTATGGCTGCCGATGCAAAGCGTCGCGTATTCTTTTCCAAGAAGCAAAAGTATTTTCGGATGAAAAACTCCGCGCCCGGCATCAACGGGAACAATCGTATAATCGCGCCCCGCCAGAAGCGGCTTGCCGCTCGCATCGTTCATCGAAGCGGCGAATTGTCCGGCATCCATCAATAATGTATTGACGCGGCACCCAGCTTTGACTAGCCGGCGCAGAGCAATTTGTTCGTAAAAAGGCAGATAGGCATTGAAAGTAGTAACGAAAGAAAACTCATACCTGTTTTTTCTTTCGCCGATTGCGTCAAACAAAGATAACTCTTGAAATTTAGCCACCGGCGAGTTCCTCCAAAACGGTTTCGCCAAGCGATGTCAGAATCAGAGAATTGTCTTCAAGCGCTATCACGCCCAAATCCCAGAGAATCTGCAAAGTTGTCCGCAGGCGCGGACTGGTAAATCCAGGCAGCAAAATTTCTTCAATCGTTTTGTCGCCAATTACCTCTTTCACCTGAAGTCCTTCTTCCGAAGGAAAAACTTTGAAGGTGTCGAGCGACTCTCCTTGTAATTTTCTCAAAGCGATCATCAAATGAGTTTCCACGCCCCATTGAGAGGCGAGCCACGCAAGCCACGCATCCAGTTTCATTTCGCGCCAATCGTTTTCGGCGAAACTAAGAAGATTTGTCAGATTGATTGGATATTCGCTTAGTTGCTGGCTTGAAAATGAAACTGGAAAACTCGCTTTCGTTTTCTCGTCTTCAAACTGCCATCGCGCCGCCAGAGACAACAAAATTCTTACGGCGGCTTCGACCGCCCTTTCCCGTCTTTCCGGCAGGCTTTTGTTTCTGATGATTTGCTCTAGTTGCCGCGTTAAGCTGATTTCGTGATTTTCGTTTTTCCAATCGGTTATGTCGGGAAGATTCAACTCGATTTCTTCTCTGGCAGCCGTAAAATCTTCGCCGTCGAAGTCTTCAACCGAAGAAATGAACTTTTCCGCAAACCATCTTCCGTAACTCCTGTAATCAGCTACTGCGTCATCGTCTTTAACCAGTTTTGTGATTCCCGCCCAAAACAAGCTCTGAGCGGCGAATGAAAGCAGCTCTCCGGCGTAATATTGCCGCCACAATAATTTAGTTTCCGAATACTGTTCGGCATCAAACTTCCAAAGCAAATCACCGTTCAATGCATCCGTATAAGCCGCGCTCAAAAAGTTGTGAACGCTCGAAGAATCGAGCGGCATCTCTAAACCGTGAAAGCTCGATTTTTGGATGTAATCCAAAATTAAAATTAATGATTCCCTTCGTTTTACCCAAGCGGGATGCTGAAAGATTTCATCGCGCGCAAACAAAAAATCAATCAGCGCATTTTGTTCCGCTTCATTTTCCGACAATCGGCACGGGCAAAAATCCTGCAAATTCTCTAAATCGCTCTCGGAAACCCAATCGTTTTTCAAGATTTCAAAAAAATCGTCGCCTGAAACGGATTCGTCAAATGCTTCGGCGATAATCAATCCTCGGTCTTCCGTGTAGTGAATTTCGCCTTTTTCGTTATAGGCGAGAATGCCGGCGTCTCTGAGCGGTCCGAAATAATATTGACCGAGACCGCCGAATTTGTTTTTGAAATACCGGTCGGGTGATTCTTCTTCGGCAGCGTATCGGGAAAGCTGCACCGACTGGCGCGTTTCCAACATTTCGTTTAACACAGAATTGAGTTTTTTTGCGCCGACGAAGCCATCGTGAAAACTCTGATTTCCGGCGTTTTCCGAAATTTGATAGTGATAAAGTCCGATTAAAGTCAGCAGGCAATCAGCACGGCGCACAATCATTTGCAGTGAGAAATCTTTCAATTCACTGGCGCGAACTTCAACCGCGTGAATGAGCCACGGGTAAAATGAATAATAGCGACCGCGACTTGTAACATTCGTTATGTGAGGCAGCAAATCCTGATAAATAGTTTCGGAGAAAAACCGCAGACCGAGTTGGTCTTGTCCGGTAGCTTCTCTTGAATTTTTGACCCACGCGGTTTGAGAAAATGCCATAACAGTTACGTTTTATGTTCGTTTTTAACGAACGGATGCGCTCAAATACCGACAAATTTTATCGACTGCCGCGCGGCTGCTGAATGCTTCTATGGAGCAAGCGACGGAAGTGATTTCTCCGATGAATTCTTCGTGTGCGCCCGTTCGCGGATCTTCCGAAGTTTCTTCCACGTAAAGAAGCGCGAAACGAGCGAGCCGACCGTCTTGTTTGCGGCGCAGTACTCTACCCATCCGTTGAATCATTTGCCGACGGGTTTTGCTGGCGGCGATGATAATCGCTAAATCAGCTTCCGGCACGTCAATGCCTTCATCGAGTACTTGCGGGGCGACGATGACTTTCATTTTTCCTTCTCCAAACTCCGACAGGATACGGCGACGCTCATCCATTTTCAATTTACTGTGTACCGCCTGCGCCTCAATGCCGTTGAACCGTAAAGTTTCCGCGACCGTTTCGGCGCTTTCAACGGTTTGCGTAAATATTAATGTTCGATTCGCACTCTTTACGGCATCAATTAATTTGAGCAGTCCTTTTATTTTCGCCGGTGATTCGGCGAGCAACGCGCGACGTTTTTCAAATGCGGAAAGGTAACTACGCGCGATTCCGGTTCCTTCTTCATATCCGCCGCCGGCAAGCAGTGAAACCTCCTTCATAAATTCGCCGAAAGGCTCTTCAGTGATGTCAAAACCGTTGAGTAATTTCCTTTTCAATCGATATAGCTTTTCCGAATATTCGTCATACTCAATCCGTTCGGTATCTGAGAAAGCGACTCCAATCAGCGCGACCGAGAATTGCGATATAACGCCGTCGTCAATTGCCCGTTCATAATCCAGAGTAAAGCAGGTTTCGCCAAAATAAGGTTCAAGCCAGTCGGCATTTCCGTTATCGTTACGTTGATAAGTAGCGCTTAAACCGAGCCGCCGCGTAAAGCGTTCGTCAAGTGCCTCCTTGTTACACTCCGAGCCATAGCGGTGACACTCGTCGGCGATTAAAAGTCCGTTTTCTTCTTCGGGTGGAGACAAATCCCAATGTCGCGCGGCGTTGACGGTCGCTACAATTACTTCGCAATCATTAAACGTAACCTGCGCTCCGCCGCCGAAAGTGCCGATTCGAGCATCGGGCAGATTTTCTTTAAGTTTTATTTCCCATTGCCGTAATAATTCCAAAGAAGGAACTATTACGAGGACGAAGCCGCCTTCTTCGACCTGCTTGATGGTCGCGCTGATTCCGATTAATGTTTTACCGGCGCCGGTGACGGCTTCGATGACGCCCTGACAATTTTGCGATTTCCATTTCTTTAACGCTTCTTTCTGCCAATGATAAAGACTTAATTTTCCGCCGGTATTTTTATTGAGTTTAACTTTCCTTACCGGCTGTTCGTCCTTATGCTGTGTCGCATTAATATCCTTCAGAAACCAGCGCGGACTATTATCATTATCTTTACAAAATTCAAAAAGTTGCCGATGACGATAAAGCGCGCTGTTAACAATGCTTTTGTCCGCAGATGTAAATCCCAAGGTTCGCAATTTTTGGCTATACTCACGAGCGGTACGACCGGGTGATGTTTTAATTAAATCTTGGAGCGAAGCGATTATGTTCAAGGATTTTAATTTTCAGGTTGGATTTAGGAAAAGGTAGAATTACCTTTATAATTTTTAACATTTTTTAACTCTTTAATACAAGGAATTTAGGATGTTTTATTGGTATCCAGTGAGAAAATGTGAACATATGTAATGACTTTGCCGCTTTTATAATGAATTGCGCGGGCAATCAGTTATTCCGAATTTGCAGATGAGTTGTTGATGTCGCGAGCTGCTGGCGTGTGAATCCATTTCCTTTAATTTACAGCTTTTATATGTAGGCTTGACCTATCGCTTTATTCGGGTAACATTTGTTCTAATCTGCCCGCTCCCCGCGGGCAGGGAACAAGGGCGAGGGGGTGAGGACCTCGCCCGAAGCGGGCGGCGGTGTGGGAGACGCCGCCCTAAATTTTGGGAATGATGACCGAAGCCGTGCCGCAACCGAAAATCAAATTCTACATCACCGGCTACGCGGGCAAAGATATTAACGATTTGAAGCCTTTGCTCAACACGCTCGACGCGGTGCTGGTTGACGTGCGATTTTCTCCGACCAGCGAAATAATGCGCTGGCGGCAGATTTATCTCAAAACTCTTTTGCGAGAAAAATATCATCATCTTCCGCATCTAGGCAGTCGTGCTTTCCGTGAAGGAGAAGCTAAAATTCAAAATCTTGATCTGGGAATAAAAATTCTTATTTCATTTAATGTAAACGCAGTGTTGATTTGCGAGTGCGGCGATCCGAAGAAATGTCATCGACTCTTAATCGCTCAGGAACTTTGGAACAAAGGATTTGAGGCGGAAGAATTAAAAAATTGGAAGCTAATTGATACATAAATTGTGATAAGTTATTTTAGATAGCAAAGCAGTTTCAAATTTTAAAAACAGGAAAATTATTAATTATGGCAACAAAGAAAAACGATTCAGCAAAAAAGGCGGGCGGCGCTGTAGCTAAAAAAGCATCATCCGGCAAAACGGCATCTACCGGCGTTAAAGAAAAATCATTGACTGAGCTGGTCAGGGCACTCGCCGAAACAACCGGCATTACCAAAGCGAAAGCAAAAGAAGTATTGGACGCTCACGCTGAACTTTTAATTTCCGAACTTAAAGCAAACGGCAGTGTTCAACTTGCCGGAATCGGAAAATTGAAACTCGGGCAGCGCGCTGAACGTCAGGGGCGCAATCCCTCAACCGGCGAAGCGATTACCATCAAGGCAAGCAAAACCGTTAAATTTTCAGGCGGCAAGCGTTTCAAAGATAGCTTTCAATAAATAAGTCAGATTCAATTCAGATTTAAGAGCAAAGGAAAAGTCGGCGATCAAACGCCGACTTTTCCTTATTTTATAAAAAACCTGCCTTCATATTTGCCCTATAATCGCTTTTTTCAATACAAGCCTCATCGTTCCATTCCTTTATTTCGAGTCATTTTAAGAAAAGTTATCTAAAAACCGCAATTATTTTTTCAGCGCGTCCCGAATAGATTTCGAGTGTTTGTCTTTTTTAACCGCGAGCCTCTGCACATAAATCTGCGTGGTTTTGATGTTGGAGTGTCCAAGAGCTTCTTGAGTTTCAGCCATTGATTCTGAGTATTCCGAAACGATTTTGGCGAACGTGTGCCGCAGGCGATGAATATGAAAGTGTTTTATTCCGGCTTCTACGGCATAGATTTCCATCCGGCGGGCAAATCCGTGCGAAGTTAAGCCTTTATTTTTCCCGGATTTTGCGCCTTTGTCGTGCCGCAGCCAGAGCGGTTCGTCCTTCCCGAAAATATCAGCTCGATTTGTCGTTTCAAGGTAAATGAATAAAGCGTTTTTAGTAGTTTCGTCATCGAGTTCAAAGTTTAAGAAAAATCCGCCCTTTACTTTCGCTTTGATAAAAAACCTGCCGTCTTTGATTTCAATACTGTTTCCGCGAAGATTGATGATTTCGGCGCGTCGTCTGCCGGTAGCTACATAAAACTGCAAAATTGCGTTATCTCTCAAATGAACGGGCTGTCCGGCAGCGGCGTGACCCGCGACTACTTCGAGCAGTTTCCCAAGTTCCTCACGCGATAAAGCTTTGACGCTTTCCGATTGAAACGGCTTCCCAGCTTTCGGCAACGAAACTTTTGCCGGATTGATCGGAATAAACTTCATCATCCCGACCTCATTTCGCAAATATTCGTAAAATTGAGCGAGCGCCGATATTCGATTATAAATCGTGCCGTCAGCCAATCTTTGCGTTTTCAAACTCCATCGCCATTCTTCGACATCAGATGGCAAAACCTGTTCAGCGGATTTTCCGCAATAATCAAAAAAATCGAAAACGGCTTTCGATTTATCGTTGCGAATGTCGTTGCTTCGTTTTAGTGAAGAATTAGTCGTTCGAGTCAGCCAGCTTTCGACGACCGCATTCACGTCAAGCGAAACGGAAAAATCCTTGGAATTTAAAGTTTGGAGTTGTTCGTCAAGATTTACCACAAATGAATCTTAGACTCATTTTTGCCTAAAATCAAGATTACACATTTTTCCGAAATGTGTAATCTCAAGGTAAAACTGTCTAAATTTATGGTAGAGCCATATTTGATTTTTATGCCATTGTGAAGATTCTAGCCATATCGTATAATATTATCCATGATTGCAGAAGTAACCAAATTAACCAACGGAAACCGCGTCGTCATCCCGGCGTCGATTCGCAAAAGTTTAGGACTGCGAGTCGGGGATGTCCTTACCCTTGTTTTGCAAAACAACGGCGAGGTGCGACTTTTGACTCAGGCGGAAGCCGTCCGGCAAGCGCAAGCCTTGGTCCGACAGCAGGTTCCTGCAAGCCGCAGTCTTGTCGAAGAACTGCTTGCCGAACGCCGCTCGGAAGCCGCTTCAGAATAAGATTGCAAATGATTAAAAATGTACTTGACGCCTCGGCTGTTTTAGCAGTCTTAAACGGCGAGTGTGGTGAAAAGAAAGTTATTCCGCTTTTGTTGGAATCCGCGATTAGTACCGTTAACCTATCTGAAGTTGCCGCAAAATTGCTCGAAGCCGGAATGGACGATATAAGCGGGCAAATTGCCGTCTGTATTTTGGGTATCGGTGAGGTCGTAGATTTTACGGAAGATTTGGCGTGGGGCGCCGCCCGCTTGAGACCACTGACTAAACAATACGGCTTATCATTGGGCGACCGGGCTTGTCTTGCTCTGGCGATAAAGCTGAATGTTCCAGCTGTCAATGCTGACAAAGAATGGTCAAAGCTGAAATTATGCAAAGTGGTAGTCATTAGATAAGCAGGCGTTCAAGACAAAAATTCCATCGCCTTAAATCAAAGAAAACTATGGCATAAATATACTCGACTCAAAAATCGTTTCAGTGTTATTTATACTTTCAAAATTCACCTATCCGGCGGTTTCCTCTACGAAGGTGAAATTTCTTGGCGGGAATTTGGATTTTCGCCGAGTCAGATATCCTTCTGCCAAATAAAAATATTGACCTCATTTTGGATAAAAACTATTTGCACAAATTAGTTGTATGTATTACTATTACTATCAAGCTAATTGTTTAGGTTGAAATATGGCAGGTTTTGAAGACGACATTAAATCGAGTTTTATCAATGAAGGTGTGAAGGCTAATCTAAACGTGCTTTACACGGCTAATTATATTTACAATAAAATGTCCGCTAATCTGAAGCCTTTCGGTTTGACGCACGAGCAGTTCAATGTTTTGCGAATCTTGAGAGGCAAGCATCCCGAACATATGTCCCAGAAAGACATTCTGAAAAGAATGGTCGCGCCTAACTCGAACCTTACTTTAATTGTTAAAAAATTGGTTCGCAAAGAATTGATTAAGGTTAGTCAGTCGGCGTTGGACAGGCGGCATTATGAAATAAATATCACTGAAAACGGATTGCTGAAATTGAAGGAATTAGACGAATTTATAAACGCCCGGAAAGACAACTTAAGTCCCTTGAGCGAATCGGAGGCTTTTCATCTGAATGCACTTCTGGACAAAATGAGAGGTTAATTTTTTTTGAAGTAATAGTTGTATGTAAAACTACTTTCAGATAAAATATTTTTTACAGAGTTTGAATATAAATTATGAATTCAACAACCAATACAAGATGGTCAATCGGCAAGCTGCTGATTTCTTTGGTGGCGATATTTACTGCGGTGTCTCCATATTTGGCGGACTGGAACGAAACGCATATTTATAACCCTCTGTGGTTGCCGCACGCCAAATTTCATAACGCGCAGACGATGGTCTTGGGCGCGTTTCTCGGTTTGCTCGCCATTTATTCGGCGGGCGAAGATGTCATCGCGCCGTTTCTCGAAAATCGCAAGGAATTTCTTCAGGACGTTTTGAAGCCGCTTCAGGAAAAAGAGGAAATAATCTACGTCATTAAAAATTCCGATGCCGAACGGCACGTCGTCAAACGCTTTCCGCATAAAACCGTCAAACAAATCAGCAACGGCATTCGCCCGCGTTCGATTGCAGTATTTTTAGCCCGAATGTCCGGCTCGTTTCAGCGTAATCAAGCCGAAGGACTGGATGCCGTTTATCATTTTGTTTTTACGGGTGAAGAAACAGCGGAAGCGACCGTCACGATAAAAAATCAACAAATCAAAGTTGAAAATGGACTCGTTGGCGCAGCGAATTTAAAGGTTATTGCTGATTCCGAAACGTGGCTCGGATTTCTGGCAAAAGAAAAAAACTTCGCGTGGGCGGTTTTGACGCGCAAAATTCGTTTCAAAGGTTCGCCGAAACTTTTTCTTGCTTTCGGAAAATGTTTTCCGTCATAAACGCAGACGGCTGTTTTCAGGAGTTAATAATTAATAACAAGGAATTGACTATAAACGCCGCGATTGCCACAAATACCAATCCGCCGGCAAACAGCATTAACGCGGCGTAGTTTGTGTTGCCGAGCTGACGACTGATTTCAGCGTTTGCCGCCGCCTGCAATGGAATGAGCGCGCCCGCCGCGAAAGCCAGCATCAAATAAAGCAGCAGAATAATTGCCCAATTAGCTGCTTGATTGTTCATCGAATTCCTTGTTTAACCGCTTGCTGATACTGCGCTAACAATTTCGCGTCATCAATCGAGCCGTGATGATGCACTTGCCGCCATTCGTTGTTAATCAAACGATATATTCTGCTGGTGCGGATTGCCAGAGAAACGGTCGTCGCACCGATGCGGAACTCCCCGCGTTCTCTGCCAACGACAAAAAACATCTCGCCGCTTTCGTGCAGAGTGTAATCGTAAAATTCGACGTAAACCTGCGCCGCGCCGTTGAAGATTCGTTCGTATACGGCTTCGATTTCCGCACAGCCGCGTTTGATACCGCCAACCGGATTGTCCATTGCGGCTTCGTCAGTTTGCGCCCAGTTTTGCGACATTTTGGCTAAATCCCGATTGTTAAAAGCATCGTAAAAATCCGATAACGCAAGTATCGGTCGGCTCAAATTCGCTTTGTCTTCCGCGCCGTTAATCGGCGTTTGTTCGGTTTTCATTTGCCGTCTCCTTTGTTTCAATAATTGTCTCAATCATCATTTCTTTGTTTCGCGCTCCCGGCGAACCGTCACGCTGTCGCCGTTGATGCCCCAATTATCCGTTGCCACTTCGTCAATGACGACGATGGTCGTCGCTGGATTTTTATCTAAAACCTCGCTCAATAATTCGGTTACGCCGCGAATCAAACGCGCTTTTTGCTCGCTCGTGGCGTTTTCGTCGGTGATTTTGATGTTCACATACGGCATAATTTCTATTAATCTCCGGCGGGCATTAACCGCAATAATTTGAGAATCGAAACGAAATGCAGCCATAGCAGGATCGGCGCGGCGTAAAAAACGGTATACATTATATTGTGAAACGGACCTAAGTCGCTCCACACCGCAAAGCAAATGCTGCTGGCGATAATCAGCACATCCGCCACCCCGACAATGTTTGCCAGCCACAGGAGCGAGTTTTTGGACGGAGAATTTTTCAGCAGCGCGATTGCCGCCATCAGCGCGAGAAAGCCGGATGTGACGTGCAAAAAACCGTCCATAATGCCGAACCAGCTTGGAATCACGGACAAACTGCCCTCCATCAAAAAACCTGCCCCGATGAAAACTCTAAACCCATGCGCGAGTTGAATTTGTTCTTGCGACAGATTCGCAAACACGCCGCGCAGAGTCGTCCAGAAAAGCGTCAAAACCATTGCGACAGCAACCAAAATCACGGCGTAAAATGCCGCGCCCGAAATGTCCGCCGGAAAAATCCTCTTGCCTTCAAACAGCCACCCCAAAAAACCAATCCAAAAAAGCGAGCCAAGCCCAAAAATCAACTGCGTCGCCGTCCCCGCTTTCCCTTTTTTGAGCAGCCAAACCGCAATCGCGGCGACAATTAAATCAACCGCAATCACCCAATAAGTCGTCCACGAATATTTAACCGAATTTGCCGCGTTGGTTGCCGCCAGAAAAATTGTTGTCATATTCATTCGTGTTATTTTTGTTGCAAATCTCTTTTTGCAAAAACATCGTCAGTGTATTATTTTACAAATGATAAAGATATTGAATTGTTTTTATCAAAATGATGAGCCAACCTTATGAATAACTTTAGTTTACAGCAGCTTCAAACAGTCGAAAAAATCGTGACGGAAGGTTCGATTACCAAAGCCGCCGCACAGCTTTATTTGACGCAGCCCGCGCTCAGCCATCAAATTCGGGATTTGGAGAAAAGGTTGGGTTTGAAATTGTTTGACCGCGTGGGCAAGAAACTCGTGCCGACCGAAGTTTGTCGGCAAATAGTCAAAACGGCGCACAGCGTTTTGCCGCAGATTGACGAGTTAAATCGGCAGATGCAGATTTTTAAGACGGGCAAAAACCAAGTCATCCGCTTGAGTACCGAATGCTACACTTGCTATCACTGGCTGCCGAAAATAGCCCAGCGTTTCAAAGAAAACAACCGTGATATTGAAGTCAGAATCGTGGTCGAAGCGACGCAGCAGCCGCTTTTATTTCTGGAACGCGGCGAACTCGACGTAGCGATTATCAGCAGTCAGCCCGCCAACAAAAATCTGTTTGTCACCGCATTATTTGAAGATAAAATGGTCGCCGTCGTGCCTGCCAATCATCGCTTCGCGCAAATGAGCAAACCGCTTAAACCTGAAGATTTTACGGACGAAAATTTTATTTATTATAACGTGCCGGACAACGGCAATTTGATTTTGGACAATTATTTTGCCGGTGCGAAACCGCGCCGCATCCAAAAATTTCAACTCACCGAAGCGATTATCGAAATGGTCGCGGCGGAAATGGGCGTGAGCATAATGGCGGAATGGGCGGTTAAGCCTTACTTAAAAAAGCAGAAAATCAAGGTATGCCCACTCGCCGGCGAGAACACCGCGAAAACGTGGTTCGCCGCCACGCTTTCCGAGCAAAACCAAAATCTCAATCACTTCGTTCAGGCAGTCAAAAATCGCTTTTAGATTTCGATTCGTAATTCTAAATTTTAAATTCGCTGTAGTAAAACGAGAACGTCGAACGGTTGAATTAACGCGGGGCGAAATCGCCACCGCGCAGGGTTAAAATAAAAAGACAACTCCGATGAGAAAGCCGCTGTTCCGCCATCACGTCCAGCATGTCGTTAACCTGTTTCAACATACGACACCAGCAATTACGGCTGATTTCACACAATCATAAACTTAACCTTGATACGATGGAGACAGCGTTTTCAACCCCTTTTTCGGCTCGTATGCTCGCGCCCAAATCCGCGGCGCGAAGGCGCATTATCTTGTTTTGAGCGGCGATTTGCAGAGATTCCGCCAATTTTTTGACCGTCAGTTTTTTGCGCGGTATCGGTTCAGTGCCGACGCCCAGTTCAGCCGCTTTGCGTCCCCAAAAAGATTGGTCGCCGAAAAACGGAACAATAATCGAAGGAACGCCGGCTCGAAAACCGGCGGCGGTTGTTCCCGCTCCGCCGTGATGAACGACTGCGGAAACCCGCTCGAACAGCCACGAATGCGGAATTGATTTTGCCATAAAAACCGTCTCCGGCAAGTTTTTGTTTTCCAATCCGCTCCAACCCGAAAGCATTACGGCGCGTTGATTGGTTTGCGCCAGCGCGTCTAAAATTAAATCGGCTGTCTCCTCCGGCTTCCGATTGCTCATACTGCCGAAACCGATATAAACGGGCGGCGAGCCGTTTTCCAAAAATTCCGACAATTCGGCAGGCGGCGTCCAGTCAGCAGCCGAGTCTAAAAACCAATAGCCGGTTACGTGAACGTCGTCGCTCCAATCGGTCGGCTTCGGAATTACCGAGGGACTGAATCCGTAAAGCACCGGATGCGCTTTTAACCTATCTGAATTATACAATCCCAGAAAAGGCGCGCGCGGTAAATTTAAAACGTTTTTCCGCGCCAGATTATCCGCCGCCCGAAAACCCTGCCACATCATTTGTCTGACTAGACGGTGCGAAATACGATTAAACGAATTTCCGAGCCGGGAAAGCGATTCGGGAAAAATCACGCCCGCGAATTCCCTGGTCGGCGTGAAGGGAACGAGATGCGCTTGCAAAAACGGCACGTTCAACTTTTCGGCGAGCGACAGCCCGATAAAAAGTCCTCCAAGTCCGGCTATCAGGAAATCCGCGCCGCGGCAGTAACCGAGTGCTTCCTCCGCCCATACGACGGCGAGCCGTTTGGCTTCTTTCGCCGTTATGCGAGTAAGGGCGAGAAAATCCCCTTTTTCCAAAAGCCGCCGCATTTCCTCGGTTTCAAAAAGCTCCTCGACATTACCGGAAACCGGACAAAACTCTAACCCGTGCGAATTGACAATCTCCGCAAAGTTTTGATGAGTCACCAATTTGACAAAGTAACCGGCTCGTTTTAAGCCCTGTCCCAGAGCCACATACGGCTGAACATCTCCCCGCGACCCGAGTGCTGCAATGACAATTTCCATAGTGATTTGTTTGAATCAAAAAGGTCGAATAATCCGACCGAAAATTAAGCAGACCCGGCGCGAAACCAGCCGCTTAAAATGCAAAAATTACCGCGCAAGTTATTAAAGCGCAGCGGTCTAGTTCAATTTTTTTAACACGCTCAAGCAAAACAAAAGTTTCGGTAAAACCGAAAGAATGCGGAGGGTTGAGACGACGCAGGGCGAAACCGCCGCCAAGCCCGCCGAAGTTTAACGGACAACACGAAAATAAAGCCGCTGTTTCGCCCTCACGTCCATTGGTAGGATGAAAGACGGGCATTTAACTTCCGTTGAAGTCCGTCGTTCATCGGCGTAAAATATCTATGCCCCGGAGCGTTTCGCTTGTTTGATAAAGAACCGATTGATTAACCATTTGTCCCTAAATAAGGTGAATGCCCGGCGGGTGGCGGTCAGTCTCCAAACTTAATTCATGAGCCGAAACTTGTATAACCAAGATTCGAGTTCCATCCATTGGCTATAGGCGACTGTCATTCAATGCCACTACGCTATACGACCATAGGCTGTCTGTTAAAAAGGCAAGTCTCCAATAGCTGACTGGGACAGTGAAGCTAGTTCAATTTTTGAAAAAGGTCACTGCAAATTGGCATCATCGGCGACACTTCCGGTTTAATTCAACATTCTTTCTCAGCAAACTCGCGCACGCCATCTGGCGAATATCAACATTTAGCCCGCCGCAGTCAGCAATTTTGGCGGGACAAGGAGAGTTTGTGCTTGACTACTTCTTTCATAGCTGAATTGTTGGGTTGCGTTTTCGCTAAGAAATCGTTTTTAATATTTCAATCCGCTATCACATAAAACAGTAACAATCGTGATGTCCGCTTTCGTCTGCCGCGAATCCAAAAATTTAACACTCGCACAAACATTCGCGGCGGCGGAAAAGCCAACATGCAAACCTTCTTTTTCGGCAAGTTCTTTTTTGAAGAATAATGCTTCTTCGTCGCTGACGGCTATAAATGAATCGGCTAAAGTAGCATTCCATTTTGGCGGCACATAACCATAACCCGTTCCTTGTAACAAATGCTGTGATTTGGCGACAGATTTTCCCGCCAACACTTCCGCGCCTGCTGGTTCAACCGCCGCGCAAATGATGTCAGGATTATTTCTCTTTAAAAATGTCAATGTGCCGACAAAAGTTCCGCCGCTGCCGACGCTCGCAACAAATGCATCAACTTTTCCGTCGAGAGCGTTCCAGATTTCTGGTCCAGTTCCTTCCTCGTGAGCCGTTACGCTATTTGGATTGTTAAATTGGTCAACATAAAAGGCATTATTCTGTTCGGTTAAGTTGATTGCTTTTTCAACCGCTCGCTTAATGTCAGAGCCGGTAACTCGTCCGGCAGTGCCGTCCACTCGCGGAACAAGCACGACTGTTGCTCCCAAAGATTCCAACATTCTGACTCGCGCCGGACTGTTACCTTCAGACATTACTGCAACAAATGGATTGCCCGTAACATTGCAAACCACCGCTAACCCCGCGCCCATATTTCCGCTTGTCATTTCAATCACCATTTGTCCGCGCCGCAAAGTTCCGCAGCGGTAAGCGTCTTCGATTATTTGCTTTGCCGCACGGTCTTTAATACTTCCGCCCGGCTGCATAAACTCCGCTTTAGCTAACAAACGACTCGAACCCGGATAAATTCTGTCGAGCGAAACAATCGGCGTATTACCGATTAGCTGTAATGCACTCTCTTTTATTAAGTGAGTCATAGTTTATTTATTGGGTCGTCTTTTCCCAAATTATTAACTAAAATAATTCCGCATAACGCGATGTATTCGCCAACTAGAAACAGTTGCGAAGGAAATTCCTTGAGCTAGGCGAACAGCGACTGCAAGTGCGATTGCAGGAACTAAATATAGAAAAACAGAAGCTCACGACGCTGGCATTTGTGATAAGACGTAAGACCCGCACATAATGTTAATCCAAGCCCAATTATAACTTTGTATTTGATCCACTCTTTTAACTATTGATTTCAAACATTATAAACAAATTACACAGAAGGTTCTCGGCAAGCGAAGCGACCCAACGGTTGAGATGACGCGGGCGAAACCGCTAGAAAGCAACTCGGCATTAAACAAAATAACGTGATAAGAGGCGAGCTGTTTCGCCTCGCGTCCATTGAATTGGAGATGAATCTAACAAAATTTTGATTGTGGAGCTTCCAACTCAATTCAAATAATCTGAAGACTAAATGTCATTTTTTTCAGCGTTCGACGGTTTCCTGCCGACGAACGTCAATTAGTAAAGTTATATTCGATTGATCGAGCGTGCCGCCGATGACGCGCCGCAGGTTGGCGATTACTTTTCTCAGATTCGTCTGGGACTCAATTTCGCGTCCCTGCGCGGCGACGAGCGTGGTTTGCCGTTCCAGCACGAGAAAAACGGTCGAAGTTCCGGCAGTGAACTGGCGGCGTTCGCCTTCGTATTGTTTTTCGGCGGCTACGCGGGCATCGGTTGCCGCTCGGAGACGTTCTTCGCCGGATGAAACCGCCTGGAGAGCGTTGCGGACTTCGGCTTCGATGTCCTGTTCGATTTGCTTTCGTTCGTATTCAAGCCGCGTGCCTTCGGCGAGAGCGCGACCCAGTTCGGCTTTGGCGGCGCGGTTGCCGAACGGGATTTCGACGCGTACGCCGACGCGGAAAGTCGGGTAATTTTGACTGAACAGATTCGAGAGCGAACGACCGCCGCCGCCGATTAAATTGCCTGGCACGATGTTGGAATTGGTTGACGGCGGGGGCAGGAGCGGCGGCAGTCCGGCACGGTTCGATAATTCATTCACGCGGTCGCGCAAAGCTCGGTCGCCGCCGAAAACATCGCCCGAATTATTGTTCGCCGACAAACTTCCGGCTAAACCATCGGCGCGATAAACGGCAATTAAATCAACGCGCGGTTTCGTCTGCTCGCGCTGGAAACGGGTGTTTATTTGATTGATTTCAGCATTCGTTTGCCAGCGGGCGATTTCGGGACGATTCTCTAACGCGCTTCTGACGGCTTCCGGCAGACTGATGCGCGGCGCGTCGAGATTGGCAGGCGAAATCGGAATTACAGTTTGCGACCAGACCGGATGATTGCGGTCGGTCAGCAGCAATCTTTTGAGGTTGTTTTCAGAGCGCGTCGCCTGTTCCTGCGCGGCGTATAAATTTTGTTTGAAATTGGCGATTTGCGTTTCCGCCTGCACCTGGTCAATCGGAGCCAGCACGCCCTGTTCGATTTGTCTCCGCAGACTTTCGAGCTGCGTTTGCGCCGCCGCGACCGCATCGCGCTGGACTTGCAGATTTTTGAGCGCGAACCCCAAATCCCAATACGCCGCTTCGGTCTGCTCGATTATCTCGATGGCGCGTTGGCGAAACTGCGCGTCGAAAAGCGAGATGTTTTTCTTGGCGACCGCGACGCGGCGGCGGTTTTCGTCCCGTCGCAAACCTCGCCATAAGGGTTGGGTGAAATTGAGCGAAAAAGAGGACGGATACTGCAGGTTCAGTGAACTGAACGGCGAATTTGTATTTGTGCGCGAGTTGTTAAATTCAAAACGGTAGCTGCCGCCGAAACGCGGAACCGCGCCGCGCACCGCGAAATTGTTATAAAAACCGCTTTGTTTGAGTTTGCCGTCCGCGCCGCCTTCTAAAACCGAAGCCGTCGGCGTAACCGAACGCTCGTAATAATTTTCGCTCTCGAAAACCGGGTCGAACGCGCCGCGAGCCGCTTTCAAATCGTATTCGGCGATGCGAACATCCGTTTCGGCGGCGCGTATTTCATTGTTATTGTCGAGCGCGAGCCGGATCGCTACCTCGACGGTCAACGCGAACGGCTCAAGAGAGGATACGCCGACGCGCTCCAGACTTTTGACGTTTTTCGGCTCAGCGAAAACGGAATCTGAAACTACTGCTTTATTTTCAGTTAAATTTGCTGCCGATTCTTTCTTTTGCTCGGCTTGATTTTTTGGAACCTCGGCGGCGGGCGATGGATTTTCCGCGACCTGCTGCGAAAATGTATTGACCGTAAAAAACGTGATTATGACCGCCGCCTGAAAAAGTTTGTAAAAAATGCTTTTCATTGCCTGAATCTCATACCAATCATCTTTGAAAGAAAATTTTTTGGCTTGTAATTATGTGTGTAAAAGACCGGTCGGATTTTCCCTTTGCTCGTGTAAAACTCCCATCCGACCGGTCATTTCGGCGACGTTGCTTATTTAAAAACGATGCCGAATCCGACGCGCACCTGGTCAACGCGCTCCGCCTCGAACCGCCTTCCCGTGCCGAAAATATCCGCGCGGTCGCGCCGCTCGAACGACGGCAGATAATCTATCTGGACGGCGCGGACGGCGAAATTTTTATTGACGCGCACGTCCACGCCGCCGCCGATGGCGAGGGCGAAATTAGTGCGGTTGAAACTGCGCGAACTGCTGCTGAATCCTTCGAGTTTCGTGCGGGTCGTCTGCGCTCCGAGCAGCACTCTGGCAAACGGCGTGACGCGCGAACGGTTCAGAAAACGCACCTGCGGTCCCACCATATAATTGTAGGTTTGCTCCTTGAACCGCACGTTCCGGTTAACGGTCGAGCCGATAACTCCAACCGGAATCGTCACGTCGTCCCTGTCGAAATGCGCGCTGAAATTCCCGGTAACTCCAACCACCGGCGTAATATAATACGTTCCTTCGACGTTGATGCCGTTTAAATTCCGGTTGCTCTCGCCGGTGCCGAACGCGCGGCGGCTGAAAGTTTTATTGCCGCTTTTGCGCTCGGTTGAGTAGCCGACCGAGCCTTGCAGCCGGCGGTCGGCTTCGTCCGATTGGTCGCCGGATTGAGCGAAAATGGAAACGGTCGAAACGCTTAAAAGAGCGAATAAAAATATCCCTAACTTGATTTTCATATTGATTTATACTCCCTGAATTTTTTAGCTCTTTGTGTCGGTCAGCTAAGTTTTCTGGTGTATCGGCGGCGCGGCTAACCCTCACGCGTCGCCGAATGTTTTGAGCCGCTGCCTGAACTGCATTTTTAGCAGACGGCGGCGGATGGCGAACCGTCTCCGAATTGACGATTCGGTTAAATCATCGAAAAGCGAATAGAAAACCGGCACGGCGAGCAGCGTTAAAAGCAGGCACAGAGTTTGTCCGCCCGCGACGAGCGTTCCGATGGAGCGGTTCGTCGCCGCGCCCGCGCCGGTTGAGATTAAAAGCGGAATCATTCCGGCGACGAAGGCGATGGTCGTCATTAAAATCGGTCGCAGACGGTCGCGGTTCGCCTGAATGATTGCGTCGTAGCGATTCATTCCTTTCGCCCGCAAGCCGTTCGTGTGGTCAATCTGCAAAATGGCGTTTTTCTTGACGATGCCGAACAGGACGAGCAAGCCGAGAAGAGCGAAAATATTCATTGACTGCCCGGTTAAAAGCAGACACAAAATGCCGAACGGGACGGCGAGCGGCAGAGTTAAAAGAATCGTAATCGGGTGAATGAACGACTCGAACTGCGCCGCCAGAACCATATACATAAAAATAAAAGTGAGACTCGCGGCGAGCAGAAAGTAGTAGCCGGATTCGGCGATTTGCTTGGCATCGCCGCTGACCGCCGGTTGATAGCCCGGCTCGAAGTTTAAGTTTTCGACGATTTCGTCAATTTTGGCGGTCGCTTCGGAAATGGACGCGCCCGGTCGGACGTTGGCGAAAACGGTTACTTGCCGCAGGCGATTGAACCGCTCGATAGTAGACGGCGCGGTTGCCGCTTCAAATTTGACGAGCTGGTCGAGCGTAATATTTTGTCCTTTTTCCGAGCGGACGCTCATTTGTTTTAAGTCGGCTTCGGTGCGGCGAAAACTGCCTTTGGCGCGGACGCGCACGTCGTATTGGTCGCTGCCGGAATTGAACGTGGAAACCTCACTGCCGGCAAGCAGAATGTTCAACGCTTCGGAAACATCTTCGACTGCCACGCCCAAATCCGCCGCCCGCTCGCGGTCAATTGAAAGGCGCAGTTCGGGTTTGCCGACGACGAGCGACGAGTCAACGTCAATCGTTTCGGGCAATTCGCGCATTTTCGCTTTTAATTTTTCCGAGTATTCGGCGAGTTTGTCGAGGTTTGCGCCGGTTATCAGATACTGGATTGACTCATTGCGCTCGCCGCTACCGCCGACCGCCGGAATCGCGCTGACGCTCGTTCGCAATTCGCTCGGATATGCGGTTAATAATTCCCTCGTTCGCTCGATTAATTCGGTTTGCGAATCGCTTCGTTCTTCAATCGGTTTGAGTTTGACGTAAATGATCGCCGTGTTGACCGTTTCCTGTTCGCCGCCGCCGACGGTCGTCAAAGTGTCGGACACGCCCGGCAATTCCCGCGTGTCGCGGGCGATGCGTTCGACGACGGTCGAAGTCGCCGCCAGCGTCGCGCCTTCTGAAGTGCGGACGGAAATTTGAAACTGCGATTCGTCGTCCTGCGGAACAAAATCGAAACCGACGAGGGAAAACATCAATATATTACTGAGCAAAACCAGAACGCAGATGCCGACGATTGCCCAGCGTCGGCGCATTGATAATTCGAGCAGCCGCGTGTAAGCCCGATCAATTTTTCCGTAAAGCCACGAATCTTTGGCATCGTTTTCTGCTGCGCGGTCTTTAACTTTTGTCGTCTGTTCGTCATCTCCTTCGAGCGTTTCAGCGCCGGAAATTTCCGAATCCGCGATAAACTCCGCGCCGCCTTTTTTCCTGCGCGGCGATTTGATAAAACGGGCGCAGAGCATCGGCGTTAAGGTGAACGAAACAAACAGAGAAATGGCGATTGCCGCCGCGCTGGTTAAACCGAAC
>JBBSUG010000038.1:0-45751 GCA_038235165.1 Pyrinomonadales bacterium
CTCGTCCGCCCAACGAGCGATAGCGATGTTGGAAGCGTTGTCAGTGTAGTTTTAATGGATGAACGCATCCAACGTCTCGCTTCGCTGACGTTGCGCGGACGAGACTTCCGCGCTCCAACCGAACAATATCTCACGCGCTGACGTTGGGTAGGGTAAATATTAAATTACAGTTCCGTCCTTAACCACGGCGTTTTTCGGCACGATGATAATACCTTCGCGGATGAAGTAGCAGCCGTTTTCGCCATCCCTGGTTTCGACTTTATCCTTGTTAATCAACTGCACATTGCTTCCAATGCGGGCATTTTTGTCAATAATCGCACCGGCGATTTGCGTATTTTCGCCGATGCCGAGATTCGGTTTGGCATTCGCGGCGTTCCATCTTAAATCATTAACCGATTCGTAAAAATCTGCGCCCATAATAATTGATTTTTCGATTTTAACGCCGTCGTCAATGCGGCTTCGTAACCCGATGATCGAATTTCGGGCGCGAACACCGTTCAAAATACAGCCTTCGCTGACCATCGTGTTGCTGATGTCGCAGTCGTGCAGTTTTGACGGCGGCAGATAGCGACTGCGCGTGAAGATCGGCGCATCGGTGTTGAAGAAATCAAATTTCGGCAGTGGCGTGGTCAAGTCGAGATTTGAATCGAAAAATGCTTTGATCGTCCCGATATCTTCCCAGTAATCGTTGAACAGATGTGCTTGCACATTCAATTTTTTGATTGCCGACGGGATTATTTCGCCGCCGAAATCGAAGCGTTCCTTGTCTTCGTCGAGCAGTTCGATTAACCGTTCATAATTAAAAATGTAAATGCCCATTGAAGCCAGAAACGGGCGTTTTTCAGACTCTTCGGCAGTTAACCCGAACCGGGTCGTATCAACCCGCATTGATTCGAGCGCATCGCCTTTGGGTTTTTCCCTGAATTCAATAATTTTCCCGTCGCCGTCGGTTTTCAGCAGACCAAATCCGGTCGCATCTTCGGGGCGCGACGGAATGACGGAAATAGTCACATCGGCATTGGTTTCATAATGCCGCGCCAGAAACTTACGGTAATCCATCCGGTATAAATGGTCGCCGGAGAGAATTAGAACAGTGTTCACACGGAAATCGCGGATGTGCGGAATCATCTGCCGCACTGCATCCGCTGTACCTTGAAACCACTGCGGCGAATCGTGCCGTTGTTCGGCAGCAAGAACTTCGACAAAGCCGGTCGAAAAACTGGAAAAACGATAAGTGCGCGAAATATGCCGATTCAGCGATGCGGAATTAAACTGCGTCAAAACAAAAATCTGCATAATGGATGAATTGATGCAGTTTGAAATCGGCACGTCAATCAGGCGATATTTTCCGCCGAGCGGAACCGCCGGTTTCGCCCGTTCCTTAGTTAAAGGAAAAAGCCGTGTTCCCGCCCCGCCGCCTAAAATTACCGCCACCACGTTATCGTATTGTTCCATAATATTTGTAATCACCCGATTGGTTTTTCTGCTTTCAGAATAGTCGCAACCGCCGCCAAATTTCAAGCAGAATACCCCGAAATTTAAGTCTTTTGACATTTCACGGCAAAGCGTGATAATTTACAATTCACTAAAGTTTACAGGTTTGGTGATTGATATTTTTATTCTAAAATGTTTCGGAAATGCTTTTGTCACAAAAAGTGTTTGAGGGAAAGCGGGTGAAATTCCTGCACGGTCGCGCCACAGTGAATAAAGAACGAAAGACAAACGGATCAAGGATAAATTTTATTTTTTACCTTACGCCTTTTGACTTTTGCCTTTAAGAGTCTGGTCAGCCTCAGCCGGAGTTTTTTAGCCTACAATACGTTTCGCGTCAAAACGTTCGGCTGAACAGGTTTCTCTCTTTTTGATTGGTAAAAAGTCCTGTCCGTGCTTTCTTTTGATGTTTTTTTTGAGGCACGGTTCAGGGCTTTTTATTTTGCAAAATTTTACTCGATTTCAGATTCACTTTCATCCTTCACGCTTCCGCGTCAAGGGTCTTTTGCTGCTTTCAATTCTCATCATTTCCTTTTCCAATTGCCGAACGCAGCCAACTGCGGTGCCGCAAATTGTTGCGCCGCTGCGCGAAATGACCGACGATTTGGGGCGCACGGTTAAAATGCCCGCAACGGTTGAACGCGCCGTTTCGCTTGCCCCGAATCTGACGGAAATCGCTTTTGCGGTCGAAGCAGGAGACAAACTCATCGGCAGAACGAGTTACGACGATTATCCGGCGGCAGCGCAGAAAATTCCGACAGTCGGCGACACGCTCAACCCGAATATCGAAAATATTATCGCCTTGAAACCGCAGGTCGTGCTGGTTTCAACCGCATCGCAGATCGAAACTTTCACCAAACAACTCGAAGCGCAGAATATTGCGATTTTCGTGACGAACCCGAATGGTTTGGACGATATCTACAAAAGCATCTACCAAATCGGCAAAATTTTCGGCAAAGATGCCAAAGCGGGTGAGGTGGTGGACATTTTGAAACGGCGCGTCGCCGATGTCGAAGCGCGAACCGCCACCGCCGATGATGTCAAAATTTTCGTGCAAATCTCGAAAGAGCCGCTTTTCACCGTCGGGAAGGAATCTTTTATCAACGATGTGATTAATCGTGCCGGCGCGGTTTCGGTGACGGCAAACGTGCCGACAGCGTATCCTAAACTAAGCAAAGAAACGGCTTTGGCGTTAAACCCGGATGCGGTTATTTTATCCGACAGCCCGGATAACCGCGAGCCGAACGAAGTTTTCGCTAATTCCCCGGCGGTCAAAAACAATAAAATTTTTCGGGTCAATGCCGAACTTATTTCGCGCCCTTCGCCGCGCATCGTTGACGCGCTCGAACAAATCGCGCGTGATCTGCACCCGGACAGTTTCCAATGAAACCGAAAATTCCAGATTCCAGATTCCAGATTTCAGATTCCAGATTAAGAAAGTTTCGTTTTGGTGTCGTCTTGCTTTTCGTGCTGGGGCTGGCGATTTTTATTGCCGCGCTGTTGGGCAGTGAAAAACTTTCGTTTTTTGATTTAAACGAGCAGCAGAAAACGATTCTGTTTGACATTCGGCTGCCGCGTATTTTGCTCGGCGCATCGGTCGGGGCATCATTGGCGTTGGCTGGCGCGAGTTTACAGTCGCTGCTGCGAAATCCGCTCGCCGAACCTTATTTGCTTGGTGTTTCCAACGGTGCGGCGTTGGGAACGATGCTCGCTTTCGTGTTTTTCGCACAGTTCGAATTGGCGCGTCCGGTGATGGCATTTGCGGGCGCGTGTCTGGCGACATTTGTCGTTTATCAAATGGCGAAGAGCCGCGCCGGGATGAACGTCGAACGGCTTGTTTTATCAGGTGTCATCGTGACGACATTTTTGTCGTCAATCATCGTTTTGCTGACTTCCCTGCTCGATGCGGCGAAACTTCGCAGTTTTACGTTTTGGCTGCTCGGCGATTTGTCGCAGTCAACGATTAACGGTTTTTATTTGAGTTTTTTCGCAGTCATCGTCGGCACGATTATTTTATTGAAATATGCGCGGGCGTTAAATTTGATGATGATCGGCGAACGCGACGCGCTCGATTTTGGGGTTGAAGTCAGACAAACGCGACTCGCGGTTTTCGCCGCATCGAGTTTACTGGTTGGCACGGCGGTCGCGGCGAGCGGTTCGGTTGGCTACGTCGGGTTGATAGTGCCGCATCTCGTTCGTCTGGCAATCGGCAGCGACAACCGCTTCGTCATTCCGTTTTCGGCACTGGCAGGGGCAATTTTCGTTGTTGCCGCAGATACGGTAGCGCGGGTGGCGATTGCGCCGCGCGAATTGCCCGTCGGCGCGATCACCGCGCTGATCGGTGCGCCGCTGTTTATTTATTTATTGAGAAGAAATTAGCCGCGAACGAACCCGAAAAAACACGAAAATTAATGTTATATTTCGTGCTTTGTTCGTATTTGTTCGCGGCAAAATAAATGCTGAAAGTTGTAGAAATTTCCATCAATTACGGCGTTTGTGCGGTCGTCAAAAACATTTCGTTCACGCTGCGGCGCGGCGCGATGGTGGCAATCGTCGGGGCGAACGGCGCAGGCAAAACGACGCTTCTGAAGTCGCTCAACGGGAATTTACCGACGGCGCAGGGCGAGATTTTATTAGACGAACAGCCTTTGAAAAGTTATTCGCGCCGCGAAATCGCCAAGAAAATCGCCGTCATTGCACAGGAAAATGAAACGAAATTTCCCGTTACGGTGCTTGATTACATTCTCGCCGGACGGTTCGCACACGGCGGAACTTTCGGATGGGAAACGCCGCACGATTTACAGATAGCGCGTGATTGTCTGAACATTTGTGACCTGACAAATTACGAAAACCGCCTGATGAATCAACTCTCCGGCGGCGAGCGACAGCGCGTGATTTTAGCGCGGGCATTGGCGACCGAAGCAAAAATTTTACTGCTCGATGAACCGACGACCAATCTCGATTTGGCGCATCAAGCACTTCTACTGCGCTTAGTGCGCGAACGATGCCGCAACACTGAGTATTCGGCGATTATCATCACGCACGATTTGAATCTTGCGGCAGAATTTGCCGATGAAATTTTGCTGCTCAAAAACGGCGAAATATTGGCGCAGGGTGCGCCGGAAATAGTTTTGACACGCGAAAATTTGATGAAAGTTTTCGCCGTTGAAGTCTTACTGGACGAAAATCCGGTGAGCAAAAAGGTGAGGATTACGACGCTTTACTAATGTGTAAATTAACAAATTCGTAATTCACAATTAAATGACAAACGACGCAAAGGAACGCGGTGCAATTCCGCGACTGCCCACGCAACAGTGAACCAATTTGCGATTTTAGATTTTGGATTTAACTCTTCAATCCAAAATCTAAAATCCAAAATTGAACAGCCTGGAACTTTGACCGTTTGTTGAGAAATAAAAACCACTTCCGCGATGGGCGGAAAAGGATAAGTATGAGAATTATAAAGATTTTAAGTGTGATATGTATTTTGACAATCGGTATTTTGGCGCAAGATAATCTGCGGATTATAGAAGGAACAGTGGCTGATTCAAACAATAATAAGATCAAATCTGCCAAAGTTATTTTAACATCTAAGAACCAATCGAATTTTAGAAGAACTACTGAAACAGATGAGAATGGATATTATAAATTTGTCGGTTTGCCTCCGGGTCTTTTCAATGTGTTAGCTACCGGAACTGTAAATGGAGGAACAAAATTTTCCAAGTATGCGGAAACTGCCGTCCCTGTTGATAACAACCCGCAACCGGTAAATTTACAAGTTACCGAAAATGAAGTTGATTCAATTCGTGAAGAAGTAACCGTTATTGCTTCCGGCACAACGCAATCGCTCGATGAGGTTTCAAAAACCGTCAATATTATCGGCGCACAGGAATTACGCGACCGCGCAGATTTCGCATTGGTTGACACACTGCGAACAATTCCCGGTTTTCGCGTGCAGCAATTGGGCGGGTTCGGGCGCACGGCGAATATCAAAACGCGCGGTTTGCGAAATCAGGACACGGCGGTTTTGATTGACGGCATTCGTTTTCGTGATGCTTCGGCGATTACGGGCGACGCTTCGCCGTTTTTGTCGGATTTTACACTGACGAGCGTGTCAAAAATCGAAGTTTTGCGCGGTTCGGGTTCGTCGCTCTACGGCACAAATGCGATTGGCGGCGTGATTGATTTTCAAACGCCGAAACCGCAGTCGGGTTTTCACGGACAAATCGGCGGCGCGGTCGGCGGTTTGGGTTTGGGACGTTTTCGCGGTAATGTTTCCGACGGGACGAACGACGGGAAATTCGGTTTCAATCTCGGCGTGTCACGCACCGTTTACACCAAAGGAATTGACGGCGAAGACGACGCGCACAATACGAATTCCCAATCGCGGATCGAATACAACCCGTTTGAGAAAACCAATATCTCGGCGCGTTTTTTCGTCTCCGATGCTTATGTGCGGCTCAATTCGAGTCCCGACACATTGGGAAATCCGCCGGCTTCAAATGCGGCGATTATAGATGCTAATCAGGGCGTAAATTTTGTGTTTGATGTGAACGACCCGGACAACAATCAAAAATCGAAATTCTTCAACGGGCAGCTTGTTTTAACTCAGGTGTTCAACGACAAACTCGTTTTTCAGGGGTATTATTCCGGTTTGAAAACTTCGCGCAAAAATGAAAACGGCGTGTTGGGTGCGGGTTTTCAAAGTGCTTCGACATCTTTTTTCGACGGCACTATTCAGACGGCGAACGGACATTTCAACCTGACCCCGAACAGAGCGAACCAGATCACTGCCGGTTACGAATACGAACACGAAAAATACGGCAACGATGGATTAACACCGTCCGGCAGCGGCAATTTTTTCACCCGCGCCTATCAATCGAGCAACACGGTTTACGCACAGGATTTAGTGCAGCTTTTTAACGGCAGACTGCAAATCGCGGGCGGAGTTCGCGCCCAGTTTTTCAATTTAAAAACGCCCAAATTCAGTTTGAACAACGCGCCGTACACAGTTTTGACGCTGCAAAACCCGCCGAACGCTTATACTTTTGATGGCGCGGATTCGTATTTCTTTAACAAAACCGGCACCAAAATCCGCGCTCACGTCGGCAACGGCTACCGCGTGCCGAGTTTGTATGAAAGATTCGGCACGTTTTTCAGCAGTTTCGGCACAGCAAGTTTTGTCGCGCTCGGCGATCCCGAATTGAAACCCGAAAAAACAATCGCTTACGATGCGGGAATCGAACAAAATTTGTTTCAAAACAGGGCGAAACTGTCCGCGACTTATTTCTACACGAAATTGATTGACACCATCGGATTCGGCAATAACGCCCGAATCATTTCAGGTGTGCCGCGTCCGTTCGGCGGTTATATCAACACGAAAGGCGGCATCGCTCGCGGCGCGGAATTCAGCGGACAAGTTAAGGCGACGAGTTCAACCGATCTTTTCGCGTCTTACACATACACCAACAGTGATCAGCGTGTGCCGCAAGTCGCCGGAAATCCGAACATTTCGACGCTCGGCATTCCCGTCAATCAGTTTACTTTTGTCGGCACGCAAAGATTCAAACGGGCGTGGGTGAATTTCGATTTCCTCGCCACCGATTCATATCTAGCGCCGATTTTCAGCAATAAGACTTTTAATTCTTATGTTTACCGTTTTGACGGCAATCGCCGCGCCGATTTGACCGCCGGATATACATTTCCGTTTAATAATGAAAAATTAAATTTGCGGATTTACGGCACGATTGAGAATTTATTTAATTACGATTATTACGAAAATGGTTTCAGAACCGTCGGGCGCAACGGCAGAATCGGCTTGAACTTCGGTTTTTAAGAAGTATAACGAGAATGTCAAAAAACGAAATTACTGCCCGCGTGTTTCGCAGACAGTAATTTTTTAGTTCTGACTTTGCTAGAGCCGCGCAGTAATTGATAATAAGTGTCAGCAGCCCAATTGTTGATGAACGAAGCCCTCTTCAACAGTTGGGCTGCTGACACAGCCAAAAAGTCGGGAACGGATATTTAGTTGCGATATTTCGACGGTTTTGTCATCCAAAGTTTGTGATATAATCGTAAAAAATTATTGGAGAGGTGCAAATGTTATGAAAAATGGATTGTTTTTTATTTTTGGTTTGATTTTCATCACAGCCGGTTTCGCTTCGGCGCAGACGGCGCGAAAAACCGTGACCAACGCCGATCTCGAAAAGTTTCGCCAAAAACGGTTGGCGGCTGAACGAGATTACCGCGAGAATTATGCCCGCCGAGGATTCCCGTCGCCGGAAGAGTTGGAAGAACGGCACGAACAGGAACGTAGAGATTTATCCGTCCGTTCGGCGCGGATGGAAAGAGAAAACTATGCGCGTGAACAACAGCGGCGCGAAGAACTGTATTACGAGGAACAGAGTCAGGCTTATAATAATTACAATAACCAAACTGCCTCTAACGCCTACGGTTCCAATCCCGGTTACGGTTATTCGGGTTACGGCTATTCGGGCTACGGCTATTCAAACGGTTTTTACGGCAATCGTCTATTCAGAGGCGGTCAACGGTTCGGCACGCTGGCTCCGGGAACCCCTTTTTCATCGCTCGGCGGAGTTCGCATCAATACCAATGGTGTCAGAATCAGCACCGGCAGAGAATTTAGAGGCGGGTTTATAAATAACGGCGGCATTAGAAGCGGCGGCGGCATTAGAAGCGGCGGTGTCCGCATTTCTGTCGGCAGCGGCGGCACGGGTCCGCGATAAACAAAACGAGATTTTATTATGTAAGATACATTTGATATAAACTAAATTCGGCAACCCTGTTGAATTTATAACCGGCGCGGATTATGATTAACACATAATTCGCGTTTTATTTTACTATTTAAGAACATTATGAAAAACGGTTGGGAAGCAATTATCGGAATGGAAATCCACGCGCAATTGGCGACGGAGACGAAAATTTTCTGCGGCTGTGCGGCGAATTTCGGTGATGAACCGAACGCTAATACTTGTCCGGTTTGTCTCGGTCTGCCGGGAGCATTGCCGGTTTTAAACGAAAAGGTCGTCGAACTCGGCGCGAAGGCGGCGTTGTCGCTCGGTTTGAATGTTAATGAAACTTCGATTTTTTCGCGTAAAAATTATTTTTACCCAGATTTGCCGAAGGGTTATCAGATTTCGCAGTATGACAAACCGTTTTCGTCGGACGGGATGCTGACGATTTTGACGGCGGAGCGCGACGAATCGGGACACGCGCGGGAATGGAAACCGATGACGATCCGCATCGAACGAATGCACCTCGAAGAAGATGCGGGGAAAAATGTTCACGAAGGACTGCCGGATGTTGATAAATATTCTTACGTTGATTTGAACCGCGCCGGTACGCCGCTCGGCGAAATTGTCACCGCGCCCGATTTTCGCTCGAGTTGGCAAGCGTATGATTACGTCAATCACGTGCGCCGCGTGTTGCAGTGGGTCGGAGCAAGCGATGCCGATATGGAGAAAGGAAATTTGCGCTGTGAAGCGAATGTTTCCGTGCGAAAAATCGGCGAGGAAAATTTTAGAACGAAGGTCGAGCTGAAAAATTTGAACTCCGTGCGGTTTATGCAAAAGGCGATTGAATACGAGATCGAACGGCAAGTCGAATCGCACGAAACCGGCGAAACGGTCAACCAGGAAACTCGTCTGTGGGACGAAAAAAACAACCGTACGCGAATAATGCGCTCGAAGGAAGACGCGCACGATTATCGTTATTTTCCCGAACCGGATTTGCAGCCGCTGACGGTTTCGGCGGAATTTATCGAGGGTATAAAGGCACAAATGCCCGAACTTCCCGACGCGATGCTCGACCGTTTAATGAGCGAATATGATTTGTCATTTGACGACGCATCACAATTTGTCGGCGATAAAAGTTTGGCTGAATTTTACGAACAGACAGCGAAAGCATCGGGCGATTCACGCGTCGCGGCAAATTATATTTTAGGCGATTTAACGCGCGAGCTGAATAATTCCGGCAAAGCGGTTTCCGACTCGCCGATTTCTGCGGCAAATCTCGCGGAGTTAATTAAAACTTTGCAAACCGGCAAAATCAACAATAATCAGGCGCGGGAAGTTTTCATCGAAATGTTCAATACCGGTTCAACTGCCGCTGACATAATTAAAGAAAAAGGTTTTGAACAAATTTCGGATTCGTCGGCAATCGAAAAAATTGTTGACGAAATCATCGAAAAGAATCAAAATCAGGTTGAAGCATATCGCGGCGGCAACGAAAAACTATTCGGCTTTTTCGTCGGGCAAGTGATGAAAGCATCCGGCGGCAAAGCGAATCCGCAAATCGTTAATGAAATCTTGCGGGAACATTTGAAATCCTGAGTGAGAGATGCAATATTAAAATGAAAATTTCCTCGATTTTATCTACTCTAATTTTATCGGCTTTTCTACCGCTGCATATTGCGGCTCAAAACCCGGCACCTGCGTCAACGCCGGTCAACCCACAACAGCAAATTCAAATAGATCTCCGCAAACAGCGTGACCAACAGCAGGGATTTGAGCGGATACACGATTTGTCTAAAAAGGCTCGGGAAGATACCGCTGCCGCCGCCCGCGCAAAAACTCCGGTAAATCGTGGTACGGTCAAAAAAGACTTTCTTTTGGTTGCGCCCGATGCCGCCGATCAGACTAAATATGCTGATTTTCTGCAGCAGCCGAACACGGGACTCGTTCGACTTTTCTCCGATGCAGGGTGTCAGGAAAACTCTTCCGTCACCGTCGCCAGTGATTTTTGTATCAAATACAAGGATTTCTTGGGCGGTTCGACTTATTCATTTAGAACGAAAAGCTACCGGCTCGGGCGTTTTTCCGACATCGCTTACAAAGACAAGAAAATTTACGGCGTTGGAAAATTAACGCTCGGATTAATGACCGACCTCGGCGAAAATCTTTCGCCTGCCGATGTTTCCGCGAAGACAAACGGCGCGAAATATATTTTTGATTTTGTCCCGCCGGTTGATTTGCCAAATATAGAGATTTTTCAGAAGCAAATTCAAAAAGGTGTGACAAGCAACGGTTTTGAATATCAAAGATTTTACGAATTAAAAGAAAATCATACATATTTGCTGCGTTCGATTGCCTACCGAAAGCACATTGAAGTGGAGAACAATAATCCTGTTTTTGATGATGTAACCATTGACAAGAGTCGCCTTGATATTATTGTGGCAGTGCAGGTTGTCAGGTTCGATAATTCGGAAAATCCGAGCGTCACTTTATTATGGAAAGAATTACAAAGCAAGGACGCGCCCAAGATTCGAATCGAGAAAAAATAAGTGTAAAATTATTGCAATGTTTGACTTTAATGGTATCGGGTAGATTTTCGGCAATCGAAAGATTAGCGAACTTTGACTTCAAAGATGTTGATAAGATGAAATCACGCTATGAAACATAAAATATGCAGTCGGAGGATATTCTGATATGAAAAACACTTTTCTTTACATTTTTTTATTTGGAATTGCAGCAAGCAACATTTTCGCACAGACTCCGGAGACCGGAGCGTCAACACGGATAGATCGGGGTGAACTTTTACGTTCGACTCTCAAACAAAAACCGTTGGAGGAAGAACAAAAAAGACAGGATAAATTCAATCGTTCCACGATGAAAATCACCTATCCCGGACGAGTCGCTGCCTTAGAAAACCTTGCGCTTCTTTATCATAAAACTACCGATAAAGAACTGAAACTGCTTGCGCCGAATGTGGAGGATTTGGCGAAATTCAAAATTTTTCTGCAACAGCCGGACACCGGAATATTTAAACTTGCGGCTGACATTGGTTGTTCGGACGACACTAATATTCTCGTCGCAACGCCTGATTGTCTTGATTACACGATGTCCGGCGGGGGAAATTCTTATTCGTTTCGTATGAAGGATTATCGCCTTCGACGTTTAGCCGACATAAATTTCACTAACAGTAGTTTTCAGGCATCGGGCGTTTTTCTGCACGGATTTTTTGCCGAACTTGGCGACATACCTTTAGAACAGGTTAATTTGCAGACCAAGGGAGTAGAATTTGCCGCCGCTTTCAAACCAGAACCAAATTTTGAAAAGGCAAAAGAAATTGATTCGCAATTAGCCAATGGAATTAGCGAAAACGGTTTTTCGTATCGCCGTGCAGTTGCCGCAAAAGATGATACAACTTATATATTACGTTCGATTGCTTACAAAAGAAAATTTTCGCGTTACGTTGATGGGCTGACTTATGACGAAATGCACTACGATAAAAGAAAAGATGTCCTAATTGCCTTCCGCGTCATTCGTCGTGATGACAACGGTTCACTAACTGTTGTTTGGAAACAATTAAGGAGTCAAAGTTCACCAAAGACAAAATTTTAGTCTCGACAATCATAAAAAGAATCAAACTCAGGTTGAAAAACATATCGCGGCGACAACAAGAAATTGTTCGGCTTTTCGTGAGACAAACGATACAGGCAGACGGCGAGGGCGAATCCGCAAACTGTTATTGAGATTTTGAAGAACGAATCGTCTCAGTTGAAATAATGAAATCGTTTTTTTTTCTCACATTTATAATTCTATCGGGATTTTTCGGAATCAATGCTCAAATTTTCAACCAGCTCGGAATTTTGCGGCAAAACATCGAACAGCTCTACCGCAAACCGACCAAAAAGGAGTTGAAGGCAGTCGAACCTGAACCGGAATTACTGATAAAATATGCTGAATTTCTTCGCCAGCGAAATACCGGTTTGACAAAACTAATCAGCGACGCGGGTTGTGCCGATAACATTAGAATTTTGGTGGCGACCGCTGAATGTCTTCAATACACGATGCCGGGGGCGGGCAGTTCGTATTCCTTTCGGATTGATAATTACCGCATTCCGCGTCTGGCGGATATAATTTTCACCGCCAACAGTTTTCAGGCACCCGGCGTTCTGGTAAATGGAATTCTCGTCAATATCGGCAATATTTCTTTGGATAATGTTTCATTGAAAACCGAGGGTTTAGAGTTTTTAGTAAATTTGCAGCCTGAATCCGAACTTAAAAAAATTGTGGACATTGACCGAAAACTGGTTAAAGGCATTAGAAAAGGTAAATTTTTATACCGGCGCGGTCTTTTCGCCGTTGAAAATACTACTTTCATTTTGCGTTCGATTGCCTACGACGGAAAATATTTTCGGGCAGTCAACGGTTTGACCTATAACGAGTTCGCCTTCGATAAAAGATCGGACATCATTGTCGCGTTTCGGATTGTTGATAAAGACAGCGCAGGCAGCGTCACGATTTTATGGAAACAACTGGCAAACAAAAAATCGCCGATGATTGTCCGCGCAAACAGAACCGGCGAAAAACAAGATCGGAAAAATGTACAAACAAAACCCAAAAAGGAGTTAATCAAATGAAACTGAGAACATTTTTGACGTTATCTTTAGCTTATTTTCTCGCATTCCAAACGATATCCGCCCAAGTCCGCGAAGATCCTTCAAATCCGCTCCCTGATTATGTGCGCCGCAATGCCGAGAAAAGAGATACTGCGAATGAAATAAACGGCATCGGCAAAGACGGAATGATTATCGAAAAGAAGGTTGAACCGCTGCCGCCAAAAAAAGATGGTGAAAGAGTGATTTTTAAGGAATCTTATGAGAGGACAAAAGGTATGCTGGAAGTTCCTCAAAGGTATTACGACGAATATAGAAATTTACTCGCCGGTAAAAATGTAAGAATAGCTCGGTTGCAGCCTGAAAGAAATTGTTTAATTAATTTGACCGTCATTGTCAACGTTGAGGAACTTGAAAGATGCGCCGATGTCGTGCCGATTCTCGGCGGCGGTTCATTATACTCTTTCAGGTCTGTTCTGAATTATCCTTCGGCAACAACATTTTTCCGCGATGCCGACAAATCAGAAGTTACCGAAAAATTACCTTTAAACAGTCGAAATAAAGAATTTGTTTTGTGGGATATTCATTTTCGGGACGGAAACTTTGATGCTGCCAACAAAACGATTCAGGGTATTGTTGCCGATGTCGGAAACGTTGCGTTGGAAAATCTGAATTTAAAGTCAGCGGAGATCGAATTCTTAAATGACTACAAATCGAAAAGGGATCAGGCGGAAATCAAAGAGCAAAGCGAAGAGTTTAAAAAAGGTGTCAGATTTAACAATTTCACATATTCAAATACAGTTTCCGCAAATCTGAATTCCACTTATGTTTTGCGTTTGATAGATTATCGTTTGAAATTAGACCCGAAGCTGAAATTCAACAAAAACGCTGATTTGATGATTGTCTTTAAGGTTATTGGACACGAAAATGACGGAAGCGTGATAATTATTTGGAAAGAGCTAAAAACAAAGCGGCTGAAAACAAAGAATCAAATCTAGAAGAGTTACTTTTAGATGGTGAATAAAAGAATTTCTCAAGGCAACTTTGAGAAAAACACAATTGTTAAATATAAAAAATAATGAACTTAAAAGACAAAATCGCCATAATCACAGGCGGATCAAAAGGCATCGGCTACGCGATTGCGGAAACTTTATTAAAAGCGGGAGCGAAAGTTTTCATCTGTGCGCGTGACAAAGCGGAATTGAAACGCGCACTGGAAAAACTTTCACAGGCAGGCGAAGCGAACGGCGAAATATGCGATGTTCGCAGTGAATCGCAGGTTAAAATGATGCTCGACGAATGTGCGCGCGTGTTCGGCGGTGTGGATATTTTGGTCAATAACGCCGGTGTCGGTTTTATCGGTCAGACGGTTGAAGAAATGTCACCGGATAAGTTTCGGCAGACGCTCGAAACCAATCTGTTCGGCGTTTTCTACGCCTGTCATTACGCGATCCCGCTGCTGAAAAAGCGCGGCGGCGGTTATATCATCAATATTTCGTCGCTCGCCGGACAAAACGCGCATCCGAAAATGGCGGCATATAACGCTTCAAAGTTCGGCTTGAACGGTTTTTCCGAAGCATTAATGCAGGAAGTTCGGCAGGACAACATCAAACTCAGCTATATTTGTCCTGGTTCGGTCAACACCTATTTCGGCGACCAGGAACCGACCGACGAAAAAGCGTGGCAACTGCAGTCCGAAGACATCGCTCGAACAGTATTGAATCTGCTCGAAATGGACGAACGCGCCCTGCCGAGCAAGGTCGAAATTCGACCGAGCAAGCCGCCTAAAAAATAACTAAAATATTATGTGAAAAAGTTAATTTTAATTTTTGCCGTTTTCCAAGCGGCGAGTTTTTCCCTATGGGCGCAGACTTCCGCCGACGATGCCGGAAAATTAAAACAAATCAACCAAGAAGTTATTGCGAAGTATAAAGAAGGTGATTACAATGACGCTCTCAAAGTCGCACGGCAGTCACTTGATTTAACGATCAAAATTTTTGGCGCGGAAAGTTTGGAAACAGCGACTTCTTACAAAAACTTAGGAGAAATTTATCTTGCCAAAAAGAAATATGACGAAGCGACTGAAAATTTGCAGAAATCGCTGGTTATTTATCAGCAAAACCCCAAACAGAATGCCGACAAAATAGCCGGAAATTTGGAGAGAATGGGAATTGCGTTCACTTTGGACGGCAAAGAAAAACAAGGTGCGGAAGTGTTGTCGAACTCGGTAACTGCGGCTGAAAATGTTTTTGGTAAGGACAGCCAAGAACTGTTGCCGTATCTTAAAACATTGTCCGAATTTTATGTTTATATTAGAAAGTTGGACGAAGCACAGCCGATTTTTACCCGCCGTTATCTTATTTCGTCGAAGTATTTTGAGCCGGAAAGTAAAGAATTACAAAAAATTGTTGACGATTTTCTCTGCCACACTTATCAAAATCTTAAATACAATGAAACTTCCGAAATACGAAATAAATTTTACGATTCAATTCAAGTCGAAAAAGAAAAAGATTTAGTTCAAGCTGCTTCGGACAACTCTATTAACGCCGGAATTGTCAACGGTAAAGCGAAAATTTTGACAATCCCGGAATATCCGGCAAGTGCCAAAGCGAGAAAAGGGCGAGGTGTCGTTCCGGTCAGAGTTACTATTAACGAACAGGGAAAAGTTACCGAAGCGAAAGCCATTTGCGGGGACGCGGATTTGGCAGAGGCGAGTGAAGCAGCGGCGAAAAAGTCAAAGTTCACACAGACCTCGATTGATGGAAAACCCGTTAAAGTTACCGGAGTAATAATTTATAATTTTACACCCTAGCGCAATTCGGGCAAATTTTTATTATTTCTAAAAAGAATTATCAAGCGGCTTTGCCAATTACTCTAAAACGCCCGAACCAAAATACTTTTAACAATGTTCGTTACTGCTTCTGGAATTAACTATTACGGCGGTAGTGCCGCGCAAATTTTCCAGTCTTTTCACCAACGCAAACAACTCTTGACCGTCAATTCGCGGCATTTCGACATCAGCTAAAATCACATCCGGCAATCTGTTTCGTGTTCTTTCGTGTTTTTTCGCGGCTAACTGTTTCAAGGTTTTATATCGCGGAGTTTTTTACGATTTTGCAGCCAGTTGACCAACCGTCGCCAAGCCAGCGCAAAACCTGTGTAAACCAGAACCGCGCCGCCAACACAGGCGAGAAAACCGATTAATTGCCCGACGAAACCGCCGGTTTCGCCCGTGTGCGTGAAGCGAACCCACGAACGTAGTTGTCTGCCGGAATTTTGGTCGCCGTAATCTTCAAATTTTATCGTTTCGCCCGTTTCGGCGTTGAGCGTCAAGGTCGAACGCGCGAAACTGTTCCAATATCTGCCTTCGGAAAGATTGAAATTCGCCTCGTTGTTTTTGAGCGGCAAACTCAAACTGACAGACTTCACATCGGTAACAAAATTTTCGGCGCGTTCAAAAAGCGCGTCCGTATTGGCGGGCAGAACTACCGGCGGTTCTTGTTTCTTCGGATCGTTCGGCGCGCTCGGCGGTCGCTGCTGCTGTTGCGGCACATCGTTGCCGGTCAGCGTGTAAACCAGATTATTTGCCCAACTGTAAGACATCACGACTGCCGTTAAAGTTAGAATAATCAAAACCAGCGACGACCAAAAACCGATCACCGTGTGCCAGTTGAAATCCCGCGCTCTGCCCGTAACTTTCCAGCGCGGTGTGATTGCGGCTTTGAAATGTTTAAGGCTCAGACGGCGCGGAAACCAGATATACACACCGGAAATTGCCAGAAATAAAAACAGAAAGTTTGCCGCGTCGTTGAGTGCTTTGCCGACTTGTCTGCCGTCGCCGGGAATAGCGAGCCAGCGATGTAAATCTTCGACGACGCGAAAAAATCCGCGCCAGTTTTTCGCGCCTTCGCCCGTAATTTCGCCGGTGAAAGGATTGACATAAGCCTGACCTTCGCGCCCGAATGAAATGTTGATCGCCGCGTTTTCTTTATTGGCAACTGAAATCAAAGTCGGTTTGGCGTTCGGTTTCGCCGTTTGAATTTTCGTTAAAACTTCATTGGCTGACAGTTTTTGAACATTTTCCGGCGGCGCGGCGACGTAGCGCATATCGCTTTCGGCGAATTCTAAAATATTCGATTCAAACGATAATAACACGCCGGTCACGCACATCGTAAAAATAAATATTCCGGCGAGAACGCCCGAAATCAAGTGCAGCCAGAAAAGAGTTTTGCGAAATAATTTCATCAGTTTGTTTCGAGTTTCAGGTTCAATCTATAATTTGGAATCTGGAATTTGGAATCTAAATTTCCGCCCAGCGGCGCAGCAGATTGTGATAAACGCCCGTCAACTGAATTGCTGACGGATGATCCGGCGCGGTTTCGTTGATTCTTTGAATTGCCATATCCAGATCGAACAAAATCGTCCGTTCGCCGTCGTCGCGGATCATACTTTGAATCCAGAAAAACGACGAAATTCTCGCGCCGCGCGTCACCGGACGGACGTTGTGCAGACTCGTCGCCGGATATAAAACCAGATGTCCGGCGGGCAGTTTGATCGAGTGAACGCCGTAGGTATCTTCGATGACGAGTTCGCCGCCGTCGTAGTCTTGCGGGTTCGTCAGAAAAAGCGTCGCCGATAAATCCGTGCGAATGCGGTGCGGCGTGCCGTTTATCTGCCTGATCGCATTATCAACGTGGCTGCCGAACGAATGTCCGCCTTCGTAGCGATTAAACAGCGGCGGAAAAACCTTCAACGGCAGAGCCGCCGCCATAAACAGCGAATTACGTTCGAGCGAACCCAAAATAAGTTCGCCCATTTCTGACGTGAGCGGGTGATTTTCGGGAAGCTGTAAATTATTTTTCGTCCGTGCCGATTGATGTCCGGCGGTTGCTTTGCCGTCAATCCATTCGGCACTCTCGATTTTTTGGCGACAGTTTTCCGCTTGTTCGGCGGTTAAAACGTCGGGTATTTGTAAAAGCATCTTTGTTTTCAGAACAACCTGCAGCAGCGGGCAGGTTTTGTCAGAGCCGCCTGTGTTAGCGGACGGTTGAACGCGGCGACGAAGTATTTACCACTGAAGCTAGGACCACCCGCTCACGCAGGCGGTTCTGACTAGAAACGAAATCCGGTTGAAATCAACACCGAACGTCCGGGTCCGGGAACGGCGTGTCCGCCGCTGATGCGGTCGAAATAGTATCTGTTTCCTAAATTGTAGCCGTTCATCCGAATATCAATGTGTTTCGTCAATTGATAGGAAACCGTCGCTTCGTAAAGCCAATAGCCGTCAACCGAGCGCGTGTTGACCGTATTCGCGTAACGCACATCAACAAATCTCGTGCCGCCGCCGATGCTGATATTTTTGAACGGCAGCAGATAGGTTGACCATAAATTGAACGAGTTGCGCGGTGTGTTGACGAAACGATTGCCTTCTTCATAAATTCTGATGCCGCCGACGATTGAAAAACCGTTTGATTCGACGATTTTGCTGTCGAGCAGCGTGTAGCCGCTGATGATATTCCAGCGATTCGTAATGCTGCCGGTGATGCCGAGTTCGATGACGTCAACGCGCTGTCTGCCGTCGAGAATTTGCAGCGTTCCGTCGGGCTGCGGCGTGCGGGCGCTGGTTTTTTCGACGCGGAAAATTGCGGCGGTTGCCAGCAAACGATTTTTTAATAAATCCCACTTCGTTCCGGCTTCGAGCGTTCGTGTTTTTTCCGGGTCGAGCGATGTCACCGCTGCGTTCTCGTAAATCAGCCCGGACAGCGAAGGATTCGAAGACGTGCCGTAAGAAGCGTAAAAACTGCCGGTTTGAAACGGTTTGTAAATCGCGGCGAGGCGGACGTTAAAAAGATTATCGGTTTTGTTAACGGGCGTTCTACTGATGCCAAAAACCACGGACGCGACTAATGTCGGCAGCGTAATCATCGGCGGCAAATCGCCGTTTGCGCTGTATCGTTCGTAGCGCAGACCGCCGTTTATCTCAAATTTCGGATGCAGTTTGAGCGTGTCGAAAGCGTAAATCGCCGCCGTATTCGCTTTGACGATTCCGGGCAGCGGGTTAGTGTAAATCACTCCCGGATAAACATCGCCGGGATTCGGATTGGATAAATTGGTCGCGCCGTTTGCGCCCGTGCGCGTGAAGCGGCGGCTGTTTTCGTGAATAAGTTCCGTTCCCGCAACGACGGCGTGTTCAAGCGAGCCGGTTTTAAACCGCGCCGTGAAATCCGTCTGATTATCGTAAGTTTGATCGGTCGTCAGCCACGCTTTGATTTCGCGGTTGAGCAGCGTTCCCGAATTGTCGTTGTTAAAACGCGCCGGTGTCGCAATCGAATCGCGCGACGAATGATCGTAGCGAAACTGATTTCGCAAAGTCATTTTGTCGTTAAAAACGTGATTCAGCGTTACTGTTCCCAAATTCGACCGCAGATATTCATTGTTGAGATCAGCGTAGCCGTAAAAAGTGCGGCGCGGAACGGGCGCGGGACGGTTACGATCAGCGACGAGAATATTGTTCGTCGCCGGCACAAACGGGATGCCGTAATCCTGCACGTTTTCCTGACCGAGAAAAAAGTAACCGAGCGTCAGCGTCGTGTTCGAGCCGAGTCCGAGCAGCAGCGTCGGGGCGATGCCGTAACGCGAATTTTCGACATCTTTGCGTCCGGCGTAGGTCGAATCGTGACCGACGAAATTGACGCGAAAAGCGTCCGGCGTTCTCAAACCGAGGCGTTCAAGCGGAATGTTGATGTCGCCGGTAATTCGTTTCGTTTCATCGGAACCGCCGGACAAATCAAAATTATAGCTCGGACGCGAATTCGGAATTTTCGTGACCAGATTAACGGTGCCGCCGGTCGAACCGCGTCCGGTCGTCGCTGACGACGGACCTTTGACGACTTCGACCTGCTCGACGTTAAACGGATCGCGGTTCTGCGGACTCAAATCCCGCGCACCGTCAACGTAAATATCGTTTCGCGCACTAAACCCGCGCAGCGTCAGATTATCGCCGCCGACATTGCCGCCTTCGCCCGCCGTAACCGTCAACCCCGGCACGTTCCGCAGAACATCGCGAAGCGTCGTCGCGCCCTGTGCTTCGATAGTTTCTTTGTCAATGACGGTGATCGTCTGCGGAATATCGCGCAGCGGTTCGGTATATTTCGGCGACGAGACGGATTGTTTTTCAGCAGTAACTTCAACCTGTTCGTTCGGTCCCGACAACCTGAGCGTGACAGACAGCGGCACGGTCTCATCATAAGTCACGCCGGTTTCCTGCAAAATTTGAATTAAGGCTTCTTTTTCAGTATAAAGACCGATCACTCCCGGCGATCCAATGCTGCGAATATCGTTGGTCGGAATGACCACCGTCCAGCCCGAAACTTTTTCGTACTCAGCTAAAACCTCTTCCAAGATTCCCGCCGCGATGTCGTAGCGTTTGACCGCCGGATTTTCGTCGCGTTTATATAAAGCGATTGAAACTGGAGCAAATTTATTTCGGTCGGATGCAAAAATCTGCGCCCGAAAATCAATAAACGGAACTATCGCCAACGCGCCGAGCGCACTTAGCGCGGTCAACTGATTTGCTCTGCCGCTTCTTTTTTTGTTTTTATTCTTTTTTGTTTTTATTTTCACGTCGTCCTCTCATCTATTTCAAATTTTTTCTTCCAAAATTTCAAAATAAAAACGAATTTACCGATCAGTGATGTTTTGTAGAGCATTTCAGCAGGGTGTTTTTGAAAATTTTCACTCAAAAAACTCTCGAAATATTCAACAAAACTTACCTGTTTGACGTTTTTTGTAGATTGAAATTATTTGGATTTATGAGACCGGCGTGGTAGGATAATCTCCGCACACCGTTCAAGTTTTGTGTCCAAACGCAATTCAAAATGGTCGTGTTATCAAGCCTTTGGTGCCGCAAACATCAAAGGCTCAAATTTAATAATTAATATTGAAATTGAAAACCGTTTTCAATAAGAGTTAATTTTAGTTGGTGAGTTATTGTTCTGTCAAATGATTAACTTAAAAAATTGATTGTTGCCGGAACTATTTGCCAGGGCGGGTCAGGTTTGTCAGAACCATCTGCGTTAGCGAGCGGTTGATCATCATCAATATAATATTTACTCGAGAATCCCTAACCGCCCGCTAACGCAGGCGGTTCCGACATAAACGATTTACTGCGCTATCAAAATCCAGCCGTGCGGGTCTATCTCAAATTTCGCATCGGCGGGAAGCGCGAGACTTCCTTTCCCGTTTTTCATTTCTACTTTTTTGATAACATCGCCAATTTTTACTTCAACCGGCATCGGGAACGGCAGATTTTTCGGCGTATCCCAATGGAGGTTCAAAGTATCTCCGATCAATTCGGGAATTAATTTCGGTAATTTCGGCTGGCGCAGATAAACTTCAAAAAACCAGTCCAATTTTTTGCCCGATTCGCGTTCCGCCGTTCGCATAAAATCATCGGTTGTCTCAAAGTGAAACTGTTTGCCGTTGGTCACTTTTTCCATCGCCGCCGTCGGATAAGTCGTCCGGCGCAGCGATTTAAAAAACGCATCGTCGCCGATGTAATAGCGCAGAGTGTTCAAAATCAACGCGCCCTTACCGTATATGTCGCCGTCGCTGTTTTTATAATCGGGCGGCATCATATAAATCTGCGTCGTCGTCTGCGGCTCACGCGGCGCGACTGGTTTGACGTTGTGCAGTCCGCGATAACGCGCTTTCATCGCGGCGAAATAGGCATCTTTCCCTTTCGTCGTTTCGATGTAATAGGTATCCATAAACGACTGGAAGCCTTCGTGAATCCAAAAATCGTTCCAGTCGGGCGCAGTCACTAAATTCGCCCACCAATCGTGTCCGTATTCGTGAAACAAAAGCCAATCGTCACCGTCGGCGTTGTATCGAAAATCGTTGCCGTAAGCCGTAATCGTCTGGTGTTCCATTCCCAAATGCGGCGTTTCGGCGATGCCGATTTTGTCGGCGCGAAACGGATACGGTCCGAGATATTTTTCGTAAAACGCCGTGTATTTTTTCGCCAAATCAACGAGCGACTGTCCCTTGCCAAAATCCTGCGGCAAAACGTAAAACTCGATTGGAATCATCTCGCCCGTCACCGATTTGACCGAATCTTTGATGACTTTATACGGCGCGACGTTGAGCGCAATACAGTAATTTGAAATCGGCTGTGAAACTTCCCAATTGAAAGTTTTCGTTCCGTCTTTGTTGTCAACAGTTGATTTTAGTTTACCGTTCGAAGCCGCCGTCAAATTCGCCGGAACGGTAAAGTGCAGCGACGAAGTTTCCGCTTTGTCCGACGGGTGATCTTTGACCGGAAACCACAAATCCGCGCCGTCGTTCTGCACGGCAGTTGCAAACCACGGTTCGCCGTCTTTTGTTTTCGACCAGACAAAACCGCCGACCCACGGCGGACGCGGCGCAACTTTCGGTTTGCCCGAATACACCACTTTGACGCTGACCGTTTCACCCGTCTTTTCCGTGCGCGGAAATTTAATCCAAATTTTCGATTCGCGCCGTTCAAATTTCAGTGGCTGATCCTTCATATCGCTTTTCGGGCTGACCAGTGCCGCCGATTCAACCGTGAACGGGTAATCCAGATCAAGCACAAAAACATTGAGCGGTTTGACGATCAACGCCGTCGCCGTCAGAACGCCTTTGATTGATTGCTCTTCAATATTCGGTGTCACTGCCAAATCATAGTGTTTTACATCATAAGCCGCCTGTTCAGGCATCAAAACGCCGCCCGAATCCGTCGGGCGTGCGCCTAAATCTCTCTGCGCGAAAATTGACGCGGCAGAGAGCAAAATAAAAACGGCAATCGGAAAAAATCGTATTTTCATAAATTTAAATCGTTCACTTTATTTTCAGGTTAATGTGTTTTTGCACACCGTTTCGGCGTAAAAAGCCATCAAGGTTTTGAGTTCCGTCTTTAGACGGCTTCCCGCCGCGCTTCGCGGTCGGGTTTTCCGCCTGAAGGCGGGACTCATAACTTTTGCAAAACACTCGAAAATTTAATTTGCTGGTAATTTTCTAACAATTATTGTACACCAAATCGCTGATTTGAAAAGTTTTGTGCTTTATCAACCGGGTAAAGACGGATTGCGACTTTTCAAATCGGGCGAGAAAATTTATATTATAGATTTTCCCTATTCAGGCATTTATAATATGAATCAAACATACATTAACGAATTAAAAAATCACATCGGCGAAGAAGTCACCTTAAAAGGCTGGCTGTATAACTCGCGTTCGAGCGGCAAACTCGTGTTTTTGCAGTTGAGAGACGGCACCGGCATCGTTCAGTGCGTCGTGTTTAAACCGAACGACGACGAGCTTTTTGAAAACGCGAAATCGCTCGGTCAGGAATCTTCGATAATCGTAAAAGGCAAAGTCAAAGAAGATGCGCGATCATCAATCGGTGTCGAATTGGACGTGACCGGGCTTGAGGTCATCCAGAATGCGAGCGATTATCCGATTACGCCGAAGGAACACGGGACGGAATTTTTGATGGACAACCGGCATCTGTGGATTCGCTCGAAAAAACAAAACGCCGTTTTGAAAGTTCGGCACACGGTTATCAAAGCGACGCGCGATTTTTTTGATAATAACGGGTTTATTTTGGCTGATACGCCGATTTTTACGCCTGCCGCCTGTGAAGGAACGACGACGCTGTTTGAAGTTGATTATTTTGAGGATGACAAAGCATATTTGACGCAGAGCGGACAACTTTACAACGAAGCAACTGCCGCATCACTCGGCAGAAGCTATTGTTTCGGTCCGGTTTTTCGCGCCGAAAAATCGAAAACCCGCCGTCATTTGACCGAATTTTGGATGGTCGAACCGGAAATGGCTTACGCACATCTCGCCGATGTGATGACGCTCGGCGAGGGTTTGATAAAGTTTATCGTCGAGCGCGTTTTAGCCGACCGTCGTGAGGAATTGGAAACGCTCGAACGCGACGTTTCAAAACTCGAAGCGATTATCGCCGCCGATTTTCCGCGTGTTCATTACGACGATGCGGTGAAAATGCTCAAGGAAGGTTTTGCCAAAGGCGAACTTGAAAACGATTTTGAATGGGGCGGTGATTTCGGTGCGCCGGATGAAACATATATTTCCAAACAGTTCGACGCGCCCGTTTTCGTTCATCATTTCCCCGCCGTCATCAAAGCATTTTACTTTGAACGCGACGCGGAAAGACCGGAATTAGCATTGGGCGCGGATTTGCTCGCCCCCGAAGGCTACGGCGAAATCATCGGCGGCGGTGAACGCGCTTTTGACTTAAAGTTTTTAGAAGAACAAATTGCCGCGCACAATCTGCCGCAGGAATCGTTTGAATGGTATCTGGATTTACGAAGATTCGGTGCGGTTCCACACGCCGGTTTCGGAATGGGTGTTGAACGTGCAACTGCTTGGATGTGCGGCATCGAACACGTCCGTGAAACAATTCCGTTTCCGCGAATGCTCAATCGTCTGAAACCTTAAACACCCGGCTGACGAAAAAAAACTGAAAACAGAAAAAGGGGCAATTGATTGCCCCTTTTCAGATTCAAAACAAGTCTTTATCTTTACTGCGCCGTAAAATTCAGTTCTGCAAGATTATCCGTCAAATTTACCACTTGAGGTGCGAACAGATAATTTTTCGCCGCCACATTGAAAATTAAAACTTCGCCCGCCGGTACATCCGTAAAGTTGTAATAACCAAAGCCGTTGGTCATAGCTATGCGGCTATTTCCATTCTGATCAATTATTTGAACTTTAGCTCTTGAAACGGCTCTCCCGGTTGAAGATAGAACTCTTCCATTGACCGTCACGCCCGCCGCCGTGGGTGCCAAACTATAGTTAAACGTGTCTATCGAGAGAATGTCAGAATTCGCGCCGTCCGGTCCGCCGTTAGTCACAAAATACCGGAAGGCGACTCTGCCATTAGTCGGGGCAGCCAATCCCGAAATCGTCGCGGTAAACTGCGTATAAACAATTGGGTAAACGCCTGTTGTCAGAGTCGGATTAACCGAAACCAAAACGGTTGTAAAGTCGCCGACCGATGTTGCCGTCGTTCCGACATTGGTGCTGGTTCCGGCAGTTGAAAGACGAACTTCGAGCCGGTCAGCGAAAGAATCGGGAGCGCTTTTTCTAGTCCAAAATGAAATGGTGTCACCGTTGTTAAAGTTAATCACCGGGCTGATTAACCAGCCGCTGATAGTACCAGCACCCGCAGTGCAGTTGAAATTTGCGCCGATTTGTCCGGCTCCAGCCTGTGATGCCCACGGTGTAATATTGTCAAAAATGTTCCAACAGTTCGTATTCGTGCCGATTGTTGCACTGCGATTTTGGATTGACCACCCTGCCGGTACCACACCGCCGTCAAAACCTTCGGTAAAACTCGGCGTTTGCGGAGCGAGATTTATCGGGGGCAAAGTTGACTGCACGGTAGTTTTCCCCTTTCTCACTACATCCGTGCCGCTGCTCATTGCCCGTGAAATGTCGTTCTGCGCCGTCAGTATCTGCACCGATAACACAATTAATAACAAACATAAAAAAGTCGGTTTTATTACTCCCTGCGATGGGGTATAGTTCTTTTCAGTCATTTGATTATTTCTCCCTAATTAGCTCTTCCTTTATGAATTAATGACGATACGTTCATTGTATCGCCGTAGGTTCTTACAACTCGATTTTGCTTGATTTTAAGTATCAGCCCATAAATACAGAAAACCGGTTTTGTACTTTTTTTACGAGTTAAAACCTCAAAGTATTTATGTTCGAATCTTTATTATAATGTTCGAATCTTTACTATTACAATAATGATATTGCTTTTGGACAAGTCTTAAATTAACCGGTCGTTGGTTTTAACAAATCTGCTGATTCTTATTCACAGATTTAAAAAAGTGCAGAAATAAAATTATAAAGATATACTGACCGGTGAAATCAATTTAGTGGGAATTAGTTATGAGTAAAATAAGTGAGCAATTATTTTCCGATAATTTATCTGTGAATGAAGTCTCCTCAATTAGCGGGTAAGGGTTATTTCCGGCGGTCACAACATTCCCGAACCGACGATTCTCCGCCGTTACGAACGCGGCAGGCTCAACTTTAACAATCTGTATCAACCTTTAGCCGACTCGTGGCAGGTTATCAATGTTTCGACCTCAACGCCGCAAACGATAGCATTCGGCGATAAAATTGAAGGCGCGAACATTGTCAAAAAGGATTTATGGCAAACAATAACCAAATTGATATGGACGCGCCGAACCTTTTAACGGTCAATTCAAAAGCCGTCGAACGCGCCGTCAAACAAGCCGTCAAAGCCGCGCTTCTCAAACATAAAAGGTTAAAAACCCCTGTTGCCGTCTGGCGCGGCGGCAAAGTCGTGATGCTTCAGCCCGAAGAAATTTATCCTGATGAGGCTTGAATTTCAATTTATAATCTTCGCTTTTTCAAATAAAACTTATGTCGAAACTCTTAATCACCAAATACCATAATCAACTGCACGAAATTCTCAGCGCGGGCGGGACGCGCAACGAAGGTTCAATCACGTTTGCTTTTGCGACGCTGCTGCGTTCTTACGCGGAGAAGAAGGGTTTGCTGCTCGTCGAGCAGTTTGAATTCGTTGGAAAAAGCGGCAAGCGCATCAGACCGGACGGCGTTTTGAAGTATTTTGGCGGCATTGATGTCGGTTATTGGGAAGCCAAAGACACGAAAGACAAACTCGACGACGAGATTCATAAAAAGCTCAACGAAGCCGGTTATCCGTCGAAGAACATTATCTTTGAAGATTCGCAGACGGCGGTTTTGATTCAGGAGGGCGTTCAGGTGATGCGCGTGCCGATGACGGAATGGAATCTGCTCGACGATTTGCTCGACAAGTTCGTTGAATATCAGCCGTCGGAAGTTAAAGAATTCAATAAAGCTCTCGCCGAATTCAAAGCGAACGTGCCGGACATCGTAAAAGGTCTGCGCGAATTGATGGAACGTGAAGCGGAAACGAATGTTGATTTCCGCGAAAAGCGCGATGCGTTTTTAGAGATTGCGCGGAGCGAAATCAATCCTGAAATTACGCCGGAAGACGTGCGGGAAATGATAATTCAGCACATCTTGACCGAAGATATTTTCACCAATGTTTTCGGCGATGCCGAGTTTCATCGTTCAAATAACATTGCGCGTGAACTCGAAGACGTGATTCATACTTTTATGACGCGCGAAGTTCGGAAAAATTACCTGAGCCGCATCGAATACTTTTACAAAACCATTCGGGACGCGGCTTCGGGCATTACGGATAACCACGAAAAGCAGAAATTTCTCAAGACCGTTTATGAAAACTTCTACAAAGTTTACAACCCGAAAGGCGCGGACAAGTTAGGTGTCGTTTACACGCCGAATGAAATCGTCAGGTTTATGATTGACGCGACCGACTGGCTTTTGGAAAAGCATTTCGGCAAAAGTCTGAGCGACAAAGGTGTGGACATTCTCGATCCGGCGACGGGAACGGGAACATTCATCGCGGAACTGATTGATAGAATCAACATTCACAACCTCGAATACAAATACGAACACGAACTGCACGCCAACGAAGTCGCCATTCTGCCGTATTACATCGCCAATCTCAACATCGAATACACCTATCAACAGCGCAAAGGCACATATAAAGAATTCAAAAACATCTGTTTCGTGGACACGCTCGACAACACCGACGCGCTCGATTACAAAGACAAGCAGGATATGTTATTCGGCATCAGTTCCGAGAACGCCAAACGAATTAAGGAACAAAACAAAAAGAAAATCAGCGTCATCATCGGCAATCCGCCGTATAACGCGAATCAGGCGAACTTCAACGATTTCAACAAAAACCGCGAATACAAGGAAATTGACCAACGCATCAAAGATACCTACGTCAAACATTCAACCGCGCAAAAGACGAAAGTTTATGATATGTATGCGCGTTTCTTTCGCTGGTCAATGGACAGAGTTGATAAAAACGGCATCATCGCATTTATCACCAATCGCTCTTTTATTGATTCGAGAACCTTCGACGGCTTCCGCAAAGTTGTCGAAGATGAGTTTGATATGGCGTATATCGTTGATACGCGCTCGGATGTCAGGGCGAATCCGAAGATTGAGGGAACGACGCACAATGTTTTCGGCATACAAACCGGCGTTGCCGTGATGTTTTTGATAAAGAAACAAGCCGCAGATAAACGCGATAAGCGCAAATGTAAAATCTCTTACATCGCGCTCGATGATTTCTGGCGCAAAGAAGAAAAACTCGAATGGCTGCGCGACAATCCGATTGAGAAAATCGCCTTTGAACACATCACGCCCGATGAAAAGCATAATTGGATTAATCAGACCGACAACGATTTTGAAACTTTGCTGCCGTTGATGGATAAAGATGTGAAGTTAGGCAGAATTGAAGAAGCAGTTTTTGAATTGTTTTCTCTAGGCGTTGTTACGGCAAGAGATGAATGGGTTTATGACTTCGATAAAAATAAACTTTCTGACAAAATTAATTTTTTGATTAACTCATATAACAAAGATTTGAAGATATTCAAAGGAAAATCCAAAGATAAAATCAAAGATGAAATTGGTAAGCGTGATACTCGTGAAATTAAATGGAGTCGCGCAGTTGTAAATAGTATTGCTCACAACAAAAAATTCAAATTCAATGAAAGCAGTATCAAGATATTCGAGTATCGTCCATTTATCAAAAAGCATTTGTATTTCGATACTGATTTGAACGAAATGCAATATCAGCTACCACACGTTTATGGTGAAAGAGAAAATATAACTATTAACTTTTTATCAGTAGATTCTTCAAATGAACTTGCTGTTTTAGCCTCAGATAAGCCTTTTGACTATTGCTATCTGAAAAAAGGCAATGGTGGAACACAATGTTTGCCTCGTTATAATTATTCCGAAAATCAAAAACACGAAAATATCACCGATTGGGGCTTAAATCAATTTCAAACTCATTACGGCGAAAGCGCGAATGCAGAAGCCCGCACGATAGTAAGGGCGAACGACGCGAAAGACAATCAAGCCGGAAAGAAGAAAAGCACCCTTACTGACGTGCGGGTTTCTGCATTAGAGAACGGCGCGAAGATTACGAAGCAGGATATTTTTTATTACACTTACGCCGTGCTTCATTCGCCTGTTTACCGCAAAAAATACGAGCAGAATTTAAAGCGCGAGTTTCCGCGTCTGCCATTTTATGATGATTTTTTTCGATGGGCGAATTGGGGCAAGGAATTGATGGATTTGCATATCAATTACGAAACGCAGAAACCGTTTGCGCTCAAGCGGAACGATGTTCAAAGAAAGCCGAAACAAACTGATATGTTCGACGATCAAGAAAATTCTCCTTTTGAATCCAAACCACAGACCAAACTTCGCGCTGATAAGGAAACCGGCACAATTATCATAGATTCGATCACGACTTTAACGGGCGTTCCGCCGTCGGCGTGGGAATATAAATTGGGCAATCGAAGCGCAATCGAATGGATTTTAGATCAATACAAAGAGAAGAAGCCGCAGGACGCGACGATTCGGGAGCGTTTTAATAATTATAAATTCGCCGATTACAAAGAATCGGTCATCGAGTTATTGCGGAAGGTTTGTAATGTGAGTGTTAAAACGATAGAAATTATAAATCAAATGCCGGATATTTAATTTATAAACAATGGTTATCAAAACCCGGAAAAAATTGACAATTTACGAATTTTTATTCGCCGTAAATCGTCAAAACCGCAATTTCCGGCGGCATCAGAAATCGAAACGGCAGCAAACTCGTGCCAATGCCGGTGGTGACGAACATATCAACATTACTTTCCACAATATGTCCGAAGGCGTATTTTTGACCGTAGCTGGACGGCACAATCGGCGAACCGAGAATCGGCAGCCAAATTTGTCCGCCGTGTGTGTGTCCGGCTAAAAACAATTTCAAGTCCGGCGAAATCGAATATTGTCCGGTAATTGCCGCGATGACATCGGGGCTGTGTTCGAGCGCGATGATGTCGCCGGTTTGAGCGGCACCGTTCAGCGCATTTTGTGATTTGTCGGCGACATCTTTCCACGTTTTGAAAGTCATATGGTCGGAAAAACCGAGAATGCGTAATTTTTGATTGTCTTTTTCGATCACGGCAACCTCGTTTTGCAGCACCGTGTAGCCGATGTCTTTTAATTCATCCGCCACTTCCCGGTCGCCGTAACGCCCGTCGTGATTGCCGAGAACGGCGAAAACACCGTATTTCGCTTGTAATCCCTTGAGATTTTCGCCAATCGCCGCCAGCGGCATTTTCAATTCGTCGCCTTTCGATGACTCGGAAACATAATCGCCCAAAAGAAAGATCAAATCAGCATTTTGCCGGTTAGCAGTTTCCACCACCCGCCTGATTTTTTCTTCGGTCACACCCCGCGAACCGCCGTGAATATCGGAAATCAGAACGATTTTTAAGCCGTCGAATGCCGGATTCCAGTTTTTAATTTTTATTGCTGTTTGGTTGACCACCAATCGAAATGGCTCGACGTAATAAGAATAAGCCACACACAGCAACCCAAAAAACAATAAAAAAGTGCCGACGAAAAATGCCTTTTTAAATTTCATACTGCGTTAATTTTGAGCTGTTAGTTTGAGGACGGCAATTTCAGGCGGCACTCGAAAGCGGATTTGCGGTCCGGTACAGCCGACTCCGGTCGTTACAAAAACGTGCTTGCCGTCAACTTCGATAAAACCTTCCATCAAACGCGGGTCGTTGACAAAGGCAATGCCGCCGTAAATCGGAAATTTGATTTGCCCGCCGTGCGTGTGTCCGGCAAGCATTAAACTGACTTCATTCGGTGCTTTCAACAGCGAATCGGGGTTGTGAGTAATGGCGATAATGTTCTTTTTATCGGTAATACCGTCAAACGGATAGCGCGGCACGGTGCGGTTTTTCCAGTAATCTTCGATTCCCCACAGATTGATAATTTCATCGCCGACTTTTATTTCAGCGACTTCGTTTGATAAAACCCGGATGCCCGCATTTTCAAATTCTCCGGTTATTTTCGCTTCGTCATAAAACCAATCGTGATTGCCGATAACCGCGTAAACGCCGTATTTCGCCTGCAACCCTTTTAGATTCTCCGCCACCGTTTCGCTCGGCATTTTTAACGCGCCCTCGGCGATGTGAGTTTGCGACACGTAATCGCCGAGCAAAACAATTAAATCGGGATTTTGCGCGTTAGCGAGTTCGACCAGTTTTCTGATTTTCGCTTCGTCAACATAATGAGAACCGCCGTGAATATCGCTGATGGCGACGATTTTGAAATTATCGAGTTTCGCGCTCCAGTTAGGAATTTCGAGCGTCTCTTCGTGGATTACCAATCTCGCCGGTTCGATAAAATATGAATAACCGGCGACTAACAATAGGATTAAAAACAAAACTGCCAAGAAAACTAGTATTTTTTTGATGAGTTTTTTCATTTTAGTTATGAGCTTCGCAGTTAAATATCAAAAAACAAATATAGCTCGCAGAAACCCGCACGAAGTAAGGGTGCCAACTACTCGCACCCTTACTTCGTGCGGGTTTCTGCAAAATTCGTTCAACGGCGCAACTCCGATTAGCTTCGCTCACAATCACAAATTCGGGAAATATTCGCGCCACCGTCCGTCAACTAATTTGGCAATATCTTCGCGCACTTCAACTTCCGCCGGATACCACGGCTTCATTCGCGCGTCAATGACAATCGGGTTTTTGTATGAAATATGATTGTTGACGACCCTTATTTCTTTGGCGAAAATATCCGTCGAAGGATTAAAGCGCGTCCACGTCGCCCACAGAAATTTGTCCGTTGATTTGGCGTAATCCGCATCGTCGTGCAAAACGACGACTTCCCAATCGTCAAACTTCCCTGAACTTGCAATCCTCTCACTAAGTTCGTTATCAGATGCGTAACTGCTTCCTTCGACGACCAGACAGCCGCCGCAGAAAACTTCGGCGCGTTTCAGATAGTTCGGCAGTTCGCCGGTGTATTCTTTTTTGAGTTTGCGCTTTTCTTCGCCGACCCCGACGAGCATCGCTTTTGAACCGTGATTTATTTTGCCCGAAGCGTAATCCAAAGTGTCAAAAGATGTTCGGTCGAAAATGAAAAAATCGCTTTCCCAATTGACCCGCGCCAGAATGTGTTCAAATAAACTTTTGAAATCGCGCAACTCCTGCGGTTTGTCGGTCAGCATCAAAAATTTTGTCAGCGACAATTGCCCTTCACCGAGAATGCGAAAACCGGCGGAAAGTGCTTCGCGGGCGTAGCGTTCCTTGACGACGGCGGCGGACAGCGAATGAAAGCCGGTTTCGCCGTAACTCCACAAATCAACGACCGCGGGCATCACGATTGGAAACAGCGGAGATAGTAGTTCCTGCAAATAATCGCCGATAAAAAAATCTTCCTGACGCGGTTTGCCGACGACGGTCGCCGGATAAATCGCATCTTTGCGGTGAAAAATCGCTTCACACTCAAACACCGGGTAATCGTGAACGAGCGAATAATAACCGTAGTGGTCGCCGAACGGACCCTCTGGTTTTCTAACATTCGGCAAAACTTTTCCGCTGAAGATGAATTCGGCTTCGGCGATCAGCCGCAGACCGTTCGGCAGCGGATTTTTAACGGTTTCGATCTTACCGTTTGCCAATAGCGACGCGAGCATTAGTTCGGGAACGTCTTCGGGCAACGGGGCGATTGCCGCCAGAATCATCGCCGGTGCGCCGCCGATATTGATGTTGACGGGCAACGGCTGATTGAGTTTTTCGGCTTCGTAATGATGAAAACCGCCGCCTTTGCCGATTTGCCAGTGAATGCCGGTCGTCGTATCGTCATAACGCTGAACGCGGTACATTCCGAGATTATGTTTGCCGTTAACCAAACTTTCCGTGTAAACCAGCGGCAGTGTCACGAAATGTCCGCCGTCTTCGTGCCACAATTGGAGCAGCGGGATTTCGGTCAACTTCGGCTGGCGCGAAAATCTTTCCAAAATCGGTGCATTTTTGACCGTCTTCGTGCCGAGTTTGAGCGCGTCAAACGCCATTTCGCGATAATCCCAAAGTTCCTTCGGTTTCGGAGGCAGCAGAATATCAATCATCTCGACCGCCTTCCTGACAAATTGCTGCGGCTTTTTGCCAAAGGCGAGATCAATTCGTTTAGCCGTCCCGAATAAATTTGTAACAACCGGAAAAATCGAGTTTTTAACGTTTTTGAAAAGCAGAGCCTTGCCGCCTTCGTCAATCACGCGCCGGTGAATTTCGGCGATTTCCAAATACGGGTCAACTTCGGCTTCGATTTCGATTATTTCATTTTCGCGTCTTAATGTTTCGATAAACGAACGTAGATTTTTGTGCATAGGTAATTTTAACAATTGCAAAATTTAATACCGGCGACAAGCGACGAGATATTAGTTTTCTCAATTTAATATAATAAAAATGCGGAAGATTTTCACCTTCCGCATTTTTGTTCAGTAATGAAACCGCATTTATTTTTTCGATACGGGCTTCATCATAGTTTTACGCAGTGTCGGGCTGTTCAAATCGAGATTGACGGCTTCGATAACTTCGATTTTCTGATTCGGGAACCGCTTTTTCAAATCGTCCGCGAAGATTTTGTAATCGCCGACGATAATTAAATCGCCGCCTTTCAGACTCGACGCAACGAAAGTTTTGATATTCGCGTCCGAGATTTTTTCAACGTCGGCGATGTATGAACCGAAAAACGCGGGTTTCAAACCGAATGTATAAAGTTCGATCAAACGCTGAGTTAAGGCGGAATTGGTTGAAAGTTCACGCCCGAATCCGCCGGTCAAAGACAATTTGCGCGGCGTTAATTCGGCAGATTCGACTGCGCCCGTTTCCATTTTTTCGATTTCTTTGACGGTCAATTCCGCCACTTCCGCCGCCGAAATGTTTTTCGTTTGTCCGCGAGTGGCGAAATTGGATTGATCGGTGCGCCAGGTAAAACTGCTTCCCGCGCCGTAACTTAATCCGCGTTTAATGCGAATTTCTTCGTTCAAACGCGCCGAATAACCGCCGCCGAGAACCGAATTCGTGACGATTGCCGGATAATAATTCGCGCCCGTTCTGGGCGAATACAAACGCTTGGCGTAAGTTACCGCTGCCTGACCCGAATTCGGCAAATCAATCACCAAAATTCGTTTTACAATTTGAGTTGGTGCGTTGCTGCCATCTCCATTTCCAATTCCGCTACCCATTCCGTTTCGCTTTGGTGCTTTCCAAACTGAAAAATATTTCTTCGCCAATATTTCCGCCTGCGCTTGCGAAATATCGCCGACGAAAAGCAAAACCGAATTGTCGGGTGAATATTGTTTTGCGTGAAAATTTTGAATATCGTCCCTTGTTAATTTCGCCAGACTTTCGGGCGTTCCGGCGGCGACGTGTTCGCCGAACGTGTAACGCGCGGCGACAAAATTCGCCAGCGTCGAAGGTTGTTTGAGCGCGACGTTCAGTTCGTCGAGCGTCTGCGTTTTCAGCAAATCAATTTCGCTTTGAGCAAACGCCGGATTCAAAACCGCGTCCGCCATTACGGTCATCGCTTTTTCTATTTTGTCGGAAGTGACGTTGACGGAAACACTTGAATTAAGCCAACTTGCGCCGGAATTGATTTTGCCGCCGAGAAATTCGATTTGTTCGGCAATCTGCGTTGCGTTGCGTGTTTTCGTTCCCTTCAGCAAAAGCGATGCCGTCATATCGGCGAGTCCAGCTTCATCGCCTTCGATGTCCGCGCCGCTTCTGACTAGTAAAGTCGCCGTCACGAGCGGCACATTTTTGCGTTCGATGACGGCGACGCGCAATCCGTTCGGCAAAGTAATTTCCTTGATGTCGGGAATTTTGACCGGACGCGGCGCAGACGGCGGCGGCGGTGTCGGCAACGCGGTTTGCGCGTTGACTGCACCGGCGAACAGAGCAAAACTGAATACTAAAAACGCGGTTTTATAAAATTTCAACTCGTTCATTTGGCACTCTCCTCATTTTCGTAATAAATCACGACGCGATTATTATCCGTAAAATATTTTTTCATCACGCGCTGCACATCGGCGACGGTGACGGCTTGAATTTGTTTGACCTGTTCGTTAATCAATGTCGGATCGCCCTGCATAATCCAGGTATAACCGAGCGCGAAAGTTTTGCCTTTGTTGGTTTCGAGACGGCGAATATTGTTGGCGATAATCGTATTTTTCGCCTTCTCCAATTCCTGCGCGGAAATCGGAGACTCTTGAATCTTTTTTAACTCCGCAAGCAGTGATTTTTCGCCTTGTTCGACCGTCTTTCCGCTCGCCATTGTCGCCGTAAAATTCATCACGCCTTTATCAGCATTAGTGCCGAAACTAAAGTTCGCTTCCTGCGCGATCTGTTGTTTGTAAACGAGTTCCTGATACAAACGCGAACTTTCGCCACCCGACAAAACCGCTTCGGCAACACTCAGAGCCGCCGAATCTTTATCCTTTGCGGTCGGCGCGAGATAGCCAATTGAAACCGCCGGAAGCGGCACGTTCGGAGCTTTGACGACCAATCGTTTTTCCTTGGTTCGCGCCGGTTCAGTCACGGTTACACGCGGAATTGCGCCGCTCGGTTTGGTTATTTTGTTGAAATATTTATCAACCCAACCGTCAAACTGCGCCTGATCGAAATCGCCGACGACGACGAGCATTGCGTTATCGGGACGATAAAAAGTTTTATAAAACTTCTGCGCGTCGGCATTCGTCGCCGCGTCCAAATCTTCAATCGAACCGATAGTCGTGCGTTTATACGGATGCACGTCAAACATTTGCTGTTGAATCGCCTCGCCGAATCGTCCGTAAGGCTGCGCCAAAACGCTCTGCCGAAATTCTTCTTCGACGACGGCGCGTTCCGATTTGAAATTCGCTTCGTCAACATTCAAATTGACCATTCGGTCGGCTTCCGCCCAAATCAACGCTTCCAAATTATTCGACGGCACGACATCAATATAATCGGTAAAATCGTCGCTCGTCGAAGCGTTCGAGCCTTCGCCGCCGACATCTTCGGTGATGCGGTCAATCATTTCCGACTTCATATTTTTCGTGGATTTAAACATCAAATGTTCAAACAAATGAGCAAATCCGCTACGCCCGACCGGATCGTTTTTCGACCCGACGTTATACCAAACCTGCACGGCAACCGCCGGACTCGAACTGTCCTGTACGCTGACGACCTTCAAACCGTTGGCGAGCGTCCGTTCTTTGATACTCAAGGGCGTGATTTTCAACTGCGCCGGAACAACCAGCGCGGCGAAAATCATCAATGATAAAATTGCAGAAATTTTTCGCATATTTTTTCCTTTTAGTTTTTTGACTTAATTTTTAGACGTTTTTTAGTCAGTGAAATCCGATGTTTATACGCTGATTTGACAAACAAGTTTTGGATGCCGGAAAACGGTTTGATAATCGTCCAAAATTAGAAAAGGCAAAAACTTCTTTTCGCTTTTTCCCAATTTGCTGTTAAATATAATCGTAAAAGCCTTTGCCTGTTTTGCGCCCCAGCCAGCCAGCATCAACATATTTTTTGAGCAGCGGACACGGGCGATATTTCGGGTCGCCCAAACCTTCGTGCAGCACGTTCAAAATCGCCAGACAGACATCCAAACCGATAAAATCCGCCAATGTCAACGGTCCCATCGGATGATTCATTCCGAGTTTCGTAATCTCGTCAATAGATTCGGCGGTCGCCACATTTTCATACAAACAGAAAATCGCCTCGTTAATCATCGGCATCAGCACGCGATTTGATACGAAACCGGGAGAATCGTTGCATTCGACCGGAACTTTACCGAACTTTTCCGATAAATTTTTGACTTTCGCGTAAGTTTCGTTTGATGTCGCGATGCCGCGAATAACTTCGACGAGTTTCATTAGCGGCACGGGATTGAAAAAGTGCATCCCGACCACTTTATCGGGGCGCGAAGTCACGCCCGCGATTTTCGTAATCGAAATCGAAGAAGTATTCGTCGCCAAAATCGCATCCGGCGCGGTCAAGCGGTCGAGTTCCTGAAAGATTCCCTTTTTAACCTCAAAATTTTCCACCGCCGCTTCGACGATTAAAGAACAATCCTTAAAATTGTCAAAATCATTCGTCGCCCTGATTTTTCTCAGAATCTCGTTTTTGCCGTCTTCCGTAATCGTCTCTTTTTTAACGAAACGGTCGAGACTTTTGCTGATATTCTGCACGCCGCGCTCGACCAATTCGGGCTTAATATCGTACATCACCACTTCGTAGCCATTGCTCGCGGCAGTTTGAGCAATCCCGTTGCCCATTGTTCCCGCGCCAATTACACCGATAATTTCATTCATTTTTAATTTTTCCCCTGATAACGTATTAGCCGCGAACAAACACAAAAATTCACGAAAAGTTTTGAAATTGTTTTTGTGTTTGTTCTTGTTCGTTCGCGGCTGATTGGTTAATCTCTTTCGACCGCCATCGCCACCGAATTCCCGCCGCCCAAACATAATGCGGCAATGCCTTTTTTGACATTGCGGCGTTTCATTTCATAAAGCAAAGTCGTTAAAATACGTCCGCCGCTGTTGCCGATGGCGTGACCGAGCGCGACCGCGCCGCCGTTGACGTTGACCTTTTCCATATCGAGACCGAGTTCCTGCATCACGCCGAGTGCCTGCACGGAGAAGGCTTCGTTGAGTTCAAAAAGATCAACTTCTTCCATCGCCCAACCGGCTTTTTTCAAAACATTTTTTACGCCTTCGACCGGTGCCATCATAATCATTTTCGGTTCGATGCCGGATGTGGCATAAGCGACGATTCGCGCCAGCGGTTCGATGCCCATTTCCCTGGCTTTGCCGGCTGAAGTGACGACAATCGCCGATGCGCCGTCGTTCACGCCGGGAGCATTCCCCGCCGTCACTGTGCCGCCGTCTTTTTTGAACGCCGGTTTTAATTTGCCGAGCGAATCAATCGAAGTATCGTCGCGGATCGTTTCGTCGTGGTCGAAGTTTACCGAATCACCTTTGCGCTGCGGAATTTCAACGGAAACGATTTCATCGTCGAATCTGCCCGAATCTCTCGCTTCCATCGCTTTGCGGTGTGAATTGTAAGCGTATTCATCCTGCGTTTCACGCGAAATTTGATATTTTTCCGAAACGACTTCGCCCGTGTTGCCCATATGCCAATTTTCAAACGGACACCACAACCCGTCGTGAATAAGCAAGTCAATATCGGTTTGATTGCCCATCCGGTAGCCTTCCCGCGCATTTGGCAGCGCATACGGAATATTCGACATTGATTCCATTCCGCCCGCCACGACAAACTCCGCATCGCCCAATTTGATCGCCTGCGCGGCAAGCGACACGGCACGAAGACCCGAACCGCAGACCATATTGATCGTCAACGCGGAAACTTCCGGCGGCAGTTCCGCCTTCAACGCTGCCTGCCGCGCCGGTGCCTGCCCCAATCCGGCTTGGACGACACAGCCCATAATCACTTCGTCAACCTGTTCCGGCTTGATATTGGCACGTTTAACCGCTTCTTTAACCACAATCGCGCCCAAGTCCGTCGCTGAAAATCCCTTTAAACTTCCCAAAAACTTTCCCGTCGCCGTTCTCGCGGCACTGATAATTACTGCTTCTTTTAATTCTGACATTAAACTCCTTTTAATTAGCTGACTTTATAATGTAATGATTCAATTATAACAAATCATTTGGACAAACAAAAAACCACCCGGCTTTTAATCGGATCGGTAAATAGGCATCGAGAGTTCACCCGATAAAATTCTTCAGTCATCCTCATCACCCGAAACAGATTGAATATTCATTAATTCCGAACCAATTTTTCGTGCAATCCTTAATAAATTTTAAATTTACCGTAATTTTACGGCAAAAACTGAAATCTAATTTCGTCTTGATCGTAAGTAGAATTCTACGACAAACCGACAAAACAATAATTTTACATTTATACATAACCTGCAAATCCTGCTAAAGAATTTGCACATTTTATAATTAGGAGAAATTTATGCTGATTGCATTGGAAGGAAGTTCGCCGACAATTAGAGGCGAGAATAACCGTAAATATTACGTTTGGGAAGCCTACCAAACAACTAAACAATCCCCCGATAAACTTTATGAACCGGGTCCGGCAGCTATTTCGTGGGGATTTAGCGGCATTAACATCAGAACAATGGCTGATGCGGCAACCCGTTATATAAAATCTCATTCGAGCAGCATTTTTCTAATCGGATGGAGTCGCGGGGCGGCGGCTTGTATTCAGACCGCACTTGATTTAAAAAGAGCAAATTACGGCAGAAATATCGAAGCGATGTTTTTGTTTGATGCAGTTGATCAGGACGGCTCGACCGGCGATTTTTTAAACTTCATTCCTGAAAACGTCGAAAACTGTTATCACGCGATGGCGATTAAAAAAAGCAGATTGGACAAAAGGCTTTTTCCGACCTGCGGAAAAACATTTGCTTCGGGCGTTAATTTTGTCAAAAAAGATTTTAACACTTCCCACGGCGGCATTGCCGGCACCGAGGGAGGAGCAAAAGGCGACGACGGCTCTCACGCCTGGATGTGGAGATATATGAAAAATCACGGGGTTGTTTAATTTAACGGGAAAGGCGCAGATCAATCTGCGCCTTTTTCTTCTTATATATTAATGTTAAGGGAGCCGCGAAGAATAATTGAATTATTCTTCGCCGATGTCTTCGTTCCAAATCTCGGGATGCGCCATAATGAATTCGTTGAGCATTTTGACACATTCCTCCGAATCCAAATCAATTACTTTGACACCGTTTTCCCGGAGCCATTCAATACCGCCCTGAAAAGTCCGTGATTCGCCGACGACGACCGTGCCGATTTTGAATTGCCGCACAAGTCCCGAACAATACCAGCAGGGCGCAAGCGTCGTCACCATAATGCTGTCGCGGTAGGATTTCTGCCGACCGCTTTTGCGAAAAGCATCGGTTTCGCCGTGAATTGACGGGTCGTTTTCCTGTACGCGCCGATTGCGACCTTTGCCGAGAAGATTTCCGTCACCGTCAAAAAGTGCTGCGCCGATTGGAATTCCGCCTTCGTTAAATCCCTTTCGCGCCTCTTCGATTGCCGCCTCGAGCATCTGTTTAAAATTTATCATTAATTGCCCTGCTTTTATAGAGAATCGTTAAGCCTTCATTATTTTCGCGTTTTCCCCGCACCCAATTCAGTATAGTTTCCGGCACTCTGTTCGTCCAATTTTCAACGTTTGAATAATATCTGACAATTGCCCCGTCCGTCGGATCGGTGTCGGCTTTGATAACTGCCGCCCACATTTGCCCGTTCTCATTAAACATAATAATTCCCGCGTCCCACGGGCAATTTCCGAGAACACAAGCCGAAAATACTTTTGCTCCAAAATTATCCAAATCTTTGTTTTCATTGATTAAATGAAAAGCATCGAGAAAATTTTCGTAATCTTTGCCGACCAGCGATTTAAATTTATTATCGAGCGCGAGATTCGGAAAAACTTGGCGGTCAACAAAGTCTTGTTCAAACAGCGGTTGTTTTCCCTTAAAGTATTCGTGTGCAAAAGTTATATTGAGTCCGTAATCGTTACATTCTCCGTTTTGGTCAACTTCGATTGAATTTCCTTTGTGCGTAAAATTCATCCGACAGCGCAGACCGTTTTCCCGCCGCCGATCTGTAAAATAAGCCTTGCTGCCTTTGATAATGGCGACTCCTTCAAGCACGCCTGAATTTGCACCGTTTGCCGCCTCCGCCGTGAATTTGAATTTGGCGTTTGAGAGCAAAACAATCTTCAACGTCGCCGGCGTATAACGTGAAGGAACTTTCCACTCTCCGCGCCAAGTTGAATTTCGTGCCGCAATATTCGTTTCAGATCTAGGTTTTTTCTGCGCGTCCGCACTTTTTGCGCCGAAAAACATTGCCGACAAACACACAAAAAGACTGAAAGTAAAAAATTTTATCATAAAGTTTTTCTCCAACCACACTTCAAGAGAATGAATTTACTGTAAAATTTTGCAAAATATATTCTGACAAATTTCTCGGATTTGTTTATCATAAAAAAAAGATTGGAGGATTTTTCATCGTGTCACAAAATTTTCAAGCGGGTGATTTTTTAATTTTTCAAATCGAAAGCGGTTACGGACTATTGCGGCTGTTGGCGATTGAGGAAACGCCGGACGACAAAATCTGGCATCTGGCTTCCTACAACGAAATGTTTCTCGACATTGATTCGGCGGATGTGGCTTTGCAAAACCCGCAGTCGCTGACGATTGACAAAAAACACGTCGCACTGACCACCCGCGCTTTTGAAGCGACGCAAGTGGCGCGAATGAAAAATTTACTGCTAAACGACGATGAACTAAAGGCTTACGAAGATTGGAAACAAACCGAAAACAGGGAGGTTTCGGATCGTTCGGTGCGTTTAATGCTCGGACTGCGTTGAACGCTTTACTTTTTCCTTGAGATTTTTGGTCGTAAATTCGCCGATGCCTGCTGGAATATTGTCTGAAAAATCTGCTTCATTCAATAAATCATTTTTTGCAGATTTTAGTACTGTTTCCGTTTCGCCGCGTTTTGGCAAAATAATTTGTTTCTTTAATATTAAACTTCTAATAAAAACCTGCACCTGCCACGCAAACATCGCCGTCAGAAAACCCGCCGTAACGTAAATCAAAACGGGCGTGTTTTCCGCGCCAAGAAAATTTATATAAAGCAAAATTGCCAGCGTCAAACTAACAACAGCCGTCATCACGTTTAGAACCGAATTAGCCTTGAGATGTTCTTCAGGCGATACTTTGCGCCATTGGAGATTGTCAAAATCCGGCAGAAGGTTTCCGCAGTTCCGGCAGTAGGTGTTCTCTTTCTGGTCGGCTTTTCCGCATTTCGGGCAAAACATAATTATTTATTTTTATTACCGGCTTTTCACCTTCAACTTTTTTGTCGTGTTTTCGACAACACTCGACGGCACAATATCGGAAAGATCAGCTTCCGGGAGCGATTGTTTTATTTTCGGCATTTGAAATTTCATAATTTCTGCGTCGGTTTCGGTATTGTCAGTTTCTCTATCTCTGATAAAATGCTGCTTTAATTTTCTGTTGTTGAAAAAACTTGCTATTTGCCACGATGAGATTGAAATTAAAAGAGCCGCCGCCAGATAGACAGACCAGTGTGTATTCGGGTTGCCAATGTGAAAAACATACAATATTATCGCCATTGACAAAGCGGCGAACGCGCTCATCACATTGAAAATTAAAGTAGTTTTGAATTGATCTGCGGGTGTTTCTCTCTTTTTATTCTTGTTGTCGAAATTAGGCAAATATTCGCCGCATTGTCGGCAATACGCATTTTGCTGTTGATCAGCTTTTCCGCAATCTGGACAGTACATAAAAAGTATAAACGGCGAAAGTTTTATTATTGTTTCTTATTTCTGCGCTTCAACTCTTTGTCAATCAAGTCTAATTCGCGGCTCATTTGTCCCATCACAGACGTATTTTCCCTCGCTCTTCTAATCAAATAAGGCAGCGTGTCAGCGACCGGACCGTAGGGAACATATTTGGAAACATTATAATTTTTATCAGCTAAAATATACGAAAGATTATCGCTCATCCCGTAAAGCTGCGAGAAAAAAACGTGCGGATGATCGTGCGGAATTTTCATTTCTTCGAGTTTGTCCGCCAGCATCTGCACACTTTTTTCGTTGTGCGTCCCGGCGACGAAGGCGATGTCGTTGATATTTTCCAAACAATATTCGATTGCCGCGTCATAGTCGCGGTCGGTCGCCGCTTTGTCCGGCTGAATCGGCGATTCGTAACCCATTTCTTTCGCTCGTTCGCGCTCTTTTTCCATATATGCTCCGCGCACGAGTTTGACGGCGAGAATGTAACCGCTGTCGGCGGCGCGGCGATGGGACGATTTCAAGAATTCGAGCCGGTCGTGCCGGTACATCTGAATCGTGTTGAAAACAATCGGCTCTTCGCGGTTATATTTTTCCATCATTTCCGTCGCCAGCAAATCAATCGCGTCCTGTATCCACGATTCTTCCGCGTCAATAAATATCGGCTGTTCGATGGAATGGGCGAATTCGCAAATTTCATTGACGCGTGTCTGCGTCCGGTGCCATTTAGCGTTGCCTTTCGCATCGAGCTTTTTGTGATTGCTGACTTTTTCCAACGTGCCGAGCGGCGCGATGCCGGTCACCTTAAAAACGGCGAACGGGATTTTATCGTCGTTTTTGGCGCGTTTGAGATTGAGAATCGTCTCGTCTTTGGTGCGCTCGAAATCTTCGTCGGCTGATTTTCCTTCGACCGAATAATCCAAAATCGTGCCGATGTGCGAACTGCCGAGTTTTTCAATCGTCGGCTGACATTCTTCAATCGTTTCGCCGCCGCAAAATTGTTTGAATATGGTTTGTTTGACCAAACCTTTGATCGGCAATCCGAATTTTAACGCGAGTGCGGTTGATTTCGTGCCGATATTGGTTAAAAAAGGCGAATTCATCAATTTGAAAAGCCAGTATTTTTTTTCGAGTTCTGCATCCGATTTGTCGGCGAACGCTGTTTTTGTGTCTTGGAAGTTTAATTTTAATTCATTCATCGGGCATTCATAATTTCCTTTAGAAATTTCATCGCTTCTTTTGAAAATTTTACGCGGTCAAAAATATCGGACAATTTCAGTTTGCATTTGACCGATTCGATTATAAAGGCTTCTTTCGTGCCGAAATAGGTGTAGATTTTCCAGCTTTCATCGTCTTTGTCTGATAAAATGTTCGACCATCGGTTTATCCTGCGAAACCAAAACATAATCGGTCAGAGTCGAGTTAAATTTACTGTATCGAATAAATTTCGTATTGCGGTCGAAAAGTTCGGTTGATTCGGAGAGAACTTCAATAATAACTTTCGGATTGAGAACAATGTCTTTGTATTCATCGTGATATTCGGGTTCGCCGCAGATTATTACTAAGTTAGGATAAGAAAACATTCCTTTCATTGAATGCGGAATTTTTTCTTCAAAATCGCCGCTTCTGACTTTAGTGTCTTTCGCTCTAATTTTACATTTAGATTTCCTCAACTGCTCGCTGATTTCTCGAATAAGATTTACTGAAACGTCAGCGTGATTATCGCTTTCACCCGCCATTGCAAATATTTCACCATTGATATACTCGCTGCGTTCATCGGCGGCGCGTTCCATTTCGAGATATTCTTCGACCGTGTATTCGTGTGTTGTTTCTTCCTTTAATTTTGCAAGTCCCATTAAGATAATTGTATCGCAATTCGCCGAAAAATAAACGCGGATTGTGTCTTTCGGGGTTTTCCTTTATTATTTTTACTTTTATTAGAGGAAATTTTATGAGCAAAGGACTGCCGAAAAGATCGGAAAATTATTCGGAATGGTATAACGAAATCGTCAAACGCGCCGAACTCGCGGAAAATTCCGCCGTTAAAGGCTGTATGGTCATCAAGCCTTACGGTTACGCGATTTGGGAAAAAATGCAGAGAGCATTGGACGATATGTTCAAGGAAACCGGGCATCAAAACGCCTATTTTCCGCTGTTCGTGCCGAAATCGTTTTTGGAAAAAGAAGAAGAACACGCCGAAGGTTTCGCCAAAGAATGTGCCGTCGTAACACATTACCGCTTAAAACCGAACCCTGACGGTAAGGGATTAATTGTTGACCCGGAAGCAAAATTAACAGAGGAATTAATCGTTCGACCGACTTCGGAAGCCGTTATTTGGAACACCTACAAAGGCTGGATTCAATCGTGGCGCGATCTGCCGCTGCTAATTAATCAATGGGCGAACGTCGTCCGCTGGGAAATGCGGACACGCATCTTTTTGAGAACCGCTGAATTTCTCTGGCAGGAAGGACACACGGCGCACGCGACAAAGGATGAAGCCGTCGAAGAAACCGAAAAAATGCTCGGCGTGTACGCAACTTTTGCTGAAGAATGGATGGGTTTGCCGGTCATTCAAGGCGCGAAAACCGCTAACGAACGCTTCGCCGGGGCGGAAGATACGCTTTGTATCGAAGGTTTGATGCAGGACGGCAAAGCTTTGCAGTGCGGCACATCGCATTTTCTCGGACAGAATTTTGCAAAATCTTTTGATGTGCAGTTTGTCAATAAGGAAAATCAGCTCGAATATCCGTGGGCGACTTCGTGGGGCGTTTCGACACGATTAATGGGCGCGTTGATAATGGCGCATTCTGACGATAATGGTTTGGTTCTGCCGCCGAAACTCGCGCCGATTCAGGTCGTTATCGTGCCGATTTATCGCGCCGCCGAAGATTTGGCGACGATCAGCGAGAAAATTCAGCCGATCATCAGCGAATTAAAATCGAAAGGTATTTCGGTAAAATTCGATGACGACGACAAATACAAACCCGGCTACAAATTCGCCGAATACGAATTGCGCGGCGTTCCGGTGCGTTTGGGAATCGGAATGCGCGATCTCGAAAACGGCACGATTGAAGTTGCGCGACGCGATACTTTATCAAAAGAATCGCGTTCGATTGACGGAATCGCCGATTATATTGCCGCACTGCTCGACGAAATACAAACGAGTATTTATCAAAAAGCACTGAAATTCCGCGAAGAAAACACTTTCAAAGTTGATTCGTGGGAAGATTTCAAAACGCAAATCGAAAAAGGCGGCTTAGTCTTAGCGCATTGGGACGGCACCGGCGAAACCGAAGAAAAAATTAAGGAAGAAACAAAAGCGACGATTCGCTGTATTCCTTTTGACGCGGAAAATGAAGAAGGGAAAGATGTGTACTCAGGCAAACCGTCAACCGGAAGAGTCGTTTTTGCCCGGGCTTATTAATTTAAGATCGAATATCAAAACGGTTTTATGCGTTAAAAAGAGGGTGTCAGATATTTTGTGTAATTGAGTTTTCTGTCAGTCCGGCAA
>JBBSUG010000039.1:0-44324 GCA_038235165.1 Pyrinomonadales bacterium
ATTGTTTGTTCTGTTCTTCCATTTTCCGTTATTCGTAATCCGTTTTCATCATTTTCCAACCGCCTGACGAATTCGCGTCAAGGCAATTTGATAATCGTAAATCGCCTGATACAAAGCCGTTCGCAGCGTAATAACTTGTATTTGCGCGTCCGTTACTTCCGTAATCGGTGCTTCGCCCGCACGATAACGAAGTGTTGAAACTTCGACGACCTTTTCGGCATTTTTGATATTGTCGCCGATCAGACGAATGCGTTCTCGCGCCGAGTTTGCTTGCAAAATCGCTGACCGATATTGTTGCGCCAGCATTCGCGTCGTGAAAATTTTCGACTGCTCTGCCGTTTGCGCTCTGATTTTTGCCTGCGTTTCCCGGCTTTTGCTTGCGCCGAAATCAAAAATCGGAATCGTCACCCCGACGGTCGCCCGCACGCCGAGTGTGTCTAAAATCGGCTTTGGAAACAGCGAATCGGAAATAAATCCGCCGTCCAAAATATAAACTACCTGCGGACGGCGCATCGCGCGGGCAATTTTTACGTCTTCTTTGGCGGCGGTTATTTGAGCGTTAATCTGCGCGATTTCCGGTCTGATTTCGCTGCTTGCGCCGGAAGTTAAATTTTCAAGTTCCGATAAGTCCGGCACACTCGTCAGCAAATCGCCGACCGAAACCGACTGTGAAATGTCATAGCCGAGAAATACGCGCAGCGCGTCCGCCGCCTGCTGTTCGGCGAGTTCGGCTTGCAGCAGTTCATCGCGCCGCGCCGCGCTTTGAACACCGGCGCGAACGCCGTCAATCGGCGGAACTTCGCCGCCTTGACCAAGCAGTTTCGTCAGATTTTCAAAATCAGCCGCGACGCGCAAATTCTCCTCAGCCGCCATTTTTTTCGTCGTCGCCAAACCGAAATTCAAATACGCTTCATCCAAACCGCCAATCAGACTGCGCCGCGCCGCTTCCGTTCCCGAACGCGCCGCTTCAAGCAATGATTGATTGCGCCGAATCGTCGCCCGCAATCTGCCCGAAGTGTCAATTTCGCCCGTTGCCGTCAATAATCCCTGATATTCCGTAATGGCATTCGCGCCCAGATAACTCGCCGGATGGTTCGTGCCGTTGACATTCGTATTGGCAAGCGATGGCGATGTGAAAATCAATGTCGGATTCGATGTAATGCGCGGATAAAGTGATGCTTTCGACTGTCGAATGTCTTCCGTTGCCAGCCGTTCATTTAATTGTGTTTGATTATAAGTAGAAACCTGCTGCAAGGTCATTTGCACGGCTTGATCGCGGCTGAGCGGCGTAAGGGTTTGCGGACTAGAAGTCGGATTTGTATTTGACGGCGGCGTTGTCGAAGTCGTCGGATTGGTCGGCGGTGTCGTCTGCGGATTGGTCGTGCCAGCCGGAGTCGGCTGCGGTGTCGGGTTGGTCGTCTGACCGAAAGCGGTGCTGCATAACAACAAAATTGCCGTTGAAAAGATTAAAATTAAATAACTTTTGTTGATATTTTTTTGCAATTGTAAAAAAGTTTCCCGCATTATTCGCCCGTTTCGATATAGTAACTTATTATCAGCCGAAACCGTTTTTCCCTGATTGTCAAAAATCAAAGAACCGCATTGTTAAATTTAATAAAATATCCGTGAATCGCCATTTTACCGAAAATTCACGGACACTCTTTAACATTTCGCGTCAAAAACCAATCAATTAGACTCTAATGTTTGCGCGAACCGGATTTCTTTTCCATCTTTTCCTGTTTCTTTTCATCGGCTTCTTTTTTAGGATTTTCCTCGCTCACGGCGAGACCTTGCCCGAATATGCGTCCACATTAAGGTCGGTGCTCGTGCCTTTGCTGTTGCGAATATCAAACGAATAAATTGTTTTTCCGTTTTCGCGTTCGAGTTCCTCGCCTTCAATTTTGCCTGCTGCCTTCTGCGACGCGATTGCCCGCGCTTTTTACATTCCGATTTTTTTCGTCTGCGCGTCCGCATTTGCGGTAAACACAACACTCAAAATTCCGAAAGCCATCAATAATGCTAAGTTTCTCATATCTGTTTCTCTTTATCTTTTTGAAAATTTTATATTCTTAAGTTGCCGTGCCAGCCTATCAAACGAAAGATAAACGCAGGATTAACGAACATAAAATTTCCCTAAATCGAAAAGACAACGCTGAAAACACTTCCCTTTTCATCGGAGCGAACAAGCTGAATTTCAGTCCGGTGTATTTCGGCGATCCACTGGGCGATTGAAAGTCCGAGTCCCGCGCCGCTTGTCGCGGTTTCCGTCGTGCATCGGCGGGCGAGGTCGGCACGATAAAATCGCTCGAAAATATTTGGCTGTTCGTCTTCTGAAATGCCGGTGCCGGTGTCCGTGATTATAATTTGATAGGTTCCGCCGGATTTTTTCGCCGTCACTGAAACATCTCCGCCGTTTCGATTGTATTTGATCGAGTTGTCGAGCAGATTGATGAAAAGCCGCTGCAAAAGCTGCTCGTCGCCTTTCATGGGCAACTCTTCATCAGCGTCAAGTTCCAATGAAATGTTTCTTTTTCCCGCCAATACGCGTAATTTTTTGACGCGATCCGCCAACAATTCGTCCAAATAAATCTCGCTGAAATTGGCGCGAAATTGTCCCGCGTCAACGCGGGCGAGCGTGAACAAATCTTCGACGATGCGCGTCAGACGTTTACTTTCGTCGTGAACGATGCTCAAGGATTCGCGCAGTTCGCTGTTCGGGCGATCTTCTTTGGAAAGCGCAACTTCGGCTTCGCCGCGCACGATGGCGAGCGGTGTGCGAAGTTCGTGCGAAGCGTCCGCCATAAATCTTTTTTGTTGTTCAAAAGATTTGTCGAGCCGTTCAAGCAAAGAGTTGAAAACCGTCGCCAAACCGCCGAGTTCGTCTTTTTCATTTTTGACCGGCAGCCGCGAATGCAGATTTGTCGCGCTGATTTTTGAAGCGGTCTCAGACATCTGCGCGACCGGCGACAGAGTTTTTCGCGCCAGAAAATAACCGCCGAAACTTGCCGACAACAAAACGTGCGGCACGCAAATCAATAAAACATTACGAAATCGGTCAATCATTTCGTCGTCGTTTCTGAGCGGATGCGCGACAACGATGCTGTTGTGCTGTTCGTCAATATTCTTTTCGGCGTAAAGGCGGAACTCTTCATTTACTTCTATCGAAGTGAAGAAAGCCGCTGTCCTTTTCAAATTTGTAAAACCAACGGCAAATTTTGCTGCTTGTTCCCCGGACAAAACCGTTTCGCCCGGTTTTTGGTCGTCGGATGCGAGCAATTTTCCCTGTTCGTTGAAAACGAAAATCCGGTAGTTGCGAAATCGCAAATCATCCAAGGCTTCGACAATCGCGTCGGTCTTTATTTCATCCGGCACGACACTTTCCGCTTCGGCATCCGTTTGTTCGCGCTCGAGGCTCTCGGAAAAAGTGCGCGAAATTTCCTGTAAAGTATTATCGGTCTGGCGGCGAATAGTGTGTTTCAAAAATAGCAGCGCGGCGGCGGCGAACACGATTAAAATAACGGCGAGAACGCCTGTGAACCAAAGTGTCAGTCTGGTACGAATGGAATCGAACATATAGTTTACACTGAAGGATTTGCCTTGCCGTCGGTCAAAATATAACCCGCGCCGCGTCTGGTATGAATAAGCTGAACGTGAAAACCTTCGTCCATTTTCGAACGCAGACGGTTGACGTAAACTTCGATCAAATTTGAAAACACATCGAAATTTTCGTCCCAAACGTGTTCCGCAATATCGCTGCGTCCGACGACTTCGTCTGCCGCCGCGTCAACCGCGTAGGCGTTTTCGCGCAAACCCTTAATGATAAAATTTGCGATTCTCCGGTCGTCTTCGGCAAGCAGAATTCTCATAAAAAACGGAATATTAACAAAAGCAAGATAAACGTAAGATTAACAGAAAATTTTCTCCGGTTGATCCGGTCAACGGGGTTGACATTGCAAAAGTCGTAAATGTGCTTACCCCATATAAGAATTTTATTGCCCGGTCAAACAGAAAATGTTAAAGTAATTTAGGTAACGGTTTCCGTTACGAATCATTTTGGAATAGCAGTTTTCTCAAGGGGGATTTATTTTTCAGTAGAGGTGCGATGTCGTAATCTGTTTGTTTGCAGGTAAATACGTCTTTTCTCAGTTTTTTTGCCCTGATATTTTCAAGTTTCCATTGATGCCCGCCTTGTTTCTCATCTCCATTTTCGGTAAATTTCCCTACGAAGACAAATGAAAAATCATCTATTTTCACAAAATTCCCCGGGACTCAACATCGTTGCGATTGGCGGCGGAAACGGGCTTTCGACTCTTTTATCGGGTTTGAAGAGGTTTGTCAGAGCGGAAGAAGACGAGCCGGTTTGGCTGCAAAACCTATCGGGAATCGTCGCGGTTTCGGACGACGGCGGAAGTTCGGGCAGACTGCGCGACGAACTGCAAATGCTGCCTCCCGGTGACATTCGGAACTGTATGGTCGCGCTGTCGGAAGATTCCCTGCTGCTTTCAAAACTGTTTCAATATCGTTTTCGCGGCAACGGCGAACTCGGCGGTCACAGCTTCGGCAACCTTTTTCTGGCGGCATTGTCTGAAATTACCGGTGACTTTGCCGAAGCGGTCAAACTTTCCTCTGAAATCCTGGCGAGCAAAGGACGCATTTTTCCAGCCACAGTCTCCGATGTGCGGCTCGCGGCGGAACTGCGCGACGGTTCAATCGTGCGCGGCGAAACAAACATTTCAAAAGTCGGCAATTCGATCAAGCGACTTTATCTCGAACCCGAAACCTGTCATCCCCTGCCCGAAGCCTTAGCCGCCGTTTATGATGCCGATGTGATTACCGTCGGACCCGGTTCGCTGTTTACGAGTTTGCTGCCGCCGCTGCTCGTCAAAGGAGTTGCCGAAACGATTGGCGAATCTTCGGCAATCAAAATTTTCATCTGCAATTTAATGACACAGCCGGGAGAAACGGATGGCTTCAATGCCCGCAAACATCTGGAAATTGTCCGAGAATACGCGCCGGAGATTGATTTTGATTATATAATCGTGAACAATCGGGTTATCACTGAAGGGCAAACGGCTCTTTACGCCGTCGAGGGCGCACGCCAAATCGGTCTTTCCGATTCGATTTCAGCGGTAACGGTTGAAGGCACGGAAATTATTTGTGGTAATCTGTTGGACGGCAACGAAAAAGTGCGCCACAGCCCTGAAAAGCTGGCACAGGTGATTTTATTATGCGCGGTGCAGCACGGCGCACATGCTGATTTGGTCATTTAAATTTGGTTATGGAACAAACAATTTCCAACGAACAGCCGACACTCGATGTGTTGATTTTAGCCGCCGGTTTAGGGACGCGAATGCGTTCAAATCTGGCGAAGGTTCTGCATAAAATTGACGGTCGCCCGATGGTCAACCACGTTTGCCGCACGGCGACGGCACTCGCGCCGCGCAAAGTTTACGTGGTCATCGGGCATCACGGCGAAGATGTCAAAGCCGCCGTTTTAGAAGAATTAGATACCGACCACGCCGCTTTTGTCTGGCAGAAAGAGCAGCTCGGCACGGGCGATGCGGTCAATTCGGCGCGCTCATTTCTTGAAAACGAAGATTCGACGCTGTTAATTCTCTCCGGCGATGTTCCGATGATTCGCTTTGAAACTCTCGCTTCCCTGGTGCAGCAGCACTTGAATCATCGCGGCAAAGGCGCGGCTTGCACGATTTTGACGGTCAAACTCGAAGACCCGACCGGCTACGGGCGCATTGTGCGCGACGATTCGGGATTTTTTGAAAAAATCGTCGAACAAAAAGATGCCAATCAGGAAGAAAAGGAAATCGAGGAAATAAACTCCGGCATTTATTGTTTCGACACCAAGAAACTTTACGCCGCGCTGTCGAGTGTGCAGAACAACAACGCGCAGGGCGAATATTATTTAACGGATGTTCCGGCTCTACTGCGGGCGGCGGGCGAAGACGTTTCGCTGTTTCACCACCAAGACGCGCGGGAAGTTTCCGGCATCAACAACCGAATGGAACTCGCCGAAATGGAACGGGTGCTGTGCCGCCGGACAATTTCAAAAATGATGCTCGATTACGGTGTCAGTTTTATCGCCCCGAAAAATACATACGTCAGCGAACAGGCGAACATCGGGCGCGACACGGTAATTTATCCGAACGTGACCATTGAAGGCGACACGATTATCGGCGACGGTTGCACGATTCGCTCCGGCACGCGCATTACAAATTCCCGCATCGGACGGGGCGTTGAAATTTTGGATAACTGCGTAATTAATGATTCCGAAATCTCCAACGACTGCACGGTCGGACCTTTCGCCCATTTACGAAATAAAACCAGAATGGAAGAAAAAGCAAAGGTCGGAAACTTCGTCGAACTCAAAAAAACGATTCTCGGACGCGGCTCAAAGGCAAATCATTTGACATATTTAGGCGACGCAACCATCGGCGAAAAAACCAATATCGGAGCAGGAACAATTACCTGTAATTACGACGGAGTAAATAAAAATCCGACGATTATCGGCAACAATGTAAAAATCAGTTCGAATACAATGCTGGTCGCGCCGGTTAAAATAGGTGACGGGGCGGTAACGGGCGCGGGTTCGGTCGTCATCAACGACGTTCCGCCTGATACACTTGTTGTCGGCATTCCGGCAAAGATCAAGAAAAACTTAAAAGAAGAAAAGGAACAAACGACAAAAATTGAAGTTTGAAGCAGAAGGTAAATTCATCCTTCATCCTTCATCCTTCATCCTTCAAAAATTATGTGTGGAATTGTTGGATACGTTGGAAATAAACAAGTTGTGCCGTTAATTATTGACGGCTTACGGAAATTGGAATACCGCGGCTACGATTCGGCGGGTATCGCTGTCGTTGATGAAAACTGTAATTTATCGCTGCGCCGCGCCGAAGGGAAACTTCGCAATCTCGAAGAAGTGATCCGCTTAAAGCCACTCGACGGCAATTACGGCATTGGGCATACGCGGTGGGCGACGCACGGGCGACCGACGGAAGAAAACGCGCATCCGCACCGTGACTGCACGGGCAGAATCGTCGTCGTTCACAACGGCATCATCGAAAATTATTTGCAGTTAAAAGAAGTACTGATCGGCAAAGGTCACGTTTTCCAAACTGAAACGGACACGGAAATCGTCGCGCATTTGATCGAGGAACACCAGAAGGAAGGTTTGGAATTTGAACCGGCGGTGCGCCAAACCGTTCAGGAACTGCGCGGTATTTTCGCGCTCTCGATCATTTCGGCGGACGAACCCGACAAAATTATCGCCGTCCGCGAAGGTCCGCCGGTCGTCATCGGTTTGGGCGACGGTGAATTTTTCGTCGCCTCCGACATTCCGGCGATTTTGCAGCACACGCGCGATGTTTTCTATTTGGGCGAAAAGGAAATTGCCGTGCTGACGAAAGATTCGGTGCGCGTTACCGATTACGACGGGAACGTCATTGAACCGAAACAGCAGCGCATCACATGGGACCCGATAATGGCGGAAAAGGGTGGCTTTAAGCATTTTATGCTCAAAGAAATTTATGAACAGCCGCGTGCTGTCCGCGACACTTCACAGGGGCGCGTTTCGCTTGACACGGGCAAGATTTATCTTGGCGAAATGGACATTTCCGAAGAAGATTTTCTCGGCGTTACGTCAATTAAAATCGCCGCCTGCGGAACATCGTGGCACGCCGCACTCGCCGGTAAATATATGCTCGAAGAACTGGCGCGGGTTCCCGTCGAAGTTGATTACGCTTCGGAATTTCGGTATCGCAACCCGGTTTTGCGCGAAACCGATTTGCTGATTGTCATTTCGCAATCCGGGGAGACCGCCGACACGATTGCCGCAATGCGCGAAGCCAAACAATCGGGCTGTAAAGTATTGGCGATTTGCAATGTGCAGGGTTCGATGATTACCCGCGAAGCCGACGGAACGATTTTGACCCACGCCGGACCCGAAATCGGCGTTGCTTCGACCAAAGCGTTCACTTCGCAAATGATTGCAATTTATCTGTTTGCATTGTATTTAGGACAATTACACGGAAAAATTGACGAAGAACAGGCAAAATATCACGCGCAGGAATTGGCGGAATTGCCGCTAAAAATTGAAAAACTTCTGAGTGATGCCGATTCGATTGAAGAACTTTCGAGGGAATTTTTTCGTTCGCAGGATTTTCTGTATCTCGGACGCGGCATCAACTTCCCTGTCGCCCTCGAAGGCGCGTTAAAACTCAAGGAAATTTCTTATATTCACGCCGAAGGTTATCCGGCGGGTGAAATGAAACACGGACCGAACGCGCTGATTGACGAAAAACTGCCGGTCGTCGTCGTCAACACCCGCGCAGAAGGCAACGAAGCAAGCGAACTGCGCTATGAAAAAACGCACTCCAACATCGTCGAAGTCAAATCGCGCGACGGCATTATTCTCTCGATCTTAACGGAAGGCGACGCGATGAGTTCGATAGTTTCCGATTATGTGATCGAAGTTCCCGAAGCAAGCGATTTGCTGGCACCGATTCTTTCAATCGTGCCGTTGCAGCTTTTGGCGTATCATATCGCCGTCCGGCGCGGGTGCGATGTTGACCAGCCACGCAATCTGGCAAAATCGGTGACGGTTGAATAGTTCATTGTATAAAACCGGATAATTTCGGAACAATTTCAAGTGTTGCCCCGCTTTTTATTTGCGGGGATTGACATCAAGGCAGGAATACGCCCGTCATAAAGCATAACAATCGGCATCTCGAATTGCGCTTTAACACAAAGAGGCGTGTTCCTGTCTATCAGTGTCTAATTTTAATTTCTTGCGCTGCCGGAGATGCTTATAACCGTTTGCGTTTTCGTCGTCGTTTTGAGTAACATAGAGTTTGAACTTGAGGTTAAGAAACAAGAAGAAATCGTTTTTCCTGAATCGTCTGAAAGCCAAGCACCAGCCGCTTTTATTTCGCCGACTCGCTTTCCTATGGGTTTTTCTCATAATTGTAGAGATTGGCTGTCCTTTATTGAATTGTGAAAGTTTTGCCGCAGAACTGAAAACAGGCAAAAGCGCGGCATCAAACTCAATTATGACGGGTGGTATTAACGATTCTCCAAACACTTCCCCCAAACAAGATTTCATATCTCAAGATATTCAGATGATTACGGATGGCGAGTTCATTGCCGATCATCAAACACAGGACGAAGACTGCAATGACGAATGTCTTTGTCATATTACGCCGTTAAATGTTTTGGTATTTGTTATGCCGAAGCATTTTCAGCAGACTCCGGTTTCTCCGCTCAAATTAAAATTCCAACCTTCGAGCGATCTTCCTCCGCCGTATCAACCACCGCAATTTAGCTAAATTTACTCCAACCGACAATTAATTGTTTTTTTCAATTTGCGCCGAAGTGTGTCTTTTTTCGGCTCTTTTTGAAACTACTGATGCTGTTTTTATCAGTTTATGAGGGAATTTAGCAATGACTATTTTACATTCGCACAGCCGTTTCAGACGGCTGGCGGCGGCGGTTTTATTACTGCTGATATTTTCTGCCAATTATAAAACTAACGCCCAGAAAGTGGCTTTATTAACGAGCGGGGAAACGCGAGTTTCTTCTGCGGCTCAACCGGTTTTGGTTTCGAGTTTGCCGAAATTTTACAATCCGCAAGACGGAATTTCGCTTAATGATCTGATCGTTCGCGCTTTGGAAACGAATCAGGATTTAGCGGCAAACAGGCTTGAAATCGAAAAGGCGAAAGGGCGTTTGAATCAGGCTCGTCTGCGTCCGAATCCGACGCTCGAATTTGAACAGGAATCGGGCAGACTCGTCGGAAACGGCGGCGACGGCAAATTTACGGTTGGCGCGTCGCTTCCGATTGAAATTTACGGTCGGCGCGATGCGCGAATCAATTTCGCCAACGTCGCCATCGAAGCGAGCGAAGCGGAAGTTCGTAATCGTGAAAGGATTTTGGTTGCCAGTATTTTGACGAATTATGCCGAAGCACTCGCCGCTTTGCGCGAACTCGAAGCGACGGAAAATCTGCTCGAACTCGATTTGCAAACGACCAAGTTTGTTCAGATTCGCGTCAACGAAGGCGACACGCCGCCGCTCGAACTTCATCTTTTGCAGGCGGAAGTCGAACGTCTGCGGGCGCGTCGGGAACTTGCCGAAGGTCGTCTGCAATCTTCGCTGACGCAGCTCAAGATGCTTGCCGGATTGCCTTTTGAAGAGTCGCTCAGATTGCGCGAACAGATGAGTTCGGCGATTTTGCCGTCGCTTCCGATGACAACAGATGCGGCTGTCGAAATCGGTTTGCGGACGCGCCCCGATATTCTTCTGGCACGAATCGAAAAACAAGTTTCAACCGCCGGTTTGCGTTTGATTCGCGCTCAGTCGCGCCCAGATTTGACGGCTTACACGCGCTATTCAAACGGGCGTTCGGTGATTGATACGTCAATCGGAAATTTTCCGCAGCGCGACCGCAGTTTGACGTTCGGCGTGGCAATCGGACTTCCGATTTTTAATAAAAATCAGGGCGCGAAAGCGGAAGCTGAAATAAATATCAGACAGGCAAAAGCGCGACTCGAATTTGCCGAAAGAGTCGTGCGCGGCGAAATTATCGCGGCGTATCAACGAATCGAATCCGCGAACCGCGCTGTTTCGACATTGGAAACGGCGGCGATTCCGCGCACTACGCAAAATGTCGAAATCTTTCGCAAAATCTATGAAATCGGCGAGATAAAAATCACCGATGTAATCAACGAACAAAGAAGATTATTGGACGCAAACCGCGATCTAACCGAAGCGTTAACCTTACGTTATCGCGCCAACGCCGATCTGCTAATCGCGCTCGGCGCAGGCGGATTTTTGCCCGACACGAAATGAGGAAATTGTAATGAGTGAAGAAATAAAACGAAAAATTGAAGTGAAAGAAGAACCGGAAAACATCAGCGAAAACGATGAAACGATTGAAAATTTTGAAATAATGGAAACTGTCGAAGAAGTTGAAAAAGATTCAAACGACTTAAAACCTAGCAAAATGTTCGCGTGGCTTTTGACGGCGGCGATACTCGCGCTGATCGCTTTTATCGGTATTGCTTGGATTGTCAACAAAAATTCTGCTTCAACCGAAGTAAATGTCGAAACCGCCGAAAAGGAAGACGGACATTCCGAAAATGAAACCGGGCGCGAAGTAAAGCTCGAACCCGAAATGCTGGCTTCGGCGAATATCTCTGTCGAAGGAGTAACTCAGCGTCCAGCAATCGCCAAACTTTTCGTGACGGGCGCGGTTGAACTCAATCCCGAAAAAACCGAAATGGCAACGCCGCTTGTTGGCGGGCGAATCGAAAATGTTTATTTCGGTGTCGGCGATAATGTCCGCAAAGGCGCGACGCTCGCCGTTATTTCCAGTCCGCAGCTCGCGCAGATGCACGGGAAAATGCACGAAGCGCGAACCCGTTTTGAACTCGCCGAAAGAAATTTGGCGCGTGTTCAAAAAGCGGAAAATCGCGTTTCGATTTTGCAGGCAAAAGCCAGATTAGACGAAGCCGAAGCGACTTTGAGAAGAACAAAACGCTTGATCGAACTCGAAGCGGGCGCGGGAAAAGATTTGATCGCCGCTGAAACCATCTATAAAACCGCCAAAGCCGATTACGATTTCCAGACGAATATTTCACTCAACAAGGAAATTGAGGAAGCAAAAGCGGAAGTCGAAACTTCGCGTGTGGATTTGCGGCATATTCAGGACGAAATGCGCTCGCTCGGCGTGAACGTCAGCATTGATGAGCCGGACGATCACACAAAAGATACGTCGCTCGTCGCCGTCCGCGCTCCGCTTTCGGGCGTGATTACCGAACGGAAATTCAACGCCGGTGCGGGAATTGATGCGGCGACACCGGTTTTTGCTATCTCTAATCTTTCTACTGTTTACGTCATCGCCAACGTGCCGGAAGGAAGCGTCGGAAAACTTTCAATCGGTGCAACAGCCGAGATAAAATCGCCGTCGTTCGGCACAATTAACGGCGTAATCAGCTACATTGATCCGCGCCTTGACGAAACATCAAGGACGGCGCGGGTGCGGGTCGAAGTCCCGAATTCAAACGGAAAATTACGGGCGGGAATGTTCGCGGAAGTCGGTTTTTACGCCGGAACGTCAGAATCAATGGGCGAAGAATTATTTGTTTCAAGCGAAGCAATTCAGCGCGTCGGCGAAAAAACAATCGTCTTTGTGCCGAAAGAAAACGAAGCGGGTGCGTTTGAAGTGCGTGCAGTCGAAATCGGCGGCGAAATTGACGGTTATACGAGCGTTAAAAGCGGCTTGCAACTTGGCGAAAAAGTCGTTGCGAAAGGAAGTTTTATCTTAAAGACGCAGCTCGAAAAAGGCGCAATGGGAGACGATCACTAATTCGACTTTGGATTTTAGATTTAAGAAAGAAAATTTAGCCACTGATTTTCACAGATGAACTCAGATTTTTAAAACATTGATTGATTTTTTCTTCATCCGTGTGTATCTGTGAAAATCAGTGGCTAGAAAAAAAATTATGATTAACGCAATAATAAAATTCTCTATTTCGCAAAAACTGGTCGTTCTGCTGCTTGTAATGATTATGGCTGGCGCAGGAATTTACAGCTTGATAAATTTGCCGATTGACGCTGTGCCGGACGTAACGAATGTGCAGGTGCAGGTTTTGACAAGTGCGTCTTCGCTCGCGCCGCTGGAGATCGAACGTCAGATTACATTCCCTGTCGAAGTGGCGATGAGCGGAATTCCGAATGTCGAGGAAATTCGTTCGGTTTCAAAATTCGGCATCTCGAGTGTCACGATTGTTTTTGAAGAATCAACCGATATTTATTTTGCCAGACAGCTTATTCTCGAAAGAATGGCGGCGGCGCGTGAGCAGATTCCGCCCGAAATCGGTTCGCCTGAACTCGGTCCGATTGCGACTGGTTTGGGCGAAATTTATCAATACGAAGTTCGCGCCGAACCGGGCAGCAATTACACGGCGACCGATCTGCGGACGATTCACGATTGGAATATTCGCCGCCAGTTGATGAGCGTTCCGGGCATCACGGAGGTCAATTCGCACGGCGGTTTCGGCAAACAATATGAAGTGCGAATCTCGCCCGAAAAACTTCAAAGCTACGGATTGACGCTGCGCGATGTCTATGAAGCGGTTACGCGCAATAACGGAACGGTCGGCGGCGGTTACATCGAAAAAGGCGCGGAACAGTATCTCCTTCGAGGTGTCGGTCTGGTCGAAAAGATGGAAGACATCGCCAATATCGTCGTTAAAACGGGCGCGGAAGGCGTTCCCGTCTATGTCAAGGATTTGGGCGAAATCGTCGAAGGGCAAAGCATCCGGCAGGGCGCAGCGTCAACCGATGGCGAAGGCGAGATCGTGTCGGGAATGGCGATTATGCTCAAGGGCGAAAATTCGCGCACGGTTGCCGAACGGGTGAAAGAAAGAGTTGCCGAAATCCGTAAAACTCTGCCGAAAGGCGTTACAATCGAGCCATTTTACGACCGCACGGAACTGGTCAAACGGGCGATTGCCACCGTCGAAAAAAATCTGGTCGAAGGCGCGATTTTGGTGATTATCGTCTTGCTGATTCTGCTCGGAAATTGGCGCGGCGCGTTGCTTGTCGCCACGATAATTCCGCTTTCGATGCTCTTTGCGGCAATTCTTATGCGGATTTTTAATGTGTCGGGCAATTTGATGAGTTTGGGTGCGCTCGACTTCGGTTTGATCGTTGACGGCGCAGTCGTGATGGTTGAAAACGTCGTCCGGCGCAGGGCAGAAGCCCAGCACGAAAAATCACACGCCCCCCCGACGCGAACGATTTTAGAAGCGTGTCAGGAAGTGGCGCGTCCGGTCGTTTTCGCCGTTTCCATCATCGCCATCGTCTATTTGCCGATTCTGTCCTTGCGCGGAATCGAAGGCAAAATGTTCGTGCCGATGGCTTTGACGGTGATTTTCGCGCTGCTCGGTTCGCTGATTTTATCTTTGACGTATGTTCCGGCGATGCTCGCTCTCGTTTTGCGCGGAAATGTTTCCGAGAAAGAAAGTTTTCTGATTCTCCACGCCAAACAAATTTATAATCCCGCGCTCCGGTTCGTGATGAAATTCCGCGCTCAAGTTCTAGCAGTTGCCGTCGGTTTAGTGTTGATTTCGGGCGTGATGTTCCCTTATTTGGGCGGTGAATTTATCCCGCGTCTCGACGAAGGCGATATTTTGATCGAAACGATTCTGCTGCCGAGCGTATCGCTGAATCAATCAATGAATGTTACAACCGAAGTCGAAAAATCGCTCAAAGTTTTTCCAGAAGTAAAAACAATCGTGTCGAAATGCGGCGCGCCGGCGGTTGCCACCGATTCGATGAGCCTTAATCAGTGTGATGTTTTCGTGATGCTCAATCCGATTGACGATTGGAAATCGGGAATGACCAAAGAAGAACTGATCGAAAAAATGTCGGCAAAACTGGAGAAAGAAGTTCCGGGCGCGGCTTCGTTCGGTTTTATGCAGCCGATAGAAATGCGCGTCAACGAACTGATCGCCGGAACGCGCGGCGATGTCGCCGTCAAACTTTTCGGCGACGATCTGGAAATTCTCGCTGAAAAAGGAGAAGAAATCGAGCGCGTTCTGGCAAAAATTCCTGGCGCGGAAGAAACGAAAGCCGAAGTAACCACCGGCTTGCCGCAGCTTCAGGTTAAACCCGACCGCGCCGCCATCGCGCGTTACGGCTTAAATGTCGAAGATGTCAACGATCTGGTCGAATCAATTTTCGCGGGCAAAAAAGCCGGACAGGTTTTTGAAGGCGAGCAGCGTTTTGACCTTGTTCTGCGGCTAAACGAAAACGCTTCAAAAACGGTTGAATCGGTCAAGAATTTACTTTTAACCGCACCAACCGGACAGCGTGTGCCGCTTTCGCAAGTTGCGGACATATCACTTGTTGAAGGCGCGGCGCAGATTTCGCGCGACGACACGCGCCGCCGCATCGTCGTTTCCACCAACGTCCGCAACCGTGATATTGCGAGTTTTGTCGAAGAGGCAAAGCAAAAAATCGAAAAAGAAGTGAATCTGCCGCCCGGTTACTATCTGAAATGGGGCGGCGCATTTGAAAATCTCGAACGCGCCACCGGCAGACTTTTAATCGTCGTTCCCATCGCTTTATTTTTGATTTTCGTAATGCTTTTCACGACCTTCAGCTCGATCAAGCAAGCGTTTTTGATCTACACGGGAATTCCGTTTGCGATTGTCGGTGGCGTTTTCGCGCTCGCCATTGGCGGAATGCCGTTTTCGATTTCCGCCGGAGTCGGTTTTATCGCCTTGTTCGGCGTTGCCGTGCTAAATGGCGTAGTAATGGTTTCATATATTAATCAACTCCGGCGCGAAGGAAAAACCGTTTTGGAAGCCGTTAAAGAAGGCGCGATGACACGACTCAGACCTGTTTTGATGACTGCGCTCGTCGCAAGTTTAGGATTTATCCCGATGGCTCTGGCAACATCGGCGGGCGCGGAAGTTCAGCGTCCGCTGGCAACCGTGGTCATCGGCGGTTTGATAACTTCGACGCTGCTTACTTTGCTGATTTTGCCGACACTTTATGCGTGGATCGAACGCGATCCGAAAGAAGTTTTTGAAGGAGAAGATTAAAATTGACGGTCAGAATTCTTCAGTCGTTGCTGACGCGACGATTTATGCACAGGCTTCATTTTATCGAAGCGATTGAAAGTTTAATATAGAAATTAGAAGACAAGGGGGAAAATAATTGTGGAAAATTCATTTTGGCAGGTTATGGGCTACGCTCTGATTCCCGCGCTGGCGGTTTTGATCGGCGGAATTATCGCCGCGTTTTGGAAACCCGCCGCGACGATTCGCAGTCTGGTGCAGCATTTTGCCGCCGGACTCGTTTTTGCCGCCGTCGTCGCTGAAATACTGCCCGACATTATGCACGAGCATAATGCGTTGGCAACCGTTGTCGGCTTTTCCATCGGCGTTCTCTTGATGCTCGCGGTCAAGTATTTCGCCGAAAGCGGCGGCGAGGGCGAAAGGGAAAACAGCGAATCGCCGACGAGTTTGCTGGTTACGCTTGGCATTGATTTGCTGATTGACGGTTTGCTGATCGGAATCGCTTTTGCGGCGGGCGCGAAAAAAGGTTTTCTGCTGACTTTCGCGCTGGCTTTTGAAGTGTTTTTTCTCGGTCTTTCGGCTTCCGTAGCATTAAGCAAAGCCGGAAAATCGAGAACCGTAATGTTCTCGGCGGCGGCTGGTCTGGCTTTGATATTGCTCGTCGGCGTGGCTGTTGGCGATTATTTTTTGTCAGGTTTGACAGGGTTCGCCTTTGACGCGATATTAGCTTTCGGCGCGGCGGCACTGCTTTATCTGGTAACGGAAGAACTGCTCGTCGAAGCGCACGAAGCCAAGGAAACGCCGCTGGCGAAGGCGATGTTTTTTGTCGGATTTCTGGCACTGATTCTCGTCGAAATGTTTTTGTAAATCGGCTAGTTTAGAGGGAATATGAACAATCTCATAACAAAATTCAAGGAACGGGCGCGAGCTTTGAAAAAAGAAACTTACGCGCTTTATCTGGCGTGCCGCGACGTGCGAACGCCGTGGTATGCCAAAATTCTCGCCGCGTGCGTTGTCGGTTATGCTTTCAGCCCGATTGATTTGATACCTGATTTTATTCCCGTTTTGGGATTGCTCGACGATTTGATTTTGATACCGCTCGGCATCGCTCTGGTTATCAAAATGATTCCGGCGGAAGTTATGATTGACTCCAGACAAAAAACGCAGGAAATGGCGGAAAAACCGACGAATTTGTATGCCGCTTTTGTTATCATTTTGATTTGGGTTGGATTGGCTTTGATAACCGGCTGGCTTGTATTTCGATGGTTGAAAAACTAATTATAACGGCAGAAATCAGGGCGAATAATTTTTATGAAGCAGACAAATATATCACAAAATAGACTCTCTTTATGGCGGGATAAAAAATTCCTGTGGCTCGCGGCAAGCGTCGCGCTCGTCGCCGTTTTTGAATTTCTTTCGCTGATGGGCGAAGGCTATAAACTCCGGCGCGATATTGCTTTGCCTTTTTTCGCGCTGATAATTTTGGCGGTCGGCTGGCAGACATTATGGCACGGACTCAAAGCTCTCTTGAAACTCAACTTTCGGAGTATCAATCTGCTGATGACGATTGCCGTCGTCGGTGCATTCTACTTGGGCGAATACGAGGAAGCGGCGGTTGTCATCGTCTTGTTTTCATTGGGCGAACGGCTCGAAAGTTTCGGGATTCAGTCGAGCAAATCCGCGCTTCAGGCACTCGTTGACCGCACGCCGAAAACCGCTTCAATTAAACGGGAAAACGTGGAAGAAAAATTGAAACTCGAAGACGTTAAAGTCGGCGATCTTTTAATTATCAAGCCGTCGGATATGATCGCTCTGGACGCGGAAGTAGTTTCGGGCGCGTCGTCGGTGGACGAATCAACAATTACGGGCGAACCTCTGCCGAAAGATAAACACACGGGCGACACGATTTTTGCCGGAACGCTTAATATGCAGGGTTATCTCGAAGCAAAAGTGTTAAAAACGGCGAAAGATACGACGCTCGCCAAAATTATCGAAACGACTTTCGCAGCGACAAAAACAAAGGCGGAAACGCAGAAATTTATCGAAACATTTGCGAGTTATTACACGCCGTCCATCATCGTTATTGCGACTTTGCTCGTCCTTGTTCCGACGCTGGTTTTCGGTGCGGCGTTTAATCCGTGGTTCGAGCAGGCGATTACGATTCTGGTGATCGCCTGCCCGTGCGCGCTCGTGATTTCGACACCGATTTCTATTTACGCCAGCATCGGCAACGCTTCGGCTCGCGGTGTGCTTATCAAGGGCGGAAAATATATCGAGGCAATCGGACAAGTCAAAGCCGTGGCGATGGACAAAACCCGAACTCTGACTTACGGCAAACCGAAAGTAACCGACGTGATTCCGTTTGGCGAAACTTCGCGTGAACATCTGCTGGCGTGCGCCGCCGGAATCGAAAGCTATTCGGAACACCCGCTCGCGCAGGCGATTGTCAGTCAGGCAAAGTTCGAGGAAATCGCCATTCACGGCGTAGAAAACTTCCAAGCCGTTTTAGGAAAAGGCGCAAAAGCCGATTGCGTCGTCTGTTACGACAGCCATCACTGCATCGGAAAACTCCCGTTCATCACCGAAGAACACGATGTTCAAGAGGAAGTCGTCGCCCGCGTCGAAGCTCTGCAATCGGAAGGAAAAACATCAATCGTTATCAGCAATCACGGCGGCGTGGAAGGAATTATCGCCCTGACCGACGAAATCAAGACGGAAAGCCGGGCGACGGTTGCCGAACTTCGCAAACTCGGCGTGGAAACCATAATGCTGACGGGCGACAATCACGCGCCCGCCGAAGCCGTGGCGAAAGCAGTCGGCATTAGCGAAGTCAAAGCCGAAATGCTGCCCGAACACAAAGCCGACGCGATCAAAGAACTGCTAGAAAAATACGGCGCGGTGGCGATGGTCGGCGACGGCGTGAACGACGCGCCCGCTCTCGCTTTATCAACAGTCGGCGTGGCGATGGGCGCGGCAGGTTCGGACACGGCGATTGAAGCGGCTTCGATTGCGATCTTAAATGACCGCCTCGAACTGATTCCATATTTAATCCGTCTGGGCAGAAAAACGATCTCGACGATCAGGATCAACACCGCCGCCGCCGTTCTGACAAAAATCGTTTTCGTCGCTCTGGCAATTTTCGGTTTGAGCAGTCTGGCAATGGCGATTTTCGCCGATGTCGGTGTCACTGTTTTGGTGATTCTAAATAGTCTGCGGCTGCTGAATTTCGACGCGGACGGATTTCAGAAAGGAGATTAAAAAAACGATAAGCGTTGACGAGCATTGCACGGAAGATTTTAACTTTCGCACGTTACGGTTCAGGTCGAATCGGCTGATCTTGCAGCGCACGAAACAGACTTGTAGTAAATTTAGGAAAATGGAAAATTCTGAACAAATCACAAACTTGCCGAAAACAAAATTAAACGATATTCTGCCATATTCGGCGTGGATCATCGCTTTAGTTGCCACTGTCGGCAGTCTTTTTTTTAGCGAAATAATGGAATTGCCGCCGTGCGTTTTGTGTTGGTATCAGCGGATTGCGATGTATCCGCTGGTGCTGATTATCGGGACGGGAATCGTTTTGCGCGATGTTCGTTTGAAAATTTATGCATTGCCGATTTGTTTAATCGGTCTAATAATTTCCGTCTATCACAACTTGCTTTATTACGGACTAATTCCCGAAAGCATCACGCCCTGCACGGAAGGAATTTCCTGCACATCGCGGCAGATCGAATGGCTCGGTTTTATCACGATTCCGCTGATGGCGTTGGCGGCGTTTGTCGGCATCGCAATATGTTTAATAATTTATAGAACAAAGGAAAAATAATTTTATGAGTAAAGAAATCAAAATTTTGGCGGCGATTGCAATCGTCGTCGTTATCGGCGCGATTATCGGAGCAACGCTTTATAACAGTTCGACAAAAAACCAAACTGTAACAACGAATAGCAATACCAATAAACCTGCGGCGATCAACACCGAAGCACTTGTCCGACCTGATAGTTACACGCTCGGTTCGGCAGACGCGCCCGTTACCATCGTCGAGTTTTTAGACCCGGAATGCGAATCGTGCGCGGCGTTTAATCCGATAGTCAAAAAAGTCCTGAAAGAGTATGAAGGAAAGGCAAAACTCGTCGTCAGATATATGCCGCTTCACCCGAATTCGCTGACGGCGGCGACGTTTATCGAAGCGGCGGGCGAACAGGGAAAATACTGGGAAGCCGAAGATTTGCTGTTTGCAAAACAACCCGAATGGGGAACAAAACACGGACAACCGTCTGGAGATCAAGCCGACATCAGCATGCTTTTTAAGAGATATGCGGCGGAATTAAGTCTCGATATGGACAAAATGAACAGTGCGTTCGCCGAAAATAAATTTGCCGCGAAAGTCGAACGCGATAAAAAAGACGGGCAATCTCTCGGAGTGAGGCAAACGCCGACGATTTTCGTCAATGGTAAAAAATTGGGGCGGCTTGATGAAAGTGCTTTGAAAGATTTGATTGATGCGGAATTGAAGTAGTTTGTGAAACGAGAATTTATTCAAAACAAGCCGCATTTATGATGCCGAATAAACTAATCAAACGCGGAAAACTGCACGAACATTTCAAGATCGGAGGGCGCGGTTTGCCATCGCTTTACGCAGAATTACAAGAACCTTTGGCAGCAATCGTCATCGGCGATTTGATAACTTCGACACGGGTTTACTTTGCTGATTTTGCCGACGCTTAACTTCGACTGTCGGGTTTTTGAAAATCGTGTTATTCTTTGCGAGATTAAATTGTGAGACGTGCATTTTAATCGCAAAAAGTCAGCTAAAATTTAATAAAAAAGAGGATTAAAAATTATGGCAGGAAAATTCGAGATGAAAAAGTCGAAAAGCGACAAGTTTATGTTCAACTTGAAAGCCGGCAACGGACAAATCATTTTGTCCAGTGAATTGTATGAATCAAAAGCCGCCTGTAAAAACGGCGTTGAATCCATTAAGAAAAACGGGGGCGACGAAAAACGATACGAGCGCAAAGAAAACAAAAACAAAGAACCGTATTTTATTCTAAAAGCCGGAAACGGTCAGGAAATCGGCAGAAGCGAATATTATTCGGGCAATGCCGCAATGGAAAACGGCATTCAGTCGGTGATGAAAAATGCGCCCGATGCTGAAATCGTTGATGAGACCGAAGCCTAGCATCCGATTATTTTTAATCGAAAAAGCGCGAATCACATTCAGGATTCGCGCTTTTTTATTGTGAAAAATATTGTTTTTTTGTCATAATCAATCTCGAACTCATAAATTAAAAAAGTTATGCTGAAGATAATTTACCGGGTTTTCCCCGTCGTCATTTTACTTTTTTTCTGCGTCACGGAACTGACGGCGCAAACTCCGCCGCCGAATGTCAGCCGCGCCAGAACTTACGACGTGCAGAATTATATTTTGCGCGTCAAATTTGACCGCGCCGCGAAAACGGTTTTCGGCGATACGACGGTGCAGTTGAAACCGCTGCGAGATGATTTCAAAACAATCGAATTGGACGCGGCGGGGTTGAATTTCGAATCGGTCAAACTAGATTCCGGCAATAGAGATTTAAGTTACAAAACCGCCGGTGAAAAACTTTTCATTACGCTCGATAAAGTCTATTCAGCGCAGGATGTCATTAGTATCCGCTTTAAGTATTCGGCGCAACCCAAAAAAGGTATTTACTTTGTTGACGCGCTGACGGAAGACGGCAAAATCACCCGCGCCGCGCAAATTTGGACGCAGGGCGAACCGAACGAGGCGCACTTCTGGTTTCCCTGTTACGATTTGCCTGACGATAAAGCGACGACCGAACAATTTATCACGGTCGAAAAAGACGAAACCGTCATCGGCAACGGAAAACTCGTCGAAACGATTAAAAATGCCGACGGAACGAAAACATTTCACTACAAAATGCTCGTGCCGCATTCGTCATACCTCGTCTCGTTCGTCGTCGGAACTTACACGAAAGTCACCGACACCTACAAAAACATTCCGCTCGGTTTTTACGTTTATCCAGATAAAACCGCCATCGTGCCAATCGCTTACGGCAATACGAAAGAGATGATGCGTATTTACGAAGAACTGACCGGCGTTGATTTTCCGTATGATAAATACGACCAGACGATTGTCGCTAATTTTAATTTCGGCGGAATGGAAAACATCACGGCGACGACGATGGCGGACACCGAAATTCTGCTGGCAAATCTCGGATTCGGCAAAGCCATCGTCGAAGATTTAGTTTCGCACGAGCTGGCGCATTCGTGGTTCGGCAATCTCATCACCTGCAAGCACTGGTCGGAATTGTGGTTAAACGAAGGATTTGCGACGTTTATGGAAGCCGCTTACCGCGAAAAAATGTATGGACGCGGCGATTATCTGCGAAAGATAAAAGAAGATGCGCGGCAATTTATCATCGAAGACACTATCAGCAAAAAACACCACGCGCTTTTTAATACCGGGGCAAAATTGGACGATTCGCTTTTTGACACGACGACTTATCAAAAAGGCGGCGCGGTCATTCACACGCTGCGCGAAACCGTCGGGACGGAAAACTTCTGGAAGGCGATCAACCTTTATCTCAACCGCCACAAAATGCAAAATGTCGAAACCGCCGACCTGCAAAAAGCGATGGAAGAAACTTCGGGAATGAATCTCGACCAATTTTTCAAACAATGGGTTTATAGCGCAGGGTTTCCAAAACTCACCATCAAACAGATTTACAATCCGGCAGCTAAAACCTTAAATTTAATCGTTACACAAACCCAGATAATTGATAAAATAATCCCGGCGGCGTTCACATTACCGCTCGAAATTGAAATTACGACCGCCGCCGGTGTGAAAACAGAAAAGATCAACATCACCAAGAGATCGGAGACTTTTTCGATCAAGGTTGACGGCAAACCGAGTGAAGTCGCCTTTGACAAAGACGAGAAAATTCCGCTGAAAATGGTCAAAATGCTGCCGTCAGCGGGCGCGGACGGAAAAAGACAATAAATCTTGACGATTGACGGTAAAAAAATGCTTTACGGTTTATTCGCCGACATCATTTTAATTTTGCATTTCTGCTTCGTGCTTTTCACGGTATTCGGCGGATTATTAGTGCTGCGCCGCCGGGCGGCAATTTGGCTCCATCTGCCTGCGCTGTTTTGGGGAATCATTGTGCAGGTATTTTCATTAAGCTGCCCGCTGACATCATTTGAAAACCGATTTCGCACACTCGGCGGCGAAGCAAATTACACCGGCGGTTTTATCGAACATTACGTCTCGTTGATTTTGTATTCTCAAGTCAGTTACTGGTTTCATTTTGCGCTCGGTTTCAGTCTGCTGCTGATAAACGTCGTCGTTTATTCCTATATTTATGTCCGCTGGCACAAACTAAAATAGCTTTAAAAATCGGGCTGTCACGCCATCAGTAATGGCGGCAAACTGCTGAGCATTTGGACACGGTTTCTTTTCGTTTTATGATTTCTAAAATATCCGCCGATAAACATTCAGTTTCACTTTTGAATCACGATCTGAACCGGCACATTCCCGAATTACTAAAATTCGACTCGACCGAACAACTCGAAAAATCGGAACTTTATACACAAATAAAACCGGATGTCGAACGCATTTTAAACGCCGTCGTGTGCGAAAATTTCGCGGCGGATAATTTCAATAAAAAAAATAGTGTCAGCGTCGCGGCGTGGAACATCGAACGCGGTAACCGGTTCGCGGGAATTGTGGACACGCTCAAAAATCATAATGAGTTGAAAGATAAAGATTTACTGCTTTTGACTGAACTCGATTATGGAATGGCGCGGAGCGAAAACCGCTTTGTCGCGCAGGAATTGGCGCGGGAATTAAAGATGAATTACGCTTTCGCGCCGGTTTACATCGCTCTGCAAAAAGGCAGCGGTGTTGAAGAATTTGCGGCGGGCGAAAATATGAAATCAATTCACGGACTCGGCACACTGTCGAAATATCCGCTGAAAAACGTCCACGCCGTCGCGCTGCCGAACGGTAAAGACAAAATGTGGGGCAAAGAAAAACGCATCGGCTATCTGCGGGCTTTGATCGCCGATGTCAAACATCCCGCCGAAACTTTTCGCGCCGTCACCGTTCATCTCGACGCGCATTCATCCAGAAAACACCGGCACCGGCAAATGAAAATTATTCTCGATCATCTTGAAACGCTGCCGAAACTGCCGACAATTATCGGCGGCGACTGGAACACGACGACCTTTAACGCGCAGACGGGAAACCGTGCGATTGCCGGGTATTTTCGCCGCGTTTTAATGGGTGTCAAAAACGTTACGAAAAACCACTATCCGCACCCCGACCGCTATTTTGAAAAAGGATTGTTCCGCGAAATCGAACGGCGCGGTTTCAATTACAAAAACTTGAACGAATCCGGCGCGGGAACGCTGCATTACGATATGACCAACGCGGCGTATAACACGAACTTGGGCGATTGGGTACCGAAATGGTGTTTCCCGTTTATTTTTTGGGCGGCAAAACGAGTCGGCGGCAAAGTTTCAACGCGGCTCGACTGGTTTGCCGGAAAAGATATTGCCGTCGCCGCAAATACACAGCCGAAAACCGTCGGCAATCTAAAAGACGCGGAAAACGTCCCGCTGTCCGACCACGACGCGATCACTTTGGACTTTGTGCCGCTGAAAAGTTAGAATCAAACATTCAATTTCCGGTGTCCGAATAACTTTGGACATTGGACTTTAGACTTTAGACTTGGAGAAAAAAGATGTCAGAAGTTAGTTTTTGCCAGACAATGAGTTTTAACGCCGCAGATTTCGATTACGAAACCGTCAATCACGAAAACGGCAACGCGACGATGATTACGTTTTCGGTTGACGAAAAATTATACAGTCCCGGCGATGTCGTCGTCGTTTTGGACAAAGACGAGATAGTTTTTCACGGCGTTCTCGGCAAAATCGAAAACGGCAAGGCTTACGCTTACGATCCGAAAGGTTCGTTGCTGCCGGCAACGGTGCAGTAAAACGCCAAGTTCCAAATCTTTTGACTTGACAGTATCGTCATAGATTTTTAATATCAAAACTTATAATGTGGGGATGTAGCTCAGTTTGGCAGAGCGCTGCGTTCGCAATGCAGAGGTCAGGAGTTCGACCCTCCTCATCTCCACCACTTAATTTTAAGGCTTTTGCTTCACTGAAAAAAGATAGAGTGTTTTACTTTAATCTCAAAAATCGTTTCTATATCTTTCTGATTTGCCTTGTTGGTGAATCGTCCATTTAGACTTGTTCAATGCCTATCAAACATTTACGGAAATTATCGGCACTTGACGAGTCAATTGCTTCCAAAATAATTATTGATTGTTGCAAAAATTTCTTAGCTTTTACCATTTCTCCTAAGATTTTATAAGTTTGTCCTAAATTTCCAAGCCAGATTCCTTCGCTTGGTCTATCGCCAATTTCTTGTGCTATTGATAAGGCTCGCTCCCAATGTTCTTTTGCTTTTTTATAATCTCCAACACGAGAGTAAGCAAAACCAATATTTCCAAGGCTTGCTCCTTCACCTTGTCGATCACCAATTCTTTTTGAGATTAATAAACCTTCGGTGTGATATTGAAATGCTTTTGAAAATTCACCTAATAAGATATAAATTCCGCCCAAACTTCTTAAACTTTGAGCTTCATTTCTTGGATTGTTGACTTCTTTTAAGATAGATAAGGATTGTTTATGATACTCAATTGCTTCTGGATATTTGCCAAAAATTTCTTGAATAACAGCCAAGTTTCCCAAATGACTCGCCTCCCCATCTTTATCACCATTTTCTCTGGAGATAATTAGACCTTGCTCAAAACAATTAATCGCTTCTTGATATTTGCCTGAACTTTTGTAAGCAACTCCCAAATTACATAATTGAGATTGTTCCTTCTTTTGGTCGCCAATTGTTCTTGAAATTGATAAAGCCTGTTCAATATATTCGACAGCCTTACTAAATTCTCCCAATTTGACATAAACATTTCCCAAAGATTCTAAGTTCTGACTTTTTCCTGTTATATCGTCTAATTCTATTGAGATTGACAAACTTTCATTAAGGTATTTAAGAGCTTTTTGAAACTCCCCCAAAGTGTAATGAGCAACTCCCAAACCAGTCAGCCAGTTGCTCAGGTGCTTTCTATGGGCAGTTTTCCCCGAAATTGCTAAAGTTTGTTCGTAATATTCGATTGCTTTTCGAGATTCTCCCAATCTAATGTAGGAATTAGCTAAGTTACATAATCTAACCCCCTCTGATTCCTTATCAGTTGTTTCTCTTGTAAATTTTAAAGCCTGTTCTTGAAGTTCAATTCCCTTTTGGATTTCTCCTAAATTTAAATAAGTATTAGCCAAATTACCAATGCAATGTGCTTTTAGTAAAGGTTGGTTAAGTCTGGTAAAAATAATTAATCCCGCATTCATCCATTCGATAAATTCGTACGTGTTGAGCCGAATAGTTAGAACGTGAATAGGTGAATAGACATAACTGTAACAAGTGGAACCAATTTTTTCACTGAGTTCTGTTCTGCTTTTTATCCAAGCAAAGCCTTTCTCAAAATTAAGTCTTTCGAGGTCAAATTTCGTCAGATTTTCAGATGTTACTTTTCTAAGACCCGTAAGTAATTTTCCATAATGATAGGCGTGGTATTCTTCAACTTGATTGGATTCATATTTGTTCAGTTTTTCAATAGTATAATCACGAGCAAGGTCGTGTAACCGTAATCTTCCACTTTCTTTTTCAAAGATGACTAAGTTCTTTCTGACTAACTCGGAAAGAGTTTCTTGTGCGTTTTCAATATCTAAAACCGCTTGCATTGCTTCCAAATCAAAATCGGCAGGAAACACAGCCAATTTTCGCCACCGTTCTTTCGATTCATCGCTTAAAAGTTCATAACTCAAATCGAAAGAAGCCTCGACCGATAAGTTTTGACGATTAGGGTCGGCAAGTTGTAATCGCTCTTGCCTGCTTCGGTATTTGCCGACCAAATATTTAGCCTCAATTGTCACGTCTTCGGACAAAATACTTGCCAGTGGTAATAATGCCATTGGCAGATAACCTGTAAGATAAGCTAAAGCGTCAGCCTCTCCATCGAAACGTGATTCATTTGTAATTGAGTAAAGCAATGTCTTCGCGTCTTCCGAAGACATTTGTTCAATTCCCTTGCTAAAACCATCTGTTACATTAAAACTATTTCGGGAGGTTGTTACAAAAAAACCAGATGCGATGTTAAGGGGTTCGACTTGCTCACGGTCTTTCGCATTGTCTAGGAAAATTAAAACTTTATGTTCTGCTAAAAGTTGGATGTAAGCATTTGTAACATCACTCACTTGTAAATCAGCAAGAACACTTGGATTAAACGCTTTGATGACATTCAATATTGCTTCTTGAGGGGACAAAGGGTTTTTGTCCAGCCCGCGCATATCAATTCGGATATGCGCTTGAAATTCAGATTTGATACTGTCAATGAATTTCAAAGCAAGTTCGGTTTTCCCAACTCCGCCTAGTCCGTGCAACACAAAGGACGTTTTATTATTTTGTTTAACTTCAAATAACTCTTTCAGCTCATTTTCGCGCCCGACAAAGTCTTTTGCAGGTGGAGTTTGGAAGGGCAAAGGTTGAGACTTTTCACCCTCAAAATTGTTTGTTATGTTAATCGGCGCAGCAGAGTCGTTTATCACCGCACCGATATTTTCAGCTTTAATATCCGGCATACACTAAGAAAACTTATTGGTTTGTGTAATCGGCGCGGTTGGATTATTAATTACCTGACCGATATTTTTAGCATTGATTGTAATCCCATCAAATTCCGATTGAGGCATTTGAGTAAATGCTTCAATCAAATCTCTCAGTAAATCGCCATTGTTAGCAAGTTTTTTGCGGACCTGCTCTTTAATTTCGGGAGGTGTCTCAACTTGCCTAACTATTTCAACTGACGAAGACGAATTATTCAATCCAAGAGAAACAATTTCACTCTGAAAAAGTTCTTTGAATTTTTCGGCAATATCCTTTCTCGAATCAAACAACTCTTCGACGGTTTTCTCAGTGACTTTCTCGCCCGCTTTTAATAGAAAAGGTGCAAGAAGAGTTGCTATCACGGATAAAGTAATTGGTTCCATAATTTTAATAAAAATTAGATTTTTCGATTTAATATCAAGCAATACGGTTGGTAAATGAAAACACACATTTTGGATTCATAACGTATTTTTTTGATTTCATCTCTGCATTCATCTGCCAACATTCTTCATTACATAAAACTGAAAACCTTTTGTTTAGCGACGGGTTTGCCCGTAACAAACGGTTACGAGCAAGCTCGTCGCTAAACAAATAATCCGGTTTATTTCTCTCTACTGTCACTTATTTCCCTGGAACATATTTCTTTTCCGTATGATCTTTTAATTGTGCCGGATAGAAATATACGTCGCGCAGATTGCCTTTGGAATAGCGCAGTGCTTCATCGTTAAAATGCGGTGATTTCGGATCGCCGCTTTCGCCGCCGGCTGTGACGGCTTTGGCGCGAACTTGTTTGCCGAACTCGACGACGGCGACGAAGCTGTTGCCGCTCGTGCCGTACCATTTTTTCGTATTGCGCGTCGGTGCCGCGCCGAACGAGGCGAGCGAACCCCAGTTACCCGAAGTAAAACCGACGGGAATGCTCGGTGCGTTGTCATCGAAAGGATGAACCAGATCATCGGTCAGTCGCTGAAAACGATTGATGTCGCCCCACGCCGTTTGCCATTTGCCGAAATCCGCTGCGAGTTTGTCCGAAGCGCGGGTCAATGCTTCGAGCATTTGAACATTGGTCGCTTTCGCCGCCACGAAATCCTGCGACGGGATGCCGGGACTCGGACCGACGGCGCGAAGGATTTCCATTCCCCAAAAGACGGCGAGCGATGTGGCGACTGAATCGGTTGACCAGCGAAGATTCCAATCGCGTAAAATGCCGATTTGATCTTTCAATTTCGCTTTTGACGGATCGCTTTCGGGCAATTTGTCCCACGCCGCGACGAGTGCCGGAACGGTTTTTTCAAACCACGGCAGATAACTGTCATAAGCGGCTTCTTTCAATTTGTCGAGCGTGAAATCTTTGCGGTTTTCAAGCACCCGAATCGCGTGCTGCCCACGTGCGGATTCGATGCCGTTGTCAACATATTTCGGAAAATCCGCTTGCTTCAAACTGCTTGCACCGGCGGCAGACCACGGCGAATTGTTGCTGTTATAAACCCATCCGCTCGCCGGATTCATCAGATTCGGCGTTTCTTTAAAAGTTAATAAACCGTTCCAATCCGTTTCGGGATTGCTTCCGTCAACGGGTTTCGTCCAGTCGAATTTCGCATTGCGGCGCGGAATAAAATTGGTGTGAAAATAAGCGATGTTGCCGTCGGCATCAGCGTAAAGCGTGTTGTTTGACGAGTTCGCTTGAAGCTCCATAATCTGCTTGAACTCTTTGTAATTCTTAGCTTTCGTGCGCGTGAATGACTGAATCAGAGCATTGATCGGCGTATTCATCAAACCGACGCTGATCCAATCGCCCGTCGCGTCGTCTTTTCTAATAATCACACCGTGATGTGTGCGGTAAATTGTAAATTCGCGCTCTTTAATTCCGCTCGCGGTTTTATACAGCACTTTGACAGTTGAGGTCGTCATCGGTCTTTCCTCTTTGCCGTATTTGTAAAAATACTTGTCGCCTTTTTTGACAACTTTCTCGCGCCATTCGTCAATCGCATCCGCCGCGCTCGAAGTGTGCATCCAGCCGAGTCGTTCGTTAAATCCTTGATAAATAAAGATTTGTCCCCAGGTCGCTGCGCCGTAAGCGTTGAGACCTTCGCCGCTCGTCACCTGTAATTCCGAACGAAAATAAAACGAAGTATGCGGATTGATTAAGAGCAGAGCGTGTCCGTCAGTCGTGTTTTTCGGCGCAATGGCAATGCCGTTCGAGCCGCTCGGCTCTTTAAAAAGATCGGGTTTTTCAATCATTGCCGTCGCCGCCGATTTATTTTCGTAAAATGCCTCAAGTCTGCCCAAGTTTATCGTTTCGATGTCGCCGCCGATGCTGCCTTCGGTGAATGAAAGTGCCATCCACGGCTCGAATTTTGTAATCACACGCGGTTTCACGTTTTGATGTTTGGCGAGATAAAAGTTTAACCCGTCTGCCCAAGCAGTCATCAGTTTTTGCAGCCACAGCGGACTTTTTTGAAAATCTTTTTTCAATTCATCGGGCTGAATAAACATCTTCATCCGCAAATCGCGCCAGATTGCCGATTCACCTTCCGCTTCGGCGAGTCGTCCCATCGCGTTCAAGTAATTCGTTTCCACACGATTAAAATCATCTTCCGCCTGCGCGTAAATCATCCCGAAAACGGCATCGGCATCAGTTTTGCCCGTTACGTGGGCGATGCCCCAATCATCACGCACGATGGAAACATTGCTCGACTGTGCCTGCCACCGCGACATTTCCGCCGCATCTGAAGCATAGGTCGGAATACATAAAAACAGGAAAACGAAAAGTATCGAAAAATTGTGGCGAACCGAATGGAGATTTGCTGAATTCATAATTTTTTTCTTAGAAAGTTGTTATCTCGACTAACAATGACGATTTTCCAAAGCTGATAATCATTGTATTTCAAATTACAACATTAGTTGATGTCAGTAAAATGTTTTATTGCTGCTGGATGATTAATGTCGGCATTTGCTAAAAGATAAAGTTGTAATTCTCTCATAAAATACGCGGCAAAATTTTTATCGCCTTTTACTTTTTGTGATAATCTGACATTTGCTTTATGAATATTTCAGCACCCGAAGAAATCGAACTCGATAAAAAGCTGCGCGTTTTGGAACGGCTCAAAGATAAATTGGCGTTTCGTGAAGAAGCGATGACCGAACTTCGCGCGGAACTTGAACAGTTTGAAGCGAATTATTCGATGGAAGTCGGCAGATTATACGCCGAATTTGACGAGATCGAGGCGCAGATCGCTGAAGAAGAATTGAAACTGGTGCCGGACGACGAGGAAATTAAAAAGCGCGTCGAAGAACTGCGCCGCCGCGCTGAAGAATCCGCCGCGAGTGCCGACGACGAAAAATGGAAAGGTTGTTCAAATAAATGGCAGCCGACCGCCGAAGCAAAAAAGGTATACCACAAACTCGCCAAACTCATTCACCCTGATCTGGCTTTCGGCACGGAGGAGAAAGAAAGACGGCACAATTTGATGGCGAAACTCAACGACGCTTACTCGGCGGGCGACCAAAACCGTTTGGACAAATTAGTCGAAGATTTCCGCGATTCGCCTGATTTGATTACGGGCGATTCGGTCGGCGACAAATTTGTCCGCGCTATTCGGCAGATTTATCAAATCAAAAATCGTTTGAAAGAACTGCGCGAAGAAATGGTCCTCGTCGAACTTTCCGAACTTTTCATACTGCGCGAAAAATATGACGCGGAAATGCGCGAAGGCAGAAATATGATTAAACAAATGGCGGAACGAACCAAGACCCACATCAAAAAATCGCAGCGTCGGCTGGCAAATCTGCAAAATTTGAACACCGCGCAGGAAGAATATGTGAAGGAACGCTTCGGGATGGATATTTCGGGGTTCAGGTAACTAAAAAAGGGCGAGGTAACGATATATCTATCGTTACCTCGCCCTTTTTTGATCTAAAATACCTTATTTATTGATACTGTCAGCCGCGTTTTTAATCGCGTCGCCGGCAGCATCAACCGTATCGCTGACTCCGCGTTTCGCTTTGCCCCAAGTTTCTTGCGACTTCCCTTCCGCGTTTTGAACTTCGCCTTCCGCTTCCAAATCGCGGTCGCCGGTCGCTTCGCCGACTTTATCTTTGACCCAGCCTTTTGCCTGTTCGTATTTGCCTTCTACTTCGTCTTTATTTGGTGTTGACATAACTGTTTTTCTCCTTTTGTTTATAAAAACTTTGCGTATTGCTTTAGGACAATTTGCAAATCTACGAATTTATATGCAATTTTCCTGCCAATCCAAAGACAAAAATGCAAAACCTTTCTCAATTGCTTTGCTTCATCCGTTCAAGTAAACCGGGGAACGACGGCGGCGATTGATTACTCGGAAGTTTTCAAACGCGAAACGTGTGTCCGTTCGTGCTTCGCGCCGAACGGACAGGCAAGCGAGACGCTTGCGCTTCAGTCCTTTTACATTCCTTTGTAGTTCGGACCGCCGCCGCCTTCGGGTGTCACCCAATTGATGATTTGATACGGGTCGGCGATGTCGCAGGTTTTGCAGTGGACGCAGTTGGAAAAATTGACTTTTAATTCGCGCCGTCCGGTTTTGGCGTTTTCTTCCATTTCGTAAACCGCCGCCGGACAAAAACGCTGGCACGGGTTGCCGTATTCTTCGGCGCAGCGTGTCGCGCAGATTTCCGTGTCGAGAATGTGCAGATGCGACGGCTGATCTTCGTCGTGGGCGACACCGGCGTAAAAAACGTCGGTCGCTTTGTCGAAAGTCAGTTGTTTGTCGAATTTCAAATTTTTATAGCGCGTACTGTCGCCTTCGTCTTTGTATTCAAAATTGACGAGCGTGTCCATTCTTTCGTGTCCGGCGACGTGATGTTCTTTTGGCATAAAACCCCACGCGAGTCCGCCGGTCAGGAATTGCAGACCGCCGTTGACCAGTGCTGACCAGCGTCCGCTCTGAAATGAAGCGTGAAAATTGCGAACGGCGAAAAGCTCGTCATAAATCCAGCTTCCGTTGACTTTTTCGTCGTAAACGTCAAGCATTTTTGACGTGAAATCGTTGTGGTTAAAGGCGTGAACAATAGTTTCCGCCGCGAGCATTCCGCTTTTCATCGCCGTATGAATACCTTTGATGCGCTGACCGTTCAAGAATGAAGCGGAATCGCCGACCAATAAAACACCGTCGGCAAAAAGTTTCGGCATCGTATAATAACCGCCCGCATTAATCGTTTTCGCGCCGTATTTAATCATTTTTCCGCCCTGTAGAATCGCGGCGACATCCGGGTGCGTTTTGAATTTTTGAAATTCAGCGTGCGGATCAATCAGCGGGTCAACGTAATCGAGTCCGGTGACGTAACCGATACTGACGATGTTATCCTTCATCCCGTAAATCCAGCCGCCGCCGTAAGTTTGCGCGTCGGACGGAAAACCGAGCGTGTGAATGACGAAACCTTCGTCAATGTTGCCCGCCGGAACTTCCCAGAGTTCTTTGACACCGATGGAAAAAACCTGCGGCTCTTTGTCTTCGTGCAAATTTAGCCGCTGCATCAATTGTTTGGTCAGCGAACCGCGCGAACCTTCGCCGAGAACCGTCACTTTGGCGAGCAGATCAACGCCCGGTTCAAAATTCGGTTTCGGTTTGCCTTCCTTATCAATTCCCTTGTCGCCGGTGCGAACGCCGATGACACGCTCGTGTTCGTCGTAAAGCATTTCCGCGCCGGGAAATTCGGGGAAAATATTAATGCCCGCTTCTTCACATTTTTCGCCGAGCCATTCGCAAACGCGGCTTAACGAGGCGATATATTTGCCGTGATTTTTGAGCGGCGGCGGCGTGATCGGCGATTTAATCTTTTTAGTTTCGGTCAGATACCAAAAAGCGTCTTCGGTGACGACCGAATCAACCGGACAGCCTTGTTCGAGAAAATCCGGCATCAGTTCGCGCAGCGCAACCGGATCAATGACTGCGCCCGACAAAATGTGCGCTCCGACAGCGGAACCCTTTTCGATGATGCCGATTTCCAAATCCTCGATATGTCTGCCGGCAAGTGCGCCGCGCTTGACAAGTTCGTTGTGTTCGGCGACCATATTTTTCAAATGCAGTGCCGCCGCCAAATTTGCCGGACCCGCGCCGACAAAAACCACGTCCATTTCCAGTTGTTCACGTTCGATCATAATTTTTTTTCGTCAGAATGAATGATTATTCAGTTTGGTTAAGTATAACAAAACTATTGATATTTTATGAAATAAAGATTTATAGTTAGTTTGGTCGGAGCGCAGAAGTTTCGTCCGCTTCAAATGGAGCGCGGAAGTCTCGTCCGCCAACGCCAGCGCAGCGAGGCGTTGTCTGCGTTCGCTATGTGAAATTTACTGATAATTAAAGATGTGGTGAGATAGTAAATGCTTTCGATTGTGTGAAATTTGTTGACGACATTTTCAACGTTCGCTTCGCTGCGTTGGCGGACGAGCCGTCCGCGCTCCGACTGACTATTGAAGTTTAATTATGGATTGAAAGATATGAAAAATCTAGAATCCCGACCCCGAAAACTGTTTCTGGTTTTGATTTTGATCGGCACGTCAATTTTGGCAGTTCCCGGCGCGTTCGGAACAGCTGCATTATTTGACACTTCCCCGATAGGCGTGAGCGTCAGAGATTATCCCGGCAAGTTTCTTTTGTGCCTGTCAATCAGCGGTTTTCTACTGTTCGCCGGTTACATTCTGACCGCCATTTTTCGGCATTATTACAGCGTTTTCTGGCTCTTTTCAATGATGTACAATGTCGGACTAAGCTGTTGCTGCGTCTATTTTCTTCTCGGCGACGTGCAGGTTTCGCCGACTTCGCTTTACGATGCTTTCTACGATGCGACGGTCAATCTGTATTTTCTTTTTCCGGCTTGGACGATGTTTGTCGCCGTCGGCTCCGGCTATTATTTCAAGTTTGCGCTGCGTCCGCGAAAAGCCGATTTGTTGTAGAATTTTGTCATTGATTTGCTTGATAAAGAATTAGCTGCGAAAAAACCTGAAAGAGAGAAAGTGCCGAGAACAAAATTTTTATTCACATTATTGAGTCTGATTTCCCTTTTCGGTTATAATTGTCGGCAAAAATCGAAAATTAGACCGACACTAAATAAGGAAATGCCCGCTAAAATTCTCTGGGCGTGGGAGCGTCCCGAAGATTTACGGTTTCTCGACACTGACAACTACGGTGCGGCGTTTCTGGCTCAAACGCTGATTTTGCAAAACGATGAAGTGATTGTGCGCCCGCGCCGACAGCCTCTGCTGGTTCCGCCCGATACTTATTTGATCGCCGTTACACGGATTGAAACCGCCAAACAGAGTGGAAATCAGACAGCGTTGTCGGATGAACAAAAGTTAAAAGTCGTTGATTTGATTAAAAAGTCTTTGGAATTGCGAAATGTAAAAGCGGTGCAGATAGATTTTGACGCAGTGGTTTCCGAGAGAAATTTTTACCGCAAAGTAATTAACGATTTGAAAAAGGTCTTGCCGGAAAATACGCCGCTGACAATGACGGCATTGGCTTCGTGGTGCGTGGGCGACGCTTGGTTTGACGATTTCCCGGTTGATGAAGCAGTGCCGATGGTGTTTGAGATGGGCGCGGACGAACAGACGATTCGTCAGTTTTTGAAACAGGAAAGCGATTGGCGCGAACCGCTCTGCCGCAACAGTTACGGCATCGCCGCCGATGACCCGCTCGACGTGAAATTCAAACCGAACCGGCGTTTTTTCTACTTCAAATCGAGAGCGTGGGAAAAGTCCGATTTAGATAAACTCGAATAATTGGAGCGCGGAAGTCTCGTCCGCCAACGCTAGCGAAGCGAGGCGTTGTCTGCGTTCTCAGTGTAAAATCCACTGATAATCAAAGATGCTGTGAGACGTAGAATGCGTTCGTTTGTTTCAGCTACACTGACAACGATTTCAACGTTCGCTGCGCTGCGTTGGCGGACGAGACTTCCGCGCTCCGGCTGAGATGTTGTCTGCGTTCTCAGTGTGAAATTTACTGATAATGTCTATGCGGTGAGACGTTGGATGCGTTTGTCTGTTTGATATTTGTTGACAACATTTTCAACGTTCGCTTCGCTGCGTTGGCGGACGAGACTTCCGCGCTCCGGCTGATAAAACTATGAAAAATATGACTCGGTTTTTTGTATCGTTAATTTTGGTTTTCGGTTTTTTATTTAACAGTTTAATTCCGGCGAAGGCGTGTGGTCCGTTCACGGTCGAGCCGCTGTTCAGTTTCACAAAACACGGCGAATACCCGCTCGGCGGTTACGTTAACGGGAAAGTCGGCGTGGTGCCGAATACATACGGGCGCATTTCGCTGTTCGTATTTTACCGGCAATTGACGAATAAGCCGTTGAGCGGCGGCGATCAAAAACAAGTCGTCGAAGCGGTGCAGCGGCGCATCGGAAATTATGTTTCCGATGCTGATTATTCGGCATCGGAAGCCGCCGGTAACAATCGGGCGAGCGAACCCGATTTTTTTGTAAAATGGAAGACGGTGCGGGCGAAAATTTTGCCCGCACCGTCTGACATCACCACCGATAAAACGGTTCCAGAATATTATTATTCCTACGAAAATTGTCTCGGCGACGCTTTCAAAACCGCCGCCGACACTTTGGAAAAGCGCATCGCTGCCTTTGGCATTAACGATAACACCAAAGAATGGGTCAGGGGACAAGATGCAGTTTTTTCAAACTGCGGAAGCGATGGCAAAACGCCGGAAATGAACGGCGCGAACTTCCCCGAATGGCTGGTCAAAGACCGCCATTATCAAAATGCCGCCGCGTTGTTTTACGCCTCGAAATTTCCCGAAGCGCGTGCCGAATTTGAAAAAATCGCCGCCGATAAAGATTCGACGTGGAATAAAACCGCCAAATTCGTCGTCGCCCGCACATACATCCGGCAGGCGAGTTTTATCGAAGATGCTGACGATGGTGCCGCCGATACGAACGAGAAAAAAGCCGAAGTGAAACAAAAACTCGCGGAGAAAGCGGCACTTCTGCAAAAAGCCGCGAATCAACTGCAAAACATTTTGGGCGACGCGGCGATGAACGATTTTCAAAAGTCGGGGCGACATTTGCTTGATCTGGTCAAATACCGACTGGACGCAGCGGACAGACAAAAAGAATTGGCGAAAACGCTTTCGGCGGCAGGTGAAAATCCGAATATTTTTAACGATTTGACCGATTACATCTGGCTGCTCGATAAACCGGAGAGCGCGGCGCGGGAAAGCGGGTCGGCAATCGAGCAAAAGCAGGCGGAAGCCGCCGGTAAGGAATTTAATTACGATTACAAGCTGAAACTTCGTGATTTGCCGCCGAACGTCCGCGAAAATGATTTGACCGATTGGCTGTACGCCTATCAAGCCGCCGACGGTTTCGCCCACGCTGCCGATAAGTGGAAAGAAACAAGGAGTTTACACTGGCTGGTCGCCGCGCTGACCCACGCCCAGCCCAATTCACCGGCGACAGCGGAACTTTTGAGTGAAGCGGCGAAAATACCGCGCAGTTCTGACGGTTTTGCGACGGCGCGTTATCACCAAATAAGATTGCTGCTCGAAGCCGATAAACGCGTCGCAGCGACCAAATTACTAGATGAAGTCTTGGCTGATAATTTTCAGAATTATCCGGTTTCAACGCAGAATAAATTTCTCGCCCAGCGAATGATTGTCGCGGCAAATCTAACGGAATTTTTGAAGTTCGCCCAACGCCGTCCCGCCACTTTTCTCTGGAGCGACGACGGCAACGAAAAAGGCGATGATTTAAGTAACGATAAAGAATTATTGCCGTGGAAAAACCGTCCGTTGTTCGACGATGACGCGGTGGCTTTCTTCAATGAAAAGATGCCGTTGTCGGTTTTACGCGAAGCGGCGTTGAGTCCGCAACTGCCCGAATATTTGAAGAAGTTTTTGGTTTCAGCAGTTTGGACACGCGCCGTTTTGCTAAATAACGAACCGGTCGAACGTGAATTTACGCCGCTGATGTCGCGTTACGTCAAAGAATTTGCGCCGGGGTTGACGACGTATTCCGCCGCCTCCAATCCGGTTGACCGCGAAGCCGCCGCGCTGCTCGTCATCTTAAACTATCCGGTGATTCAACCTTATGTGCCTGTCGGTGTCGGACGTGAAAATTCGCCGCCCGCTTCCATTGACAGCATTCGCGGCAACTGGTGGTGTGCTGAAGCTGCCGCCGAAAATAAAGACAGCGGCAGCTATGACCACTATGATTTTGATTACCCGAAACTGTCTCCGAACTTTATGACGGCGGAACAGACCGCCGCAGGTGTTCGTGAACAAAAACAAATTACGGCTTCCGGCAACTCAGCGACTTTTCTCGCCCGTCGCGCCGTCGAATTTGCCAACCGCAACCCGAATCATCCTCAGACTCCTGAAATGCTGCATTTGGCGGTGCGTTCGACTCGCTACGGATGCATTGACGGCGATACCCTGAAGTATTCAAAAGAAGCCTTTACGATTTTGCACAAGCGTTATCCGAAATCGGAATGGACGGCGAAAACGCCGTACTGGTTCGGGCAGCAGTAAATGCCGGATTTAGATTGAATGAAAAAAGGACATTGTGCATTTATTGATGCACAATGTCCTTTTTTATCTGAGCGACACTTTTTAAGTGACACTTAATTGCTGATTAATAGGTGGCATTTGCCGCCGAAACGACCTTTTCAGCTGCGTCGGTCATTCCTTCGGCGGTCATAATATTGATACCGGATTCGCTTAGTACGCGTCTGCCTTCTTCGACGTTGGTGCCTTCAAGACGGGCGACAATCGGGATGGACACACCGAGGTTTTTCGCCGCCGCAACGACACCGTTGGCGACCATATCGCAGCGGACGATGCCGCCGAAAATATTGATTAAAACGGCTTTGACGTTTTGGTCAGCGAGCAGAATTTTGAACGCTTGTTCGACCCGCGCCTGTGATGCGCCGCCGCCGACATCCAGAAAGTTCGCCGGTTCGCCGCCGTGCAGTTTGATAATGTCCATCGTTGCCATCGCCAAACCCGCGCCGTTGACCATACAACCGATGTTGCCGTCTAGTTTGATATAGTTCAAATCATAATTCGACGCTTCGATTTCGAGCGGTTCTTCCTCGCTCAAATCGCGCAGATCAGCGTAATCTTTGTGGCGAAACATCGCGTTGTCGTCAAAGTTGACTTTCGCATCGAGCGCGATCAAACGGCTGTCTTTCGTCAGTAGAAACGGGTTAATTTCGACAATCGTCGCGTCCATTTTTTCAAACGCCGTGTAGAGCGAAATCATAAACTTTGCCGCTTTGTTGACGAGTTCGGGCGGAATTCCCAAACCGAACGCGAGGTTTCGCGCCTGAAACGGCTGCAAACCGAAACCCGGTTCAATCGTTTCTTTGAGAATCTTTTCCGGCGTGTTCGCCGCGACTTCTTCGATTTCCGTGCCGCCTTCCGCCGAAGCCATAAAAACATCTTTGCCGGAAACGCGGTCAAGGGTAATGCCGAGATAAAATTCTTTGTCAATCGGCAAACCTTCCTCGATCAGCAGCGTTTTTACTTCGCGTCCTTCGGGTCCGGTCTGGTGCGTGATGAGCGTCATTCCGAGCATTTCAGAGGCGATTTGTTTGGCTTCTTCCGGCGATTTGGCGAGTTTTACGCCGCCGCCCTTGCCGCGCCCGCCCGCGTGAATCTGCGCTTTGACGACGACGACATCGGTTCCCAAATCCTTCGCCGCCTGTTCCGCCTCTTCCGGCGTTCGGGCGACGATGCTGTTCGGCACCGGCACACCGTATTGTTTCAGCAGTTCTTTCCCTTGGTATTCGTGTATTTTCATAGATTTATATTTTTTTGAACGTAGAAAGTTTAACTTTCAGCCAAAAAAAAAGCAAAGACAATATAAATATTGCCTCTGCACTACCCGTATTAAAAGTGTAATCTATTTCAACTCAACGCCGATTTTCAGCAATTTCCATTTGCCGTTCTGATAAACATAGTCGTTTTTGACTTCCACCGGCTGCGGTTCGGAAGCAACCGTTCCGTCGGTCATTAATAAATTGTAGCCTTTTTCTTCGCGCGGAGTCGGGACGGACGCAAATTTAGCATTTTTGGTCGCCGCGTCACGCAAAATCGGGACGATCTCCGCTTTATTGTCAATAAATGTTTTAAACGAAGTTTTCAATTGATCGTCAGTGAACTGCGTTTGAAATTCCTCCGAAGCATTTGCTTTGAATGCGGCAAAATCACCTTTATCAACCGCACTGGCAAAGTCCGACAGCGTACTTTTAACCAACGCCTGCGATTCCGCTTCGGTCGGCGGTGCCGCCGGTTTTTCGCCGCTGCATCCGAGCATCACTAACAACAATGTCAGTGTCGCTAAAACGGCTGACGTTCTGTTCGTTTCAAATTTCATTTTTTTCATTTTTCCTCTCAATTTGGTTTTCTGATTTTTTCTGTCGTATTTTGAATAACGTAGCCCTCAGTAATCAACAAAATAGCCGACACGACGAATAAATTAAGCAGCCGCTATTCATAAATATTCGGTTGGAAGATTGTATGAATTAGACAAGAAGTTACTGCGCTTGTCAATGTTTTCACATGGAAAAAAAGGCTGATAAAAAATTATCAGCCTTTTTAATTCCAAATTCTAAATTGCTCATCTTTTCGCCCAACTCAATTTCCAGAATTTAGGATTTGGAATCTGCATATTTTATTGTGATTTTTCAACGAATTTGAGCAGGGTTCGCACAGCGACGGCGGTCGGACCTTTTGAATGATGCGGTTTTTCGCCGTCCGCCCAGGCTGTTCCGGCGATGTCGAGATGCGCCCATTTCGCTTTGTCAATAAATTCTTGAATAAAGACCGCCCCCATAATCGTTCCGGCTTTGCGCGAGGGTCCGATGTTTTTGACATCGGCGATGTCCGATTTAATCATCTTGCTGTATTCTTTGCTGACCGGAAGCTGCCAGAAATTCTCCCCGGCTTCTTTGCCGCAGGCGATGATTTCGTCAACTAAGTCTTGATCGTTGCCCAAAATACCGGTGTTCAAATCGCCAAGCGCGATAATTACCGCGCCGGTCAGCGTCGCCATATCAACAATCGTCGTCGCGCCGTGTTTTTCGGCGTAAGCCACTGCATCCGCCAACACGAGTCGTCCTTCCGCGTCGGTGTTGAGAATTTCGACTGTTTTGCCGTTTGATGCTGTAACGACATCGCTCGGACGCGAGGCGTTGCCGTCCGGCATATTTTCGACCGCCGCGACGATGCCGAGAACCGGCACAGTCGGTTTCAGCAGCGCAATCGCCTGCATTGCGCCCAAAACTGTTGCGCCGCCCGACATATCGTATTTCATCGCTTCCATCCCGTCACCGGCTTTGAGTGAAATCCCGCCGGTATCGAAGGTGATGCCTTTGCCGACGAGGGCGAGCAATTCGCCTTTTTTGCCGGTTGATTTTTTTGGTTCATATTTCAGAACGATCATTTTCGCCGGTTGTGACGAGCCGTAAGTGACACTCAGAAGCGAACCCATTCCGAGTTTTTCCATCTTGGCTTCGTCGAGAATTTCGCACTTCAAACCGGTTTCCTTCGCCATTTTCTCCGCCCGTTTCGCCATTTCGGTCGGGTGCAGAATATTCGGCGGCTCATTCGCCAAATCGCGCGTAAAGTTCATCGCATCGCCGATGATTTCGCCGCGTTCGAGACCGTATTTGACATCTTTTTCCTTCGCGTCTTCGATGCACACCGTAAAACTATCCACCGATTTGTCGTTTTTGTCCTTCGTGCGATATTTATCTATTTCAAAGTGGCTCGTCACCACGCCCTGCGCCGCAGTGGTCGCCGTTTCGACCGCATCGCCGTCAGAACGCGGCAGCAGCGCGAAACTTTTCACGTTGCGCTTCCTAAATAGACGCGTCGCCGTTCCCGACAGCACGGCGATATCCGACGCTTTGTAGTCGTCCTTGTCGCCGACACCGACGAGCAAAAGACGATTCGCTTTGACTTTGCCTTTCGGTTCGATAACAAAATAAGCCGTGTCTCCGGTTTCGCCTTTGAATTCTTCCGTTTTGATGACGGAAGCGATTTGCCCGCCCGTCAAATTATCCAAATCTTTCAAAAGCCCGCTGACCGCTTTTTCATCCTTAAACACCGCGACCGCCAAAGCATCAACATTTGCTTCTTCAAAATTATCCGTCATTGCGTGAAACTTCATTCTTTACCTCAAGTATGTTTATTAAATTCTTCCTGCAAAAATCTATTCGACTATAACTTAACTCGAACGGTTTATCAATTTACCGCTCTTTCATCTGCGCCTGCGTTTCCCGTTCGACGGTGCGCTCTTTCATCGTTTCGCGTTTATCGTAAAGTTTTTTACCTTTCGCCACACCGATTTCAAACTTGATCCGCCCGTTGTTCCAGTAAACCCGCGTGACGACCAGCGTCATTCCTTTGATCGTCGTTTCCTTTTGCAATTTTTCGATTTCGCGGCGGTGAAGCAGCAGTTTCCGTGTCCGCAGCGGTTCGTGATTCTGCTTATTGCCGTGCGAATACGGCGAAATATGCGTATTAAACAGCCACACTTCGCCGTCTTTGACCGCAACGTAAGATTCCTTGAGCTGAATGCGCCCCGCCATTACGCTTTTAACCTCGGTTCCCTGCAAAACGACTCCGGCTTCGTATTTATCGAGAATGTGATACTCGAAAAATGCGTGACGATTATTAACGATGTCCTTTTCATTTGCTGACATAAACTTGTATTTTGCCTGTCATTTTTTATCGAAGCAAGTTTGATTCGAGTTAAATCATTTGACAAGTCGGTTTTCTATCAATAAATTATAGTTTGCACTTGCTGGGAGATCGTCTAATGGTAGGACTGCAGTTTCTGGATCTGCCTATCGGGGTTCGAATCCCTGTCTCCCAGCCACATTTTCTCTTTATTCTTTATAATGAACGAATGGTTATGAACGAATGGTACGAAACCGAAATTCGCGTTCGCTATGCCGAAACCGACAAAATGGGTATCGTTCATCACGCCAATTATTTGATTTGGTTTGAACTCGGCAGAAGCGAGTTTTGCCGCGCCCGCGGTTTCTCCTATCTCGAAATGGAAGAAAAAGATAACGCCTTAATGGTTGTCGCCGAAAGTTACTGCCGCTATAAATCACCTGCTTTTTACGAAGATGTTTTGACGATTCGCACCAAAATCGCCGAAATCAAAAGCCGCAAGATCCAATTCGTGTATGAAGTGTTTCGCGCATCCGACCAAATGTTGCTCGCCGTCGGTGAAACTTTGCATTTAGTGACGGACGAAAACAAAAAAGTCCGCACTCTGCCGGAAAGCTATAAGGCAAAACTGCTCACCGAAGTCGCTGACGAGCATTCTTTTCCCGACAATCAAGCACCGCACTAATAACTTTATTGTTTGTACAATTCTCGTCAATCTAATGAATTCTGACTCAGCTGAATCTTGTGTGCCGAGAAGAAACTTGACAAGACTTCTATCAGATTTTCTAACAAATATTTTTAACGCCCTGCTTGACAAATCAGCTGATCAGTTATATTCTGGCACTCGTTAGTAATGAGTGCTAACAAACGAAATTAAAATAAAAATCTTATAAAAAATCTCGAAAAGGAGAAACAAACATTATGGCTACAACAATTAAACCACTGCACGACCGCGTGATCGTGCGCCGCATTGAAGACAGCACGGACAAAACCGCCGGTGGACTTTACATCCCGGACACGGCAAAAGAAAAACCGCAGGAAGGTGAAGTAATCGCCGTCGGTGAAGGCAAATATAAAGAAGACGGTTCGCGTCAGACTTTGGATGTCAAAGTCGGCGACCGCGTTCTGTTCGGCAAATACAGCGGTTCGGAAATCAAAATTGATAATGAAGAATTGATGATGATGCGCGAAGACGAAATTCTCGGAATTATCGAACGTGCCGGTGCAAATGCAAGCTAATTTTTAGACTCTGGTTTTTGAAGAGACCGATATACTAAAAATTTAAAGCATTTAATCAATCAACAAATATCTAAAAATATCTAAAAAGGAGTAAATAAAACATTATGGCTAAACAAGTAATACACGGCGAAGAATCGAGAGCGGCAATTTTGCGCGGGGTTAATCAACTCGCCGATGCAGTGAAAGTAACATTAGGTCCGAAGGGACGCAACGTAGTTATTGATAAAAAATTCGGTTCACCGACGATCACGAAAGACGGCGTGACGGTGGCGAAAGAAATCGAATTAAAAGATCCTTTAGAAAATATGGGCGCACAGATGGTGCGTGAAGTCGCTTCTAAAACTTCGGACGTTGCCGGTGACGGAACGACGACCGCGACGGTTTTGGCGCAGGCGATTTTCAAAGAAGGCGTTCGCACGGTTGCGGCAGGCGCAAATCCGATGGCTCTCAAACGCGGCATTGATAAAGCGGTTGAAAAAGTCGTCGAAGAAATTCACAGAATGGCGAAACCCGTTTCGGGCAACGACATCAAGCAAGTCGGCACGGTTTCGGCGAACGGCGATACGAATATCGGACAGCACATCGCCGATGCGATGGAAAAAGTCGGTAAAGACGGCGTAATCACGGTTGAAGAATCGAAAACGATGGACACTTCACTCGAAGTCGTCGAAGGAATGCAGTTTGATCGCGGCTATCTTTCGCCGTATTTCGTAACCGATCCTGAAAGAATGGAAGCGGTTCTCGAAAATCCTTATATTTTAATCAACGAAAAGAAAGTTTCATCGATGAAAGACCTTCTGCCGATTCTCGAACAGGTTGCCAAACTCGGCAAACCGCTCTTGATTATCGCTGAAGACGTTGAAGGCGAAGCACTTGCCACTTTAGTTGTCAATAAATTGCGCGGAACATTAAATGTCGCGGCTGTTAAAGCACCAGGCTTCGGTGATCGCCGCAAAGCGATGCTCGAAGATATTGCAGTTATGACCGGCGGAAAAGTCATCAGTGAAGATATGGGTGTCAAACTCGAATCAATCACCGTTGAAGACCTCGGACAAGCG
>JBBSUG010000040.1:0-40864 GCA_038235165.1 Pyrinomonadales bacterium
ACGCGACCACGACTGGGCCGTGGGAGCGCGTAAGTCTCGTCCGCCACCCCGCGAAGCTAATGTGCCAGCGTTGTCCGTGTTGTTTTGATGGATGAACGAATCCAACGTTTCGCTGCGCTGACGTTGGGCGGACGAGACTTCTGCGCTCCGTTAGACATTCAAACGATTTCGATGCGTTTCGATTTTCTCCAATACGCCCAACGCCAAAGCTAAAGCGCGTCGTCCGTCGTGCGCGTTGATCGGCGGCGCGTCGTCTTTGATAATGCAGTCTAAAAATGCCGTAATTTCTGCGCGAAGCGGTTCGACATCAACTATTTCCAAACGATTGACCGAGATGCCGAGCAGCGGATGAATCGCGTTCGGGGCGAGCGACGTAATTGACGAAAATCTTGTTCCGTAATCTAGAACAACGTAGGAATTCGTTTGATAAAAGCGCGTTTTGCGAATCTTTTCCGTGCCGATTCTCGACGCGGTGATGTTGGCGACCGCGCCGTTTTCAAATTCGATACGGGCATTTGCCGCGTCAACTTTGTCGGAAATAACCGCAATGCCGACGGCGCGAATTTCGGAAACCGCGACGTTTTCACCAACGAGCCACTGAATCGCGTCGAGATCGTGAATCATCACGTCCAGCACGACATCAACATCCAGACTGCGATTGGGAAACGGCGAAACGCGGTGAATTTCGAAGTAAAGCGGATTATCAACGTGCGGACGCAGCGCGACCATCGCCGGATTGAAGCGTTCGAGATGTCCGACCATCAATTTCGCGCCCGTTTTCTGCGCCGCCGCAATCATTTTATCTGCTTCTTCCAAAGTTTTTGCGAACGGTTTTTCGACCAAAACGTGAACACCATTTTCCAAAAAAGCACAAGCGATTTCCGAATGTGTTTCCGTCGGGGTGACGACCGAAACCGCGTCAACTTTCCCGAGTAATTCGCGCCAATCGGTAAAATAATCGCAGTTGTTTTTCTCGCCAATCGCCCGTGCGTTTTCTTCGTCAGAATCGCATACGCCGATGAATTTACCCGCGCCTTCATTCGCCAATTCCGCGTAATTTCGCGCGTGATGCTGACCGAGCGAGCCAACGCCGATCACCCCCGTTCTTAACCTTTTGTCTTTTGTCCCTTCTTTTTCGTTTCCCATACATTATTTTGCAAATTCGGCTTCCTAAGCGATACTTACATTTTCGTTAATTATTTAGCAACTGACAAATGAACAAAGGACAAAGGACAAATAACTCAGGACAAATTCTCCGGCTTTTATTCGTGCTGCTGATTATTTTCGTCTATTTTTTCGGATTGACGATTCCGCTGCTCGGTCCCGATGAGCCGCGCTATTCGCAGATTGCGCGTGAAATGTTTTTGCGCAGCGATTGGGTGACACCCAAACTCGGCGGGTTCGATTGGTTTGAAAAACCGGCGCTGCTCTACTGGCTGCAAATTATTTCCTATAAAATGTTCGGCGTAACGGAATTTGCCGCCCGTTTCGGTTCGGCGATATTCGGACTCGGCACAATTCTTTGTTTGTGGATTCTTGGGCGATCTGTCACAAATGCTAAGTATAAAGTGCAAAACAATCTGGAATCTGGAATCTGGAATCTGGAATTCTCCGACTGGCTGGCGTTAATCGCTGCTTCGTCAATCGGTTTAATCGCCTTTTCGCGGGGCGCGAGTTTCGATATTATTCTGACCTTTCCGATCACGGCTGCGCTCGTCTCATTTTTTATATTCGACCAAAAAGAGGAAAAATCCGGCTTTACCGTTTACTTTCCACTTTTTACATTTTACCTTTTCATCGGCATTTCGCTGATTGCCAAAGGTTTGGTCGGTATCGTTTTCCCGTTTGCCATCGTCGGCTTTTATTACGTTTTATCGTGGAAACTGCCGAACAAACTTTTTTTCGTAAGTTTGATTTGGGGAAATATTGTGAGTTTGCTCGTCGCCGCCGTCTGGTATGTGCCGATGTATCAGGTCAACGGCTGGAAATTTGTTGACGAATTCATCATCAAACATCATTTTCGCCGGTTCACGTCGGATGTTTATCAACACCATCAACCGTTCTGGTTCTTTTTCTTAGTTCTGCCGCTGATGACCATCCCGTGGCTGCCGTTCTTTTTCGCCGCACTCTTTAAATATTTCAAATCCCACATTCCAAATTCCAAATTGAAAGGTGCGGACAAAATCAGCACTCAGCATTCGGCACTCAGCAGTTTTGCCGTCTCGTGGCTACTCGTGCCGCTCGTGTTTTTTTCGTTTTCGGGGTCGAAACTGCCGGGTTATATATTGCCCGCGCTGCCGGGAGCGTTAATTTTGACGGCAATTTACGTCATCAACTTCGTCGGACAGTCGGCGCGGCGGAAATACGCTTTGCTGATGACGGCGTTTTTGACGTTCGCCGTCGTCATCTTGATTTTACAATTTGCCGCCCCGAAATATGCCGCCGAAGATTCGGTTAAAGATTTGGTTGCGGCGGCAAATAATCAAGGTTACGGTTCTGAAAAAATTGTCAATCTTTACACGGTTTCGCACAATCTGGAATTTTACGCGCCCGACCGCCTGATTCGTAACGAGGACGGGACACAAAAACGCTACGACGATTATTCAGTGCTGGTTAATGACGCAAAAAATACGGTGAACGATGAAATTTTAGTCCTCGTCCCGAAAAAAGATTTGGCGAATGTGCAGACGGAAAATTCTGCGGTTGAAACAAAAGTCTTGGGTGAAAATGGGGAACTGGCTATTGTTTTGGTGAAAAGTAGATAAGCGGTTCGTCCGTCAGTCGGAGCGCGAAAGTCTCGTTCGCCCAACGAGCGACAGCGATGTTGGAAGCGTTGTCAATGTAGTTTTAACTGATCAACGCATCCAACGTCTCGCTTCGCTGACGTTGGGCGGACGAGGCTTCCGCGCTCCCAGTCAACGCTTCACCGTTTGCATTAGTGATGTTGGGAGCATTGTCAGTGTAGTTTTAATGGATGAACGCATCCAACGTCTCGCTTCGCTGACATTGGGCGGACGAGACTTCCGCGCTCCAATTTAAATAATTTTTTCATTTTGCCGTTGAAACCTTATTGTTTTATACTGCGTAAACAAAAGATTCGCAGTACCAAGTTTTTTTAAGTCTTAAATTTCCGCTTAAAAGTTTATGAAAAATATCATCTTGCGCTTTAGTGCTGCAATTTTTGTATTTATTGCGTTCGCCGTGTCCGCTTTCGCCCAAACACGCACCGACGTTTATGCGATTACGAATGCTCAAATCGTCACGGTTTCGGGACCGAATTTAGCGAAAGGTACCATCGTCATCCGCGACGGTTTGATCGAATCGGTCGGTGAAAACACCAAAATCCCCGCCGATGCGCGGGTGATTGACGGCACGGGTTTAATCATCTATCCGGGTTTTTTTGATGCAAATACGAGTTTGGGCATTGCCGCGCCCGCGCCGACCCCGCGTGTTCCGGGGCAAACTCCGGCGGCGAGTCAGCCGTCGTCAAATTCAAACTACCCCGAAGGTTTGCAGCCGGACGAAAATGCCGCCGATCAGTTAAAAGCGGGCGACGCGCAGTTTGAAACGCAGCGCAACGCCGGAATTACGACCGCACTGACCGTGCCAAAAGACGGAATTTTTAACGGGCAGTCCGCGCTGATTGATCTCGCCGGAGATTCTGTTTCGGGAATGATTATCAAATCGCCCGTTGCTGAACATATCACTTTTACGACGCTTCGCACCGGCGGTTATCCGGTCTCGCTGCTCGGAACTTTCTCGGCACTGCGCCAGATGTTTCTCGACGCGCAGCGGCTGCAAATCGTTCAAAAAATGTACGACAAAGACCCGCGCGGAATGAAACGCCCTGACGACGACAAATCTTTAGAAGCATTGATTCCACTGCTGAAAGGCGAAATGCCCGTCGTTTTTAACGCCAATAAGGAAATTGAAATCATTCGCGCTCTCGACTTTGCGCGGGAATTTAATTTGAAGGCGATCATCGCCGGCGGACAGGAATCGGGCAAGGTTGCCGACAGATTAAAAGCACAGAACGTGCCGGTTTTACTGTCGCTCGATTTTCCGAAGCGCACGGCTTCCGCTTCAACTGAAGCCGACCCGGAACCAATTGAACTGCTCCGTCTGCGGGCGGAAACGCCGAAAACGGCGGCGCGTTTGATGCAGTCGGGCGTGAAATTTGCGTTTCAATCGGGCGGGATGAAAAACATCAGCGATTTTTTGACGAACGCCGACGAAGCGGTCAAAAACGGTTTGAGCAAAAACGACGCGGTGCGGGCGATGACGTTATCATCGGCGGAGATTTTCGGTGTCGAAAACCGGCTCGGTTCGATTGAAAAGGGAAAAATCGCCAATCTCGTCGTTTCGAAAGGCGATATTTTCGACAAATCGAAAGTGATCACGCAGGTTTTTGTGGACGGCAGACTTTTCGAGCCGAAAATTGCGGCGAAACCCGACGGCAAAACGCCGAACGGCGCCACGACCCAGCCGGGAACGGCGGCAACCGTCGGCGGAAATTACGCGATTAACATCGAAATTCCGGGACAACCGATTGAAGGAACTTTGAACTTGACGCAACAAAATGACAATTTGACCGGAAATTTTCAGTCGCAGCTAGGCAGTGTGCCGCTCAAAGACGGGAAAATAACGGCGGACGGGTTCACGTTTAATATAACGGTGCAGTTCGGCGGTTCGGAAGTCGAAGTTTTCGTCAAAGGCGCGGTCAAAGGCAATCAAATCAGCGGCACGTTCACATCACCGCAGGGCGCGATTCCGTTTAGCGGAACGAAAACACCATAATTTACAAAGGCAGAAGTTTGCGTTTGAGTAGAAACGCGCTTCTAATGCATCTTTTACACCCTTGCTGACGCGCGGGTTTCCGCCATTTTGGCGGGTTTCCGCCATTTTGGCGGGTTTCCGCCATTTCTAAGGAATAATATATGAGAAAACTAACGGCTTTCTTACTTTTGAGTTTGTTTACACTGACGGCTTCAAACGTCGCGGTTTTCGCACAGGCGAGAAAACAAACTGATGTTTTGATACGTAATGCGACGGTTTTGACCGCCGTCAACGGAACGCTGCCCAACACTGACATCTTGATACAGAACGGCAAAATTGCAAAAATTGGCAAGAACTTGAAAGCGTCGTCGAACGCGCAGATTATTGACGCGACCGGCAAGTTTGTCACGCCCGGAATCGTTGACTGCCACTCGCATTCGATGCTTGACGCGATTAACGAAGGTTCTTATTCGGTCTCGTCAATGACTCGCGTCCGGGACGTTTTAAATCCGACGGATATTGCCATTTATCGCGCTCTGGCGGGCGGTGTCACGTCGGCAAATTTGCTGCACGGTTCGGCAAATTCTATCGGCGGGCAAAATACGGTGGTCAAATTCAAATACGGGCATCCGGTCGAAGATTTTCCGATTCCCGATGCGCCGCCCGGGATCAAATTCGCGCTCGGCGAAAACGTTAAGCGTTCGAGTTTTCAACCGCGTGCCGGACAGGAACCGCGTTACCCGCGCACCCGAATGGGCGTGATGGAAGTGATCCGCGACGCATTTCTGCGTGCCAAAGATTACAAACAAACGGGGGATGATTACCGCGCTAAAGTTGCCAAAGGCGACAAAACAGCCGTGCCGCCGCGCCGCGATTTGGAACTCGAACCGCTGGTCGAAGTATTGGAAGGCAAGCGGCTCGTTCACGCGCACGGTTATCGGTCGGACGAACATCTAAATCTGATGCTTATCGCCGAAGAATTCGGATTTAAAATCGCCACTTTGCAGCACGGTCTCGAAGCGTATAAAATCGCGCCGGAAATCGCCAAACGCGGCACGGGCGTTTCGATTTTTACCGACAGTTGGGGATACAAACTCGAAGCGTTCGACGCGATTCCTTATAACGCCTATATTCTCTGGAAAAACGGGGTTAATGTTTCGATTAATTCCGATTCCGACGAACGGATGAGACGTTTGAATCTAGATGCGGCGAAAGTCGAAAAATACGGCGGCGTGCCGGAACAGGACGCGCTGCAAATGATTACGCTTAACTCGGCAAAACAGCTCGGCATTGATAAACGCACCGGCTCAATTGAAGAGAAAAAAGATGCCGACATCGTAATTTGGTCGGCGCACCCGTTCAGCGTTTATTCGCACCCGGAAATGACGATGATCGAGGGCGAAGTTTTATTTGACCGTACGAAAGATTTGGCGATGCGCGACGCGGTTAAAAAAGAACGTGAGGCGTTGGAAAAACTCGATGTCAACAAAGCACCAGGAAGCGGCGGCACATCGCCGAAAATTCCGGCTGAGAAACGGCGCGGCGACCGCGATGAAGCCGAATACGGCGACGGAGGAAACCGATGAACAATTCCAGATTCCAGATTCCAGATTCCAAATTTATCAAGTTATTGAGTTTTTTGTGTTTGTCGTTATTTATTGGCGGACAACTTTCCTTTGTTTACGCGCAGAATGACGGTTCGGAGCAGAACGTTACGGGCAAAGCAGGGACTTTTGCGATTACTAATGCGCGAATCGTGACGGTTTCGGGCGCGACGATTGAAAACGGCACGGTCGTCATCAGCGGCGGAAAAATCTCGGCGGTCGGCGCAAACGCAGCGATACCGGCGGGCGCGGAACGCATTGACGGGAAAGGTTTGAGCGTATATCCGGGAATGATTGATGCGGGAACAAATCTCGGATTAATCGAAATCGGGCAGGGTTTGCCCGGTTCGGTTGATGTCGCCGAAACGGGCGATATGAACTCGAACGCCAAAGCAATTTTGGGAATTAATCCGCACAGTGTTCACGTCGAAGTGACGCGTGTCAACGGCATCACGACCGTGATGTCGCTGCCGGTCAGCGGCATCATTTCGGGACAGTCGGCGGTTATAAATCTGCTCGGTTCGACGCAGGCGGAAATGGCGATTGTCCCGACGTTCGGACTCGTCATCAATTTCCCGCGTGTCACGACGTTCGCCGGTTTCAATCCGTTTGCCGGAGCGCAGACGGTTGATTTCTCGCAAGCCGTCAAAACCCGCGATAAAAGGCTCGAAGACTTGAAAAAACTATTTACCGATGCGGAACAATATGCCAAGGTCAAAGAAGCCTTCGCCAAAGATCGAACATTGCCGTCAGTCCCGCCGGATTTGAAAATGGAAGCGATGATTCCGTACGTTCGCGGCGAGAAACCGATTATTTTCAACGCCGAACGCGAGCGCGACATTCGCGGCGTGGCGAAATTCGTCGCCGAAATGAAGGTCAAAGGCATCATTCTCGGCGGACAGGAAGCGTGGAAAGCGGCTGATGAATTAAAGAAAAACGATATTTACGTCATTTACACGAATATTTACAATCTGCCGGTGCAGGACGACGACGCTTACGATTATCTTTTTTCCGCCCCGTCGAAAATGGCGCAGGCAGGCATAAAATTCTGCATTTCGACCGGCAACGACGGCTCGGAAGTGCGCGATCTGCCGTATCACGCCGGACTCGCCGGTGCTTACGGTTTATCAAAAGACGACGCATTAAAATCCGTCACGCTTTACCCGGCGCAGATTTTGGGAATTTCCGATAAACTCGGCTCAATCGAAGTCGGCAAAATGGCAAACCTCGTCGTCACCGACGGCGATTTGTTGGAGCCGCGCACGAACGTCAAAAATCTGTTCATCAACGGTCGAATGCTGCCGCTGACGAGTCGGCACACCGAACTTTACAATTCTTTTAAAGACCGAAAATAACGGGCGGCGAATTTTTCAACAAAAAAGCACTCCAAATCTGGAGTGCTTTTTTTTGGAGCGCGGACAGCTCGTCCGCCAACGCCAGCGAAGCGAGGCGTTGTCTTTGTTCGGCTGTGTGCATCACACTAACCACGCTTCCAATATCGCTATCGCTCGTTGAGCGTACGAGACTTCCGCGCTCCATCGAAATAGCCATCCTCACTACCTTTTAAAATTGTTTCGTTCAGCTAAAAGATGTAAAATCGCACAATATTTAATTAACTTCGTTGCTGATGCAAAAGGCTAACTCGAAAAAAGATTGGAATTTGACTCCCGCCGCGTTTCGCCGATTTCTGGCGTGGCTCGATAAAGACGTTGATTCCGACGGGCGCAGATATTTGGAAATGCGGGATTGTTTGATTTTATATTTTGACCGCAAAAACTGCCCGTCGCCCGACGAATTCGCCGATGAAACCTTAAACCGTGTCGCCCGCCGCCTTGAAGAAGAAGGTGCGATTGAAAGCGAAACGCCCGCCAAATATTGTTACATCACGGCAAAATTTGTTTTTCTGGAATCGCTTCGCGGAAAAGCGAAAAATACCGTTCCGCTCGATGACGTACTGAATCAAAAACTGAAAAATGAAGCGGCAATAGAATCTGACGAAAAAGAAATCAAAGAAAAACTTCTCGATTGTCTGGAAAAATGCAGTGGACAGTTAGAGTCTGTGAACCGCGAAATTATTTACGAATACTATCGCGGCGAGGAAAGAGTGAAAATCGAAAATCGCCGTGCGCTGGCGAAAAACCTAGACATCTCATTGAACGCACTGAGCATTCGCGCCTGCCGCATCAGGGATAAACTGGAAAACTGCGTCAAAAGATGTGCTGACAATTCGTAAAATTTATGAAGAAAAATAAACTTAAAAATAATAGACGAAATACTTTTGCGTTTTTGTCTTAAATATTTGGAGATTGTTTTTATCTGCTGAAAGAGATATGAAAAAAGGATACGACAACGAAACGATAACGGCATATTTGCTCGGTGTGTTGCCGGAAGATGAGACGGAACTGTTTGACGAATGGAGTTTTACCGACGATGAATTTGCCGGTCAAATGAGCGCGGCGGAAAAAGATTTGGTTGACCGGTACATCGGCGGCGAATTGCGTGGGACGACGCTTGAACAATTTAAATCTTATTATCTCGTTTCGCCTCTCAGACTCGAGAAAGTCGAATTTGCGCGGAGTTTTCAGGAATATCTCAGTAAAAATACCGTCGTGCACGCCGCTGTAGTCGAATCGAAACCGAAACAAAGTTTCACGACGTGGTTTTTACATATCTTTGCGTCGGTGCGTTCGGTGCGCCAGTGGAGTTTTGCATTGGCGGCGTTGGCACTGCTGTTTTTCGGCGGCTGGCTGCTATTGGAAAACTCGCGTCTGCGCTCCGATATCAGCCAATTACAGACGAACCGCGACGCATTACAGCAACGCGAAATTGCATTGCAGGAGCGCGAAACGAAACTGCAAAACGAAATTGCCGCACAGCAAACTGAAAACTCTGCCGCCGAAACGGAACTCGCCGCCGTTCGTGATGAACGCGAGAAACTGCAAAATTCACGGAAGCAAATCATTCAACAAAAAAAGGTCAACGAACAGCAGCAAACCGCCCTTCAAACACAGCAAACTACACCGCCGCTCGCACAGAATCGTCAGCCCCTGGTGGCGACGTTTCTGCTCACGCCGCCACTGCGCGGAAAGGCTCCGCTTCAAACGGTCACGATTCCGCCGAAAACCGCAATAATAAAAATGCGGCTGCAACTGGAAGCGGATGAATATCCGCTTTACCGCGTAATTCTGCGGGATCAATCAACCGGCAAAACTATTTTTACAAGCAGTCAAATTAAAGCCGCAAAAAACGGCGCGAACAAAATCTTAAACGTCATCTTTCCCGCCAAACTGCTCAAATCACCGCTTTATGATTTGGAAGTGTCCGGCATCGCTTCCGGCGGCGCGGCTGAAATTATTAGTGACTATTCATTTAAGGTTATGCCATAATGTCCGCAATTATCCATAACAATAAACTGCGGCGGAGGTATCTTATGATTCGGCAAATAACTTTTACATTGAGATTAAATGATTTTATCAAAATACTTCTCGATGTTTCTCTTCTTTCAATTGTTTTTCTTCAATTTGTCAATGCCCAAAATACGCCTCAAATTATTTCGCTTGAATTAAATAAACCGGTTGAGCGCGAAATAGCAAAAAGTCAAAAACAAGACTTTCAAATTTCAATGAAAGCCGGAGATTATGCGGCATTGACGTTTTTAGAGCAAAAAGCCGAACTGAAAATTGTCGTCACCGATCCGCAAAGTAAGCAAATGTTGGAGATTGACAACCCTTACACCGAAGGCGAACGGCAACCCGTCAATTTTATTGCGGAAACGTCCGGCAATTATTTATTATCCGTGACCATTTCAACAGAAAATGCTTTGACGGGAAGTTATGAAATAAATTTAAAGGAAGTTCGTGCGGCGATGGAAACCGACCGCAATCTCGCCGAAACTTTTCAATTAAATTTGGAAACACGAAAATTGCGTAATGACGGAAAATATGATGAAGCATTGGCAAAAGCGGAAAAAGCTCTGACAATTTTGACAAAAATTTATGATGCGGAAAGCGTGGAAAATGCTGACACAACCGACGAAGTAGGATTAATTTATGACAGTCAGGGTGAATACCCGAAAGCCGAAGAATACTATCTTCGCGCTCTGAAAATGTATGAGAAAAAATTCGGTGCGGAACATTTTTTTGTCGCAGCGGTTCTCAATAATCTCGGTGCAGTTTATCGCAAAATGAGTCTTTATGTTAAGGCGGAAGCGGCTTATCAGCGGGCTTTGACGATTGATGAAAAAACCCTTAATCCCGAAGATTTGAGAATTTCGGCGATTGTCGGCAATTTCGCTTACCTTTATTACACGAAAGGCGAATATTCAAAGGCAGAACCGCTTTTCCTCCGCGCTCTTGCCATTGAAGAGAAACAACTCGGCGCGGACAGTATGGATGCCGCAGTTGACAGAAACAATCTCGCGCTGTTGTATCGCGTCAAAGGTAATTATCCGCAAGCCTTGCAGATGCTTCAACTGGTGCTGACGATTTTTGAAAAAAATCTTCCACCAGAACATCCCGATATTGGTGTTATTCTGGCGAATTTGGCGGCAATCAATACCGAATTCGGCGATTATGAGAAAGCGGAAGAACTTTATAAACGAGTTTTGCAGATTAATAAAAAAACTCTCGCGCCCGAACATCCCCGCATTGCCGTGGTTTTAAATAATTTAGCTACACTTTATGAAAAAAAAGGCGAAAATGAAAAGGTCGAGCCGCTTTATCAGCGGGCATTGGAGATTCGTGAAAAAGCATTGGGCGCGGAACATCCGCAGGTTGCCGACACGCTGAACAATTTAGGCTTGTTTTATACCAATGTAGGTGACTACGAAAAAGCCGCACCGCTTTTCCAACGGGCGTTGGAGATATACAAAAAGAAATTCGGCAGCGAAAATTCTGGTGTCGCCGGAACAAATAATAATATTGGTTTGCTCTATTTAGACAAAGGCGAATATGAAAAGGCTGAACCGCTTTTTTTGCAGGCATTAACGATATTTGAAAATATCAACGGCAAAAACCATCCTTTAACCGCCCGTCCGCTCGGAAATCTGGCAAAACTCTACGCGGCAAAAGGTGATTTGGCACAGGCACTGACTTTTCAGGAAAAATACTTAGCCGTCAGGGAAAGAAATCTGGAATTGAATTTATTTACGGGTTCGGAGCGGCAAAGAATCACTTATTTGGAAACTCTTTCGCGCGATATGGTTTCGACAATCTCACTGAATACGCGTTTAATGCCGCAATCGGATGAAGCGAAAAAAATGGCTCTGGAACTTATTTTCAGCCGTAAGGGACGCATTTTTGATGCGATGTCGGAAAGTATTTCCGCGTTGCGCCGCCGCGCCCTGCCCGAAGATCAAAAGATTTTTGACCGGCTTTCCGATATGCGAACATCACTTGCCAATCTAACTTTGCGCGGAGTCGGAAACGAAAAACCCGAAATTTATCAGCAAAAACTTAAAACGCTTGAAGAAGAACGAGAAAACCTCGAAGACAAAGTGAGCCGCCAAAGCGCGGAATTTCGCGTTTCGTCACAATCAATTTCGGTTGACGCAATTCGCGCCGCGATTCCCGAAAATGCTGCACTCGTTGAATTCGTGTTGTATGAACCGATCAATCCTAAATCCACATCAGCCGAGAAATCTTCAAATTCGCCGCAATACGTCGCTTATATTTTGCGGCGACAAGGCAAAATTCAGTGGAAAGAACTCGGCGACGCGAAAACGATAGATGCGGCGATTAATAATTTTCGGCAGTCGCTGCGCGACCCGAATCGCCGGGATGTCAAACAATTTGCCCGCGAATTGGACGACAAAGTGATGTCGCCGCTTCGCCCGTTAGCAGGCGACGCAACACAACTGCTAATTTCGCCGGACAGCGAACTGAACCTGATTCCGTTCGAGGCTTTGGTTGATAAACAGGGAAAATATCTGGTCGAAAATTATTCGTTGACCTACTTGACCGGCGGACGCGATTTGCTGCGACTGCAAACGGCGCGAAAGAGCAAAAGCAATCCTTTATTAATCGCCAATCCTTTATTCGATTTGCCCGCCGCAACGGAGACAGCCAAGTTGATGAAATCGCCGCCGAGCGGCAGCAATCGCAAAAGCGTGATTGCCACGAGAAACTTGTCCGATACCTATTTTGCGCCACTCGGCAGCACGGCGCAGGAAGCGCGTTCGATTCAGACGCTTTTCCCCGGAGCCTCCGTGTTGTCCGGAGCACAAGCCACCGAAATCGCATTAAAACAGGCAGTTGCGCCAGAAATTCTGCATATTGCCACGCACGGATTCTTTCTGGAAGATAGAGATAATTCCAAAGATGCGAAAATTAAAATTGAAAATCCGCTGTTGCGTTCAGGTCTCGCTTTGGCTGGTGCGAACGAACACAATAAAGGTTCTGACGACGGCATTCTAACTGCGCTTGAAGCATCCGGTTTGAATCTTTGGGGAACGAAATTAGTCGTTTTAGCCGCCTGCGACACGGGGTTGGGCGAAGTTCGCAACGGCGAAGGCGTTTATGGGCTGCGCCGCGCTTTTTTGTTAGCCGGCACGGAATCTCTGGTGATGAGTTTGTGGTCGGTCAGCGACGCGGCGACGCGCAAATTGATGATTAATTATTACAAAAATCTCAAACAGGGAATTGGACGCGGCGAAGCATTTCGTCAGGTGCAGCTCGAAATGCTCAAAACCCCCGAACGGCAGCATCCGTTTTACTGGGCGAGTTTTATTCAGTCCGGCGAATGGGCAAATCTCGACGGCAAACGCTGACGAAATTACGAATTTGACATCACAAAACGCGCTTTTTAAAGGGCGCGTTTTTTTATTTATCGACAAAAATTAAAAAATAATGAAATATTTTTTCTGAATTGTCTTAACTATGTAAGCAGTTGAGAAAAAAAAGGAGAATGAAACAATGTCAGATAGTAAAACAGCCAATTTTGAATACGATTTTTATGCCTTTTTGATAAAGGTTTCAGGTAATCCAGCGATGCTGAAAATGAATGCGGGTGAACTGAAAACGCTGCTTGATAAACTGCGTCTTTTGAATGACACGGTTTTGACGCAGACAATTCTCGGAACTATGTGTTACCTCGTAAAAAATACTTCGCGCATTCAACCGAATATTGCTGCCGCGATCGGGGAAATCGAACGCACGATTTACCAATTCGGTCGGATGACCGAGAGCGAAAGATTAAATGCTTTGCGCGGCATCAAAAGTTCGATTCTTAATAATTCAAATGGATTACCATCTGAAACTTATGTCAACAGAGTCAAAACCAGCGATAAACAAACGAAGGCGGTTATAGATTTTATTAAAGGATAAACATTATCAACGGCGAACGATTAAAATTTCGTCCTTGATAAGCGTTTATTTAACGCAATCCATTCATTTTGTAAATAATTCAATCAACGACCAAAAACCAAACTACCAATTAAAATAAGAGAGAGACAAAACTATGGCGGAAGATCAAACAGAAAATTTTGAAAACGAATTTTATACATACTTAAAAAAGGCATTGGTGAATCCTCAATTGTTGAAAGTTGAGACGGGCGAATTGAAACGGATTTTCGTTAAATTGCGGCTCCTGAGTGATCCGAATGTCACGCACGAAATTTTAATGGAAATTCGAGGTTATGTGAATGACAAATCTATTTCTGCTCTCAACATCAACGCCGCCATCGAAGAAATCGAGTGCGGTCTCATCAACATTTCTCGAATGAATCAAGCCGCACGGATGAAAATCGTCCACATAAACAGCAGTGGCGGCACTTTCAAAAAACGTAAAAAAAGTCATGTAGACCAACGCGATTTTCTGAAAGCTAAAATGTATGAGTAGATTTAGCGGATATGCGAGTAAAATGGATGATTCAAACAATCGCAAAAAAGAAAATTATGCCAACCGCTGAAATTAAAGAAGTAATCCCCGCATCGGCGGAAGCTGTTTTCGCGCTTTTGCACGATTATAAACGGCGGCTCGAATGGGACACGCTCTTGCAGGAAGCGTATCTCGAACCGGAATTTCAAAAGTCTGAAAAAGGGGCGATTTCGGTGTGTCGCGGCAAAACAATTTTGGGCGGTTTTGCCTTGCGAACCTTTTATATTTCATTTGAATCCGGCAAAGTTGCGGCGGTGGAAATGCTCAATCAGCCGCCGTTTTTTGATACTTTTGCAGCTTCGATTCGGCACCGGAAAATTGATGATGAAAATTCGGAAGTTATCTATAAAGTAAATTTCACGGCGAAACCGCGCTTTTTGCGCCCGATCTTGAATCCGATTATGCGCCGCGTTTTCGTTTGGGAAACGCGGCAGCGTTTGGGTGCGTTGAAGAAATTCTTTGAAGGTGGAGAAATTAGAAAATAATCAAGCCGTTAGTTGAACTGCAATCGGTGCATGTTGATTTGTCCGATTGTTGAAGAACATAAGTAATTGGCACGCTTAAATAATTGGTGAATCCACAAAATATTTTCGATGATTCACCGATTGAAAGTTCTTCGTCAAAAAAAAATTTAACCTTCGCCGATTCAACACGAAAAACTCAGGAAAACTAAAAAGACGAAATTAAATTATATTAACGCGAGCGGTTCTTTTGATCCGCTTTTTTGTTTTTGAAATTAATTTGAAATGTTTTCGCCGAAATGCCTTATCAAAGTGAAAGCCTTTGAATTTGAACATCCGACAGCAGGATTTTATTGGTGCTGTCAAAAATTCATAGACTTCAAAATAAAAAAAAGGAGAACTGATATGAGTAATGATTTTAGAAATTTTCCGCACCCGACTCTTAAATATAACGACATCAAACGGTTGGGAGGCGAACATCTTTACAATCGCCTGAAAAGCAAATACCACCGAGACCCGGCGATTAATCGTGGAAATATAATTGCCCCAAATGCCTCGGCGGGCAACGGCGTTATCGTGGTCGGCGAACAGCCGCAGGCATTCGGTAAAACATTTATTTGGGACAGAAAAGATGAACAAATTTTACTGGCAGTGTTTGTCAATGCTGCCGATAATTTGGGAATCAGCATCTTGGGATTAGAGCCGAGAGATGTAATTCAGGTTACTTCGGCGGCGGGAATCGCTTCTTTTTCAAAAGATAAAGGAAATCCTGCCGCCTCAAGTCTCGTCGGACTCATTGGAGCCGGAGCAAAAGCGGGACTTGGAATTGCCGGTTTGCCGGAAGCGATCCCTTTCGTTACGGCGGCTGAAAAATTTGCACAAGACCAATTCAAAGCGACCAACACTAAAAACAAAGTGAGAAATGCCTTTGGCGTTGACCCCGCCTCCGGTCATAAAGCCAAACAGGAAGGCGGAATCGTCATTTCATTTCCAGAAGCCGGTGAGCCGTATTACAGCGGCGACGGCGATCATCAGGAACGCTGGATAAAGTCTGACGGAACGCGAACGGATAACCACAGACCGAATCACGTTGTTTACGGTTTTTTCCCGATTGCCGGAAATCTCGCACACAATACACGAAGCGTTTATGGAAGCTATGCGCCGCTTTATATTTCAGCTTGGAACTTTTCCTTTGACGATAATGCGGGCTATTACAAAATCTTTGTACTCATACAAAAAGGACCAAAAGAATCAATTGTTACATAGTCAAAACCATCTAAAATCTGTAACAAGCGGCAATCTATGCTGCTTGTTACACTGTCTCAAAAAACTCTCTGAAAACACAATGTGCCTGAAAAAAATCGTATTTTGTGTTTTTCTCAGCGACGGATTCTATAAATTCCGTGAACGGGTAATATTCAAGCGATCTTAGACTAGTTTGAATAATGTGCGTTTCGTTCCTTCCGGCATCTGTAAAGTGAAATGTACCGAAAATCACTAATTTCTTTATACCAAAAGGCTGAATAAGGCGATTGAACAGCCAAAGACCGGATATACAATTTGGTATTACACTCAATTAAAATCCGCACTAAATAAAAATATGAAATGTTTTCCGTAATTTGTCTTATTAATGAGAAAGGAATTCTACAAAAGCTGATCTGAAATGCACGGATCGAATTTGTTCCGGCGTTTCTTTTGTTTCCGGTCGGTCTGGCGATCAGCTGTGCGGCGGCGGTTTATCGTCATAAAAACGAGTCAGCCTGTTCGCTGAAGTTTAATTTACAGTTTACATTTCGGGAGATATTTATGAAAACAACTCAATTGACGGCGAAATTTATAGTATTTTTGGCATCCTTCTGTTTCATCTTCGCGGCAGCGACAGCCAATGCCGCGCCGGGTGATTTGGATACGACGTTCAACGGCACGGGCAAACTTCGCGCAGCGGTCGGCGGCGGCGATGATGAGGCTTGTGACGCTGCCAGACAAACGGACGGCAAATTAGTCGTTGTCGGGAGCAGTTTTAATGTCACATCCGGCGACTTTATGGTCGTTCGTTATAATTCAAATGGCTCGTTCGACACCACGTTCGGCATCGGCGGCAAAGTCCGAACGTCAATCAGCACCAACAGTACAGCGAAGGCGGTGGCGATTTTGTCGGGCAATAAGATTATCGTGGCGGGCGAAAGTCGCAACGGTTCAAACTATGATTTTACGGTCGTCAAATATAATTCCGATGGCACGCTCGACACTTCGTTCGGTGGCGGCGACGGAATCGTGACTACCGATTTTGGCTCGTCAAGCGATAAAGTTAATGACTTGGCGATTCAATCGGACGGTAAAATCGTCGTCGTCGGCTCAACTTATGCCAACAACGCGGAAATTTTTGCCGTCGCGCGTTACAACGCCGACGGTACACTCGATACGACGTTTGACAGTGACGGGAAAGTGGTAACCTCTGTTCCTTATAACGGTCTCGACACCACTGAAACTGCTAGCGCGGTGGCATTTTACGGCAGTAAAATTCTCGTTGCCGGTAACACCCGCGTTGACTACCACAATGGATTTTATCCTAGTATGGCGACGATAATTCGTTATAATGCCAACGGCTCGCTCGACACTTCGTTTGACGGCGACGGGTATGTAATCAGCGGATTCTACAACACACAAGGTTACGGAGCTACTTCGATAGCATTTACGGCGACTACGGTAGGCACGGAGAGAATTGTTGTTTCTACCAGTGACGAAGGATATTTAGTACTTTTGGGTTTTCACGCGGATAACGGCTCGCGCGACAATACATTCGGCAACGCGGGTGTTGCCGAAACCAATCTTGCCGATAGTGGTAAAGCGGTGCAAGTTCAATTCGCCAACGGTTTATCGAATAAAATTTATGCAGCCGGAGAGAAAAACAACAATTTTGCATTAGTCCGTTACAACCTCGACGGTACGCTTGATACCGCATTTGGCAATGGTGGAATTATCACGACCAATTTGAGTAACGGTTCCGCCTATTGCCACGCAATGCTGATTCAACCTTCGGACAATAAAATCGTCGTTGCGGGAACCACGGAAACAATCGTCGTTGCTGGAACCGGGCAAGTAGCCCAAAGCGATTTTGCAATTGTCCGCTACAACAGCAACGGGACGCTCGATACGACGTTCGACGGTGACGGTAAAAGAATAGACGACATCGGCAATGCCGTCGCATCCGCCCGCCGAGTAGCAATTCAGCCGGACGGCAAAATCATCGCGGCGGGCTATCTCACCATCGCTCGTTTCAACCCGGACGGTTCGTTCGACACTACGTTTGGCGTGGGCGGCAAGATCAATTATGCTACCAGCCCCTTCAGCGGAATGGCACTTCAATCCGACGGCAAAATTGTTGTTGTCGGAAGCGAATTCGCCGCCCGCTACAAAGCGGACGGCTCTCTCGATACCGCATTCGGCACGGGCGGAATTGTAATTTCAACGATTTTTGCCAATTCGGTGGCGATTCAGCCGGACGGCGCGATTGTCGTCGCCGGTTACACGGGCGGCTCGAACTCCGACTTTGCCGTGTACCGTCTTCTCTCGAACGGCACACTCGATTCTTCATTTGATATTGACGGGAAAGTAACGACCGCCATCGGCGCGGGTAATGACTTTGCCAATGCCGTCATCGTTCAGCCTGACTACAAAATAGTCGCCGCCGGTTCGGTCGCCAACGGCACGAACAACACTGATTTCGCGCTCGTCCGCTATAATCCGGACGGCTCGCTCGATACGACTTTCAGCTTCGACGGCAAACAAACGACGGCAATCAGCACCAATAACGATAACGCCTACTCGCTGGCGATTCAAACGGATTACAAAATCATCGCCGCCGGTTACGGTTACAGCGGCACAAACAATGATTTCGCCGCCGCACGTTATAACCCTGACGGTTCACTCGACACGACATTTGGCACGGGCGGGAAAATTTTGACCGCCGTCGGCACGCTCAATGATGTCGGCAACGCCATCGTGATTCAATCCGACGGCAAAATTCTCATCGCCGGTTCGACTGAAACCACCGCCAACATTAATGATTTCGCCGTCGTGCGTTATAATTCGAACGGTTCGCTCGATAATTTATTTGCCGCCGGCGGCAAAAAAGCAATCGATTTTAGCGGCGGCAGTGATATAGGAAATGCGATTACGCTCGATTCGTCAGATAGAATTATCATTGCCGGACAAGCTGATAAATTATTCGGCATCGTCAGACTACTTAGCGATGCGCCGCTTTCGCAAACTTACGAAGGCGATGTCCAGAGCAGACCAATTGGTGACGGCTTTGTTGATTCGGACGACATCCAGCAGATTCGCCGCTTTTCAATCGGCAATAATCTCCCGTATCAATCAAACGAGTTCCAACGCGCCGACTGTGCGCCGCGTTCGATGAGCGGCGATGGCTTTGTGGACGGCGACGACGTGCAGCAGGCGCGGCGTTACTCCATCGGCACGGACGGCAACCAAATCGCCGGTGGTCCGACTTCTGCGCCGCCGCCGGTCGAATTGGATTTGCTTGACGAAATTACCCGGCTTCCGTTCGGTAAACAATTCATTCGCACGAAAAACGGCGTTCAGGCGGCACCGGCGGCATTTCGCATTGACGCGCAGAATACCAGTGCCGGTTCGATTTTAACGGTGCCGATTCGCGTTGATACGGTCGGCAATGAAGCGGGCTACACTTTCTCCATTGCGTTTGATTCCACGGTGCTGACTAATCCGAATGTCGTCATCGGCGACAGCGGCGGTGATGTTCTCTTTAATGCCAACAATCCCGGTCAGATCGGTTTCTCGGTGACGACTTTCAGCGGCGGAACCATCGCCGAAGGGAGCAATAAAACGCTGGTGACGGTGACATTTACGGTGGCGGCGGTCGCACAACCGGGAACGGTCCCGATCACATTCACCGACACACCGGCACGAAGAAAGGCATCGCCGGTTGACCCGAACTTCCCGATCACGCAGCCGACCTACACGGGCGGCACGATCACCATTGGCGGAGCGACGGCGGCGGGAACAACTTTGTCAGGCAGAATAATAACCGCCGGGGGCAGAGGTTTAAGTAACGCGACCGTCATTTTAACCGATGCGTCCGGCAGTCAGAGACTAGTAAGGACGGGAACATTCGGTTATTACCGCTTTGAAAACGTCGAAGCGGGACAAACATATATCGTCGGCGTTCAAAGCAAGCGTTACAAATACGATTCGCAGACGGTTTCGATCACGGACGATTTTAACGTGTTGAATTTTTACGCCGTGCCGTAATTTCAAGTGGAAATAGTCTATCAAAAGCAGGCTGATTCAAAATTAATTGATTTTGAATCAGCCTGCTTTTGATGTAGGCGACAATCACCTGAACCGGAGATCAGGGTGATTGTCGCTCCATTCGCTTGGCTTCGCGCCACGTTTTCGGGATTAAGAAAATCTTCTGCACTTTGGTTGTATGAACGCGTTTGAGAAAAATATTGTATTCCAGCTTTTCGATTTCGTCCAAAATTCGCGCGTAGATTCTCGAAGCCAGCAAAACCGTAAAACGGGTGTCTTTTTCCAAATAAGGAATGCCTTTTTCGGCTTCGGCGTAATAATACCGCGCCCGTTCGATTTGAAATTTTATTAACCCGGTAAATTGAGCGTTAAATTCACCTGCGAAAATTTGGTCGCCGGTCACGCCGAATTTTCGCAAATCCTCCTGCGGCAGATAAATTCGGTTCATCGCGGCATCTTCTTTGACATCGCGCAAGATGTTGGTAAGCTGCATCGCAATCCCCAATGCTTCGGCGTATTTTAGAGTGTTTGCACCCGTGTAACCGAAAATTTCCGATGACATCAGCCCGACGGTCGAAGCGACGCGGTAGCAGTAAACATACAGTTCGTCGAAAGTTTCATAGCGGTTGATGTGCGTGTCGGACAGAACGCCTTTCATTAAATCTAAACCATATTCCTGTTTGATATTGTGTGTTTTCAACAAATCCGCCCACGCGGTCAACACGAGATTTTGATTGTCAGTTTTTAGTTTTTGGTTTTTAGTTATAGATTTTCGGTAAACAAGATCAAGTTGCACTTTCCAATTTTCAACAGCGGCAATCGCTTCTTTTTCACTGGAAACTTCGGCTTCGTCAACTTCGTCGTCAATGTGGCGGCACAAAGCGTAGAGCGCGTAAATCGGTTTCTGTTTGTGTTTCGGCAGGAACTTGGCGGCGAAATAAAAACTTTTGGCGTGATGTTTAGTAACCTTTTGGCAGTATTTATAAGCGGCTTCAATTTCGTTTGGCGAATTTGACATTAAAATCTTTGACGTTTACATAAATCCGTTTTAAAATCGTCCCGAAAGAAATCGCTAATGCTTTTCTTTGGAACTTTCTAACATCATACACATTTCACCGAATCAATCACAATGGAGAAAATATTTCTTTCGACACTTAAGAAATGAAGCGTTAAGCTGAGAAATTCGCTACTTTTGGCGTTTGAGTTCGCGTTCCTTTTTGAAATCCGCTTCGGCTAAATCTTTTTTGCCCTGTTTCAAATAAACTGCGCCGCGATTTTGATACGCGCCGAAACTTTTCGAATCTAAATTTATCACTTCGGTAAAATCCGCAACGGCTTTTTCGAGTTCGTTCTGCTTGAAAAAAGCGATGCCGCGTTCAAAGTAAAAGTCCGCCGCGTTGCCGCTGTTGTTGAATTTAATGGCGTTTGCGTAATCGGCAATCGCTTCTTCATATTTTTTTCGATTTAGAAACGATTTTCCGCGACTGGCGTAAAATAAAGCGAATTCCGGGTTTATCCGAATCGCTTCGTTGAAATCGGCAATCGCTTTATCGTCGCGGTTTGTTTTTTGGTAAATTAAACCGCGCAGACCGTAAGCGGCGGGATTTTGCGGTTCAAGCCTGATTGTTTCCGAAAAATCGCCGAGCGCCAAATCGTAATTTTCCTTGTTGTAATAAGCGTTGCCGCGACCGAGAAAAGCCGCCGCGCCGTCTTTTTTTAAACTAAGGGCTTTATTAAAATCCGCGAGTGCGAGATCGTTTTGATTTTTGGCGAGGCGAGTATTGCCGCGAGCGGTATATGAATCAGCGTCGTCGGCGTTAAGCTGGAGGGCGCGGTCACAATCGCTTAATGCCAGCTCGAATTGCCGGTTATCCAGATAAGTCCGGCAGCGTCCGGCGTATGACGCGCCGTCGCTGGTGTCCAACTTTATCGCCTCGGTGTAATCGGCAATCGCTTTGTCGAAATTAAGAACGGATTTTTGATCGAAACCGCGTCGGCGGTAGATTTCCGCGCTGCTTAATCCCAAACTGATCGCTTCGGTGTAGTCGTCAATCGCCTTTTCATTTTCGCCCGTAAAATGATAAGCGTCGGCACGACCTTTGAACGCTTCCGCCGAACCGGAATCAGCTTTGACGGCTTGGTCATATTCGCCGAGAGCGTTCTCGTACTGCGCTTGTTCGAGATAATTCGCCCCCTGACGCAAATGTTCGACGAATTTGCCGGATTGGTAATTTTTATAGGACGAAAAAGCAAACCAGCCGGTTAAAACCAGCAGAATCAACAAAGTACTGAAAACGGCAATTTGATATTTGCCGACCAATTGCCAAATATGTTTAAGCGGAACTTCCGGCAAGTTTTCGATGTGTTTCGCAGACTGATTCTGACTATCGAAAACGATTGGCGAAATGTCATCCAGTGAAATATTTACCGTGTCACTATCCAAAGGTTTTGGAGGATTATTTTCAGTTAAAGTTTCGGGCGACTGAGAAACTTTCGCTTCGGGTTTTGTCTCTTCTGTTTGTAAAAAGTCGGTTTCTTCAACAGATTGCTCGCCTGTCGTCTCATCGGCAGCAGTTTTTTCGCTGCTTGGTTGTTCATCAAGCGTCAGTGCTTCCTCATTTTCAATTTGGGCGGCACTGATAAATGATTCATACAACTCCAAAACCGATTGTTGGCGTTCGGCAGGATTTTTCGCCAATGCGCGGTCAATCACATCGGCAATCGCCGGGTTAAATTCGGGAGAAAAATCCGTCAAACGCGGCGGTTTTTCCATTAACTGCTGCCGAATCAAATAGTCTTCAGATTTTTTCTCGAAGGGAAGTTTGCCGGTCAGCATTTGAAAAAGAAGAATTCCGAGCGCGTAAATATCGGTGCGGGCATCAATAATTTTGCCCTCGATTTGTTCGGGCGGCATATACGCGAAGGTCCCGGCGATGCGGCTGGCGACGGCGTTTGCCGCCGAAGTCGTCACTTTGGCGATGCCGAAATCCAGAACTTTGACGAAAATTTCGTCCGTTTTACCGAGATGAATATTTGACGGTTTGATGTCGCGGTGAACGATATTCTGGGCGTGTGCCAAACTTAACGCGCCGGTGATTTGCTCGAGAATTACGATTACGTCTGATAACACGATATGTTGAAGTTGCCGCAATTCCTGTTCGAGCGTTCGACCTTCGAGCCATTCCATCACTAGATAAGCGATGCCGAAATCTTCGCCGACATCGGTGACGGCGACAATGTGCGGATGATTTAACGCGCCCGCCGCCTGCGCTTCGCGCCGAAAAAGTTCGCGGGCTTCTTCGGCGACATCTTCCTGTAAATCCGGTTTGAGAATTTTAACGGCGACCGTTCTGCCGAGCTTGCCGTCGGTAGCGCGATACACCGCGCCGAAACTGCCCGCCACGATAAATTCGTCAATCGTGTAACGTCCGTTGAAAATCTCACCAATCAAACGGTAAGGATCGCGTCTTGGTGTTTTTTCGCTCATATTAAATTCTTATTGTAATCGAAACCAATTTTAATTCTATTTATTTTACCTCAAAAGTCGCTTTTTGAGACGCTTCGATTTTATCGTTCATATTTTTTACTTTCACCAGTAACTGATATTGACCGATTGGCAGGCTTTGCAAAGGAATTTCGGCGGCATAAACCCATTGTTCTGTTCCTGCCTGCATCAGCGAGGGTCGGTTAAACGGAATTGTAGCAATTAATTTGTTATCACTTAAAATTTGCAGTTGAAAATTTTGACTAAAAGCCTCAGTTTTATCTGCGTTTTGAGAATAATTATAAATGTAAATTTTATATTGCAGAAACGAGGAACGGGCGAATCGCCGATCAACATTGGCGGTTGGTTTGTTCTCCGACAACTCTTTATTTTCGCTGATTGTTCCGGTCATATCAGCCTGTTTACGTTCCGCCAAAAATAAACTGCTGAGTTCTAATTTGCCGCCGGTCAAATTCGGAATTTCAATCCATTGTTGATTGCTGCCGACGCGTCCGCTTTTGACATCTCTGGCGGCAATGCGAATTTGATACAACCCGGGTTTTACTTTTGTTTGAAATTCGTAACAAAAATCAGGGATAGTTTTGATAAGTGAAGTCGCGGGATATTCGACCGCCAAAAGTTTGTTAAAATAATCTATGCGGTTGCCGTCCGCATCGTAGATTATGCCGACAAGTTCGACCTTGGCGGCGGCTTTATCGTTTTCCCGGACAAATTCGACATTGCTGCCGCTCATTTGAAGAGAACCGACTAAAAAACCGCCTTCTCCGGTTTTTTCGAGGTAATTTATTAAAATTTCAGTGCTTAAACCGCGAACCGGCAAAGGCGTGAAAAGTGCTTGTTGTAAATTTCGGTCGGCTTCGCTCAATCTTATTTCATTGTTACTTTTGGTGTTTTCAGTCTTTTTTGAAGAACCGTCTTTTTTATCGCGCGATTTGGTTTTGTCTGCCAGTTTTTGAGCATTTGCGTTCAGATAGCCGATCTGAAATTTTACTTGTAACTGCGGTCGGTTAATCACGCTGATGTGAATCTGCCGCAGTTTCTCTTTCGCATTATTTTCGTCTTCCGGTTCCCACGCCAAAAGGTAGAAGGCGGACGCTTCGATCAGCGCATTTTTAACATCCCGCTCCGGTTCGTTAGTATTGTAGATAAAACTGCCGCCCGTATTTTTTGCAAATTCGCTGAGCGCGTCCTGCGACTCAAATCGTTTGCCCGCCTCCAAATTGTAAGAAGCCGCCGTGCCTTCGGGCAATGAAGCGTCAAGCCCTTTTGTATCAATCGTGTAAATTACAGCGTTGACCCGCGCCGCAACATCAGTGATGCGATTGATACGCGCCGCTGAATTCGTATTTGATAAGTCGAGCAGAAAACCGTCCGACATAAAAAACACGATTTTGCGCCCGTTTAATTTGACCGAAAGCCTCAGTGATTGTTCCAGAGCATCGTAAGTATTTTTTGAAACTGCCTGACTTAGCGCGAGAATATTTCGTGCGCGGGAACGAAGCTGTTCTTTCACCTGTTCGATTACCGGTTCTGCATTTCGCTGATTCGGAGGATAATCACGCAGCACGATTTCAGTAAAAACGTCCGTCACCTCTTTGTTGCCGCGTTCTATTTCCTGTGCTTCAAATTCAGTCATCGGCGGATAACCCTTGTCACTCGCCGCATAATCACGACCAATTGTAACGCGTTCCAAAGCCGCTTTTAAAACCGTGTCGTCATTCGTAAACTGCTGCAAGAATCCGATTTTGCCGGTTGACGAAACAATTGCCGCATAATCTTCCGGTTTTTTTTCGGTTTCGATAAATTTCAATATCAGGGCTTTAACGCGTTTAAAATTCTCAAAAGCCAAATGCACGTCGTCAATCACAAAAAGTATATTTCTACCGCGTCCGGTCGGCTTATTTGAGGATGGATTATTTAGTGTTGCCGCGTTTTCACCGCCGGTTATTGAAGGTTTTTGAGTAGATTGACTTGACGCGTTTTCAAAAAAGTTGATCGGCACAATTTTACCGTCAACATTCAACTCGAAATCTTCCTTTTTGAGATCGTTAACAAATTTACCTTTTCTATCGAAAACTGAAACCCCGGTTTGAATCAAATCCGAGTTGACACGGATCAAATCGTCATCACTTTCCGTTTGAAGTGCGGCAGTCAGCGGAGTCGGTGAAACTTGCGGTTGCTGACCCCGAACAATAACAGAGAGCAGAAATATAAACAATACAAGCGAGAAATAATTCAGGTATCTCGCTTGTCGTTTAAGTTTATGTTCTTGCAAGATTTGCGGATCAACACATTTCATAACTTCGGCATTAGCGAACAATATTGCTGACAACCTGTCCGTTAATCAACGTTCCCGTGCAGTGCGTCGAGTATTCAAACGGGTCGCCGTCATACATTGCGATGTCGCCGTCCTTGCCTTTTTCGAGCGAACCGAGCCGTTTGTCCAAACCAAGCATTTTCGCCGCGTCAATCGTGATCGTTGCCAGCGCGTCGCGTTGAGAAAGTCCGTTGGCGGCGGCGACTCCGGCTTCAAACAAAACGACGCGCGTTTTCGGAACATAACCTTCGTAACCGCTTTGCAGCGCGACCGGAACGCCCGCCAACTTTAATTTCGCCGCATCTTCAAAACTCAGATTTTCCGTTTCGCCGGACGCGCGATACATGGTCGGATGGACGATGACGGGAAAACCGGAAGCCTTGATTTCCTTCATCACAAGCTGCGCTTCGGCAACGCCGTCGAGAACGATGCGGATGTTAAATTCTTTGGCAAGCCGAATCGCCGTGATGATGTCCTGCGCTTTCTGCGCCGTCACGAGCAGCGGAATTTCGCGCCGAATGACTTTGCCCATTATTTCGGAACGCAGATCGCCGGTGTTTTGCGTTGAAACGACCGTCTGTCCGCCTTTATTATTAGTGCTGCGGTTATTTTCGGTCGGCGGGTTTTCGAGCATCGAATTCGGATTCGTCGCCGTCGGGCTGTTGTCGTTGTTGTTTTGATTATTGGTCGAAACGACGGTCGTCGTTTTTTTCGCGGTATCGTCCGTTTTTTTGCCGGCTTCATAAGCGCGAATCAGTTCGGCGCGGAGCATTGCGGCTTGTTTGCCGCGTGTTCCGGGCGATTTGCCCCCGCTGCCGAGTGCGCTTTCACCTAACGTGACGGCAACCATTGCCACCGGCACTATCGTTGCTTCGTCCGCCGTTTTGCCGACGGTTTTGGCGATCATCGTCTGCCCGGAAATGAGCGCACCCGGCTGATGTCCGGTGTGAATCGTCGTCACGCCAAAACTTCTGACCCACTCGATCAGTTTTTCTTCCGGGTTATACGCGTCAATCGCCCGCAGTTCCGGCTGCATAGGCGATGAACCGTCGAGCGCCATCTGATCCTGCGGCTGATTCAAATAACCGTTCAAACCGATGACCGTATGCGCGTCAATCAGTCCGGGGGTGACGACTTTGGCGGAAATAACTTTGTAGTTCGCCGGAATATTGATCTGCGAAGCCGCGCCGACCGCTTCGATTTTCCCGTTCGCGCCGACCAAAACCACGCCGTCCGTAATGTTTTCGCCCGCCATCGTCCAGACCGTTTCGCCTTTGACGGCAATTTGCGCCTGTGCGACGGATGAGATAACAAAAAAGCAAAATGCGAAAACGCAAAGGTTAATTGCTGTCGTCAATTTGAAATTTGAAATTCGTAATTTGTAATTTTTCATTATTGTCCGCCCTCCATCTCGTCCGTGTCGAGCATATTATCTTTGCCCGCGCCGTCGCCGCCGACCGAAATTAAATAATCTTTCGGGTCGCTGCGGTCGAATACTTTTTTGCCTTCGACGTAAGTTTGCAAAACGTGCGTGTAAACGCTCAACGGATCGCCGCTCAAGACGATAAAATCAGCATCTTTGCCGGTTTCGAGCGAGCCGACTCGTTTATCCAGATCAAGAATTTTCGCGTTCGCCATTGTCAGCGCATATAACGCTTTTTCCTTTGATAAACCGCCGCGCACGCCGATTGCCGCTTCGCGCAGAAAAAACCGCGAATCGGTAATGTAATCGTCGGTGTGAAAGCCGAACAACACACCGGCTTTGTCCATAATTGCGGGCGTTTCAAAGCGAATATCGGTCGTTTCCAGTTTGCCGCCGGGCGAATCAATCAGAATGATCGAGCAGGGAACTTTCGCTTTGGCAATCTCGTCGGCGACTTTCCAGCCTTCGGAAACGTGATGCAGAACAAGGCGGAAACCGAATTCTCTCTGTAGCCGCAAAACCGTCATAATGTCGTCGGCGCGGTGCGTGTGAAAGTGAACGACGCGCGTCCCGTCGAGAACTTCCACCAGCGATTCCATCGCCAAATCGCGCGGCGGCATTTTCAATTTGTCCTTACCCGCCTTTTTAATTTTATCGCGGTATTCCTGTGCCTTAACGAATTGTTCGCGCACCAGAGCGGCTGATTTTCCGCGCGTGCCGGGAAACGTGCCGCCGCCCGCTCTCATCGGATTCGTGCCGTTCGCAAACTTAATGCCGCCCATATATTTGCCATCCGCGCCGTAAATCAGCAAATCTTCGACCTTCTCGGCATCGTCGCGCAGTTTTAGATAAAGTGTCTGCCCGCTGTCGAGATGTCCCGATCCGGGCATTACATTAACCGTCGTAATGCCGCCCGACTGCGCCCGCTGAATGCTGCCGGAACGCGGATTGACCGAATCCAGAATACGAACATCCGGCTGAATCGGCGAAGATCCGTCTGCGCCCGCCGGTTCGCCGATATGACTGTGCGAATCAACCAAACCCGGCATAATGACTTTACCGGAAACATCAATCTGCACGACATCGGAAGACAACCGCACGGTTCGCGCATCGCCGACCGCCGTGATTTTGCCGTTCTGCACAATAATAATTCCTTGCTCAATCGGCTGCCCGACAATCGGAATAATTCGTGCGTTAATAAACGCCGTCGGCTTGTCCTGCCCGTAAAGCGAACAAACAAAGAGAAATAGCGCAAGAAAACTTAGTAGATTTTTTTTCATTTGATTTCCTCTGACAGAATAAAAAGAAGTGTATTTATTAAAGTGCAACGAAACGGAAATTCTGTCAAGACGATTAAGCAAGTCAGAACCGTCTGCGATAGCGGACGGTTGAATTCGGCATTTAAACATCTGACCGGCAAACTTAAACCATCCACTACTGCAAATGGTTCTGACTGACGGGTAAATAGATCGTGAACAGCGTTCCTTTCCCGTTATTCGGCGAAACTTCGATTAGTCCGCCGTGCGCCGTGATGATGCCGTAACAGACGGCTAAACCAAGACCCGTGCCTTTGCCGGTTTGTTTGGTCGTGAAAAACGGGTCGAAAATTTGTTTGAGATTTTTTTCGTCAATCCCGCTGCCTTCGTCGGCGATTTCGATTTTAATTTTGCCGTCCGCCGCCGAAGTTTGCACAAAAATCTTGCCGCCGTCCGGCATCGCGTCGCGGGCGTTGAGAAAAAGATTCAAAAACACCTGCTGCAATTGATCGGCATCAGCGAAAAATTCGGGCAGTTCGTTCGCCAGAATTTTCTTTAATTCTAATTTTTGAAAAGCCTTGTCAAAACTCGCCAACCGCAAACTTATTTCGATAATTTCGTTGATGTCGAGCAGACTTTTCGCCGCCGGACGCACCCGCGCAAAATCCATCATATCTTTTGTAACTTGGGTAATACGCGTAATTTGCGTTGAAATCAGCTTTAATTTTTCGCTCGTGTCGGCATCAATATGCGGTTTTGTCTGCATCATCTGAATCAGCGACGAAATCGAAGCCAGCGGATTGTTGACTTCGTGGGCGACTCCGGCGGAAAGCGTTCCCATCGCGGCGAGTTTTTCGGTGCGGATGAGCTGTTCGTTTAATTGGCGCAGCTGCTCGATGTCGGAAGCCATTTTGCGGCTCATCTCGTTGAAAGATTCGGCGAGCAGTCCGATTTCGTCGTTGCTTTTTCGCAAATCAACCTCCGTCCCGTATTCGCCTTCCGTCACCTGCACGGCGGCGACCGTAATTCGTCCGAGCGGGCGCGAAATCGTGCGGACGATCAAAAGAACGAGCAGCAGATTCGGAACGAGCGCGGAAATTATGCTGAACACGAGATATTTCCGCCACGCCTCGAAATTATTACCGTTGGCAAACGCCCACCAGACAATCGGAATCTGAAAAATAATAAAACTAATGATTGCGACCGACGCGATGCTGAGCGCAATTTTGTAAGCAATCGGGAACAGCCGAAATTGGTCGAGCGCGGTTTGCAGCGAGAACAGCTTGAAATTTGAAATCGCATAGGCATAAATCAAAACGCCGGGAAGAACGAAAATCGCGCTGTACGGCAGCAGCATATAATTGCCGAAAAACGGCAGCGCGATATTTGCCAGCGTCTTCAAAATGCCCGTAATAATTACCGCCCAAAGAATTGCACCGACCTGCTGACCCGTCTGTGTTCCGCGAAATTTTCGGTACGTTTGAAAAAGAATAAACGCTCCGTAAGCGAACACGACGTAAACGTAAACGACAAAAGCATAAGCTAGCGGCGCAAGATCAATCATAAACTGCCCGCTCTCAAATCCGACTTTGTGCCACAACAAACCAAGCAGCGCAGCGGGAATCAGCACCAAACCCGGCGCAAAAAGAATCGCCGCCTTCTTGCGCGGAGTGCGCGAATTCTCCGGGAAAACCCACGCGAAAACCGCCAACGCACACTGCATCAAAAGCGCGATGATAAAACTCGCCGCCGCCCACCAGCCGGATTCCGCGTTAAAATCGTGGAAGTTCCAAAAAACTAAATCCTTCACCGTCCATAACGCGAGAAATGCGATAAAAGCGGCAAAAGTCTGGTGCGCCCGGTTGCGCGGATTTGCCACGAAAACGTAAAAGCCGAGCAAAACCAACAAAAACAGCGCGAATAGATGGAGCAAAACAAGCATTGATTATTGTTTTAACTTGATTTGGCGGGAAAGGCAATGGATTAATGTTTTGGTTTGAAGATTACCTATTGAAAAGTAGATTTATTTTGCCGTGTTTCTCTAAAAATGCGGTAAAGTATTGAAATTTGCCAAATTAAAATTAGGTTGGAAATAAAAAGCGTGAGAGCATCATAAATACTTCCGCCAATCAAAATAAAGTCGAAGGTTTTAAATTCAACATTTGGATTGACTTTTGCGACGTAAGCAACAATCTGCTGCGTATCAATGAACCACCAATCAAAAAACAAAGTCAGAAAAAATGTTATAACTAATGAGAGTAAAATAGTTGGAAAAGTGATTTTCCAAACTAAAAAAATGCAAGTAAAAAAAACGATGAACGAATAAAGCGGACTCATTACTTCCGTCATTTGAAAGATGTCATACATACCGAAACTTTGGTCGGCTTTCGGTTTTGTGTTAATGAATGCGGCGATAAAACTGATTATACGCAATAAAAATCCAAGTAAAACCGTAAGAAATAAAATACGATGCTCGTCTGTCGGGATATAATTATTCGCATTCATAACTTTTTAGACACCCAAAAACAAAAAAAAGTTCCGCGAGGTAATTTATTTTCTTGTGCTTTCATAAAATGGCGCAGAAGTGGATTGTTTTTTGCCTGATCGCCAGTTCGATATTTGGCGGTTTCTTTTATATTTTGACAGTATCGTGACAACATAAAGTAATGTCGAGTGATCTTCCTCAAAACTTAATTTTACAAAGATTGCGCCTAAAGATTGACGGCGCGGTGCAGGGAGTCGGATTTCGTCCGTTTGTTTATAACTGCGCTAAAGCATTTAGTTTAGGCGGATTTGTCGGCAACGAAAGCGGCGGCGTATTTGTTGAAATCGAAGGTACGAAAGATAATTTACAAAAATTTCAGCAAAAACTGCGCGAAAATCCGCCGCCGCTCGCACTGATTAATTCGATTGAAATTGAGGAAATTGCCGTCACCGGCGAAACGGACTTTCGCATCGTCAAAAGCGAAATGCGCGAAGCGGCGAACACGCTTGTCTCGCCCGATGTGAGTGTTTGCGGCGATTGTCTGCACGAATTATTTGATGAAAAAGACCGCCGTTTCCGGTATCCGTTTATGAACTGCACCAACTGCGGAACGCGGTTTACGATCATCAGAGACATTCCCTACGACCGCCCGCAGACGACGATGAGCGCGTTTCAAATGTGCGAATTGTGCCAAGCTGAATATGACGATCCGCTCGACCGCCGGTTTCACGCGCAGCCGAACGCCTGCCGCAATTGCGGTCCGCAAGTTTGGCTGGTCGGGCAGAATGATCAGGAGATTGACGGTGAAAACGCGATCATTGCCGCGCAAAAAGTATTGGCGGAAAACGGCATCGTCGCCGTCAAAGGAATCGGCGGTTTCCATCTCGCCTGTAATGCGCGGAGCGATGCGGCTGTGCAGACTTTGCGGGCAAGAAAAGGCAGAATTGATAAACCGTTCGCCGTGATGTGTAAAGATTTGGAGACGGCGGCAGGTTTAGCTGAAATCAACGATGCAGAAAGAGCTTTGCTGACCGGCAGGGAACGTCCGATTGTACTTTTGCGAAAGAAAAAAAACGCTGAAATATCCGAATTTGCCGCGCCGGGTAATCAATTTCTAGGCGTGATGCTGCCGTATTCGCCGCTGCATTATTTGCTGCTTGATGCGGTTGATGAAAAATATCAAAATCTCAATGTTTTAGTGATGACTTCGGGCAATTTTTCGAGCGAACCGATTGTCAAAGATAATGATGAAGCGTTGGAAAAATTAAAGAGTTTAGCCGACACATTTTTACTGCACGACCGGGAAATTTACGTTCCGTGCGATGATTCGGTGGTTAGAATAATGCCAGATTCCAGATTCCAAATTCCAAATTCCAAGTCTGCAATCGAAGATAAAATTTTACCGCTGCGGCGTTCGCGTGGTTATGCGCCGTTTCCGGTCAAATTACCTTTTAATGTTCCGCCGATTTTGGCAGTCGGCGGCGAACTCAAAGCGACGTTTTGTGTGGCGAAGGGCGAATTCGCGTTTATGTCGCAGCACATCGGCGATATGGAAAATCTGGAAACTCTTCGGGCATTCGAAAAATCGGTCGGGCAGATGCGGCAGCTTTTTCGGATCGAGCCGGAAATTGTCGCGTTTGACAAACATCCAGCCTATCTTTCAGCGCGGTGGGCGCGGGAAAATGTGACCGAACTTTTCAATCCGGAAACAAAACTCGTCGCGGTTCAGCATCACCACGCGCACATCGCTTCCGTGTTGGCTGAAAACGGATTTGACGGCGCGGAAAAAGTGATCGGATTTGCGTTTGACGGCACGGGTTACGGTGACGACGGCGCGATTTGGGGCGGCGAAGTACTGATCGCGGATTACTGCGGATTTGAACGCGCCGCGCATTTGAAGTATTTTCCGCTGGCGGGCGGCGACGTTTCGGTCAGAAAACCGTATCGCCTTGCCTTGGCGCAGTTATGGAAATCAGATATTGATTGGAATAAAAATCTGCCGTGCGTTGCCGTTTGTTCCGCAACCGAACAAAAGATTTTACTGAAACAATTTGAAAATGGCTTCAATACGGTTTCGACGAGCAGTTTCGGGCGTTTGTTCGATGCGGTCGCGTCCATTGCGGGTGTGCGGCAGACGATCAATTATGAAGCGCAGGGCGCAATTGAGTTTGAGGCGATGATTGACGAAACCGTCACGGACGCTTACGAATTCGATTTGATCGAAACCGCGCCGATTCAGATTGACAGCGCGAATTTAATTGCCGAAGTCGTCAATGATGTCTTAGCGCAAATTCCAATCGGTGTCATTTCCGCTAAGTTTAACAACGCCGTCGCCGATGTGATTGTGCGGCTCGCGCTGAAATTGCGGCAACGCGAAAACTTTAATCGAGTCGCTCTGAGCGGCGGTTGTTTCCAAAACGTCGCGTTTTTAAGGGCGAGTTTAAAGTTATTAAATGAAAATAATTTTGAAGTTTTCATACATCACCAAGTCCCGCCAAATGATGGTGGACTCGCGCTCGGTCAATCCGCGATTGCCGGTTTCGGGCAGACAAATAAAATTTGACTTTTGGTCTGAATCGCATAATTTTTTCCGTGCGCGTCAAAGCCGTTTCGAGGGCAAAATTCAACGCGTCAAACTCTACACCGCTAATAATTTAAAAAAAACTTGCAATGTAATCCAAAATACATACAATTAGAAGTTAAGACTTCAAGTTATCAACAAAAAGTTCCAGTCCGACGGCAATTTTATACGCTTTCGGCACATCAAGGCGGGCAGCTATTTGAACCAAATTTTGGTAAGCAGCCGCTGCGAGTGTGCCTGCAACATCAAAAACACATCAACATAAACTGTTTTGAATTTCATATAGAAATGCGAAACAAAAATTTTTGTGCGTGGATTTTTATCATTAAAACGACAATTCAATCGTGAACTGCCAACTTATTTCTAACGATCCATCCGCATCTTGCCAAATCAAATAATGGAGGCGAAACAATGGCAGAAGCAATAGAAAACATTCCATACGGTCGAAAAACCCAAAAGGCTCCGGCAGTCAGCGACATTCATATTCTTTGGATTACCGCCGGTTTGAGTTGCGACGGCGATTCGATTTCGGTGACGGCGGCGACGCAGCCGAGTATTGAAGACGTTCTGCTCGGCGCGATTCCGGGCTTGCCGAAAGTGCATTTGCATAATCCGGTTTTGGCTTACGAAGTCGGCGACGAATTTTTGAAATACTGGTATCAAGCCGAACAAGGAATGCTCGACCCTTTTGTGTTGGTCGTTGAAGGTTCGATTCCGAACGAAAGTCTTTTGACCGAAGGTTATTGGGCGGCTTTGGGAACGGACGCGATGACCGGACAGCCGATTACGACGAACGAATGGATTGATCGGCTTGCGCCGAAATCTCTGGCGACGATTGCCATCGGAACGTGCGCGACTTACGGCGGCATTCACGCGATGGAAGGCAATCCGACGGGCGCGATGGGTTTGGCTGATTATCTCGGCTGGGACTGGAAATCGGCGGGCGGTTTGCCAATCGTCAATGTTCCCGGTTGTCCGGTTCAGCCGGATAACTTTATGGAGACGCTGCTTTATCTCCTTTATCAAGTCGCCGGACTCGCGCCGATGATCCCGCTTGACAGCGAATTGCGCCCGACGTGGCTCTTTGGCAAAACCGTTCACGAAGGCTGCGACCGCGCCGGGTATTACGAGCAGGCGGATTTTGCGACCGAATACGGTTCGCCGAAATGTATCGTGAAATTGGGCTGTTGGGGTCCAGTCGTCAACTGCAACGTGCCGAAACGCGGCTGGATGGCAGGCATCGGCGGCTGTCCGAACGTCGGCGGAATCTGTATCGGCTGCACGATGCCGGGATTTCCCGACAAATTTATGCCGTTTATGGACGAACCGCCGGGAGCGACAATTTCTTCGGCGGCAGTCGGAGTTTACGGCAGAGTTATCAGAAAACTGCGCGGCATCACGAATGCGACCGTCAACAAAGAACCGAAATGGCGGCACAATCGTCCGGAACTGAACACCGGCTATCAACCGAAAAATTATTAAGGAGAAAAGAAATGACACCAACAGCAACATCGACATCAACCCAAACGCCGACCAATAAAAAAACTCTGGTTGATATGAATTGGGACCCGATTACCCGCATCGTCGGCAGTTTGGGAATTTACACGAAAATTGATTTCGCCAATCGGGAAGTCGCCGAATGTTACAGCACATCTTCGATTTTTCGCGGCTACTCGATTTTCATGAAGGGCAAAGACCCGCGCGACGCGCATTTTATCACTTCGCGCATCTGCGGAATCTGCGGCGACAATCACGCGACCTGCGCCTGTTACGCGCAAAATATGGCGTTCGGCGTTCAGCCTCCGGCGATTGCCGAATGGATTGTCAATCTCGGCGAAGCCGCCGAATATATGTTCGACCACAACATTTATCAGGACAATCTCGTCGGCGTGGATTACTGTGAGAATATGATTAAGGAGACGAATCCGTCGGTTTGGGAAAAAGCCCTGCATACGGATTGCCCTGGATTTGAAGCGCACGGTTATAAAAAGATTTCCGACATTATGACCGCGCTCAATCCGTTCACGGGCGAATTTTACCGCGAAACTTTGCAGGTTTCACGCTACACGCGCGAAATGTTTTGCCTGATGGAAGGTCGCCACGTTCATCCTTCGACGCTTTATCCGGGCGGTGTCGGCACTGTTCCGACCGTTCAGCTTTTCACCGATTATATGGTGCGGCTGATGCGCTATGTCGAGTTCTGCAAAAAGGTCGTGCCGCTCCACGATGACCTTTTCGATTTTATGTATGAAGCACTTCCGGGCTACGAAAAAGTCGGGCAGCGCAGAATTCTTTTGGGCTGTTGGGGTTCGTTTAACGACCCGGACGTTTGCGATTACAAATACGAGAATATGGAAAAGTGGGGCAAGTCAATGTTCGTCACGCCCGGTGTCATCGTTGACGGAAAAGCCGTCACGCACAGCCTCGTGGACATCAACGTCAATATGCGGATTCTCTTGGGAAGTTCGTATTACGACGGTTGGGAAAATCAGGAAACTTTCGTCACGCACGATCCGCTCGGCAATCCGATTGACCAACTTCATCCGTGGAATCAGACAACCACGCCGAAACCGCAGAAACGCGATTTTGACAAAAATTACACTTGGGTAATGTCGCCGCGCTGGTATCACAAAGACGAACAGGGCGACGGCTCGAAATATCTCGCGCTCGACACCGGCGGCGGACCAATTGCCAGATTTTGGTCAACCGCTCTCGCCGGAACGGTAGACATCGGCTACATCAAAGCGACCGGACACAGCGTGAAAATCTATCTGCCGAAAACGGCGATGAAGGATGAAGTCGAATTTGAATGGAAAATCCCGAAATGGTCAAATGCCATCGAACGCAATCGCGCCCGAACATATTTCCAGGCTTATGCGGCGGCGGCGGCTCTGCATTTCTGCGAAAAAGCACTCGCCGAATTACACGCCGGAAACACGAAAACATGGACGGAATTTAAAGTTCCCGAAGAAGCTATCGGCTGCGGTTTCCACGAAGCCGTGCGCGGCGTTCTGTCGCATCACGTCGTCATCCGCGAAGGCAAAATCGCCAACTATCATCCGTATCCGCCGACACCTTGGAACGCCAATCCGCGCGACGTTTACGGAACGCCCGGACCGTATGAAGATGCGGTGCAAAACACGCCGATTTTCGAGGAAAACGGACCCGAAAACTTCAAAGGCATAGACATTATGCGCGCCGTCAGAAGTTTCGATCCGTGTCTGCCGTGCGGCGTTCATATGTATCTAGGAGACGGCAAAACGCTAGAAACGCATCACTCGAATATGTTCGGCGTGCCGCATAAATAAAGAATTTTTAGCCACAGATGAACACAAATTAACGCGGATAAAATTAAAAAATAAATCTGTGTTTATCTGCGTCTATCTGCGGTTAATTTTCTTACTGGGGATTTTAACGAATGGCTGAAACTACAACGATTCAAAATCAAATGCAGCGCGTCGAAGAATTGGTCGCGGCGATTGAAACTTGGACAGACCCGAATCTCCGCGCCAAAGCAGTCGAATTGGTGCAGGCTCTGATGGATTTTCACGGCGCGGGGATTGACCGGATGATGGAAATCACGGCGGAAAAAGGCGCGACAGGTTACGAGATTTTTGATGAATACGCCAAAGACGATTTAGTCGGGAATATGCTGCTGCTTTACGGTCTTCATCCGCTCGATCTCGAAACCCGCGTCGTGTCGGCATTGGAAAAAGTGCGCCCGTCATTGAATTTGCACGAAGGCGGCGTTGAATTAGTTTCGATCAACGACGGCATCGTGCATTTGAGTTTGCAGGGCAATTGCGACGGCTGCGCGTCTTCGGCGGCGACGCTGAAACTGACCATCGAAGAAGCGATTTATCAAGCCGCGCCCGACGTTGCCGGAATTGAAGTCGAAGGCGTAGTCGTTCCGCAATCAACGCAGAAAATGGGAAACGGCTTTGTCCAAATCGAAAAATCAAACGGCAACGGCTACACACATTGCGAGTTTCCCGCAACAGCATAAATGTATGGGCGACGGCTTGTCCTCGCCCGTTTTATTGAACACGAAAAACACAAAAAGGGGATGAAAAAATAATGATCGAAGAACAGGAAGACAAAGGCAGCGACACTGCTTCGCACACACCGGGAACGAGCAAAGGCGAAGAAGCCGCCAGCAATTATGGCAAAGAAGCGGGACGCGAAAACGAAACGACAGACGATTCGGGACGACCGACTTCGACGCGCACGGCGCGAGATTCGACGAGCGTCAATCCCGAAAATGAAGAACCGATTGATCCGGCAATGCCGCATATGCCGCCGGCGTAAGTCAAAGGATGAGGGATGAAGGCGGAAGGATGAATCAAAACAAATGTTTTGAAGAAATCATCAATTTTCATCCTTCATCCTTCCGCCTTCATCCTTATTTTATCTATGTCTAATTTTCCGGCTTTAAAAAATTTCATTCGCCCGCGAAAAATCGTCGAGCGGTGCGAACTGTGCAGTCTCGAACTGCCGCCCGAACATCAGCACTTGCTTTCGACGGAGAACCGACAAATTAGTTGTTCGTGCGATGCTTGCGCGATTTTGTTTAGCGATAACACGAAACGATTTCGGCGTGTGCCGCGCAGCGGTTTGTATCTGCCGCATTTTCGACTCACCGATCAGCAATGGAACAGTTTGATGCTGCCGATTCAGCTCGCGTTTTTTTTCAACGACACCCCGCAGCAAAAAATCGTCGCGCTTTATCCAAGTCCGGCGGGCGCGATGGAATCGAATCTGACATTTGAATCGTGGCGCGAAATTGTCGCTGAAAATCCGATTTTGCGTAAAATGGAAGCGGATGTCGAAGCGTTATTAGTCAACCGTGTCGGCGACAAACGCGAATATTTTATCGCGCCGATTGACGAATGTTACAAACTCGTCGGCATTCTTCGCGCAAATTGGCGCGGACTTTCCGGCGGCACAGATGCGTGGGCGAAGATTAACGATTTTTTCACTCAATTAAAGAATCGTTCGCGCACGATCAACGAGGTGGCGAATGCCTGATATTGATTTTGAAGTTATCGGCGCAGAAGCCGTTGCTTATGCCGCCGCGCCGCTTTTGAATTTGAATTTGCGCCTGACGAATAAAGATGCAAATGAGCAGATTCAAAACGTAATGCTGCATTGTCAGATCAATCTCGAAGTCACGCGCCGCCAATATTCGGATGCCGAAAAGTCGAGAATGTTTGAACTTTTCGGCGAGCCGACGCGCTGGGGACAAACCTTGAAAACGATGCTCTGGACACACGCCAACGTCGTCGTTCAGCCGTTTTCAGACACGACCGAAGTTGATTTGCCCGTCGTTTGCACCTTCGATTTCAACGTCGCCGCGACCAAATATTTCGCCGGATTGGAAACGGGCGAAATTCCGCTTTTATTGCTTTTCAGCGGCACGATGTTTTACCGAGACGAATCGGGCGATTTGCAAATGGGGCGCATTTCGTGGAACAAAGAAGCGAATTTCCGTCTGCCCGTCAAAATCTGGCAGGAAATGATGGAACATTATTATCCGAACAGCGCGTGGCTCAACTTGCCGCGAGATACGTTTGAAAAACTGCGAGATTACAAAATCAGTCGCGGCTTGCCGACTTTTGAACAGGCGTTGGAAAAATTGCTTGCGGAAGAAACGGAAATTAAAAAGAGCGGATCGTTGTAAAGTTCTAATTTTTGCATTTATCTTTATGAAATGGAAAAACGAGTTTATGAAATTGATGGAAATAATTTTTCAACACTCGAAGAATTTTGGGACGAAATCAGTCGAGTTTTAATTTCTGATGTTTATTGGGGACGAAACTTGGATGCTTTTAACGACATTTTACGCGGTGGATTTGGAACACCTGATGAAGGATTTGTTCTTGTGTGGAAACATTCTACTTTGTCTAAAGAAAGACTCGGTTTTGATGAAACCATAAGACAACTTAAGAAAAGATTAGAAAGATGTCATCCAACAAACCGAGAACACGTTAAATTACAGATTGAAGAATCCAAACGACACAAGTTCCCGACAGTTTATGAATGGCTTATAGAAATTATTCAATATGAGGAACATGATGATATTGAACTTCGACTTGAATAGAGACTAAGAAAACTATTTATAACTCTCAATAGATTGTAAAAATATGGATCTTGAACTCGTCAAAAAAATCGCCGATGCCGTGCTTTACGAAGGCTATATGCTTTATCCGTATCGCGCTTCGTCGGTGAAAAACCGGCAGAGATTTAATTGGGGCGCGCTCGCGCCGGAATCTTACAGCGCGGCGACGAAAGGGACGGAAGCATTTTCGATGCAGACCGAATGTTTGCTGAAAGGCGATGAAAAGACGACATTTGATGTGAAAGTTCGGTTTCTGCATTTGGTTTCGCGCGAGATTGGAAAATTAGAAAACGCGCGCGACGAATTGCCTGAAGATTTTGCTGATTTCGAGGTTGTGCCGTCGCTCGAAGTCGGCGGTCATCTGCATCACGCGTGGCAGGAAGCCGTCGAGCGCGAAGTTGATTTGCCGACACTCAAGTTAAATCAAATTTCGGAAATTCAACGATTTACTTTTCCGACAACCCGAACGCTTGAACCGCTGCCCGATGAAAACGGAAAAATTGTCGGCGTGATCGTCCGCACACAGCAGGAAATCGTCGGCGAAATCGAATCACACATTCACAATGTTGTAAACTCGGACGTTTATAAATTAACCGTAATAATCAAAAATCAAACCGACTTTGAAAACGCCGATGAACAAAGCCGCGACGACGCTTTGAATCATTCGCTCGTTTCGACGCACACCATTCTGACGGCGAAAAACGGCGAGTTTATTTCGTTACTCGAAACACCGGACGAACTGAGCGAAGCCGTCGCCGCGCTTGAAAATATCAAAACTTATCCGGTTTTAGCGGGCGATGAAGGCGAAACGGATTGCCTTTTGTCGTCGCCGATCATTCTTTACGATTACCCGCAAATCGCCGCCGAAAGTCAGGGCGATTTGTTTGACGGCGGCGAGATTGACGAGATTTTAACTTTGCGGATTATGACTTTGACCGACGACGAAAAACGCGAAATGCGTTCGGTTGACGACCGCGTGCGTCAGCTTTTAGAGCGCACGGAAAATATGCCCGAAGAACAATTGATGAAAATGCACGGCGGAATGAAAGGCGTGGCGAAAGCGGCGAAGGAAACGGAATAATGGACGAACTGAGTTGGCAATTATTGGAAGAACACAACGTGCTTGAATCAGTCAGCGTCGGCGGCGTTGAAGTCAAAACCGGCGACCGCG
>JBBSUG010000041.1:0-39484 GCA_038235165.1 Pyrinomonadales bacterium
GAAGCGAAGTTGCCAGCGTTGTCAGCAAAGGACAACTGGACAAGCGCATTCAACGCCTCGCTTCGCTGGCGTTGAGCGGACGAGCCGTCCGCGCTCCCATTCAACGCCTCGCTGCGGTGGCTTTGAAGCAAAAGGATTTGTTCCGCGCTCCCAGCCCCAGTAAGAGTTATCATAAGCGAATGCTCGAAAATGATTTTTTGGCGGTTGATAGTTTTTCCTTCATCAACGAAGAATTTCACGCCCTCACCGTTTCGCCGAAACAGATGGATTTGCTTCTGGCAAGCGGCTGGCGGCATTTCGGAATCCAGTTTTTTCGCTACAACGTCTCGGTTTACAACGGGGTTTTATGTCAGGTTATTCCGCTCAGAATTCGGTTGGCAAATTTTTCCCTTTCCAAAAACAAACGCCGCATCATCACCAAAAATCAGGATTTACAAGTCGTTATTTGTCCGGTTGAGATAAATGAAGAAAAAGAATCGCTTTTCGAGCGGCATAAACAGCGGTTTGATCACAGCATTCCTTTTTCGGTTTACGATTTTCTCTCTTTCGATGCGGCAAAAGTTCCGGGCGAGGCATTGGAAGTCAGCGTTTATAAAGACGAAAAGTTAGTCGCCGCAAGTTTTTTTGATGTCGGGGAAACGGCGATTTCAAGCATTTACGCGATGTTCGCGCCGGAGGAAAATTCGCGCAGTCTCGGCATTTTTACAATGCTGGCGGAAATTGATTTCGCCTGCCGAAACGGGAAAGAGTTTTATTATCAGGGTTATTGTTTCGATATTAGTTCTTTTTACGACTACAAAAAACGCTTTCGTGCGCTCGAAAAATTCGATTGGAAGGGAAAATGGGAGAGTTTCAAAGAATAAACTGTTTGCCGTAAATTTCCTGATAAACCCAGCCCAGAAAACGCGCCTCCGCCGTGCATAAGGCTTCCAGCCAACAGCTCGATAAATACAACCGCCGTTCGGTTTTCGACAGAATCTTTTCGGCTTGTTCGATGTGCGATTTGTCTTTTTCCAGATTATGTCTGCCGGCAATTTCTTCACTCGTCTGCTTGGCTTCGCCCAACGCCTGCGTCACGTCAGCAATCCAACTGCGAAGTTTTATTTCCGAATCATTTTCGCCGAGAGCCTGAAAAGCTCCGATGGCAAACCGCGATTCGGCGTTTTCAAACGGGTAAGTTTCCGCGCTGTTTTCCGCGTCGTCCGCCTGTTTCCACTGAAAAAGTTCCTCGACCTGCGGATTCCTAACGAGCGCGACGCGCTGATCGTAACTCAGAAACCATTCGAGCAAATCCGCCAAAGAATTCATATTGATATCGCCGTTCTCTGTCTTTTGCAGCTTCGGCGGCTGAATTTGTTGTGTCATATTTGAAAAGTTTTTGGTTTTTTAGTTTTCGTCTTTGGTTTCTATTCTATCGTTTCCGGCGTTCAGTCAAGTCAAAAACCGGCTGCGGTAGCGGGCGGTTGAACTTGGTCTGTCAATTTCAATAATAATCTTAAACCACTCGATGCCGCAGGTGGTTCTGACTCGCTAGTTCAATCTTGACTGAACAAGACTAAAAAAAACTAAAAAACCAATAATCATCGCGAAATATCGAATTTGGCAACTACTTTACCAACTTTATCGCCGCGCCGATTTTCAATCGCCATCGGTGAAAACCTTTTCAAACTTTCCGCGTCCAAAATTCCGAGTTGGCGCAGAAGTTCGAGAGCGACGACGGGACGGGCGCGTTTGTCTTCGCCATCTTCAATTTTGAAGGCGATTCCCAAACCTGTTTTCCACCTCGGCGACGGCAAAACACCCGCCGTGTAAACGCCTTCCGCACCGACTTTGGAGATGATTTGACTGCTCAAAGTCTGCATTATCAACGTATCCAGCCGTTCCGTACCGCCGATCATCTCCGGGAAATTCGTCATCGCCGAAACAATCGTCCGGCACGCTTTGCGCGTTTTTTCATCGAAAGTTGCGGGCGGAAAAACGAGTTTTGCAAAAGATTTCGCCATCGCGGAAACCGGCAGCGCAAAATTCGGCGCGCCACAGCCGTCAATGCCGATTTTTATTTCATCCAGCGGAACATCGGAAAACAGCGAAACGGTTTCGAGAATTTTTTGCTGCACAGAATTTTCAGGCAGATAGTAATTTTCGATGTCCGCGCCGGTAAATTTGGCAAGCCCAAGCATCGCGGCGTGTTTGCCCGAACAATTATTGTGAAGCTGCGTCGGCGGTATGTCCGCTTTAATCATTCGCTCGGCTTCCGCATCGTTAAACGGCAGATGCGCTCCGCATTGCAAGTCCGATTCTCTCAAACCGATTTTCGCCAGCATCTCCCGTGCCGTTTCGACGTGAAAATGTTCGCCCGAATGCGAACCACAAGCCAGCGCGATTCCCTTTTCCGAGAAACCGAATTTTTCCGCCGCACCGCTTGTCAAAAAAGGAATCAATTGAAAAGGTTTCGCTGACGAACGAAAAAACGTCACGTTCTGCGGGTCGCCGATTTGCGCGACAATCTTACCTTCACCGCTGACCACGATTAAATGCCCGCGATGAATTGATTCGACCGTTTCGCCGCGAATAACTTCGGCTAAAATTTCAGCTTGCATAATTTTTACAATGGAGCGCGGAAGTCTCGTCCGCCAACGACAGCGCAGCGAATCGTTGTGCAACGTTCTCCACCATTGACAAAACTTCAGTGTCGAAGTGTCCATTGTGAGACGCTTCGACATTATTGGCGAGAATTTACTGGAGAAGCGTTTCGCAACTTCGCTTCGCTAGTTGGCGGACGAGCCGTCCGCGCTCCAATTTATTTACTCAGCATTTCTTTGGCGTGCTGCCGCGCGGTTGCCGTAATTTCTTTGCCGGTCAGCATCCGGGCAATTTCTTCGATTTTTTCGTTTGCATCCAGTTCCCTCACACCGATTTTCGTGCGGTTTTTGACCGTTTGTTTTTCGACGAGAAAATGCTGGTCGGCTAATGACGCGACTTGCGGCTGGTGCGTGACGCACAAAACCTGCTGTGTTTTCGCCAGTTCCTTCAATTTCAATCCGACCGCTTCGGCGACGCGCCCGCCGATTCCGGTGTCAATTTCGTCGAACACCATTGCCTTTTCGTGTTCGGAAAGTTTCGCCGTCGTTTTCAAAATCAACATCAAACGCGATGCTTCGCCGCCGGACGCGACTTTGGCAATCGGTTTGACGCTTTCGCCCGGATTCGCCGAAAAATAAAATTCGATTTGGTCGAAACCTTTAGCGGTGAAAGACTTTATCGCAGTTTCGTCCTTCACGTCAGACGCGTCAATTCGCACTTCAAACCGCGCTTTTTCGAGCGAAACGTGCTTTAAATTCGCTTCGATTTCCTTTTCAAATTTCCGCGCCGCCTTCACCCGTTTGTCGTGTAGTTCGACAGCGATAACGATGTATTCTTCACGCGCTTTTTGCAGTTTTTTTCGCAATTCTTTTTCGCGCAATTCGGCTGTTTCGATGTTTTTCAAACGCTCTTCGCTTTCGGCGAAATGTTCGAGAATGCTCTCGATGCTGCCGCCGTATTTGCGCTTCAAACGGGCGATTTCCGCCAGCCGGGTTTCGATTTCTTCCAATCTTTCCGGCGAAAATTCCAATGATCCGCGAAAACCCCTGACCGAAAATGCCAAATCTTCCAAAACCGCCTGCGCCGTCAGCAAACCTTCCGTGTATTCCCGAAAACTCGATTCGTATTCGGCGAGTTCCGTGATTCTCTGGGCGGCTTTGCCCAAAGTAGAAATCGCCGCCGCTTCGTCTTCGTAAAGCAGCAAATACGCCTCGTCGCTGAGCGTCGAAAGTTTTTCGACATTGTTCAAACGTCGTTTTTCCTCTTCGAGCGATTCGTCTTCGCCGATTTTCAAACTTACTTTTTTGATCTCATCAACCTGAAACTGCAAAATATCTAAAAGCTGTAACTTCTGCGCTTCGTCGGCTCGCAGATTTTCGATTTCACGCTGAATATTCGCCAGTCCTTTATATTTTTCCGCGACGTTTTTCCGCACAGCCGATAAATTAGCATATTCGTCGAGCATTTCAAGGTGCGTCGCCGGATTAAACAGCGTCGCCTGTTCGCCCTGCCCGTGAATATCCACTAAAAACGCGCCGATTTTTTTCAAAAAAGCCTGAGTGACGAGTTGATTATTGACAAATATTCGGTTGCGCCCGTTAGCCGTCAGTTCGCGCCGAACGATCAAACCAACATCTTTCGACTCTTCCAGTTCGATGCCGCTCTCGTCAAAAATTGCCCGCAGTATTTCACTGGAAACTAAATTGAAAAGCCCTTCGATCTGTGCGTTTTGCTCGCCTTCCTTAATTAAATCGGAAGAAAGGCGGTCGCCGGTCAACGCCCCCAAACTGTCCACGATAATTGATTTGCCCGAACCGGTTTCACCCGTTAAAAGATTCAATCCTTTGGCAAATTCCAGTTGGAGTTCGTCAATCAGCGCGATATTCTTTATTTTGAGCAAACTTAACATAAGCAAAAAACTTCAACTTTTTCCGGCGTTACGGTGTCAGCCACGATGTTACCAATTCACCACCTGCATCCCAAGTAAACAGCGAACGGCGATTGCCTCTGAAATCCAGTTCGAGACAGTCAATTATATCAATTGTCGAAGAAATCACCGCAAAATTACTGCGTCCGGCTTCGCTTTCTTCTTTGGTCGGTTGGCGATTGATTATTTCTTCGGGCATTCCCGAGGTCGCTTTTTTGACAGGCTGTGTCGGCGCATTACCGATGTAGCAGCGGCGCGAAAAAAAACCCGTCGCCAGCCATTGTTCTTCGGCTAGTTTATCAGTCGTGTGAACCGTCGCCGTGCCTTTAATACTGAGCTGAAGTTTTTCCGGCGCGTGATAAAAAAGCCACGACACCTGCGGATTATTGGTTATCTCTTTAATTTTCGGCGAATCAAGGTGCGTGTGAAACGCCAAACGCGGCGTTCTTCGCCAGAACCGCCGCAACACGACAACGCGCAGATTTGCTCTGCATTCCGCCGACGTACCGAAAACCGGCGTGTGAAACGAATGGTCGCGCTCCAATACCCCCAAGTCCAAGTTTTTCCAAATTTTTTTCAGGATTTCGCCGTGTGATGCAGGTTTATCCCAAATACTGTCAGACTTCATAAAAACTCAATCACAATTATAAATCAGCCTCGAAATTACGCGGTTGAAATGAAAAACAATTTGCCAACGCGACCGCTTAAAGCAAATTGTTACGGCGGATTAGAATAAGTTTAGCTGCCAAAAAGCTAATTATCGAACCCAGAAATATTCCCAACAATCCAAAGTATGTACCAAATAGAATTAGTCCTAATACCGGTAGTAAAAGACTTATGTCTGCGCCGAAGATTGCTCCAATTATTACTCCGACTAACCCGCATAACAGTCCGCCCGACGCAGTGAACGCTAAGGTCTGGCGTAAATTGAACTTAATAAGCCCTCCGTAATAACTTTACTGCTTTATCTTCTCAATAATGGCATTCGCAAATTCGGCGGTTTTCGCCGTGCCGCCCAAATCTTTGGTGATCGTCGTTCCTTCAGCAAAAACGTCGAGCATCGCTTTTTCGACTTTGACCGCCGCGTCGCGTTCGCCGATGTGTTTGAGCATCAAAATCGCCGACATCAAAACCGCCGTCGGATTGGCTACGCCCTGTCCGGCAATGTCGGGGGCGGAACCGTGAACGGCTTCAAAAACCGCACCGATTTCGCCGATGTTTGCTCCCGGCGCGAGTCCTAATCCGCCAATCAGACCGGCACATAAATCGGAAACGATGTCGCCGTACAGATTTTCCATCACCATCACGTCAAACTGCTGCGGGTTCATCACGAGCTGCATACAGCAGTTATCAATGATTTTATCGTCGGCGACAATTTCCGGGTAATCTTTCGCCACATTATAAAAACATTCGAGAAAAAGTCCGTCGGATAGTTTCATAATATTGGCTTTATGAACCGCCGTTACTTTCTTACGATTTTCACGACGGGCAAATTCAAAGGCGTATTTTGAAATTCTGGTCGAAGCCTTTTCCGTGATAATTTTGATACTTTCAACCACGCCGGGTACCACCGTATGCTCTAAACCGGCGTACAAATCTTCAGTATTTTCGCGGACGATGACTAAATCTAAATCAGGATATTTACACGGAACATTGGGCAGCGCGCGAATCGGGCGGACATTGGCGTACAGATCAAGATTTTTTCGCAAACCGACGTTGACCGATGTAAAACCTTTGCCGATGGGTGTAGTCAGCGGACCTTTGAGCGCGACTTTGTTCTTTTTGATCGAATCGGTCGCTGCCTCCGGCAGCGTCGTGCCGAATTTTTCGAGTGCCTGTGCGCCGATGGTTTGCGTTTCCCAATCAATTTCAACGCCCGCCGCTTCGATAATTTGAACGGTGGCGGAAATAATCTCAGGTCCGATACCGTCGCCCGGAATTAACGTAATAGTGTGTTTTGCCATAATTTTTAGTCAGTTTGTCTTTTTAAGTTTAGTGTGTGTTTATAATTTACCCTAATTATTCCGCAACACTCAATCTTGATTTTACATTAAAAAAACTCCGTTTTGCATTACCACAAAACAGAGTCTTTTTAATTTCACGAATTACCGGTCGAATTACTGACCGTAATATGCCGGAATCGGCGTGTCCGTCGCGCCGCCGAACTGCGTGGCGGCGAAGGAGTTGTTGGAACTGTTGAACCGATACCAAACTCCGTCTGACGGGCGGAAAACCGAAATATCCGCTTTGCCGTCGCCGTCAAAATCCGCCGGGGCGGGAATGTCGGTTGACAACCCGAAAGTAGTCGCGCTAAATCCGCCGGTGCTGCTTTTTAAGATGTACCAGCCGCCGTTTGAAGGACGGTAAACGGCAACATCGGATTTACCGTCGCCGTCGAAATCACCGATCAGCGGTTTGTCGCCCGCCTGCCCGAACTGAACCCCGGCAAAACCGCCGGTGCTGTTGAGCCGATACCAACTGCCGTTCGACGGACGAAAAACATTGACATCCGCTTTGCCGTCGCCGTCAAAATCGGCTGGCACGGGAACGTCACCGGCGGCACCGAACGGCACCGGCGAATATGAATTTCCTCTGCTGCTCAACAGGCGATGCCAAACTCCTTCCGCCGGACGAAAAACTGCTACGTCGGCTTTCCCGTCGCCGTCAAAATCCGCCGGGGCGGGAATATCCGTCGAAGCACCGAAGTAAACCACGTCAAAGGTGTTGGTTGAAGATTTTAATTCGTACCAAATACCGTTTCGGTAAATCGCCAGATCGGTTTTGCCGTCGCCGTCGTAGTCAGCCGGAACCATTTTATCGCCGTTCTGCCCGAACTGCACAAAATTAAACGAACTACTGCCGCTGTTGGTGATATACCAAACTCCGTTTGACGGGCGAAAAACCGAGATGTCAGCCTTGCTGTCGCCGTCAAAATCCAGTCGGGCAGAATTTTTTGCGGTTAAACAAATGCCGTTCAAATTTGTAAAGCTATTGACTTCGGCGAGCGAATAGCTGCAAAATCTGAGCGGGGTGTCGCCGCCCAAACTCGCATTCATTAAAGTTTTATCACAGCTTTGCGTCGCATCAACGTGGTTTGCTCCGATATTATGCCCGAGTTCGTGTGCCGTCACCAAAAACTTACCCGGTTCCCAGTCAATTCTGCCGCTGATTCCGTAAGCTGCTACAGGACTGACACAAACCGCACCGACGGTTGCGTAGCCCTGTGACAAAACATTAGGCTTTGCCGAGAAAAGATGCGCCGCATCGCGCGGATAATCGGCAAAAGGATAGTTTGTATTCCAGTAAGTTTTAAAAGAGGACAGAAGCGTGGTTACATTTGTCCCGATAAAAGAATCCTGCACTGACCAGGTGTGTTGGAAAACAACTTTAATGGATAAATTCAGTTCATTTTTATATAAACCTTCGACCATATTGAGAACGCTTAGTATTTCACTGTTAGCCTGCACCGCGCCGCCCAACTCGTTCACATATTCGAAATCCGCATCCGTCGCCAGTTTCAAAACTCTCAAGGACTGAACATTTTCGAGGCTGTTGCTTACTACAAAATTTTTTCCGCGTTCGATTTTCTCGACGAGTTCCGAATTGCAGGAAAAGCCGTTCGACTTGAGCGAATCTTCGGGACGATAGACGACATAATCTTTTTCATTCGCCATTAACGAGTAATTTTTCGCCGGTTCGATAAAAAATTTATCGTCTCCCGCAAAAAAGTAACCTTCGATTTTCGCGCCGTCAATCGTCAAGCGCACTTCAGATTTTTTCTCGCCGACAATGACTCCCTTAAAAGTCGTCACATCATTTTTTGGGAGAGTTTGAACGCCTTTTGTACTCGTATCTTCGGCAAAAAACTGCGGCGCACGCAAATCCGACGGGATTAAAGTCAATTGGTAATTTTTTTCAGCGGTCGGAATTGTCAGCGAAGTTCCCGCTTTAGCTTTTTGCAGAGTGGTTTGATTGTTCAAACGAACGGTTTTGAATTTTTTAAATGATTCGGTCAAATCATTTTGTAAATCACCGCTTTGTCCAAAACTTGTAAAGGACAAAAGCAGTGTGCAGAACAAACTGATAGTTAATTTTTGAAAAGAAAACAATTTTGACATTGAAAACTCCGACTGGTAAAAGTATGGTTTGATAGCTGGTATGAACCTTATGAAAATTCATACTTATTGTTAATACATTTTTAACAGTGTTAATCTTCCAGAAATTAACCGTTAATTCTGATTAAACTTTTGTGCAAATAAAATCAGTCTCCTGATGCTAAAAAAAATAATCGGTCAAATTTGGCGCAAAACGCCTTATTACGTCCGAGCAAAAATCGTTCGCATTACGCAAAAAACCTTTACGGTTTCGGCGGCAGCAATTATTACTAACGAAAACGGCGAGGTGCTGCTGCTCGATCACGTTTTTCGTCCCGCGTCGGGCTGGGGAATTCCGGGAGGTTTTGCCGTTCACGGTGAACAGCCCGAAGATGCCTTAAAGCGTGAAATCAGAGAGGAAACAGGGTTGGAATTGCAGGATGTAAAACTGGTTCGCATCCGAACTACTTACAGCCATATCGAAATTCTTTTTCGCGCTGTGTCAAGCGGCACTGCTCAGGTCAGCCGCGAAATAAAACAAGCCGGCTGGTTTAGAGTTGATGAAATGCCGCAGGAAATGAGCGAAGCGGAAAGTGCAAATATACTGAAATTTATATAATTTTCCAACAATATAGATAAAATTGCAATCTCAAAGTTAATTCGCTAAAGACAAATGTTGAAAAACTGTCGTATAATTCTTATAATTTTTTGATAAATAAAGGAGATGTAAAATGGTAAATTTGATACCGTCACCGGAGTCGGTGATGCATATTTTAGAACAAACGGGTGCTTATCGGCAGGGACATTTTGTTTTTCCGAACGGCAAACACGCCTCGCATTATTTTCAAATGCCGCTGGCGTTTCGTTATTATGATAATTCGAGAGTGTTGTCGGTTGCGTTAAGCCGCAAGTTTCGGATGATTAAAGCGATTGCCAGCCATCTTCCGAAAGTTTCGATTATCAGTCCGAGTCCGGGCGGCATTCCCGTCGCTTTCGGCGTGCGCGAAGCTCTCGGGGCAGAACAAATTTATTGGGCGGAAATCGAAAACGGTAAGCGTCAGTTTCGGCAGTATTTGAAAGGCGGCGACATTCACCCTTGCATTATCGTTGACGATTTGATCAGAACCGGCAACGCGCTGCGGGAAACGGTCGAGATCGTCAAAGAACTCGGCGCAACGGTGATCGGCTGCGGTGCAATCGTCCGGTTTGAAGATGCTCCGAAAGAAATTGAAGGCATCAAAATCGAATCTCTGACCGAATTTGACGCTAATTTCTACGATTCGCTTGATGAATGGAAAAAGGCGGAAGGAAGCAATGCCGAAGAAGAAACAGTACGCTTCTGATTGCGGTTTGATTTACAGATTTATAGTTGACAATAAATAGTTTTCGGCGAATTATTTATTGTCAATTTTCTTTTCCGGCAACGTGTTTTCTATTTCTGGTTTTTAAGTTTTATGGATGTGTCCGTCATCATTCCGACTCTCAACGAAGAATCAACGATCAAAAAAACGTTTGACGCCCTTTCGCGGCTCGTCAATGTTGACGAAATTATCGTCGTTGACGGCGGCAGCACCGACCTTACAATCGAAATTATTGAAAGTTACGAACATAAAAAACCGTTCAAATTAATCAAAATACCGGAAGCTAATCGCGGTAGACAAATGCACGAAGGGACGAGACACGCGGCGGGCGAAGTTTTCTGGTTTTTGCACGCCGACACGCGCCCGGTGCAGGGCTGCGCCAAACAAATCAAACAGTTTATGCGCTACGACGAAATTGTCGGCGGGAACTTCGAGATAGTTTTCGACGGCAAAACCAAGTGGGCGCGATTCTTGACGTGGCTGTATCCGCAATTGCGTTCCATCGGTTTGGTGTACGGCGATTCGGCAATTTTCGTGCGGCGCGAAATCTACGAGAAAATCGGCGGATTTCGCCATCTGCCGCTGTTTGAGGATATTGATTTATACAAAAAATTAAACCGCAAAGGACGTTTTATGCACGTCAATCTGCCGGTGACAACTTCATCTAGACGCTTTGAAAATCGCTCGTTCGTCTGGACGTTCGCCCGCTGGTCGGTTTTTCAGGGTTTATACTGGTTCGGTGTGCCGCCGCGTTTGCTGGCGAAAGGATACAAAGCGATTCGAGATTAAACGATATGAAAAATTTGGACGAAGAAAAATTACAAGCCGCGCAGGAAGCCGTTAAATTTATCGAGAACGATCAAATCATCGGTCTCGGCACGGGTTCGACCGCCAAATTTGCCGTCATCGAAATCGGCAAGTTGGTCAAAAACGGTTTGAAAATAAAAGCCGTCCCGACTTCCAATGCGACCGCCGAACTCGCCGCATCGCTGCATATTCCGTTAATTAGTTTGGACGAAGTTGACTCGATTGATGTGACGATTGACGGAACGGACGAGTTTGACGCGCGGCTGAATTTAATCAAAGGCGGCGGCGGCGCGTTGTTCCGCGAAAAAATGGTTGCCCGGATGACCGAACGGGAAATTATCATTGCCGATTCGACCAAAAAAGTTGACGTTCTCGGCAAATTCAAAGTTCCCGTCGAAGTCGTCCCGTTTGCCGTTCATTACGCGCAAAAACAGATCGAAAAAATAAACGGCAGTTCGCAAATTCGGGTCAAAGACGGCAAGACTTTCGTCACCGATGCCGGAAATCACATTATTGACGCTGATTTCGGCGAAATAATTGATGCCGATAAAACATCCGAAAAACTCAACAGCATCGAAGGCGTGGTTTGTCACGGACTTTTTATCGGTTTGGCGCAAACGGTCATAATGGCGCAGGACGGCGAACTGACAATTTACGATCGTTGAGCAAAAATGAGCGAGATAACGAAAATTTTTGCCGTCGCCATCGGCGGCGCAATCGGTGCCGTTGCCCGCTATCTAATTAACGTCTCGCCGCTTGCCGACATCTCTCCAAAATTCCCTTTCCCGACCTTTTTCATCAACGTCGTCGGCTCATTTTTCATCGGCTTTTTGTTCGTCTTATTCGCCGATAAATTCACGGGCAGCGAAAATCTGCGCCTCGCCGTAATGGTCGGAATGCTCGGCGCGTTCACGACGTTTTCCACATTTGAACTCGAAATTTTCGCGCTCGTTCGGGAGCGATTTTTTGCGACGGCTTTCCTTTATTTATTTTTGAGCGTGTTAATCGGATTCGTCGGTGTGGCGGGCGGCGTGTGGCTGGCGAAACGATTTTGATTTGCAAAAGATTGAAGCGTAATCCGTCCCGGTTGCGCCTCAATCTTTCACAGACTCTGCGTAACTACAACTATCTAATTCAAGGCTCAATCGCTTTACCGATCACGACAAACGGCAACCCCGCTTTTTGCAGCATTTGATTCAAGCGCGGCGTGTCTTCAGTAATAAAACTGTTTATCTCCGCGATTTTCGACGGCATTTGCGTTTGCAGCAGCGTGAATTGCTCGCGCATCGCCGCCGTCGGCGCGAAATTGCCGCCGCTGACGGTGTAGTACAAATTGCCCACCTGATCGGTCAATTTTGCCGAAGCTCGAACACTGTCTTCTTCGCCGACGACCAGATCGCCGGTGATTTTGTCAAGCTTCTTTTTGTAATCGTCCAACGCTTTCGTCAAATCTTTCGGGACATCGGTCAAACGGTCTTTCGCCACTTTTTCGATCTGCTCAGTCTGCTGTTTCGCGCTGTCGAGCGAACGCAGACCGCCATTTAAGGTCGAAAGCATACCGCGTAATTTCATCGCTAAATCAAATTGCGCCTGTAATTCAGCGGTCGTAATCTGCACGGTCGGGTCAACACGAACTTCCGCTTTTGTTTCCTGCACGATTTTGTCGCCGACGAGCAATTTGAGCGTGTAAATTCCGGGAACGGCTTGCGGTCCGCGCGGCGCACCTTGGAATTCAAGTTGTTCCGCCGTCGGCGGTTTGCGCTCCTCTGCGCCTTCGTAACTCAGATTCCAAACTGTGCGGTTCAAACCTTTTTCCTTCGGCAGATTTTTTACTTCCGAGACTTTTTTGCCGCTCGAATCGAAAACTTCGAGTTTCAATGCCGTCTTTTTGTCGAGTTCGTTTTTGAGGTAATAAGTGATGAGCGCACCTTTCGGCGGATTCTGCCCCTGAAATGGTTCGTCGCCGATGCCGTAGCGCGTAAAGCGCGTCGTAAACCGATAGGCGGGGCGCACGTCGAACAGATAATTTTCTTTTGACAAAATGTTGTCGTTCAACCGCTGAATTGGCGCGGCATCGTCAAAAATCCACAAACTGCGCCCGTGCGTCGCCAAAATAATGTCGTTGTCGCGCTGGTGAACCGCAATGTCGTGAACGGCAACGTGCGGGAAATTTTTCATATTCAGTTCGATCCAGCTTGCGCCGCCGTTGTAGGAAGCGTATAAACCGAGTTCTGTCCCGGCGTAAAGTAGATTCGGGTTTTTCGGGTCTTCGGTGACGACGTGAACATAAGCGTTCACAGGCAAATCGCCGGTGATGTTGTTGAAATTTTTGCCGCCGTCCGTCGTTTTGAAAACATACGGTTTGTAATCGTCAAATTTGTGGCGGTCAAAGGCGACATACGCCGTGTTGACGTTCACCCGCGACGGTTCGACGTGCGAAACGGACGAATCTTCGGGAATTTTCGGGACGTTTTTGACGATGTTCGTCCACGTTTTGCCGCCGTCGGTCGTCATCTGCAAATTTCCGTCATCGGTTCCCGCCCACATCATATTTGCCTGAAGCGGCGATTGGGCGAAGCTGATAATCGTCGCAAACGCTTCGGCAGAAGTGTTTTCCGTGAAAATCGGACCGCCCGCATCCTTCAAACGCTCACGGTTGTTTTTTGTCAAATCCGGGCTGATGACCGCCCACGTTTTGCCGAAATCGTTCGATTTGAAAACGACGCTGCCGGCGAGATAAACCGTATTCTCGTCGTGCGGCGAAAGAATCAGCGGCGCGTTCCAGTTAAAGCGATATTTGTCGTTTTCCGCTGCCCCGCCGAGACCGAAATACGGTACGACGGTTTGCTGTTCGCGGTTTTTCATATCGGTCGAAACAACGCTGCCGCCCTGCGATTCGGTTAAATAAACGTCCGGTTTATCGGGATGCGCGATGCCGTAAAAACCGTCGCCGAAGCTGATCATTCGCCAATCGTCATTCAAAATTCCTGCCGGTTCGCGCGTTTGCGAAGGTCCGACCCACGTTCCATTGTCCTGCAATCCGCCGATCAAATTGTAAAAAGGCGCGGCGTTGTCGGCAAAAACTTGATAATACTGCCCGATGGCGAAATTATTTTTATATTCCCAAGTTTTGCCGTCAGTTGTCACCGCCACGCCGCCGTCCTGTCCCTGCCAGATTCTTTTCGGATTTTTCGGGTCAATCCACAGCGCGTGGTAATCAATGTGTGTGTTCGGCGAAATGCGCGAAAAATTGCGCCCGCCATCGAGCGACATAAACAGCGGTGACGCAACGGCATAAACTTTATTTTCGTCGGTCGGGTCAACCCTGACGCGGGTGTAATAAAAACCGCGCCCGACAATATCCTGTTTTTTATAAACCTGTTTGAAAGTTTCGCCCTTGTCGTCCGAACGATAAAGCGTTCCTTCTTTCGCTTCCAAAATCGCATAAACGACGTTCGGATTGCTCGCCGCCACTGCCAAACCGATGCGCCCGATCATTTTCGGCAGACCCTTCTCAATTTTCTTCCACGTTCTGCCGCCGTCAATCGAACGAAATACTCCGCCCGCTTCGTCGCCGCTCGTAAACGTCCACGGTTTGCGCTCGAAACGCCACATTCCGGCGTAAAGAATGTTCGGATTCTGTTCGTCAATGACCAGATCGGACGCGCCGTGAAACTGGTCAATATACAGCGTTTTGGTCCACGTTTTGCCGCCGTCGGTCGTCATAAAAACGCCGCGTTCTTCGTTCGGTCCCCAGGTGTGTCCGACCGCCGCGACATACGCGATGTCGGGGTTTCGCGGGTTAATGACGATTTTTGAAATCGTGTCGGTGTCCTTCAAACCGAGATGCTGCCAATTTTTGCCGCCGTCGGTTGATTTGTAAACGCCGTCGCCGAACGAAACCGAATTGCGAACATTCGACTCGCCCGTGCCGACCCAAATCACATCCGGGTTTCCCGGTTCAAGCGCGATGTCGCCGACTGAAATCGTTCCCTGCCGGTCAAAAATCGGTGTCCAATCCGTGCCGCCGTTTGTCGTTTTGAAAATCCCGCCCGATCCGGTCGCCACGTAAACGACATTCGGATCGCCGGGAACGCCTTCGACATCGGCGACGCGCCCGCCCATATTTGCCGGACCGATGCTGCGCCACGCGAGATTTTTCATCGCCGTCGCCGCCGTCATTTTTTCGTTTGTTTTTTTGTCGTCGCTTTGCTTTTCCGCCAAATTATTCTGCGCTGACGCAGAAAAAGCGCACAAGAAAAGGCAAGCCAGCCAAGTGCCGACTGTTATTCTCAGTCCTCGGTTTTTCATTTCGATTTCTCCAAAAAGAAGTTAATTTTGCTTTTCTATAAGTTAGGTAAAATCTATCATACAAAAGTTCTATGTCTAAACAAAAATAAAGCCTGATAAAAAATCAGGCTTTAACTAAAGATAAATTAAATTTTTGAAAATACAAAAATATTATTTGTTAATTCGTTTAAGCAAAATTTCCGCCGCTATCGAATCAAGTTCATTGATGATTTTGTATTGTTCGAGCGCGTCTTCTCGATTGCCAGCGGACAAATAACTGTTGCCTAGTCCCATCTGAGCTGGAACCGAATCGGGCTTTATATTGACGGCTTGCTTAAAATAACTAACCGCGTCATCAAATTTTTTAGCGAAGTTTGAGGCCATTCCCAAATCGTAATATGAATCAAACTCGGCAGGCTTCAAAATTAAAACCTTTCTAAAAACTTCGATTGATCGTTCGGTCTGACCGGATACGGTAAGTAATTGTCCTAAATTTCGCAGACTCATAACGTTGTCCGGCTTTAATGCTACAGCTTTTTCAAACGCTTTTGCGCCCTCGGCATATCTTCCCTGTTCCATATATGCCGCTCCAAGCATATTCTGTGCGTTCACGTCGTCTGATTTTATCTCCGCATACTTTATTGCAGCTTCAAGCGCAATTTCTCGTTTTCCCGCCATCATAGCAGATGAAAAAACAGCCGAATAGCCTTCAGCATAATCCGGTTTAAGCTTTATCAATCTCTGAAAAGCGGCGAGCGCGTCGACGTAACGTCCGGCACTGCGATAAGCGTAACCTAAATTTTTGTGCGCTTTGATATTATCTTCGTCCAGTTCGATAGATTTTTCCAATTCGGGATATGCTTCCTCGTATTTTCCGAGTTGCGTCAAAGCAAATCCGAGATTATTATGAGCCATTGATGATTCGGGATAATTTGCAATTTCATTACTAGCTGCCTTCGCCGCGTCATTAAATCTGCCTACTTCGAGATACATCCAGCTCAAGTTCGTATAAGCAGCGCGTATTTTTGGATTTAACGCAACAACTTTTTCAAAAATTTCGAGAGCCTCTTTATATTTTTTTTCATTTATTAAACTATAACCTTCACGAAACAATTTATCGGCATCATTCTTTTGATCAATTGTTTTTCGCGGTAGAGGCACGGTTTGTGCGTTAATTGCCGTGTGATTTGCCAGAACAATAAACGAAATGATCGCAAACATCAAAAATTTAATTTTAAGCGTAGAAATAATCTTCATATCAAAGTAATTTATCAGCAAAAAGATATTTTGACAATAAAAATTTATTCGAGCAAAGATTTTCTGAGTTTCGCAACCACACTTTTCGCCCTCGCAACTTCTATGTCAACCGCTGTCAGATGTCCCATTTTGCGTCCCGTTCGCGGTTCGCTTTTGCCGTAAAGATGCAGTTTGACGTTGGGAAATTGTAGTGCTTTTAACCAATCGGGTTCGCCCGTTTGCCACAAATCGCCGAGCAGATTTGCCATTGCCGCCGGTCGGTAAAATTCGGTCGAACCGAGCGGCAAACCGCAGACTGCTCTAAGCTGTTGCCCGAATTGCGAGGTGACACAGGCATCAAAGGTCAAATGTCCCGAATTGTGCGGGCGCGGCGCGAGTTCGTTGATGATTAGTTTTTCGTCCTTGGTCAGAAAAAATTCGACGCACAAAGTTCCGACGTAATCGAAAGTTTCGGCGACGCTGCGGGCGATTTCGACGGCTTCGTTAAATATTTTCGGTGAAACAATCGCCGGAGCAAAAGAGATGTCTAAAATATGATTGGAATGCTCGTTTTCAATCACGCCGTAATGAGCGAAATTACCGCTTCGGTCTCTCGCACAGACGACGGAAACTTCTTTTTCAAATTCGACAAACGCTTCTAAAACGGCTTCCCGGTTGTTTAAATTGGCAAAGGCTTGTTCGATTTCATCAATCGAATTTATTTTTGTTTGCCCTTTGCCGTCATAACCGAAACCGGCAGTTTTCAAAACGCACGGAAAGCCGATTTCTCCAACTGCTTTTTGTAAATCTTCAATTGTTTCGATGTAGCGAAACGGTGTGTGCGGAAAGTTATGTTTGGCAAGAAATGTCTTTTCTCTCAAACGATTCTGCGTAATGTGCAAAACTTCGCCGCGCGGGAAAACTTCGACGAACTGCGCCGCCGTTTCAATAGTTTCCGACGGCACGTTTTCAAATTCAAAGGTGACGACATCAACGGTTCGCGCAAAATCTTTGACGGCGCGTAGATTGTCGTATTCGGCTTCGAGTTCAAAATCGGCAACCTGTCCGGTCGGCGTGTCGGAAGCGGGCGAAAAGGTGTGAACGCGGTAGCCCATTTTTCTGGCTTCAATCGCAAACATTCGCCCGAGCTGTCCACTGCCGAAAACACCGATGGTTGAATTTGGAAGTATCGGATTCATAAATTAGCTTCGCCAAACCAAATTTTCGAGGGCGGGAAATAAAACAACGGCATAAAATAACGAATTACTTTATGCCGTCTGTCCGATAGGCAAATACAAATGTTTTGCCATTCTAGGGTTGGCACCTGTGTTTCAAAGTATATTGTTTACGGGGAAAAGACAAATTGCCGACGGTATAAATTTTATTTTTTTTCAGACGGAGCGCGGAAGTCTCGTCCGCCAACGCCAGCGAAGCAAGGCGTTGTCTTCGCTGTCAACGAATTTCACACCACCGAACCTATTCAACGCCTCGCTTCGCTGGCGTTGAAGCGGACGAGACTTCCGCGCTCCAATTGCGAGGCGTTGTCTTCGTTGTCAACGAATTTCATACCACCGAACGTATTCAACGCCTTGCTTCGCTGGCGTTGAAGCGGACGAGACTTCCGCGCTCCGATCTGAGAGGAATTGTTAAATTTGCGAGCGGGGTTCTTGCGAAAAGATGAATGGTTGATCGAAATTATTTTCGCATCGAAAGATTCAATGATAAAATTGCATCAAATATTTTTTTTGACGGACAAAAAGTTATCTCTTTCGCTAATAAATTATTATGAAATCAAATCACAAAATAAATAAACTTTCACACTTATCGGTCGTTCTTTTATTACTCGGATTGGTCAGTGTTTGTTTCGCTCACGATAACAAACCGCAGACTATCGCATTCAAAAATTCACAAACCAAAGACAGTGAAAAAGCCGAAGCAATAATCAAAAAAGCGGTTGAAAAATTAGGCGGCGAAAAGTATCTCACCGTCAAATCGCAGATCGGGCGCGGCAGATTTAGTGTTTTGCGCGACAATGCGCTGGCTTCCTCACAAACATTTATTGATGTGCTGGCTTTTCCCGACAAAGAGCGCACTGAATTTAAGGGCGGCACGAAAACAGTCCAGGTCAACGTTGGGAGCAGCGGTTGGATATTTGACGGCGACGCGCAAACTATCAAAGATCAAACGCCGGAACAAGTGAGCAATTTCAAGCGCGGGATTCGCACCAGTCTCGATAATTTGCTGCGCGGAAACTGGCGCAAAGAGGGCGCAAAACTCAGTTACGTCGGCAGACGACAGGCGAGTTTGGGCAAACGCAACGATGTCGTAAAACTCACTTTTGATGACGATTTCACCGTCGAATTTGAATTTTCCGATGACGGTTTGCCGATGAAATCAGTTTATCAACGTTTGAATGCGGAAAAGATCGAGGTCAAAGAAGAAGACCGCTACGCGCAGTTTGCTGATGTCGGCGGCATTAAAACGCCGTTTATTGTTGACCATTTTTCAAACGACGTGCTTTCCAGCCGGATCAATTACGAATCGGTTGAATTTAATAAAACGATTCCCGATTCAATTTTCACCAAGCCGTCAAACGCCAAAGATTTGAAGAAAGATTTGAAATTATAAGCAGGATTTCAACTTTTTTCCGCAAATTGATGTGATAAAATTTATTTTCGCTTCTTGCCACTGATTAAATAATCAATTAAAATGCACAGTTTCAGACTAATCTGAATATTCGACAGGACATTATAATTCAATTTTTAAAATTAGGATTTTATCAAATATTATGAAAAAAGTAGGCATTTTAACCGGGCGTGAAATCACGTTTCCCGAATCAATTATTAAAAGCATTAATGAGAAAGGCAACGGCGAAGTGACCGCCGAAATGATTAAAATCGGCGGCATCCGGCTTGACGAAGTGAAGAAGTACGACGTGATTGTTGACCGTATTTCGCACGAAGTTCCGTATTTCCGCGCCACTTTGAAGCGGATGGCTCTCGAAGGAACTTACATTATCAACAACCCGTTTTGGTGGTCGGCGGACGACAAATTTTTCAATTTTTCACTTGCCGCCAAAATCGGCGTGGCGATTCCGAAAACGGTGCTGCTGCCGCAGCAGGATTACATTCCCGACATCACGAGCGAATCATTGCGAAATCTCGAATTTCCGCTTGATTGGGAAGGTATTGTGGATTACGTCGGTTTCCCCGCGTTTTTGAAACCGTTTGACGGCGGCGGCTGGAAAAACGTGTCGAAAGTTCATTCGCTCGAAGAACTCTGGTATGAATACAATCAGTCGGGCAAACTTTGTATGACCTTGCAGGAAGGCATCGAATTTGACCAATTCGTGCGCTGTTACTGTGTCGGGCAGGAAAAAGTTTTGATTATGCCGTATGACCCGTCGAAACCTTATCTTTCGGGAATGCAGTATGTCAATGTTGACGATTACCTGTCGCCCGAACTGCACACGCGAGTTGAAAAAGATGTCATCACGATCTGCAAAGCGTTGGGTTACGATTTGAACACGGTCGAATTTGCGATTAAAGACGGCATTCCGTACGCGATTGATTTTATGAATCCCGCGCCCGATGCCGAACTCGCTTCCGTCGGCGAAGAAAATCATAACTGGATTATCAACACGCTGACCGATTTTATTTTCGATAAATTGGAAAAAGGTTTTGAAATGCCTGAATATCGCTGGACGGCAATGCTCAATCCGCCCGCTGGAACCGTTAAAAAGAAAGCACCGGCGAAAGTGAAGACGGCAAAAGTCGAAAAAACTGAAAAGACCGAAAAAGTGGTCAAAGCTAAAACGGCTAAAGAAAAAAAGCCGACTGAAGAAACACCACAGTCAAAAAATGCCGGAGCCAAGTAACTCTTCGGTAAATGTTTAGTTCGGAGTCCGCGCTTTCAGATTGCTTTTTCGTCGCGCTTGGCTGACGGCAAACACGCTGAAAGCGCGGACTCCGAACCTTATTAAACAAATATCTTCTCGTTCGCCTCTCAATCTGCGGAAATCCTACGCAGCCACCTAAAAGTTGTAAAAAATGTTACAGAACAGTTTCAGCAGTGACTTGCGCTGAAAATTTTGTGGTTGCTTTGTGATAATATTCTAGCCAAATTCAATTTTGTTTGAATATTAATGCAATCGGATATGTTCGAAAAAAGACGAGCCGGTTGATTCTCCTGCAAATAAGTGCGATTTTTTTTGCAGGTATTTACGTTTTAGTAGAATTAATTCTCCCGAATTAATAAAATTTAAAAGGATTATTCCAATGAAAGAACACAACTGCGCTCGCCGAAATATGTTTTCGCGCGAAGTTTTTACAGCCGCTTTAATTTTCGCTTTATTATCAACTTTGTTTTTTTTCAGTCCGGCTCAAGTGCGGGTTGCGGCACAAAAAATAGATAAATCGGACAATAAGTTATTAAACGAAGCTCCGGCGGTTTCGCCGAATATCGTGGTCAGCCAAATTTACGGCGGCGGCGGCAATTCCGGCGCACCGTTTACCAATGATTACATCGAACTTTTCAATCGCGGCACGGCACCGGTCACTGTAACCGGTTGGTCTGTTCAGTATGCCAGTGCCACCGGAACCGGCAATTTCAGCGCGAATATAACAAATTTGTCCGGTTCGATTGCGCCGGGTAAATATTATTTGGTGCAGGAAGGAGGCGGCGCAGCGGGTGTCGCATTACCGACAGCCGACGCGACAGGCGCGATTGCTATGAGTTCTACCAGCGGCAAAGTCGTGTTGGTTAATTCGACTACCGGCTTGACTTGCAACGGCGGTTCGACTGCGTGTTCAGCGGCTCAATTGGCTTCAATCGTTGATTTGGTCGGTTTCGGAACCGCCAATTTTTTTGAAGGAACAGCCGCCGCGCCCGCGCCGAGCAACACGACCGCCGATTCGCGGGCAGGCGGCGGCTGCACCGACACCGATCAGAACAGCACCGATTTTGCGACCGGCGCACCGGCTCCGCGTAATTCGGCTTCAGCCCAAAAGTCTTGCGGCGGAACCGGCGCGACGACAATTTCGATCAACAACGTCACCGTCACCGAAGGCAGCAGCGGCACGACGACGGCGAGTTTCACGGTCAGCCTTTCCGCACCGGCGGGCGCGGGCGGCGTGACCTTCGATATTGCGACGGCGGACAATACGGCAACCGTCGCCGATAACGATTATGTCGCCAAGAGTTTGACCGGGCAGAGCATCGCTGCCGGAAATTCTTCTTATACTTTTGATGTTTTAGTGAACGGCGACACGATCGCCGAGCCGAACGAAACATTTTTCGTCAATGTCACCAACGTTGTCGGCGCGTCACCGACCGGCGTGCAGGGAACGGGAACGATCAGCAATGATGATTTTACCACTACGGCGATTGATGCGATTCAAGGTGCCGGTTCGACTTCGCCGTTCGTCGGGCAAACGGTGACGACATCGGGAATCGTCACGGCGACCAAGAGCAACGGTTTCTTTTTACAAACGCCGGATGCTAATGTTGATGCCAACCCGAATACGTCGGAAGGCATTTTCGTTTTTACGTCGAGCGCACCACCGGCGAGTGCGGCAATCGGAAATTCGGTTGCCGTCACTGCCGGTGTTGCGGAATTTGTTCCAAACACCGCTCCCAATCAGCCGCCGGTCACGCAACTCGTTTCGCCGACGGTCAGTTTACTTTCAAATAACAATGCTCTGCCCTTGCCGATAATAATTACCGCCGCCGATACGACACCGAATAATCTGGAAAATCTCGAACGCCTCGAAGGAATGCGCGTTCGCGTTAATTCGCTGACGGTTGTCGCACCGACGCAGGGCAGCATCACCGAACAGAGCGCAACGGTTAGTTCAAACGGACTTTTTTACGGTGTCGTCACCGGCGTAGCGCGACCGTTTAGAGAAGCGGGAATTGATGCTTCGATTGATCCCCCAGCGGGCGCACCGGCAAACGTGCCGCGTTTTGACACCAACCCGGAACGTCTGCGAATTGACAGCGACACGCAGCCGGGAGCGGCGAAAATCAATGTCGCCGCCGGTGAAATCGTTTCCAACATCGTCGGACCGCTCGATTATGCTTTTGTTACGTGGTCAATCTATCCGGATGCCGCCGCGCCGCCGACCGTTTCTAATATCAAATCGGCGATTCCCGTGCCGCAGCCGTCAGCCGACGAATTTACGGTCAGCAGTTTCAATATGCAGCGGTTTTTCGACACGACGGACGACCCGAACACGAGTGACCCGGTGTTGACTCAAACTGCCTTTAACGGTCGTCTCAACAAAGCGTCGCTGGCGATTCGCAACGTGATGCTTTCGCCGGATGTGATCGGTGTTGAAGAAATGGAAAATTTGACGACGCTGCAAGCAGTCGCCGCCAAAGTCAACAGCGATGCGATGACTGCCGGTCAACCAAACCCGAATTACCAAGCGTATTTGATCGAAGGCAATGATGTCGGCGGTATTGATGTCGGATTTCTCGTCAAATCCACGCGCATCACTGTTGTCAATGTCACCCAATTTGGCAAAACTACGACATATACTGAACCGGGCGGATCGCAGGCATTGCTGAATGATCGTCCGCCGCTAATTTTGCGGGCGACAATTCAGCCGGCAATCGGTGCGCCGCTTCCGTTCACCGTTATCGTCAATCATCTTCGTTCACTGAGCAAAGTAAATGATCCGGTTGACGGCAACCGCGTTCGCACAAAGCGTCGCGCACAGGCGGAATATCTCGCTAACTTGATTCAAGCGAGACAAACCGCCGACCCGACCGAAAAGATTATTTCAATCGGCGATTACAACGCTTTTCAGTTCAATGACGGCTACGTTGATTCAATCGGTACGATTAAAGGTACGCCGACACCGTCCGACCAGGTCACGCTGGCATCGTTGGATTTGGTTAATCCTGATCTAACCGATTTGCTTGATTATCTTCCGGCAAACGAGCGTTATTCATTCACTTTTGACGGCAACGCGCAGGTTTTGGATCACGAATTGGTCAACAATCAAATGTTGGCAATTTTGAACCGAGTCGCTTATGCCCGCAATAACGCGGATTTCCCGGAGATTTATTACGCCGACTTTACGCGCCCGGAACGCATTTCGGATCACGATATAGCTGTTTCATATTTTTCGTTGACCGGCAGAGGCGGCACCCAAACAGTCGAATCCGACGTGTCGCCGCGTCCGAACGGTGACGGATTTGTTGACAGCGATGACATTCAGCAGGTGCGCCGCTTTGTTCTCGGATTAGATACCCAATATCAGAGCAACGAATTTCAGCGTGCCGATGCGTCGCCGCGAGCCACTTCCGGCGACGGTGTGGTTGACGGCGATGATATTCAGCAGGCTCGCCGTTATGTTCTCGGAACCGATGCTCTGCAACCGGTCAGCGGACCGACCGCTCCAAATCCGCCTTCGCCGCAGCCGATTGACCGAACCGTTCTCATCAAAGACGGCGTTCTGGCGGCACCGGCGGCGTTCCGCGTTGACGCGCAAAACACCAGTGCCGGCTCCACCCTGACCGTCCCGATTAGAGTGGATACCGTTGGCAACGAGGCGGGTTATACGTTCAGCATCGCTTTTGACTCGACCAAACTGACTAACCCGAGTGTCGTCATCGGCAACAGCGGCGGCGATGTTCTCTTTAATGCCAATAATCCCGGTCAGATCGGCTTTTCGGTGACGACATTCAGCGGCGGCACTATCGCCGAGGGAAATAACAAAACACTGGTCACGGTCACGTTTGCGGTGGCGGCAGGCGCACCGGCGGGAGCGACACCGATCACTTTCACCGATACACCGGCACGACGAAAAGCCTCGCCGGTTGACCCGAACTTCCCGATCACGCAGCCGACTTATACGGGCGGGACGATCACGATTGGCGGAGCGACGGCGGCGGGTGCGAGCCTGAGCGGACGAGTGATGAACGTAAAAGGCAGAGGCGTTGCCAATGCTCGCGTAGTTGTCACAAACAGCACGGGCGAAGTAGTGGCGACGGCGCGAACGAACGGGTTTGGTTACTATTCAGTAGCGAACATTGAAGCGGGAGCGGCATACATCGTGCAGGTCGAATCGAAGCAGTATAAGTTCGATGTGCGAACGGTCAATGTCGCACAAAATATAGACGGAATAGACTTCACGGCGCAACCGCGCTAACTAAACCGGACGGGAGCGAAAACCACCGATAGACACAAAAAGAGAGCAGACAAACTAATTTGTCTGCTCTCTTTTTGAATTCAGCCTTCATCGTTTTGGCAGCACGGGTTTCCATAACATTTTCTTTCGTCCAAAAACATTCCTGCCATAACGAAAATCGAAATCATTTCACCCACGGCAAAACATATTGCACTTCGGCAATTTCAGCTAAATCGCTCAATTTTTCGACCGCAATTCTGCCGACGATAAATTTTGTGTCTTTGTCATCAGTAACTTCAAAGCCGAACGTCTTCAATTTTTGAAGCGCGGCTGGCGATTTTGTCGTCAGTTGAATTTGCACAACGGCTTTTCCATTTTCGATAAATTTCGTTTCATTCGGCGTTAAATTTATTTCGCCCTTTTGCAGACGCTCGACTACATCAAAAATCCAGAAGTGGAATTTCTCGGCGAGCATCTGCCGATATTTTTTTTCTTGCTCTTTTCGCTCGATTTCAGCTTTCATTTCAGGCGTAATCACCGGTTGTTCGTCGTCATTTTCGGTTTTCGTTTCACCGACTTTCATTTCACCGACCGAAATGTTTGTGTTTCCCGCATCTTGCGGATTTAGGAAATTGTAAACAATCACGCCCGTGACTTTTACCGGCTGTCCCGAAAGCATCACCGGCATAAACGATGATTTTAGTGCGGATTGTTCCGCCGAATGCCGCAATAGCGGATGTCCAGAAACCGCGTTGGCGGAAATAATATTGCCGCTTTCATCAATCGTCACCTGCACATTCACCGCGCCGGTTGCGCGAACCGCCTTCCCTGCCGCCGGATATGACGGAACTGCTAATTGTCTTGCTTTTCCGTTGACAACACCGAATGAAACAGTTTGCGGAACTGTCTTAGTCGTCATCAACACCGGCGGCGGCGGTACGTTCCCGGCTCCGCTTCCGCTTCCACTTCCCAAACCTATTCCCTGCCCGTTTCCTCTTCCCGAACCTTGTCCGCTCGCTCTTATTTGTTTGCTTCCTCTGGTTGGTGCAATCAAATATTTTGCAGGAGGAGAGCCTTGATTTGAAGATTGGAGAGAAAATTCTTCTGAAGCAATGGTTTTATCACCTTCACCGCCCATTCCCTGCGGCAATTCAACCGGAATTTGCACTCTTCTCGGTTTACCGCGATAATTGGCGATTTTCTCTTCTACCGCGACGAACGAGGTGAACTGTGTCAGCAAATTAAATTTAAGCCCGGTTCGGATTATTTCGAGTTTCGTTTTCGCCTTCAAATTCAATACCGCTTCGTCGGCATTCTCATCATATTTCAAACTTTTACTCATCAAATCGTCAATTTTTGTCCGCGCCCAGAGCGTTGCCAAAACGTCGTTTGCGCTTTCGGCTTCTGGCAAATTAACCGGAATTTCGCGGACGAGTTCCTGACCGTTGACTTTGCCTTTTAACCGAATCGTGCCGCTCGCCGCATTGGTGTAGCGTCCGTGCAGAATCACGGGTTTCGCCGAAAATAAATCCGCAATTTTGTTCGGATAAACATCGGCGACGGGCAAACCGTTCCAATCAATCGAAATATCGGTCAACAGCGGCGTTCTGACCCGTTCGTAAAACCTTTTCGCGGCTTTTGAACCGTCGTCTTCGAGCGCGACGTATTCGGCTTCGCCGCGTCCTTCTTCGGCGATTTTGTCGAGCAGATAACGATTGACCGAATTGCCGATGCCGAACGAAAACACGCGGGCGTTTTGATGTTTTTGCACTTCGGCGATAACTTCGTTGTCGTTGCCGATTTCACCGTCGGTCATAAAACAAACGATGCGAAGATGATTCTGCGCGTCGGAAGGTTCGAGCGCGGCTTTGATCGCCGTCATCATTTCCGTCCCGCCGCTGCCCTGCCTCGACGCGAGAAATTCCTGCGCTTTGTCTAAATTTGCCCGCGTCGCGTAAACCGGTTGGTCAAACAAAATCGCCGTGTCGCCCGCGAAAGTTATCAAATTAAAAGTGTCATTCGGATAAAGCCCGTCGAGCGACATTTGCATCGCTTCTTTGGCTTTTTCAATCGGAAAGCCGCTCATCGAACCGCTCGTGTCCAACACGAAAACAATTTCTTTCGGCGTGACATCTTCGACCGCGTAATTGTCGGGCGGCTGTAAAATCAAGGTGAAAAATCCGCCGCGTTCGTCGCGGTGCGTCAAAACCGCATCTTCAATGCGCCTGCCGCCAACATCATAACGCAGTATAAAGTCTTTGTTCGGAATCGTATTTTCATCTTTGAGCGTGATTTTCGCGCCGCTTGCGCCCAAATTTACCGTTGCGACATCGTGCGATTTCGATGTAATTTCTTCAATCGGAACGCCTGCGTCAACTTCCACACTAATCGAAATATCGTATCCGGCGCGTGTTTCGGCAACGGGCGGCGAAATTTTATTCGCGTCCGTCACCGAACCCAGAATGTAGCGCGGCCCAACGACTGTCGGGAAAAAGAATTCATACGCGCCGTCTTCATATTTGAGCGTTTCGACATAGCTGATTTCGATGATTATTTTCTCGTTCGGCAGAATATTTGCCACCGACTGTGTGAAAATATTCGGACGTTCCTGATCTAAAAGACTCGCCGTTTTGCCTTCATTTCTCGCAGCCTCGTAAATTTTCCGCGCCTCTTCGCGCTTCATAATTTTCCCGTCAATCGTCCGCGTCCCGATTTTCATCGTCATCTGGTCAACCGCCGAATTCTGCGACAGCGGGAACACATAAACTGCTTCAATCGGCATATTAAAATTGTTTTCAAATTCCTGCACAACCCTGACGCGGGAAATAAACCCGCTGATTTCAGCCTTTACGTCGGTATGTTTGAGCGGACACAACCCGAGTTCGATACCTTTTCTGCCAAAAGCGTTGAGCGAACCCTGAGTGACCGAGGCGGCGTTTTGAGCGCAAAGACAAACGGCAGAAAGAAGTATCAATAACAGCGGCAAAATTATTTTTCGCATTTATTTTCTCCAAAAAATTGTAATTTGACAGCACCAAGAAATTTACGGGCTTTGGCTGCTTAGACACCACAACTCGAAAATTAGTTCCCTGAACGCAGAAATAATTTGTGGATTGTTACACATTCATCGGATTTAGATTTGTTTAATTGTTGAAATGATTGAATTTGAGTGGAGAGAGTTAAAGTATAAAAACAAGACGGTTCGGTTAGCGACAGGTTTTACTCGGTTCAATGCCTTTCGAAATTATTATTTTTGTAAATGACGATTTCGGGCAAGTAAGTGAGAACCGCTTGCGGTAGCGGGCGGTTGAAAACGGTCAGTCAAATTTCAATTATAAACCTAAATCACCCGCTGCCGCAGATGGTTCTGACCCGTCAAACTAGCTCGACGAGCTTTCTAGTTTCACTTTAATACTGCTAAAAGCCGCGTTGCCGGTTAGTTCATCAATAATTTTTTCGTCGGTCAAATCGTTGATCGAAACTCCGGCGTATTTTCGTGCCGTGTCAAGTTTTACGCCGTCGCGCCCGTGTCCGTAGCCGTGCGGAATTGAAACCACGCCGCGCATCATTTTGTCGGAAATTTCGAGCGGAATTTCGACTGCACCGACGCTCGATGAAACTTTGAGCATCTGCCGGTTTTCAAAATTCAAATTTTCCGCGTCTTCGTCGTTCATCATCACCGTGCAGCGATTTTTCCCCTTCATCAAAAGCTCGGAATTGTGCAGCCACGAATTGTCGTCGCGCAGATGCCGTCTGCCAATCAACGAAAACGGAAATGTGTCGTCAGCGATATTTCCGGTTTCTTTTTTCAGGCGCTCGATGTCGCCGATGAGCAATTCGGGCGCGAGATTAATTCGTTTGTGTTCGGTTAGAAGTCGCTCCGGCAAACAACTTTGTAGTTCGCCGAGATCAATGCCGTGCGGGTGCTTTTGCAGTTCTTCAAGCGACATTTGATATTGCCCGAACTGCAAACCGAGGTCTAATTTTACCTCTGGCGGCACGAGATTCAGCGGTTCTTCGCTGTCGCTCAAACGATGGGCGAGTTCCTGGAAAATTTCCCAATCGTATTTTGCGCCGTCGGCTTTCGGAAACAGCGGTTCGGAATATCGCGCCGTATTTCGCACGGCGAACAGATTAAAAATCACGTCATAATGCGAAGTTTCCAGTCCGGTTGCGGGCGGCAGTATAATATCGGCGCGGCGCGTTGTCTCGTTGATGTAAATATCAATCGAAACCATAAACTCCAGCGTTTGCAGAGCTTTGTCAAGCTGTTCGCCATTCGGCGTGGATAACACCGGATTTCCGCAGCTCGTCAACAACGCTTTAATCTGTCCGTCGCCTTCCGTCAAAATCTCTTCCGCCAATACGGAAACCGGCAGTTCGCCCATAAATTCGGGCAATTCTCGCACGCGGCTCTGCCAGCGATTGTGGATATTTCCGCCTTTTGATGTAGCGACCGGATCAAAAGCCGGAGCCGTGAACATTGCGCCGCCTGCCCGGTCAAAATTTCCCGTCAAAATATTGATCGAATTAATCAGCCAGTGACACAACCCGCCGAATTTCTGTGTGGAAACGCCCATTCTCCCGTAACAAACCGCCCGTTTCGCCGTACCGAATGCAGCGGCGAGACGTTTTATTTCAGAGGCGGCAATGCCGGTCAATTTCGCCGCGTGTTCGGGCGAAAAATCTTTGGAGATTTCGCGCAAAGTTTCAACACCGTCGGTAAATTCGCTCAATCTGTCCAAATTGACGAGATTTTCAGCAAACAAAACATTGATAACGGCGAGCAGAAAATAGACATCGGTCGCCGGTTTGATGAAATGATGTTCGCTCGCTACCCGCGCCGTTTCGGTTTTGCGCGGGTCGAGCAGAACTATTTTCCCGCCGCGATTTTTGATTGAATCGAGCCGGTTGATAATATCCGGCGCGGTCATCAAACTGCCGTTCGACACGAGCGGATTGCCGCCGAGAATCAAAAAGAAATCGGTGCGGTCAATGTCCGGTATCGGAATCAACAGCGGATGCCCGAACATCGCCCAACCCGCGAAATGATGCGGCAATTGGTCAACCGATGTCGCCGAGTAATTGTTTTGTGATTTGAGAGATTTGAGCAGCAAACCGCTGTTGAGCAGCGTTCCGAAATTATGCACCGACGGATTTCCTTGAAAAACCGCGACCGCATTTCTGCCGTGCGCCGCCTGAATGTCCTTTATTTTCGCGGCGATTTCATCAAACGCTGCGTCCCACGAAATCTGCTGCCATTCGTCACCGGTTCTTTTAACGGGAAACTTCAAACGATTCGCGTCCTCGTAAATATCTTTTAACGCGAGAGCTTTCGGGCAGATGTGACCGCGCGAAAAAGAGTCTTTTTTGTCACCCTTAATTGATAAAACCGCCCCGTTTTCGTGTTCGATCTCAATTCCGCAAATCGCCTCGCATAAATTGCAGGCTCGGTAGTGCATTTCAGACATTTCTTTTTAGCCCTCAAATTTTTAGAATAAATTTTTATTTTTTACTTTACTGATTCGTCATCAGCCCGCCGGTGATATATTCTTCGACGGCAATTTCCAGTGCGCCGCCGAGTGCCGACCCCTTCGGTTCGCCGCATTCGATCACCCAGTTTGCCAGTTTTCCCGCCATACTTTTACCGACGGCTTCAAACAGCGGTTCTTTGATGTATTTCCAGCCGTAAACCAGCCGTCCGCTGACGATGATGTGCGGCACACCGACACCCATAATCATATTGCCGATGCCGATGCCGAGATATTCGCCGATTTTTTCGAGTGTGCGCTGCGCCCTGATTTCACCGGCTTCGGCGCGGTTGACAATTTCGATAAAACGCGGCGGAGTTTCGCCGCCGAAATTTGCCCGATCGCCGGTGTAAAGGGATGAAGCCGCCGATGCCGAAGCATATTTTTCCCAACAGCCGCGATTGCCGCAAACGCACGGTTTACCGCCCGCCATAATCGTCATATGTCCGAATTCGCCGGCAATGCCTTCGCCGATGCCCATTCCGCGATAGATTTCGCCTTCGATGATCAAACCGATGCCGATGCCGGTTCCCGAACGAAGCAGCACGAAATTTTTCAATAAACCTTCGTTTGTACTTCTCAAATGCAGCCGCGCTTCATATAAAGCCGTTGCCGTCGCGTCATTCTCAACGACGACCGGCATATTGTCGGCAAAATTACAGCTTCGGCGAAGCACATCGGCAATTTCAACATCGCGCCAATCGAGATGCGGAGCATACAGCAAACGGCTGCGCGTCGAATCAGTCGGACTCGGGACGCTCACGCCAACCGCTTTTAATTCGCGGTCTTCGACTCTGGAACAAAGTTCGATGATGTTTTTTTTGATTAACTCTAGCGCATCGCCCGAATCGGAAGGAGTTTCAAATTCGACTTCGCCTAAGTTTTCACCGCTCAGTGTCGTTAAACCGACCTGCGACCGCCGGACACCCAAATTCACGCCGACAAAAAACTCCTTTCCGCTGTTAAATGCAATTCCGACCGGCGGGCGACCCTGCAAACGGTTCATATTTGAAGCCGTTTGCAGCGGTTCTTCGCGCAAGATTCCGGCGTTGACCAGCGGTTTAAAAATATCGGTGACGGTGCTGCGGTTGATGCCGAGCCGCCGCGCCAGTTCGATCCGCGAAATCGGCTGCGCCGCCCGGACAAGCCTGAGCAGAACCCGTGCCGTCTTCGCCGGTATCGCCGGTTCTGCGGCAGAAACCTCTTTGATTTTTTTGATGTCCAACAATTTCTTCGACTTGTTTTCTTTTGCTGCGGATTTTTTCATTCCATCAAGAATAGTAATGAATTTTAGGTTGTTTATCAAAGTTTTCAACCATTCTCTTTTTTTGCGTCGCTTCAAATCTTTATTTCAACGCCAAATTAGCTGATACGTTTTGTTTTTTATCCTTGAAATTTGTGAGATTGAAAAGCAAGGCGAATATTCGGATATATCGAACGAGAACGAAAAATATGGGAAAGCCGCCGAAATCGTATGATGCAAGTTTCAATGAAATTTGCTACATTTTTGTTGACCTATTTTTATCAATCCGCATCTTTGTATGAAAAACAAAACCGCTCAAAATAATTTATTCGCAGTTACGCCGGATTCGCTGAAAAATTTAACGGAAATTGGGCAGACATTGGTTGACGGCAAACTTTCGGGCGCGGCTCTGCCGAGATTTTTGGAGAATATTCATCGTGTCTTCGATTTTTCGAGAAGTTTCATCGTTATTCGGAACAAAGCCGAAGACAAATTACAAATCAAAGCGTCACACGGTTTTAGCGCGGCAGAATTTCGCCGTCTGGAAACAAATATTGAGAAGAGTTTTGTGAGAGAGGTTTTTAGCAATTCCAAACCGGTAGTTCTGCCGCGATCAGATTTGGAACCGACATATTTGTTTGATCCGAAAACACAAAGCGACAAAAACACAGCACTCAGCAACATATGTGTTCCAATTCTACTAAAAACGAAGGCGTTCGGCGCATTCGGCGTGGAATTTATTTACGACAAGAAAACAAACTACGAAGAACTAACCGATTTTTTGGCAGTCATTGCTCTGATGATCGCGCAGGCGACCAAAGCGGAACATATTATTGAGAACGAAAAAGTAAAATTATTCGATGAAAATACTTCCCTGAAAAGCGAATTGCGCGAGAAATACGACTTCGGGCATATCGTCGGAAATTCGAGCGTGATGAAGCGTGTCTATGCCCAAGTCAGTCAGGTGGCGCGTTCCAATACGACGGTTTTGCTGCGCGGCGAATCAGGCACGGGTAAGGAATTGATCGCCAATGCGATTCATTACAATTCACTGCGGGCGAAAAAGCCGTTTGTCAAAATTAACTGCGCCGCGCTGCCGGAAACACTGATCGAATCCGAGTTATTCGGCTATGAAAAAGGCGCATTCAGCGGAGCGCAGAATCGTAAAAAAGGACGTTTCGAGATTGCCGAAGGCGGAACGCTTTTTCTCGACGAAATCGGCGACTTGTCAACGCAGACACAGATCAAACTGCTGCGCGTGTTGCAGGAACGCGAATTCGAGCGCGTCGGCGGCACGGAAACGCTCAAAGCAAATGTCAGGTTGGTTACGGCGACCAACAAAAATTTGGAAGAAGCGATCATTGACGGCACATTCCGCGAAGATTTGTTTTACCGTCTGAATGTCTTCACGATTTATCTGCCGCCGCTGCGCGAACGAAAGTCCGACATTTTGCTGCTGGCAGAAAATTTCGTCGAAAAATATGAGCGTGAACACAATAAACACATCAAACGGATTTCGACCCCGGCGATTGATATGCTGACCAGCTATCATTATCCGGGCAACGTCCGCGAACTGGAAAACACTATCGAACGCGCCGTGTTGGTTTGCGACGGCAACGTCATTCACGGTCATCATCTGCCGCCGACACTGCAAACGGCGGAAGTGACCGGCACGGTCACGCAAGTATCATTAGCATCATCGGTCGAAGCATTCGAGCGCGATTTGATTACGGATACGCTCAAATCAACGCGCGGAAATCGTGCCAAAGCTGCGCGAATGCTCGACACCACCGAACGAATTCTGTGCTACAAAATAGACAAATACAAAATTCAGCCGCGCCGTTTTCGCGGTTGATTTTTGCTTCTGATATTGATGAATGCGGATCGAAAGGCGAAACAAGTGATTGGAAACGTAATTTTTTACGGGTTCGTGTGAGACTGATTCATTTTATGCAAAGCCGCCAAGGACGCAAAGTGAAGAAACGGATGAGATGTTTGACTTAAATTTTAGAGCCGCATTAATATTGTCGCAGAACGGTTCGCGCCGGTGCGCCGTCGCCGGTTCCTTCGGCAATTTTTAGCGGCAGACAAATCAATTCGTAATCGCCGCCGGAAACTTCGCGCAAATCCAAACCTTCGATAATAATTACCTGATTTTTAAGAAGAGTAATATGCGTTTGAAAATCTTCCGAGCCGAATTTCTCCACCGAAAGATAATCAATGCCGACGAGTTTGACGCCCGCATCAACCAGCATTTGCGCTGCGTCGGGCGCGACATAAGTAAAATCTTTACGAAAACCCTGTTCTAAATCGTTCCAGAATTCTGAGTTGCGTGTTTTGAACAGAATTCGTTCAACGCCTTCGAGATCAATATTTTCGAGGTGCGCCGCGTCAACCGCCGCCGCGCTTACATCAATCTCGATGACCCGCACTTTACCGATTAAAACATCAAGGGAAAGTTCGTCAACTTTGCGCGAACCTTCAATAAAATGATTCGGCGCGTCAACGTGCGTTCCCGTGTGCGTTCCCAAACAGATATTTGAAACATTGGCGGGCGCACCGTCTTTAATTGTGTGTGCCGATGTGATTTCTACTTTCGGGTCGCCTTCGTAAACCGGCGTTCTTCCGCTGATCGGAACGCTGACATCGTAAATTTTCATAATTACAAATGATACCGTTTCACAGTCGAAAAACAAATTTTCAGTGAGATTAATTTACAGCTTTCGCGGAAGACTTTTCCCGATGGCGAAAACTTTAATCAACGCCAAACCTGCGATAAAACCGCCGATGTGCGCCGCGTAAGCCACGCCGCCTTCGTCTGCCGGGGAAAAATATCCCTGCAAAATTTGATAACCGATCCATAAACCGAGTGCGACGTAAGCCGGAACGGTCGTGTAAATATTAAACAGCAGCGCACGAACTTTGCGCGTCGGAAACAAAAGCATATAACCGCCGAGAACGCCGGAAATTGCGCCGGACGCGCCGAGCATCGGAATTATCGAATCGGGTCCCATTATAATTTGACCGAACGCGGCGGCGAATCCGCAGACGATGTAGAAAACGGCGTAGCGAACGTGACCGACGAGATTTTCGATATTGTCGCCGAAAATCCATAAAAACAGCATATTGCCGAAAATATGCGAGATGCCGCCGTGCATAAACATCGAACTCAAAAGATTGAAGTAAACGCCGAGCGGCGCGGCATAATTCGGAATCTGCGCCGTTTGCCCGCTCGCACTTTCGATGATCTGCATTCCCGTCAAGTCAATCCCGTTTGTAATTTCACGCGGGACGAGCGAAAAAGCGTAGGTAAAATGTTCGTTGCCGCCCAAACCCTGCAAAAAAACGAAAACCAGAATGTTGATTGCGATGAAGGCGTAATTGACGTAAGGCGTGATTATTCGGTCGCTGTTGTCGTCGCTGATTGGAAACATTTTCGGTAAATCTCCTTGAGCCTTAAAGTAAAATTTCGTCAACCGCCAATTTCAAATCCGGTAAATTCGGTAAATCAATAGTTTCGCCGGGTTTGTAAATTTTGACCGTTTGGTAAATGTCATTAAAGGGATTTTGATGAATTTCGACGATATTTTTCTTAAGATTGACAATCCAAACCATCTCGATTCCCGCTTCGGCGTAAAGCGGAAGTTTGACATCGCGGTCATATCTCAAGGTTGCGTCGGAGACTTCGACGACAAAGATCACTTCTGCGGGGCGTGGATGTCGTTTTCCGTCATATTTCGTCAAATCCGACAGTACAATATCGGGTTCGGGTTCATTGTAATCGGATATTCTCAGAGGATTTTGAACTCCGACCCGCACATCATTCGATACATTTTTGATAAAAAATCTGGTTAATAAATCAACTATAAGTGCGTGTCTGTTTCCGATTGTCATTTTTTGTATCAGTTCTCCCTCAATGATTTCGGCTTTTTCATAATCTTTGAGCATTCCGAGTTCGATCATTTTGTAATACTCGTCAACACTAAAACGCAAACGGCGCGGCTGCGGAATTGATTGAACATTCATCATAACTTTGTACCTCAAAACAATTTTAGCTGAATTTTTTCAAATTTGAAATTGTTTTGCATTAGGTGGCGACAATCGGTTCTTGTCCCGTCACCTCCTGCATTTCCGCCATCTCAGCTTCCCATTCTTCGTTGCGGAACGCGCCTTCCCATTTAGCAATGACGACGGTGGCGAGACAGTTTCCGATCACATTGATCGCCGTTCGCGCCATATCCATCAGTTCGTCCACGCCGAGAATCAGCAGAACGCCTTCGACCGGTAAACCGAACGAAGCGAGCGTTCCGAGTAAGATGACAAGCGAAGCACGCGGCACACCGGCGACACCTTTCGAGGTCAGCATCAGCGTCAAAAGCATCAAGATCTGCTGTTCCCAATGAGTTGCAAAATCGGCAATCGGATGACCGGCGGCTTGGGCGACAAAAATCGCGGCGAGCGAGAGATAAAGTGTCGTGCCGTCGAGATTGAACGAATAACCGGTCGGCAGCACGAAACCGACGATGCGGCGCGGAACGCCGAGCCGCACCATATTTTCCATTGCTTTCGGCAGCGCAGATTCGCTCGAAGTTGTCGCAAATGCGATTGACGCGGGAGTCTTAACAGCGTTAATAAAATCTATAATCGGAACTTTGAAAATAAGCGCGATGGGCAGCAGAACTAGCAGCGAAAAAGCAGTCAATGCGCCGTAAAGCGTCAGGACGAGCGCACCGAGATTTTTCAAGACACCAAGCCCCTGTTCGTTGTGAGCAATCGTATAAGCCATCGCCGCGCCGACCCCGATAGGCGCAAATTTCATCACGAATTCGGTAAAACGAAACATAATATCGGCGAGCGATTCGCACCATTTGACAACGGCTTCCGACTTTTTCTTGCCGATTGCCGTCACCGCCAACGCAAAAAGCACCGAAAAAATGACGATCTGCAAAACGTCTCCATCCGCCATCGCCTTAATGATCGAAGTCGGCGAAAGATGCGCGATGATTTCGCCGAACGATTTGGGTTTGGCAGTCGGTTCGTCAGCGGTTAAACCTCTCGCGGCGGCATCGGCTGATTCGGCGGCTTTCTGCACGGCAACGGCAGATTGAGCGTTCGCTGCGATTAAAGCGTCGGGATTAGTCACCGCCTGCGACCGAAATTCTTCGGCTTTTTTCGCGGCTTCGGTCGCTTCTTTCGACAAACTCTGCGCCCTCTGCGCGAGAACTGCTTTGTCTTCGCCTTTGGCAATTCCGGCTAATGAAACGCCTCTTCCCGGCTGTGTAATGTTAACCGCCGCCAGACCGATGACCAATGCCAGCGTCGTGACGATTTCAAAATAAAGCAACGATTTCGCTCCGATGCGCCCAACCTGTTTGATGTCGCCCGTTCCCGAAATTCCAATGACTAAAGTCGCAAAAATCAACGGCGCGATGATTGATTTGATAAGATTTAAGAAAAGCTGCGAAAGAGAGCGAAAAAATGCCAGAATTGTTGCGGTTTCAATGCCTAATACTTTATGAATTCCGGTTTGCACGTCTTGAACATCGAGTTCGCGCGTCAGCCAGCCGAGAAAAATCCCCAGCACCAGTCCGATCATAATTTTCCAGGTCAACGAAATTTTCGGTAGTTTCATAAGTTTTGGATTTTTGCCTTTGATTTTGTTAGATTTCTACTTTGTTAAAAATTCTATTAAACTTCAATTTCGTAAATTCACAAAATTGTCTTTTGTTTTTGAAATAAAAGCCGTTCGCGTTTTTTCAAATAGCCGCGATATTCTTACTTTTTACAATGAGCAACTTAAAAACTTTTTTCGCCGAATGCACCCGGCTGGTTGACGAAAAACTTGAGAAAATGATTCCGAACCCGCAAATTTCGCCGGTCAGCCTTCACTCGGCGATGCGCTGGAGTTTATTTGCCGGCGGCAAACGCTTTCGTCCCGCGCTCGTTATGGCAGTCGGGAAAACATTCGGCGCACCCGAAAAAAATCTGTTGCAAACGGCGGCGGCGATTGAAATGATTCACACTTATTCGCTGATTCACGACGATTTACCCGCGATGGATAACGACGATTTGCGGCGCGGACGTGAAACCTGTCACAGAAAATACGACGAAGCGACGGCAATTCTGGCAGGCGACGCGCTGCAAAATTTAGCATTTAAAACAATCGCCGAAGATGCGAATTTGAGCGCGGAAATTAAAATTAGATTAATTTCGGAAATTTCAGAATCAGCCGCGCAGATGGTTGACGGTCAGCAACTCGATTTGGAAGCGGAAGGCGTGGATATTTCCGTCGAAGACCTCGAAAATATTCACCGCAACAAAACCGGCGCGATGATCTGCGCGTCGGCGCGTTCCGGCGCGATCATCGCCGGTGCAGACGAAATACAGTTGGCGGCAATTACAAAATACGCCGCCAATCTCGGTTTGCTGTTTCAAATTACCGACGATTTGTTGGATGTCACGCAAACATCGGAAATGCTTGGCAAAACAGCAGGTAAAGATGAAAAAACGAAAAAAGCGACTTACGTTTCGCTTTACGGTTTGGAAAAAGCGGCGAAACTCGCTGAAAACGTCCACGCGGAATCCCGCCGGGAATTGGAAAAGATTGATAAAGACACCGATTTACTTCGTGAAATTGCTAGTTTTATTCTTCATCGCAAAAAATAAATTTCTTCACTTTGTGGTTTAATGTTTTTCTATGAAACGCGACTTAATTTACGAATATCTTTTATATCTGCAAGTCGAAAAAGGTTTGGCGAAAAATTCCGTCGAAAGTTATGAAGGAGATTTGGCGAAATTGCGCGTTTGGACAGAGAAAAATAATCTCGACATCGTAAATCTGACGCGGCAGGATTTGCGCGAATGGCTCATTGATCTGGCGGGAGCGAAACTTTCGGAAAATTCAAAACGCCGTTTGATAAGTGCGCTGCGCGGATTTTATAAGTTTCTCCAGTTTGACGGACACATCAAAAAAAGTCCGGCGGAAGATTTGATTGCGCCGCAGAAAGGCGTTTATCTGCCGAAGTTTTTGAACGAAAATGACATCGAAGTTTTGTTTGCCGTGCCGGACGTTTCAGGTGAAATCGGTTTGCGCGACCGGGCGATTTTGGAATTGATGTATGCCTGCGGTCTGCGCGTTTCCGAAGCGGTTGATTTAAAAATCGGCGACGTTGACATTGACGCGGGAATTTTGACCTGTAAAGGAAAAGGCGGCAAAATGCGGCGCGTTCCGGTCGGCAAAAGTGCGGTCGAATGGGTGAAAAGCTACCTCGCACGGCGGCGGCAAAAGGAAAACATCGAAATTAAAAATCTTTTCGTGACGGGTTCGGGCAGACCGCTCAATCGGCAGGTAATTTTTAAATTCATCAAAGAATATGCTGAAAAAGCCAGTCTCGAAGACGTTTCGCCGCATACGCTCAGACACAGTTTCGCCACCCATCTAATTCAGCACAGCGCGGATATTCGCGCCGTTCAACAGCTTCTCGGACACGCCGATATTTCGACGACGCAGATCTACACGCACATCACCGACGCACATCTGCGAAAAACTTACGAAAAGTTTCACCCCCGCGCTCATCAAACCAATCAAACGAAAGAACCGCAATAAAATTTGGAAAATAAAATTGAAATCTTTTATCAAGACTTGCAAATCGGTAAAAACTTGGCTAGTATGTAAATTTTGCTAATTGGCTCAAAAAGCCGACGGCAATTTTGAAAATTTACTCGCATGGGTGGTCGAGCGGTCAAAGGCAACGGGCTGTAAACCCGTCGGATTAATTTCCTACGTAGGTTCAAATCCTACCCCATGCACCATTTGCATTTTGGATTACCGGTTTTGGATTTTGGATTTTTTAAGTTGTAATTTGATATTTCAACGATAAAAAGGTTTTTAATAAACAGTCTAAAAACCAAAATTTACGTGCGGGAGTAGCTCAGTTGGTAGAGCGTCAGCCTTCCAAGCTGAATGTCGCGAGTTCGAGTCTCGTCTCCCGCTCCAAGTAGTTTTGATAGTTACGCTTTTTTATATTTTTAATTAAGCCCGAGTAGCTCAGTGGTAGAGCGCATCCTTGGTAAGGATGAGGTCACGAGTTCAAATCTCGTCTTGGGCTCCATTATTTTTACAAGTTTTATTAGTTAGAGGATAAATAAATGTCAAAAGAGAAATTTGATAGAAGCAAGCCGCATGTGAACATCGGCACCATCGGACACGTTGACCACGGCAAAACGACGCTGACGGCGGCGATCACCAAGGTGATGAGCAAACACAATCCGAAA
>JBBSUG010000042.1:0-38307 GCA_038235165.1 Pyrinomonadales bacterium
ATAACCGTCTTTTTGGAATTTTTCGTGCGCGTGAATTGACTGCATCGTGTGATATTCACCGTGCGGATCAACGATCAAAACCGCCGCGCCGTTGTGCGGCTGCATCAATTCCTCGATAAAAACGCCCGCCGTGTAAGATTTTCCCGAACCTGTCGAAGCCAAAATCGCCAGATGCGTCGAAACGACATCTTTGACCGACAAAACAATCGGCACTTCGCCCGCATCTCTGGTCAAAAGCGAACCGATGTGCGCCGATCCCGTTTCCAGCGATTTCTTCGAGGAAAGCATCTGCGAAAGCGTCTCCGACGAAGCCAGAAAAACCGCCTGTCCCGGATTCGGCGGAATGCGCGGATTGTTAAAATCTTTGACGGTCGTGTCGAAAAATCCGATGGTTTCGACCTGAATCTCGTAAATCTCGCAACCGTCGCCGTCGAGTCCAATCAAGGACGAAACCATTGAAGGCGGCGTGTTCGGATCGGACAAAAAAGCGTCCGGCAAATTCCTGATGAGCTTTCTGCCTTTGATCGTGCCGATGATTTGACGTTCATTTTCACCGACCTTCGCCTGATAATAAACAAACTCGCCGATGCGTGTTTTCTCGTTGTCTTTGGTAATAAAAAGATACTCGTGCGGCATTTCGCCCGGACCTTTGACCGTGCCTGTCAGGAAATCTGTTGTCATAATATTTACCGAAAAGGAATAATTTACAAAGGAATTATAGCACGTTCGCAACGCCAAAAAGTTTTATGAGAATAGTGATTAATCTTGTGCAAAAAGCAATTTGTTCGCCGGTCTAATTTCAAGTTTACCTTTCCAAGTTATCCTTAAACTTTTTGAAGTAAATCAATTTCTAAATCAGAATAAAGCGGAGGAAGAATTTACTATGGAATATGTTGCTGCAAAACATCGCGTCTCTAACAGAGGCATTCCGCCTGATAATTTTCTCGACCAAATGGTTGTTTGGGGAAAGTCGGCACCCGGCGACATATTTGCGCCGAACGCTTTTAACGACATTTATTCGAGTATCAAATCAACGCTGGGTCCGTGGAATGGAATTGAACATCGCCGCGCCGTTATGCTGGAGGTGATGCGTGTCCTCGCCGGTTTTGAATCTTCGTGGAACTGGAACGCCGGAGTTGACACCACCAACTCGACTTCCGTAACGCCGGAAACCATTGAGGCAGGTGCTTGGCAGGTGAGCGCAAATTCGATGAACTTCGGTCAGGAACTCAAAGACCTCGTACGACACAAAACAGGAACGCTTGACGGAAATGCTTTTCAAAAAGCGATGAAAGCCGATCACATTTTGGCGATGGAATATATCGCCCGATTGCTGCGCCGCACAACCCGGCACAACGGTCCCGTCAAAAGACACGAAATTGATAAGTGGCTAAGGCGGGATGCAGTCGCCGAGTTTCAAAAATTACTGAAATAAAATTTTCTGGAAAAGCTAAAAATAGATTTGTTTGTTTCTCTCGCTCAAAGTGAACCTAAAAGATTTGAAGTTTACCGGATTCTCGATGCTTTTGATTTTTTCAAGCGGGGCGGCAATTTGTCTAATTCTGTTAAATAAACTCACCGCCGTACTTTTTCTCGAAAGTCCCTCGTAATAAAAAATATTCTTCAGGAAACCCGTCACCATAATTTTTCGCGGCACATTAAACGAATCTCCAGCGCGGTTAGACCTCCATCGAAACGTGTCAATCTCCGGCGATGCAAGTGGCAAATTGGTCATAAACTACATCTGTTTTGCGAGAAGCAAAGATTAAAACAAAATATTTTTATTTTTTTGATAAGTTTTGTCTACATTCGGTGCGTTATGTATTAAGCACAGTTTTTCGAATTTGACCTGTTCGGGCGAAAACTGCAAAACCCTTTTTCAATTTCCAAACCGGCGTTTGGGAAAGACGTATACAGTTGTTCGGAAAACTACATGATAAAAAATATTTTGGAGAAGTGTGTAATGTTTTGCAGAAAAAAGTCATATCTCAATAGAGCGACCATTTATCTGAAAATTCAAGATATTTTGACCGATTCGATAGTTTCAAGCGGTTTGAGTCAGACAAATTAAAAGGAGAATAAAGAAAATTATGGCAAGCAACGGCGATACACATTACGAAATAGAAATTGATGACAAAAAGGTTATCGGAATCGGCAGTTTTCACAAAACACTTCCGCATAATAAATACGGAGAAGTTCGGAAATATGCTTTTAAAAAACTCGTTAAGGCGACGGAAGGAAAAGCGAAATTCGGCGATGTGCCGACCGGCGAATTTAAACTACCTGCCGAAAAAACGGCGGAATTTGTCAATCCGCAAGCCGGTTTAGCGAAAGATCGGCTGACGGCGAAGCCTTCTCATTACAAAATGCCGCCCGCGCCCAAAGTCGTTTCAAACACGACGGCTGCCGAAATGACCGAGCTTTATTGGATGGCTCTCTTACGCGACGTTTCTTTTGATAAATTTGATGACAACTTTGGTAAACCTGATGACCCCGACTTTAAAATGGTCAAAACAGCGGCGGATGAAATCAACAAGAGATTCAGCCAAGTTTTGGGAAATCCGGGCGACGGTTCGCACTTACAGACGGGAGTTGACGTTCCCGGCAAACGCGGAACGATGGCTCAGATCACGCCGCAGAATATTTTCCGGCTCGGACTTCCCGGTGAAGATAAGGGTCCATTCATTAGTCAGTTTTTTATCCGCGATATTAATTACGGCGCACAATCAATTGACCAGAAGATAAATCCATATATGGCAGGAAAAGATTATCTGACGAAATTTGAGGATTGGTTATATGCCCAAAACAGCGGAAACAGCAAGGAAGACGGCAACGCATATAATAAATCCAACGAGGCAAAAAAGAAATATTACGAACAAGATTCTGACTGCAACCTTATTCATCGTTATATTTCCACACCGCGCGATCTTGCCCGGTTTGTCAATAAAGACGCGCTTCATCAGTCATATTTTAACGCGGCTTTATTGCTTTTATCGGGCGGCGCAAGATGGACGCTCGGCAATCCTTACGGCGACATCGGACGTTTGAGAACGCGGGAAGCAGGTTTCGGAACGCTCGGCGGTCCGCATATTCTGGCTCTCGTTTCGGAAGTGGCGACCCGTGCGCTGAAAATTGTCTGGTATCAAAAATGGCAGGTCAATCTGCGTCTGCGACCGGAAGCCTACGGCGGTTTGGTTCACGTTCAAAATATCGGTGTCGGCGGCGTAAAAAGACCGTACGGTTTGCCGGATTGGGTAAGTAAGACAGATGCGGCGATATGCGTTAGGGAAATGAATAAGGAAAAGAATGAAAAAGGTGAAGATACGCTGTTGCTTCCGTTGGCATTTACGGCAGGCAGTCCGGCGCACCCGGCTTACGGCGCAGGACACGCCTCCGTCGCCGGAATTTGTATCACCGTGTTAAAGGCTTTTTTCCAAACCTTGGGTGAAGACGGCAATCCGCTGCCGCTCGTTTGTGATTGCAAACCGCCGATGCCTGACAAAGTATGCTGTCTGCACGAAAATCCAAATCCGTATCTGCCGGTCGAGAAATTCAAAACATATATCACCGGCGTAAGCAACAGCGCAGAAGGTCGCAAAGAAATGCCGATTGCGAACTTGACGATTGAGGGCGAACTGAACAAGCTGGCGATGAATGTGGCGATGGGACGCAGTATGGGCGGCGTGCATTGGCGCACCGACAACGCGCGGAGTTTTACATTGGGCGAAGCGGTCGCGGCGCGTGTTCTGGCTGATATTACAAAAGATTTAGCGGAAAAACCCGAATTTCAATTTCGCACCTTCAGCCGCAAAAGTAACGGCGAACCGAAAACAGTCATCATCAGGAAGGGTAAAATTTTGGTTGATGGTGTCAATGCTGAGAAAAATCCGAGTGCTTTGTAAATAATTTTTGCAATAGTTATTTTCGGTAATGCGGTAAAAAACTAATATCATCGTTCGATGTTTCCTTACGTGAGAATCATTTCAATAAAACGATTTGTTGAAATGATTCTCATATTCACTTCCTGAAAACCTCAATTTACTGAAGATTTGGCTGGCTTTCTCACCTCAACAGGTGATTCGAGTCATTCCGCAAAAATCAAGAAATCTAAATCCAATATCCTACTGATCCAAAAGCCGTTTTGCTTTTGATCGTCGTGCTTGCAGAATGGCTGGCGGAAATTATTGAACAGGCAATCGCTGTTAAATGATTTTGTTAAGCGTGAAAAAATCAGCGGTTTCAATCAACGACACTCCCTATCCGGCACTGCGCGGTGAAAGTATTACTTGGCAAATCGGGAACAAATTTTCAAAGTCGGTGTCTAAACAGCTATCAAACTTTCAGGAGGCAAAAAAAATGAACGTAAAATTTAATTTGAAATATATCTGGCTGGGGTTCGGTGTTCTTTCAATGATTTTGATAACGTTATTCTGGTTCGGCTACGATTCGCAAAATATGCAAAATACGATGCACGTTTTGAACGTGCTGATGCTGATTTTGTCTGTCCCGTGCAGTCTTTTCGCTGTGCCGGTCATTTTTTTGGCGAACCATTTTCTCGGTATAGCTCCATTTTCAGCCGAAGGAATTAATCTCGCCACGATTTTTCTTTTTGTTCTCGGGATGATGCAGTGGTTCTGGATCGCCCGTTTGTGGTCGCCGGATAAATATTCGTTTCAGAAAATTGATTTGCTCGACGCTAAAATCAATTAGCCAACACTGATATAAAATTGGAAATACGAAATTTAGGGGAAATGAAGAATTTAATCTTCGTTTTCCCGTTTTATTTATTGCATTTGCCCGTGACGGATTGATAATTGCCATCCTTTCAGTTAATTTTTATGTGCGTGAACACAATCCAAAAGTAAAAATTATACGAAACGATTTGCAGCAAAAAGAGCGCGGAAGTCTCGTCCGCCCAACGTCAGCGCAGCGAGACGTTGGATGCGTTCATCCACTAAAGCTACACTGACAACGCTTCCAACATCGCTATCTCTTGTTGGGCGGACGAGACTTCCGCGCTCCGTCTGCGCTTATTGGACGAACTAGCAGTCCGCGCTCCGGCTTGAAATAAAATAATGAACGAAAATAATACCAATCACAAAGTTGCTTCAATTGATGAAATACGCCGTCAGTTTCCGGCTTTGAGCCGCGTTTACAACGACTGCGAAGTCGCCTATTTCGACGGTCCCGGCGGCACACAAGTTCCGCTGGCAGTTGTCGAAGCGATAACCGATTATCTGTTTAACCACAACGCCAACGGGCATTGGGCATTCCCGACGAGCAATGAAACCGATGCTTATGTCGCGGCATCGCGCCAAGTTTTAGCCGATTTTTTGAACGCCGCGCCGGAGGAAATTGTCTTCGGGCAGAACATGACTTCGCTGACCTTTCATTTGGCGCGGGCATTGGGCAAAAATTTCACGGCGGGAGATGAAATAATCGTCACCGAACTCGATCATCACGCCAATGTGGACACCTGGCGGTCGCTCGAAAGTGAGCGCGGCGTGGTAATTCGGGTGCTGCCGATGGATATTGAAAGAGGGCAGTTGGAATTTGAACAGTTAGGCAACTTATTGAACGAAAAGACGAAACTCATCGCCATTGGTGCGGCATCGAACGCACTTGGCACGATTAATGATGTCAAACGCGCCGCGCAGATGGCACGCGCGGCAGGCGCGTTGAGTTTTGTTGATGCCGTCCATTTCGCGCCGCACAGTTTGGTTGATGTACGCGACCTCGGCTGTGATTTTCTCGCGTGTTCGGCTTATAAATTTTACGGTCCGCACATCGGTATTCTTTACGGGCGCGAAGAACTGCTCGAAACAATCGCGTTTCCAAAACTCAGCCCGTCGCCGAATTCCGCGCCCGAACGGGTTGAAACCGGAACGCAGAGTTTTGAATCAATCGTCGGCGCGGCGGCGGCAATTGATTTTTTGGCTTCGCTCGCCGATGGAAATTCGAGACGCGAAAAACTGCAAAATACTTTTGACGAATTTCACAGACGCGACAAAGAATTGACCGCCGCGTTATGGAACGGACTTGCCGCGATTGACGGCGTAAAAGTTTACGGACCCGCGCCGGACGCAGAGCGCACGTCGCTCGTTTCGTTCACCGTCAAAAATTTGCCGTCGGCACAGGTGAGCGGCGCACTGGCGAAAAAAGGAATTTTTATCTCGCACGGCAATTTTTACGCGGAAACCGTCGTCGAGAAATTAGGACTTGCCGAACAAGGTCTGGTTCGCGCCGGCTGTGCGTGTTACACGACGCTCGAAGAAGTCGAGCGATTGATTGCCGCCGTCGGTGAAATTGCAGTTTGAACGAGAGTGACAGCGGCAACGATCAATTTTTTCAACAATATACAACTACATTTTTGACTTTCAATTCCTTGCCGCTGCCCCTGCCGTTGCCGTTGCCGCCTAGCTTTCATTTTCGTCCATCGCTTCCAATTTAGCTTCGACATCCGCCAATTCCTTTCGCAGATTTTCTTCCATCGTGACGGAAACTTCGTGCTGTTCCATCTCGATTGCCTGTTGCTCCATATCTCTGTCGAGTTTAATGCGTTCGTCCTGATTGACGAGGTTTAGCTGTTTTTCGATTTCGTCGCGGCGCGTTTCCAATTGTTCTCTGGTTTGTTTGACTTCTTTCATATTTACTCCTTTTTCGGTTTGCTGATTTTTATTGATTATAGCGCGGAGAATCCGGGTTGGCGAGTTCGTCGAAATTTTAGCGGCGTGATAAAAATTTGGGAAAAACAGCGGAAGCAGGGTATCATAAACAGAAAATTATATGGGAAATCTAAATGTAACCGATCAAGTTGACGAAGCTCATAAACGTAACTTTACCAAGGCACTGCTGAACGATTTGCAGGCACTCGAAAAAATGCTGGGGGGCGATTACTTCGAGGAAAACGTGCGGCGCATCGGGGCGGAACAGGAAATGTTTTTAATTGATTCGGCGATGCGGGCGGCTCCACTTGCACTCGAAGTGATCGAAGCGGCGCAGGACGAGCGTTTGACGACCGAACTCGGACTTTTTAACTTGGAAATCAATGCCAGCCCGCTCGATTTTCGCGGAAACTGTTTGAGCGAGATGGAGCGCGAACTCGGTGAGATTCTTGAAATCGTGCGGACGACGGCGCGAAATCTCAATGCCGACATCGTAATGGTCGGAACTTTGCCGACGTTGCAGCAGTCGGATTTCGTCGCGGAAAATCTCACGCCGCTACCGCGCTATCAGGAGATGAACCGCATTTTGACCGAAATGAGCGGCGGCGAACGCTTTATTCACATCAAGGGATTGGACGAACTGCAACTGACTTTTGAAAATACGTTCATCGAATTTTCAAACACGAGTTTCCAGGTTCATCTGCAAATCGGCATCAGCGAATATGTCAAACATTACAATTGGTCACAGGCGATTGCCGCGCCGGTTCTCGCCGTCGCCGTCAATTCGCCGCTGCTGCTCGGACATCGTTTGTGGCACGAAACGCGGCTCGCGCTTTTTCAACACGCGACCGACACCCGTTCGGCGGTTCACCAAGCCAGAAATCAGATGCCGCGTGTTCATTTCGGCGATAAATGGGTTGATAATTCGATGCTCGAGGTTTTTCAGGAAGATGCGGCGCGGTTTCGAATAATTTTGACGCGCGAGATTGAAGAAGATTCGCTCGAAATTCTGCAAAACGGCGGTGTTCCGCACCTCCACGCGTGGCAGATGCATAACGGCTCGATCTGGCGTTGGAATCGCGCCTGTTACGGCATCATTGACGATAAACCGAGTTTGCGAATCGAAGCGCGTTATTTGCCCGCCGGTCCGACCGTCGTTGATGAAATCGCTAATTCCGCATTTTTTCTCGGTTTGATGACGGCTCTCCCCGAAGAATTCGGTGACGTGCGCGAAAAAATGTCGTTCGACGATGCGAAGAACAATTTTTTTAATGTCGCACAAAACGGTTTGAATACGCAGATTATGTGGTTTGACGGCAAATCACATTCGACCGGACGGTTGATTGCGGAACAGCTTTTGCCGTTGGCGCGAACCGGTTTAAAAATGGCGGAAATTGACGCGGCGGACATCGAAAAATATCTCGGCATTATCGAACAGAGAGTCGCGGCGAAAGTCACCGGCGCACAATGGATGCTCGATTCGCTGGCGCAGATGGATGAAAAAACGAATATGAACATTCGTCTGCAAACACTGACCGCCGCCATCAAAGCGAATCAAGAAACCAATCAGCCGGTTCACGAATGGCGGCTCGCCGAACTTCCCGATGAAACAAATTGGGTTGAAAATTACTGCACGGTCGAACAATTTATGGTTACCGATTTGCTGACCGTCCGTCCCGAAGATGTAGTTGATTTGGCGGCGAGTTTGATGAATTGGAAGCAAATCCGGCACATACCGGTCGAAAATGACGAAGGAAAATTGGTCGGCATCGTCACGCACCGCGATTTGCTCAAACTGCTCGTCGCAAGTAAACCTGAAAACACGACCGTCATTCGTGATATTATGGAGACGAATTTGGTCACGGTCAAAGCAAAAACTTCGACGCTCGACGCACTGCGGTTGATGCGCGAAAACAACGTCGGCAGTCTGCCCGTCGTCGAAGACGAAAAACTCGTCGGGTTAATCACGACTCAAAACTTTCTAGATATTTCCGTCCGGCTTTTAGAGGAAAAGTTGAAGTAACGCCGCCTGTTTCGCTTGTTAAAATATTACTTTTAGTGCGCTCACTTCGGTTTCTATATTGACCACAGCCTTTTTAGGTGTTGGTGTCAATGCTTTCTGCAATACTGTCTTTAATTATTCTGGGTGAAAACTCCAAAAAAAATAAAAAGAGCGAAAGGAAAATGTCAGTTTTCCTTTCGCTCTTTTTATTTTTGCAATTTCCTACGCTGTCGCCGGGTTATTTCCGGTGATCGGGGGCAGAATAGTTTTCTTGAACGGGTTGCGCTTCTGCTCTTCACGCTGGCTCGTTCCGCCTTCATCGTCGGACGAGGATGAACCGTCGTCATCGAGCGGCAGTCCAGCAACCACACGGCGAATCTGTACGCCGTCGAGCGTTTCTTTTTCAAGTAGTGCTTCGGCAAGCCGCACCATTGCATCGGCATTTTCGAGGATGACTTTCCGCGCCACTTCGTATTGAACGGCGATGATCTTTTTGACTTCTTGGTCAATTTGTATCGCCGTGTCTTCTGAATAATCGCGGTGCTGAGAAATTTCGCGTCCCAAAAAGATTTGTTCTTCTTTTTTGCCAAACGTCAGCGGTCCGAGCGTACTCATTCCGTATTCGCAAACCATCGAGCGGGCGAGTTCAGTCGCTCTTTCAATATCGTTTGACGCGCCGGTCGTAATGAAATCTTCACCGAGATAAATCTCTTCGGCGAGCCGTCCACCCATCAAAATCGCAATCTGACTCATCAAATACTCTTTCGTGTAGCTGTGACGGTCGCCTTCCGGCAACTGCATCGTAATACCGAGAGCCATTCCGCGTGGAATGATCGAAACTTTGTGAACCGGATCAGCCGACGGAACTTTCAAACCGACCAACGTATGTCCGGCTTCGTGATACGCCGTCAGATATTTCTCCGAATCGGACAAAACCATACTCTTGCGTTCCGCGCCCATCAAAACTTTGTCTTTAGCGACCTCGAAATCAGACATCGTGACGACTTTTTTGTTGAATCGCGCCGCATTTAACGCTGCTTCATTAACGATATTCGCCAAATCCGCGCCGGTGAATCCGGGTGTTCCGCGAGCAATGACGTTGATGTCAACATTTTCGTCGAGCGGAATTTTGCGTGTGTGAACCTTCAAAATCGCATCGCGTCCTTTTACATCCGGTCTGCCGACAACCACGCGCCGGTCAAATCGTCCCGGTCTTAACAAAGCCGGGTCAAGCACGTCGGGGCGGTTCGTTGATGCGACTAAAATAACGCCGTCGTTCGATTCAAAACCGTCCATTTCGACAAGCAGTTGGTTCAGCGTCTGTTCACGTTCGTCGTGTCCGCCGCCTAAACCCGCGCCGCGATGCCGTCCGACCGCATCAATTTCGTCAATAAAAATGATGCACGGCGCATTTTTCTTGCCCTGTTCAAAAAGATCACGAACGCGCGAAGCACCGACTCCGACGAACATTTCAACGAAATCCGAACCGGAGATCGAGAAAAAAGGAACATTCGCTTCACCCGCGATTGCCTTTGCCAAAAGCGTTTTTCCGGTTCCCGGAGGTCCCACCATCAATACGCCCTTCGGAATTTTGCCGCCGAGTTTTTGAAATTTTTGCGGATCTTTCAGGAATTCAATGATCTCCTGCAATTCTTCTTTGGCTTCTTCAACACCCGCGACATCTTTAAACGTAATGCGTTTTTGCTGGTTGTTGAGCAGTTTCGCTTTTGACTTGCCGAAACTCAAAGCCTTGTTGCCGCCCGCCTGCATCTGGCGCAAAGTGAATGCCAAAAAGCCGATCAAAAGAAGAAACGGTAAAGCATTTATCAATAAAATCCAACCCCAGCCGTTTGAAGCCTGTTCGAGATTGTATTTGGTGTTTGATTCGTCGAGAGCTTTCAAAACAACCGTTCGCGCCGCGTCGCTCGAATCAAGTTCGGAATAAAACGTCTTTTTATCCTTATCAACTAATTCCAATTGCGCCTGTTTGACGGTAGCGTCGGTTATTTCTTTATTTCTGATTCGTGTTAAGGCTTGGTCGAATGAAACTTTTTCAGGATTAGTAGTCTGCTTGGTCTGCAAAAACCAAACAAACAACAGCGCACTGGAAATTATCATTAACCACAGTAAAACTTGTTTTGCTTTAGAACTCAATTTATAGCCTCCAAATTAACTTTCATCTTCTATTGACTGAAAGTTTTTCTTTCAATTTTCGTTACGTTTCTTTGATGAAAGTTTCCTTTCTTACGTTGTTTCAAAGCGACTCCGCCGCATTTTGAAACTCAACCTTTGATTGTAGTTGTCCGTCCGTCTTTTTTCAACCTTCCCTTTTCATAAAAGTTAAATGACCGTCATTCTTCAGCAAAATTTCTCCGTTCGGCAATTCAACCGTCTTTCCGCTTTTGCGACTGAAAATTAAATTTTCAATCGCTGCAAAGTGTTTCGCGTCCAAACTCCGCAAATCGCCGCGCCGCCGTTTCAGCCAATCGCGCAAAATTCGTTTTCTCATTGACGGAAATAAATCTCTCAAATCTTTCAGCGGCAAGCTTTCTTGTTCGTCCTTTGTCCTTTGTCCTTTGTTCTTTGTTTCTTCAGTAGATTGCGGCTTTTCGTTTATTTTTCGCATCTCCGCGTCTAAAAATTCGTTTTCTTCACGCAGCAAAGTTGCGGTTTGCGCCAGTGTTTCGATAATTTTCGGATTAAAATCTTGAAGCATCGGGAGCAGAATTTTTCTGATCCGCACCCGATTAAACTTTAAATCTTCGTTCATCGAATCACGGCGGAATTCGACCCCGCGCAGATGACAGTAATTTTCCGTATCTTCGCGCATCGCCCAGTTTAATAAAGGACGAACCAGTCGAATTCCAGATTGTTCCCCGGAATCTGGAATCTGGAATCTGGAATCTGGAATTGTTACGGGTTTCATCCCGCCAAGACCTTGCAAACCGCTCCCGCGCATCAGATTATGCAGAAAAGTTTCGGCTTGATCGTTGAGCGTATGCGCCGTCAAAATTCCGTCGGCGTGAACATTTTCAGCCGTTTCGGAGAGAAAGTCATACCGCGCATTTCGCGCATTTTGTTCGAGATTTCCTGCACTTGCTACTTTCTTTTTCCCCAAAGCGAGTTCAAAATCCAGTTTGACGGTCAGACTTTTAACGAATTCAGCGTCCGCGTCGCTTTCGTCCCCGCGCAAGTCGTGGTTGAAATGCGCGGCGACAAAACGCAGATTCAGTTTTTTGAGTTTTCGTAATTCGTGCAGCGCAAGCAGCAAACCAACCGAATCCGCACCGCCCGATACCGCGACGACAAAAGTTTTATCCGCAAACGGCTGTTCAAGTTTACGCCATTCAGTCAACAATTTGCGGGAAAAGGTGTGCATTTTTTGAAGTGTGCCGCATTCGGAACGGCTGCGGTACTTTTGTTCAATTTTCGTTTTCCAAACTCTGTCGCGCTTCCTGCAACGCCTCGAAAACTCTTTCGGGCGATGTTCCGCCGATTTGATTTTTGCTCGCCAAAGTTTGTTCAAGACTCAGCGCGTCGAAAATGTCGTTTTCAATATGTTCTGAAAATTCTTTCATCTCCGACAAAGCGAGATCGTTAAGTTCTTTGTTTTGAGCGATTGCATACATCACGATTTTGCCGACCGTTTCGTGCGCGATTCGAAAAGGAACATTCTTCTGCACGAGATAATCAGCGAGTTCAGTGGCATTTAAATAACCCGTCGTTGCCGCAGTGCGCGTTTTTTCTTCGTTGAGACGCAGATTTTCCAACACGATGGCGGCAACTTGCAGTGAAATTTTGACTGTATCCACCGTGTCGAAAACGGCTTCTTTGTCTTCCTGCATATCTTTGTTATACGCCATCGGCAAACCTTTAAGTGTTGTCAGTAATGCGGTTTGATGTCCGAAAACGCGACCGGCTTTGCCGCGAAGGAGTTCCAGCGCATCGGGATTTTTTTTCTGCGGCATAATGCTCGAACCCGTCGAAACCGCGTCGGAAAGTTCGATAAATTGAAATTCCGATGAGGCGTATAAAATCAAATCTTCCGCCAAACGAGACAAATGAACCATTATCAGCGAACACGCGCCGACAAATTCGACCGCAAAATCACGGTCTGAAACCGCGTCCAAACTATTCGCCGCCACGCCTTCAAATTGCAGTTGCCGCGCCACTTCTTCGCGGTCAATTTCATAGGAAGTTCCAGCCAACGCCGCCGCGCCGAGCGGCAAAACATTGACGCGCCGCCAAACTTCGTCCAATCTTTCCCGGTCGCGGGCGAACATTTCAAAATACGCCAAACACCAATGCGCCCACAGAATCGGCTGCGCCCGCTGCAAATGCGTGTAACCGGGTAAAACCGCGTTTTTTTGTTTTTCCGCCGTTTCAATCAAAGTTTTCTGCACGAGTTTGACAATTGTTGAAATTTCTTCGATTTCCCCGCGCAGCCACAGCCGAAATGCCGTCGCCACCTGATCGTTGCGGCTGCGTCCGGTGTGAATTTTCCTGCCCGCGTCGCCGATCAACTGAATCAGACGCGCTTCGATAAATGAATGAACGTCTTCAGAATCGAATTCATCAAAATAATTTTTATCGTAATCGGCGCGTTTGATGATCGTCTGTAAACCGTTTTTGATGCGTTCGGATTCGAGCCGCGTCAAAATTCCGGCTTGAAAAAGCGCGTCGCAGTGCGCGATGGAAGCGTTGACATCGGCAAAAAAAAGCCGCCGGTCAAACTTAAACGAGTTGTTAAATTCGACAAAAGTTTGATCGGATGCGCCCGTAAATCTTCCGCCCCACAGATTTTTTGATTCGTTCATTAATTGTTCTCCGAGATTATAAGTTTACTCGAAATTATGAGGTCTGAAAAACTGCATTTATTTTTAATTGACATTTGCTAAATTTTCATCTAAATTATGCGTCTATGTAACACTTATGCAAGTCTAGTGCATAATAAAAGTATTTTATGCAAAAAAGTGTTCGACAATCTGCAATCGTAAAATTAATCAGTGCAAATGAAATCGGCACTCAGGAAGAATTGTCCGAAATGCTTGAAAAGAAAGGATATGCCGTTACGCAGTCAAGCGTTTCGCGTGATTTGGACGAACTCGGAATTATCAAGGCGGGCGGCATCTACACTTTACCGGAAACGCGCAGTGAAGCGAATATTTTCGGCATGCACAGTCTGGAAAATGCCGGTGATAATTTGATCGTTGTAAAGTGTGAATTAGGCTTGGCATCGGCGGCTTGCGTAAAAATTGACGGCGCGGAAATCGCGGAAATCGTCGGCACGATTGCGGGCGAAGATACGATTTTTATTGCTGTAAAAGATACGAAAGCGCAAAAGATTGCAATCAAAAAAATTTGGGAATTATTTAAATAATAATGGAAAAGAAAATTAAAAAAGTAGTTTTGGCATATTCGGGCGGACTCGATACTTCGGCGATGCTGTTGTGGATCAAGGAAAAATACGGCGCAGAAGTCGTCTGTTTTTGCGCTGATGTCGGGCAGGGCGACGAACTTGACGGACTTGAAGAAAAGGCTTTGAAAACGGGCACGTCGAAACTTTACGTCGAAGATTTGCGCGAGGAGTTCGTCAAAGAATTTGTCTGGACGGCAGTGAAAGCGAACGCTTTGTACGAAGGCGTTTATTTGCTCGGAACTTCCCTGGCACGTCCGGTGATTGCGAAAAAACAAATCGAAATCGCGCAAAAAGAAGGCGCAGACGCGGTGGCGCACGGCGCGACGGGCAAAGGCAACGATCAAGTTAGATTTGAACTGACTTATTACGCGTTGCAGCCTGACATTAAAGTCGTCGCACCTTGGCGGCATTGGGAATTCAAGGGTCGAGCGGATTTGATCGCGTATTGCGCCGAACACGGAATTAACGTCACCGCAACCGCTGAAAAACCGTATTCGATGGACAGAAATTTGATGCACGTTTCGTACGAAGGCGGGATTTTGGAAGACCCTTGGACGGCGCCGCCGGAAGATGTTTTTTTGATGACGAAATCGCCGGAAAACGCTGCGGATAAATCGGAAGAAATTATTTTGACGTTTGAAAAAGGCGAACCTGTGGCGATTGACGGCGAGAAATACGGCGCGGTTGATATGTTGTCGAAACTCAATCACCTCGGCGGCGAACACGGCATCGGGCGCGTTGATCTGGTGGAAAATCGTTTCGTCGGAATGAAATCACGCGGCGTTTATGAAACTCCGGGCGTAACGATTTTGCAGGCGGCGCATCGCGCACTCGAATCAATCACGATGGATCGAGAAGTGATGCGTTTGCGCGATTCGTTGGGCGTAAAGTTCGCCGAATCAATCTATTACGGCTTCTGGTTCGCGCCGGAATTTACGATTTTACGTTCGATGATTGACCAAACACAAGAAACTGTTTCGGGAGAAGTTCGCATAAAGTTATACAAAGGCAACGTCACGATTCTCGGTCGCAAATCACCAAATTCCCTTTACAAAGAACGAGTCGTTACCTTTGAAGACGACGCGGGCGCGTATGACCAACTCGACGCGGAAGGCTTTATTCGACTTCAATCTTTGCGATTGCGATTGCGGAAAATGGATTAAATGAACGAAGCAACGAAACAATTTTTCATAAAATATTATCTCGAACGAGCGCATAGCGAAGATTATATTAATTGGTCAATCGCTTGTCTTGAAGACGGATCAGATTCTAAAAATCTTCGTGTGTTGGCTGCAATGAGCAGTCCTCTTTATCATCCGAAGTTGGTGAAAAGGTTCGGCTTGCATTAGATGAACTCGGATTTTCTTTTCCAAATGAACGAGAACTTTTACTTAATTATGCAAAAGACATTGCCTTAAAAATAGTTTCATGCGAAATCAATTCCATTGATGGACTTAATGAAATTCACAGCATTGATTTTTCACTGAGTTATCCGAAAGAGTTAAAGGCGTGGAATATGTTAGATGGTGGTTATGATCCTGAATCAAATGAATGGATTGGGGATTTCACTGATATTCAAAAACAAATGTTGTCGAATATCATTATTCGAGAAGCTAAAAAGTTAGCAGAAACGAACTTTTCTTGAGGTAAAAGATGAAAATTTTAGAAGCAGACAAAATTGGTTCGGCGACTTCACCTTTGAATTTGAAGAAAACGATCAGCGTGATTGATGAACACAATGTGCCGCGACCGGGCGATGTGGTGATCGTCAAAGCGTTGAGCGAATCAGTTACTTACGGCAATCTTGAACTTCCGAACGGGCGACTTGCGAAAATTAATCGCGGCGATATTTTACTTGGCGTTCTCGGCAGACGGCGTGCGCTGAAAGGTTTTGTCGGCGACGTTCCCGATAAAATCAAAACGGGTGACAAACTGAATCTGCTCAATATGGGCGGCGTGATCGGTGTGTGCAAAGGTCATCATTCTTCGCTGTCGGACGCGATTGAGGTGGAAGTTTTGGGAATCGCCGTGTCAGAACCATCTGTGTTAGCGGATGGTTTAACGTCCGAATTTGAAAACGATATTGAAAATGGATCGCGTTTTGTTCGCGCTGACGCGCTCAATGCAGGCAAGATGCCTGCGCTCCAGCCGAAAATTCTCAACATCGGCGACAACGCGCTCAAGCCGACCAAATTTCTCAACGAATCTGCGCCGGTAGTCATTATCGCCGGAACTTGTATGAATTCGGGCAAAACGGTGGCGGCGACGGAAATTATCAAACAGGCGCATCACGCCGGATTGAAGGTCGCGGGCGCGAAAATGTCGGGCGTGGCTTGTTTGCGCGACACGCTCAATATGCAAGACAGCGGCGCGAGCTGGACGGCGAGTTTTCTCGACTGCGGTTTGCCTTCGACGGTTGATTACGGAGATTTGTCGCCCGTGGCGAAAGCGATTTTGAATCATTTGAATTCATTCAAACCCGATTTGATCGTCGTCGAACTCGGCGACGGAATTGTCGGCGGCTACGCGGTTGATTCGGTTTTACGGGATTTAGAAATAAAAAACGCAATTTCGTCATTCGTCTTTTGCGCGGGCGATTACGTCGGCGTGATCGGCGGCATTCAGGTTCTGAAAAATTTCGACATTGAAATTGATGTCGTCGCCGGTTCGGTGACGGATTCGCAAATGGGTGAAGATTTTGTGCAGGAACAATACGGCATCAACGCCGGAAATGCGCGGCGAAATGGTGCGAGATTGTTTGAATTAGTAAATTTCCAGAAACAAAGACAGACTGCTTTCGTGTAAGTAAATTATGCCCAATGGAAATCACGATTTTAACAAAAAAGAGCTACCGATGCTCGAAAAGTTTTTCGGACAATTTTCTGATGAACTGGAAAGTTTTGCAGAGAGATACAATTTGTTAATCAACAAATACTATCATCAATTTCATTCTTGGGGATTTAGTTTTAAACATCCGAAAGGTGGAATTGGTTCTTCAGAATTAATTAAAGAAAGTAATTCATTTGTTCGAGTTACTTCCTATTGGTGGATTGATAATTATGACAAATTCACACGATTCTCAAGAGCAAGCGAAACTGTTTTAATTAAGGCGAAAAAAGAAAATATTATTCAAATACTTGAAGTAAAGTTCGCTGAGGTTTTATCTTGAGATTTAAACGAATGGGCTGACGTTACAAGCGTGTATGAAAATATTTGGAACAGATACACTAAAGAAGAATTTTATAAATTAAATGATAAATATCCTGTTCCTAAACTTTAAATTGTTATGAAAATAAAAATCGCAATATTCGGCGGTTCGGGTTACGGCGGAAGCGAGCTTTTGCGGATTTTGCTGTTTCATCCGAATGCGGAAATCGTTTTAGTGACGGCGAACGAACAAGCGGGCAAAGCGGTCGGCGAAGTGCATCGCAATTTGTTCGGTTTGACCGATTTGAGGTTTGAAAAATCGCCCGAAGATTTGTCGCAACTCGAAAACATTGATGTTGCATTTTTCGCTCTGCCGCACGGTCAGGCGTTGAATTTGATTCCGAACTTGCCTGAAAATGTGAAGGTTATTGATTTATCTGGCGATTTTCGCATCAACGATAAAGACGTTTTCAAACAGTTTTATAAACTCCAACACACCGCTGACGGATTGCAGAAAAAGTTCGTTTACGGTTTAACCGAAACGAACCGCGAACACATTAAAACGGCGCGATATGTGGCGAATCCGGGATGTTTTGCGACGGCGACTTTGCTTGCGCTTGCGCCGATGGTGAAAAGCGGGTTGCTGACGGGGAAAATTATCGTTGACGCGAAAACAGGTTCATCAGGTTCGGGCGCAAAAGCGGCGGCGAATACTCATCATCCGCAGAGAATGAATTCCTTTTATGCTTATAAACCTTTCCAACATCAGCACATTCCCGAAATTTCTCAGCATTTAAAAACCGTTGGCGAATTTGAAAACGAGTTCGTTTTTATGACGCATTCGCTTCCCGTTTCGCGCGGAATTTTCGCGTCGTGTTATCTGGAAACGACAAATATTTTGACGAATGAAGACCTTAAAAACTTGTATGAATTATCTTACAAAGATTCGTTTTTTGTCCGCATCGTCGAAAATTCGCCGGACATCAATTGGGTGAAAACGACGAATTTTTGCGACATCGCTGCCAATTCCAACGGCAAACAAATCGCCGTTTTTTCAGCGATTGATAACTTGGTAAAAGGCGCAAGCGGACAAGCGGTGCAAAATATGAATCTGATGTTCGGGTTGGATGAACGCACCGGTTTGATGCTGACAGGTACCAATCCGTAGTGAGTTTACGCTGCGTCCGAAAAATGTGTTAAAATTTCCCTGAATTTTCTAAAATTATTAAACCGAAAAATCGAGAAAACCTGCATTAAGGAGCAATTTTGATGAAGAATATCAGACGTAATTTTCTTTTGGCAGCATTGTTGTTGGCGACATTGACGACAACCGCATTTACGCAAAACCGGGCAGTTCCCGATGCCGAACTTATCGCAAAAAGGAACAAGATTGAAGCGGAACTTCAAGACATTGCCGTCGTTGACCGGAAAGTAATGGTGACGATGCGCGACGGCTCGAAAATGGCGGCGGATGTTTATCGTCCGAAGGATGCTTCAAAGAAATATCCGATAATTTTTTCACGTACGCCCTACAATTTCAATTTTTGGGATGTCAAACTTGGTGCGCCGCGCGATATGACGACGGTTCTCGAAGCCGTCAAACGCGGCTACGCTTTTGTCATTATGAACGAGCGCGGACATTTTTTCTCACAGGGAAATTACGATATTTTAGGTGCGCCTATCTCCGACGGCGACGACGCGATAAAGTGGATGGCAGAACAGGATTGGTCGAACAAAAAGATCGGCACAATCGGCTGTTCGTCAACCGCCGAATGGCAGCCCGCAGTTGCTGCGCTCGGAAATCCGAATTTTACGACGATGATCGTGCAAGGTTTCGGCGCGGGAATCGGGCGCGTCGGTCCGTATTACGAGCAGGGAAATTGGTATCGCGGCGGCGCGGTGCAAATGCTTTTTATCGCGTGGCTTTACGGCGAGCAAAATCAGGTGCGCCCGATGTTTCCCGCGAACACTTCGCAGGAAGACTTGATTCGCGCATCGAAATCGTTTGATCTCGCGCAGCAGTCGCCGCCGGTTGATTGGTCAAAGGCGTTGAATCATCTGCCGATGGCGGACATTATGAAAGCGGTTGACGGACCGAAAGGAATTTACGCCGACGCAATGCCCGTTTCCACGGGCGGTGCGATGATTAAGCGAACGCCGAACGATCCGGCGTGGTATAAAGGCGGTTTGTGGAACGACGGTATGAAAATCAACATTCCGGGATTTTGGTTTGCTTCGTGGTATGACGTTTCAATCGGTCCGAATATCGCGGCTTATAATCAAGTTCGCAAAACCGCCGATCCTGAAATCGCCGATAAACAATATTTAGTTATCGCACCGACTCTGCATTGCAGTTACACGCGGGCAACCGAAAACACGGTCGTCGGCGAACGAAGTATGGGCGATGCGCGGCTCGATTACAACGCTTTGACCTACGGATGGTTCGATCATTTCTTGAAGGGCGAAGACAACGATACTTTAAAAATGCCGAAGGTTCGATATTTTACGATGGGCAGCAACAAATGGCAGACCGCCGATTCATTTCCGGTTGCGGGTTCGCAGCCAATGAAGTTTTATCTTGCCAGCGGCGGCAAAGCAAATTCGTTGAAAGGTGACGGCGCGTTGGTTCAGGCTCCGCCAACCGCCGATGCGCCCGACAGTTTTACTTATGACCCGATGAATCCCGTTCCCTCTTACGGCGGCAATGTCTGCTGCACCGGAAACGCCGTTCAGGGCGGTTCGTTCGACCAGACCAAAATGGAACAGCGCGATGATATTCTCGTGTATAGTTCGGACGTTTTGAAGGAAGGAATCGAATTGACGGGAAATATTGATGTAACTCTTTACGTTTCATCCGATGCCAAAGACACGGATTTTACGGTCAAGCTGATTGATGTTGACGAACAGGGACGCGCATATAATCTGGACGAAACGATTCAGCGGATGCGTTACCGCGACGGTTACGATAAACCGCTTGTCTGGATGGAAAGAGACAAAGTTTACAAAATGAAATTTCAGCCGATGGTGACGAGCAATTACTTCGCTCCCGGACACCGCATTCGCATTGAAATTTCAAGCAGTAATTTCCCCAGATTCGACCGCAATTTAAACACGGGCGGCAATAATTACGACGAAACAAAAGGCGTAATCGCCCGCAATACGGTTCATCATTCAAAACAATATCCGGCGGAAGTGACAATTACGGTTGTCAAAAAGAAGTAATTTATTTGGGAGTGCTTGCAGCTTTTATTTAAACGAGTAACCAAGTTAAACGGATGCTAGTGATTTAACTGTCCAATAAGCTGTTTGAAAGATTTAGTGTAAACATGAGTTTAACTATCAAATTGTCGTTTTGGAAAACATTTTTTATGAAAAAGTATCCTAAACGACAATTTGATGGTCAACACAAACACATCGAATTACTTGACATATCGTTCAATTAGAATTATTCTAAATCTAAATAATGAAAGATACAGAAAATTTAGGATTGACGAAACAACGACAAGCGGTCTTAAAGACAATCCAAGAATCGGACAAGCATCTGACTGCCAATGAAGTGTTCGATGATGCCCGCCGGTTTTTGCCCGGTATCTCGTTCGCAACCGTTTACAATTCTTTGAATTACCTGAAGAAAGAGGGTTTGATCGGTGAGATTAGGTTCGGTTCGGATGCTAAACTTTATGATCGCAAACTGACACCGCACGACCACGCAATTTGCAACAACTGCGGAAAACTGGTTGATTTAGAACTGTTTTTTCCGAATCAGTTGATGGCGGAAGCAGCCGAACGCTCTAATTTTGAAGTTAAATCAATTGAAGTAACTCTGCGCGGTTTATGTCCTGATTGCAGAAAGTAAAATATTGGGCAACGGACCAAGTCTGAAGCAGAATGTTAAATTAAATTAATTCCAAAAAACAAACAAAACAAACGAAAAAATAAATGGCAAATAATACAGAAAATCATAAAGCTTGGGAAACAAACGAATCGAGCCGAGAGGCTGTTGGCACTGACGAATCAAATCGTAAAACATCCGACACTGATGGTTCGGATCATGGTAACCATAAAGTTTGGGAAACTAACGAATCAACTCGATGCCCGTTTACGGGCGGGGCGATGAAGTTCGCCACCAGTACCCGCCGGTCGAATCAGGACTGGTGGCCTGATATGTTGGACTTGAAAATTCTTCGTCAACGTTCTTCCTTGTCTAACCCGATGGGCGAAGATTTCAACTACGCGGAGGAATTCAAGTCTCTCGATTTGAAAGCCGTAAAAGAAGACATTTTCAAGTTGATGACCGATTCACAAGATTGGTGGCCAGCCGATTTCGGTCACTACGGTCCGCTGTTTATCCGAATGGCGTGGCACAGTGCCGGAACTTATCGGGTTGCGGACGGTCGCGGCGGCGGTTTAACTGGAACCCAGCGTTTTGCTCCGCTCAACAGCTGGCCAGATAATGCTAACCTTGACAAAGCGCGAATGCTGTTGTGGCCTGTCAAAAAGAAATACGGACAGAAACTGTCGTGGGCTGATCTGATGATTCTCACAGGTAACTGCGCGCTCGAATCAATGGGTTTTGAAACATTCGGCTTCGGCGGCGGACGCGAAGATATTTGGGAACCGGAGGAAGATGTTTATTGGGGACCGGAAGGCGAGTGGATGGGCGATGATCGTCATTCCAGCGATATGGACCTCGAAAATCCGCTTGCCGCCGATCATATGGGTCTTATTTATGTTAACCCGGAAGGTCCGAACGGAAACCCAGATCCAATCGGGTCAGCTCGTCTCATTCGTCAAACATTCGGACGGATGGCGATGAACGACGAAGAAACCGTCGCGCTGATTGCCGGCGGACACACCTTCGGTAAAACACACGGTGCCGCCGATCCGACAAAATATATCGGGGCGGAACCGGCGGGTGCCAGCCTTGAAGAAATGAGTATGGGCTGGAAAAATTCATTTGGCAGCGGACATTCAAATGACACGATTACCAGCGGCATCGAAGGCACCTGGACGAAAACTCCGGCACAGTGGAGTCACGACTACTTTGAACATTTGTTCAATTACGAATGGGAATTAACCAAGAGTCCGGCGGGCGCACACCAATGGAAACCCAAAGGTGACGGCGGCGCGGGAACGATTCCCGACGCGCACGATCCTTCAAAAACTCATCAGCCGTTTATGCTGACTACCGACATCGCTTTGCGGGAAGACCCTGATTACGAAAAAGTTTCGAGACGTTTTCTTGAAAACCCTGATGAATTTGCCGACGCATTTGCCCGCGCTTGGTACAAACTGACGCACCGCGATATGGGACCGAAAGTTCGTTATCTTGGACCGGAAGTGCCGGAGGAAGAATTGATCTGGCAAGACCCGATTCCCGAAGTGACGCACGAATTGATCAACGATTCCGACATCGCCGATTTGAAAGGGAAAATTCTCGATTCGGGTTTGTCTGTTTCGCAGTTGGTTTCGACCGCGTGGGCAGCGGCTTCGACATTTCGCGGTTCCGATATGCGCGGCGGCGCGAACGGCGGACGAATTCGCCTGTCACCGCAAAAATACTGGACAGCCAATAATCCGGCGCAGCTTTCAACAGTTTTTGATACTTTTGAAAAAATTCAAAAAGAGTTTGATGGTTCGCAATCAGGAGATAAAAAGGTCTCATTCGCTGACCTGATCGTTCTCGGCGGCTGTGCCGCTATCGAAAAAGCGGCGAAAGATGGCGGACAGGAATTGACTGTTCCTTTTACTCCGGGACGCGCCGATTCGTCGCAGGAACAAACCGACGTTGAATCATTCGGTTATCTCGAACCGCAGGCGGACGGTTTTCGCAACTATCGCAAAAATCATCACGTTACATCAGCCGAGGAAATGCTGGTTGATAAAGCCCAATTGCTGACTCTGACCGCACCTGAAATGACGGTTCTGGTCGGCGGAATGCGGGTGCTTGACACTAACTTCGATCAATCGAAACACGGCGTTTTCACCGACAAACCGGGAACACTAACCAACGATTACTTTGCTAATCTGCTCGATTGCAGCACATTGTGGAAAGCAACTTCGGAAGATCAGAACGAATTTGAAGGACGCGACCGGGCAAGCGGCGAAGTTAAATGGACCGGAACTCGTGTTGATCTGATGTTCGGTTCGCACTCAGAACTCCGGGCTCTGGCGGAAGTTTATGGTGCAGATGACGGTCAGGAGAAATTCGTCCGGGATTTTGCGGCGGCGTGGAATAAGGTGATGAGTCTTGACCGCTTTGACCTGAAATAATTTCAGACCTGTCAGTCAGGCGGCAAAGCCGAACATTTTGTGGGCGGGTAAAAGCAAAGTGTTCGGGCTTTGCCGAAAAAGTGACGGCAAAATAATCAAGAGCTAAAAAACGATTTATCAACGGATCGTCTTTTGGCTCTTGATTATTTTGTTTACTGAGTAACTTCCAACTGCTGATTCAACAGGGCTGCCGGGTTGCCGCCAACCATAATCGTGAACATTCCCGGTTCAACGACGCGCTTCATTTTGCGGTTATACAGTGAAAGTTTTTCGGGCGTGAGATTGAACGTCACCGTTTTCGTTTCGCCCGGTTCGATTGAAATTCTGGCAAAATCTTTGAGTTCCTTGACGGGGCGCGTGACCGAACTGAGTTCGTCGCGGAGATACATTTGCGCGATTTCGTCGCCGCGCATTTTGCCCGTGTTTGTGATATCAACCGTCACCGTCGTCTCTTCATCGGTTTTGATTTTTGGTTTGGTGATTTTCAGATTCGAATACTTGAAGGTCGTGTAACTCAGACCGTAGCCGAAAGAAAAAAGAGGTTCAGTGATCGAATTGATGTAACCGCGCCGCGCCGTCGGTTTGTAGTTGTAATAAATCGGGAGCTGACCGACCGTGTGCGGAAATGAAACGGGCAATTTTCCGCCCGGATTATAATCGCCGAACAAAACGTCCGCCGCCGCCGTGCCGGTTTCTTCGCCGAGATAAAAACCTTCCAAAATCGCCGCGACATTTTCCGCGACGTAATTTATCGCCAACGGTCCTGAATTGATCAGGAACACGACGGTCGGTTTTCCGGTCGCCAAAATTGCTTTGACGAGATCGTTTTGTCTTCCGAACAGTTCCAAAGAATCGCGGTCGCCCAAGTGATTTTCCGCCCACGCTTCTTTATTTGTATCTTCGTTTCCGCCGATTGCTAATATGACGGAATCAGACATTTCAGCGATTTTGACGGCTTCATCAATTAATTTTCGGTCACTCGCCGCATCGTTCGGGATTGCCGTGTCGCTGAACCAATTGCCGCCTTCTTTCGTGATTTTCACGCCTTCCGCGTAATTGACCTTGATTGTGCTGCCGACCTTGTTTTTCACGCCGTCCAAAATGCTGACCGTGCGCGGCGGATTCGGGTCGGTATATCCGCCGAGATGGGCGCGGTCCGCATTCGGACCGATGACGGCGACGGATTTTAATTTCGATTTGTCGAGCGGTAAAATGTTGTTTTGATTTTTCAGCAGAACGATTGATTTTCTTGCTGTTTCCGCCGCCAACGCTCGATCTTCCGCCGTGTCCATCATCTGCACGGCTCTGCTCACGTCAACATACGGATTTTCAAAAAGTCCGAGTTGGAATTTCTGACGAAGAATCCGCGAAACGGCTTGGTCAATCCAATCTTCAGGAATTTTTCCGGCTGTAACCTGTTCGATCAAAGTTTTATAAACGTCGGGTTCGGGAAGTTCGACATCCAAACCGGCTTCGAGCGACTGTTTCGCGGCATCGGCTTCATCGGCGGAGACGTGATGGCGTTTGACGAGTTCAGTCATCGCGTAATAATCGGAAACAATCGTACCTTGAAAACCCCATTCTTTCCGCAAAAGCGTGTCGAGCATAAATTTGTTGACGTGAACCGGAATGCCGTCAATTTCGTGATAAGCGGGCATAAGGCTCATCAAACTCGCTTCCTTAACCGCCGCTTCAAACGGGCGAAAATGTGTTTCATGAAGTTGTCTTTCGGAGATATTTACGGGACCGATATTCGTACCGTTTTCGGGTTGTCCGTGTCCGGCGAAATGTTTTCCGGTGGCGATAACGTGCGCGTCGTCAATTTTCGGATTCGCGTAAGTCGCGTTTCCCTGAATCGCTTTGACGACCGAAACGATCATCTGCGAAGTCAAATACGGGTCTTCGCCGTAAGTTTCTTCCGTTCTGCCCCAACGCGGTTCACGCGCCAAATCCATATTCGGACCCAAAACCTGATGCGTTCCGCGAAGTCTGGTTTGACGCGCTGCAACGGTAAAAACCTTTGTCATTAAATTCGAGTCCCAACTCGAAGCCATCGCTAAGGGAACGGGAAAAACGGTCGCGCCGCTCAACATACTACCATGCAGAATTTCGTCGTGAAACATTACAGGAATGCCGAGCCGCGTATTTTCGACAAGCCATTTCTGCGTCGCATTCGCGTATTCCGCCGAACTCTTTGGATCCAAATTTTCGCGCTGTCGCCCAAATTGCCCCATTCCGTTCGGCATTTTTTGTTTAGCCATTTCGGGCGAAAAAGTACCGCCCAGCGGCAGCTTTTCTTTCGGAACATTGCTGTTGTCGTTCGGTTTTTCCATCCACAAACCCATCATCTGCGCGATTTTTTCTTCCAAAGTCATTCGCCCCAGCAGGTCTTTGACGCGCTCATCAATCGAAAGGCGTGAATTTCGGTAAGGGGATTTTTCGCTCTGCGCCCGTACCACAACCTCTAGCGGGGCGGAAATCGCCATCAAAAGAAATGACAAGGTAAAGCTCAATGTGAATTTTACAAATTTTTTCTGGAAAATTTTCATAATATTATCGAGATTCCGGGAAGTAATAGATTTCAAAAAGCAAAAATGATGGATTCAAACGGCGCGTCCGCAAAGATTCACAAAGGTTCGACAACCTTCGTGTTTGAATCTGCACCGGGAAACTGAAATTCAAGGCTTTAGATAAAAAGCAAAATCCACAAATCTGCAAATTCAGCCTGTGTAAATTCGGGAAGCCGGACTCTGTTTTCTATCGCTTTTTGTTGTCGGATGGCGTTATTATCTTTAAGTTGATTTTCGATGTTTCGCCGCCGCTTAACGATCTGAATTTACTCTGCGTTTCCGCCGACCAGCCGGGAATTAAATCCGTCACGATGCCTTTTTCGTCAACCAGAATAGTCAGCGGAACGCTTAATTCATCGGTTGCATAAATGTTTTCGACTGCCGTCACGCCGCCGACCAAAACCGGGTAAGTGACGCGCTTACCGGCAATGTAGTCCTTGATGTTCGCATCCTTTTCCGCATCCACATTCAGCCCGATCAAATCAATATTGTTTGCCGCCAGTCGTCCGCGCAGTGCTTCCAGTTCGGGCATTTCCTTAGCACACGGAATGCACCACGTCGCCCAAATGTTAACTAAAGTCTGCCGTCCGGCTTTGAAATTTTGACGCATTGAACTCGTCGTACCGCTCAAAGTTTTGACCGCGAAATCGGGCAGCGGCGCACCGATTTTTATTTTTAGATTCTGCGCGAATATCTCGGCTTTTGTCAGCGGGTCGGGCAAGTTCGCTTTGGCTAAAGTAATCGTTTCGATTTTGCCCGCGCCCTGTTTTAAAATCAGCGTCGAGTTTTTCATCGCGTCGCCGCTAAAGCGTTCGATTTGCCCGCTTGACCAGGTTACTTCGACCGTTTCGGCTTTAGTGTCTTTACTCAGACCGAACAACAGACGCGGATCATTTTGCGAAATAAACCCTGAACCTCCCGCTTTGATCTTCGTCAAAATTCCGGCGGAAGTTTTTACGCGCACGACCGAACCGAACGCATCGCGCGAAACGGTTTTACCGTCGCCCTCTAAAATAACGCGTAAATAGTTGTTGTCCTGCCCGACATTATTTCTGAAAAGCAGATGCGACTGGTTTTGAATCGTCGTCGAAAAAACGTCCAAATCACCGTCGTTGTCGAAGTCCGCAAAAACTCCGGCGCGTCCGTCGGTGATTGAATCAATACCCGAAACTCCCGAAATATCGGTGAATTTCTTACCCTCCGAATTTATATAAAGCGGATCGCGTTCGTAGCCGCTGAACGAAAATCCCTGCCCGAACATCAACTGATTCTGATCGCCGCGCAAAGCACCTTTTTCATTTTTTCCGGTATTATCCTGCGACACAACTTGCCGCCAGAACTGACTTCAGGTGTCTTTCATTGACTTGCCCGAAATAAAACCGTTCGGAGTGTAGATGTCTTCCCAACCGTCGTTGTCAAAATCAATAAATCCGCCGCCCCACGCCCACCCGCCGGAAAAACCGCCGACCGCCGCCGTTACGTCCTTAAATTTCCCGTCGCCCGTATTTTCGTAGAGATTATTGCCTGCCGCGAGCTTTTTCAGCACATTATCCTTCGCACTCGCATTCGGAAACAACCGTGTCAAAATGCGGTTTCCGGCGGTCGAACTCATATTGGTCGAATGTAAATCCAGCAATCCGTCGTTGTTGTAATCGCCGAATGACACGCCCATTCCATTGCCGGGGTCGAGCAGACCGCGAGTTTCTGCTTCGTCAACAAATTTGTCGCCGCGATTGATATACATCGCTTTTTCGCCGAAATCATTGGCGACATACAAATCAATTTTCCCGTCGCCGTTGATGTCCGCAAATTCAGCCGCGTAACTCCAGCGTTTGTCGTCAATTCCCCATTTCGCCGACTCCTCGCGGAAAGTTCCGTCGGGCTGACTGACAAACAGCAGATTCGGCGTCCCGTTCGTCGCCCGGAACCACGAATCCGGCGTGATTTGCCCGTAGCGGTTATAAGAAGTGACGTAAACATCGAGCCGCCCGTCGCCGTTGACATCGCCCGCAACCGCCGAAAACCCGATGGCATCTTTCGCCACGCCGCTTTCCAGCGAGACATCGTTAAATTCGAGTTTGCCCGTTTGTTTAAATTGATTTTCAAGCAGAATCTGCTGACCGACGGCGGAAATAAAAATGTCTTCGTCGCCGTCGTTGTCATAATCGAAAACAAGCGGCGCGGTTCCGGCAGAGGTTATTTTCACACCCGCTTCGTCGGACGCATCGCGGAAACTGCCTTTTTTATCGTTCAAATACAGATAGTTGCGGTTCGTTCCGACTGCGAAAAGATCAATCCAACCGTCGTTGTTAAAGTCTCCGGCAGCCGCGCCGTGCCAGACGAAGCCGCTGTTTTCCGGGGTGCCGAATGCGGGAATCATCGCGCCGACACCGGCGGGAACACCGACTTCGGAAAACAAATCTTTCTCGGCAACCAAGGAGTCAAAACCGATTAAATCAAACGAATCAAATTGCCAGTGTTTATTTTTATCGGCGCGAACATTCGCCCAAAAACTTCCCCGCGCCCATTCGCGCTTGCCTTCCGCGTCGCGCCCAATGACGTAAAAAGCGATTCGCGCTCTGCCCGTCGCGCCCGTCACCGCCGTCGGCTGTTCCGCGCCGAGAACGGCTTTCGCCGTGTCGTCAAAATTCGCTTCTTTGACTTTAAACCGCGCATCTTCGATTTCGGAAAAATGATCGAGAAACTCAGACCATTTTCCCAAAAACGCTTTGCCCGTAATTTCGCCCGCACCGCCCGCATTATTTGAAGCGTTGATGATTTTGTCGGTGCTTTCCCAGTTATGCGAATTAATCCATTTGATCTGCGTTTTCGCCGCCGAAGCGCGGGACGGAAACGGTTTGGCAATCAGTTGCGGCGGGAAAAAATCGGCGATCAGCGTCAAATCACGTTCCCGCGCCGCCACCGACAAAACCAGCAGATCGTTCGCCAGCGATTCGGATAACTCTTCGTTAATTTCCAGCCGGGTTCGGTCAACCGGCGATTTATTTTCGGCGGTCGGCGATGGAGTAATCTGTCCGTAAATTTGAAATACCCCGCCGACAATAACGAATAAAATGAAGATTCGCGCAAGAAAAATCGCACTCTCGGTAAAAAATCGGTTAAAACTTGAATAATTCATTTTTTGCGCTTCGTCGTGTTAATGACGACACTTTCGGGAATTGTTCTGATCGAGACAAATTTTATCACAAAAGTTTTGTCTGCCACAACAACAAAGTATGTTGAGAGGAGAGTTATTTTCGATACATTTGCTCAACATATCTGCTTTAAGTGATCGAAACCGGCGCGAATTTATCGGTTAGAATCAAACTCAGTGCGCCCATCAGCGTTGGGTACTCGCCGAGTGTCGAAGGAATAAACCGGGCAGTCGGATAACCCTGACAATTGGCAGATTCGGCACCTGCTTTGATATCGTCTTCGATCAGCGACCACGCCCGGACGATGTTGCCGGTCACGACAGCGACTTCGGGCGACAATCCTTGAAACAAATTGGCGATGCCGACCCCGATATAATGAGCAGTTTGTTTCAGAGCCGTCCGCGCTTTTTCATCGCCGTCAAACGCGAGATTGACCAATTCCGTAAAACTTATTTTTTCTGCGCCATCATTTTTGTTGAGTAATTTGACGTAACGGGCGATGGCGGAACGCTCCGAGGCAAAGGCTTCCCAACAATCATATTTTCCCGCAGCGCAGGCAATCGGCGCATCGCTGCCGATAGTCATATGCCCGAATTCACCAGCGATGCCGCCCTTGCCGCGATAAATTTGCCCGTCGAAAACAATTCCGGTACCGATTCCGTTTTCGATCAGCACCAATATAAAATCGCGCACCTGGGTAATCTCAGGACGACCGAACCACAATTCGGCGAGGGCGACGGCGTTCGCGTCGTTATCAATTTTCACCGGCAGCCCGGTAGCGATTCTCAGCCGTTCCGCAAACGGCGGTTCATACCAATTCAAATGCTGAACGACCAATACTTTGCCGCTCTGCGGTTCAACTAGTGCCGGAATGCTGACCCCGATGCCTTCAATCGTACCGCCGTTTTTGTGGATAAAAAATTTGACCGATTTAATAACGCGGTCAATCGCCTTTTCAAAATCCGTGTCGGACGGAAACTCTTCCTGTTCGAGAACCGAGCCGGCTAAATCGCTGGTGGCGACAATCGTTCGTTTCTTCCCGAAATCAACGCCGACGGCAACGGCGTGCGACGTTTTCAGCGACAGCAAATGCGGCGGTCGCCCGCCCGAAGATTCGCCCTCGATCTCTTCGATCAAACCGATATTCTTTAATTCTTCGACGATCAGCGAAACGGTTGACCGCTGCAAATCGGTGACGCGGGCGATTTCCGCTCTTGAAATAGAACTTTTTTCGCGGATATGGTTAAGTATAATCTGCCGGTTAATATCACGAATCGTGCTGGAACGCGCCACATTTGCGCTTTTAAGATTTATCCGTCTGACCATATTTGTTGTGTTTCGCCGCTTATTATTTCTGTGATTCTAAATTAACTAGAGTATATTTCAATTTTCAGTTGAGTAAAGTCCCTGCCCCCGAAAAACATTCCGGTTGGCGATAATGCCCGATTACCCGCTCAAGTTTTTTGGGTTCGAAGAGTAAATTGGTGACAGCCGACTCGGGGCAGTGATAATAGAACGATGTTGCAAAATTGCTGTCGCCGCATTTCAAAAAAACTTTAAACAAACCGGCATCGAAACTTGCGCCGTATTGGTAGTTTGCGTCAACTTCCCGCTTGTCTCGTCAATCCGAAAAACATTGATCGAATTTGAATTTTGATTCGCCGCCAACAAATATTTTCCGTTCGGCGCAATCACGAAATTGCGCGGTGTTTTGCCGCCTGTCGATGTGTTTTCGACATATTCCAACTTGCCCGTCTGCCCGTCAATTTTGTAAACGACCACGCTGTCGTGTCCGCGATTCGAGCCGTAGAGAAATTTGCCGTTCGGCGCGATGTGCAGATCGGCGCAGGAGTTTTTGCCTTTGAAGTCGGCGGGCAAAGTCGTCACGGTTTGCACTTCGCCGAGCGTTCCGTCTTTCGCATCAAAGGCAAGCGAAGAAATTGTCGAGTCGAGTTCGTTAATTGAAAATGCAAATTTTCCGTTTTTGTGAAAGGCAAAATGGCGCGGACCCGCACCGGGTTTTGTTTGGTAAAACGGTTGTTTGGCGTTCGGCGTTAATTTGCCCGTTTTTTTATCAAAGGCGTAAATATAAATTTTATCCGCGCCCAAATCACAAGCGACGGCGAAGTGATTGTTCTCGTCTAAATTGATCGAATGAGCGTGCGCCGATTCCTGCCGGTCTTTGTTCGGACCCGTTCCCGTCTGCTGCTCTAAATCAACCGACGCGCCGAGTTCTCCGCCCGCTATAATCGGAAAAACGGACACATTGCCGCCGACGTAATTGGCGGCTAAAACGAATTTATTGTTCTCCGCCGCGACGATAAAACAGGGCGCACCACCCAAACTCGGCACTTTGTTTAAAAACGTCAAATCGCCTGTTTTGCGGTCAATCGCAAACGCGCTGACCGCGCCGCTTTTTTTGCCTTCGTAAACTTCGGTTTCGTTGACGGCGTAGAGATATTTTCCGTCTCCGGCAATCGTCAAGTACGACGGTTCGACGACGTTTTTGACCGTTTTATACGGCTGCAAACTACCGCTTTCGGCATCGAATTTGTAAATATAAATGCCCTCGCTGATGCTTTTGCCCGATGTATAAGTTCCGATGTAAAGAAGCATTTCTTTTGAATTTTTATCGCTTAGATCGCCGCCGAAAATAGAATCGGCAAAAGTTAAAGCGGTTGTTCCGGCAGCAGCGATTTTCAAAAAATCGCGCCGCGTGTAATCGTTTTCAGACTTCATAATTTTTCCTGCGGAAACACGCTCACAGTTTTTATATTCACTGCATTTCACACGCTTGTTTCACGCCTCTTTCCGTCGCTAAACATATCATTCGGCACGACTTTTTTCGCCATCACCAACGCACCGCAAACGCCGCTTTCGCCGCCGAGTTCCGCCGGAATAATATTAATTTTTTCAGCCGGAATCATCGAAACAAATTCCGGCAGCAATCGGCGCAGCGGCGCGAATAATAAATCGCCCGCCGCCGAAATTCCGCCGCCGATAATAACGGCTTCCGGCGCAAGTATTGAGATAACATTAGCGATTCCGATGGCGAGAAAACGGCAGGTTTCATCCCAAATCTCAATTGCCAATTTGTCGCCTCGCCGCACCGCTTCGACGACGGTTTTTGTCGTAACTTCATTGATGTTCGCCGTCATTTCGTTCATCAAACTCGGTTCGCCATCTGCCAATCGTTCGCGTGCGCGGCGGGCGATATGAACTCCGGCGCAAATCGTTTCAAGACAGCCGATTGAACCGCAATTGCAGCGGATTCCGTCCGGCTGAACAATCGTGTGTCCGATTTCTCCCGAGTCGCCGCTGACACCGTGCAGAATTTCGCCGTTTAGGATAATTCCGCCGCCAATTCCGGTGGAAACCGTTACGTAAACGATATTTTTGTAACCGCGTCCCGCGCCGTAAACGTATTCGCCGAGAGCTGCCGCATTAGCGTCGTTGTCGAGCGCGACGGGAACTTTGAAACGCTCACGAAAAAGTTCAGCGATAGGAAAATTATTCCAATCGCGTAAATTTGAAGGCGACATTACCAAACCTTTTTCCACGTCGAGCGGCGACGGGCAGCCGATACCGGCGGCGACTAATTTCGCTCGGTTTTCTTCGAGCATTTCCGTTATCGCCTGAAAAACTGTTTCGATAATCGCATACGCACCGATTTCAACCTGCGTCGGCAATCGGCGGACGGCGATTTTTTCACCGCTTAAATTTTCGAGCGCAACGGCGATTTTTGTTCCGCCGATGTCTATTCCGGCGACGACTTTATTCATTAGCTTTCAATCACAATTTCACTTTTTAGTTATTCTTTTTTGGAAAAGCAATTTCCTTGATTCGCTCACGCCTTTCCGTCGGCGAAAGATTTTTCAAATTCGGCATCTCGTTTGCCGCTACAATCAACATTTTCACTCCCCGCAAAACCGCAAACTCCAAGCCTGCTTTTTGTTTGCCAAGTTCATCAAGCATTTTTAATTTCGCATCATGCCAATCGGCAGACGGCGTTTCGTTTTTTTCCAAATATGAATTTGCTTCGAGTCCGATTGCGTTCAAATTTTTCCAGTTTTCGACTAACGGTTTTGCTTCGGCAAGTCCTGCCGCATTTTCCAACATCGGCGCGAGTTTCGCTTGTGCGTTTTGCCAATCACTCAACATCGCGCGAACTTTCGCCGCGTCATTATTCGACAACATTTCGTCAACCGCATTGTTAAAAATTCGCGCATTCGGCGCGTCCGCCTGCGCCGCGTCAATCAACCCCGTCAGCGGCGACAACATATTTTGCGGACGCACTTGATAACGCTTATATTCTTTGACCGGCTCAATGATCGAAACCAGAGTTTGCAACGGCACAATGTCCTGATTATTCGCCAAACGCCGCAACAGCATCGCCTGATTTTTGCGATGCGTCAAGCCGAGTTCTTCCAACTGAACATTTATCACTGCAAGTCGCCGATACATATCGTCAACCTGATTAACTTCGCGCGGTGACCAAAATCGTTCGGCAATCGCGGCGGTGCGCGTCCAGATGCGCGAATCAATCGTTTCCGGCGAAACCCATTCGCTCCACATCGTCGCTTCGCCGCCCAAGATTCGTTTTTGCTGTTCAGCCGTTAATTGTGTGTCGGCGGGAATCGGGTCAACGACGTAATGCTGCGAAGCCGGAAACATCAAATCAATGTAATAACCGCTTGAGAGAACGCTTTGAAAACCCTGTTTAGCAGCATCAGCGAGCGATTTCGGTCCGCGCCACGAATGAATAACAATATCTTTCGGCAGATCGGGCTGCAAAATTTCTTCCCAACCCATCATAATTTTGTCGTTCGCCTGAATAAATTTGAGAATCCGTTTATTAAAAAAAGTTTGCAGTTCGTGTTTGTCCTTCAAACCCTTTTCCCGCATAAATGCCTGAATGTTCGGGTTCGCCGCCCATTGTTTGCCTTCGTTTTCGTCGCCGCCGATGTGGACGTATTTGTCGGGGAAAAGTTCGGACATCTCTTTGAAAAAAACTTCTAAAATTTGATAAGTTTTCTCATTCGTCGGGTCAAGCGTCGGATCGAAAATTCCCGGATTGCGTTCGATTTTATAAGTCGCGCCGGATGCGCCGCTGGCGATTTCCGGGTGCGAAACAAACCACGCCGTCGCGTGTCCGGGCATCTCGAACTCCGGCATCACGCGAATTCCGCGGTCAGCCGCGTATTTGATAATCTCGCGGATTTGCTCTTGCGTGTAAAAATTTCCGTCCGAACCTTGCAGATGAAGTTCGGGAAATTTCTTCGTTTCGACGCGAATTCCCTGATCGTCGGTCAGATGCCAGTGAAAAACATTCAATTTCACCGCCGCCATCGCATCCAAGTTTCGGCGTAAAACTTCCATCGGCATAAAATGCCGCGCCGAATCAATCATCAAACCGCGCCACTCAAAACGCGGCTTGTCAGCAATTGAAACCGCCGGAAAATAAAATCCGTCTTTGTCGCCGTCGAGCAATTGCAGAAAAGTTTCCAGTCCGCGCATCGCGCCGACGGTGTTTTGTGCAGTTATCTTCGCCTGTTTATCATTTATTTCGAGATTGTAAGATTCATCATCGCCGAGTCGAGGAATCACATTTCCGGTTGATTTCGTTTCGATTAAAAGCTGCGCGTTTGTCGCGTTATTTGATAATTCACGAGAAAGCGTCATTACAGTTCTGCCTTCCATTCGGCGCATTATACGGTCAACATAACTTTTCAAACGCTCGTCAGTTTCATCTTTTACGGCAACCGTAAAATCTTTGGAAACGGACAATTTGCCGCTTTCCCAATTGACGTTTGCCGGAACGGGCATCAAATTTCGCCGTTCTTTTTGTAAATCCTGCGCCGAAATTATGAAAACCGCCGATAAAACCAGTGTGAGGGCAATAAAATTTCTAATAATAATTTTTTTCATAAATTTCGTTTTCGTTTTGAGTTCACGCTTCAGCGTGTTTCTTCCGCCAGCGAAGCGCGGCGAAAAGCCGTCTAAAGACGGAACTCAGAACGCTTTCACCTATTTTCCTGCATTAAATAAATCAACCGCCTCTCGCATACACGGCGCAATGCGCGTCGTGCCTTTCTCAAACATATTAAAACCGCCGTCCCATTCCCACCAAGCGTTCGGAATTTCCAGTTTTCCGAGTGCCGCATAAACCGTCGCGGCGTGGCGACAGCGGTCTTCAATCGTTGGCATTTTAGTGAACGAACCGAATTCACCAAGAAAAATCGGCGCGTTGTTTTTGATTGACCAATCTTTCGCCGCTTTCAAATCCGCAAACATTTTTTCCGCATTTGAATCTTCTTTGTAACTTTTGATCTGATTTTCAATCCATTTTCCCTTCGCCGTTTCAGGAATTTTGATTTTAGCATCTTCGGAATATGGAAACGGCACATCTTTCAATTCCGGCAAACCTTCGCCCGCCCAAGTCGCGCCTTGATGAGTGAAAATGAACGGGTCGTAATAATGAAATGTGTAAATGATATTTTTATCGTCAAAAGGTTTCGATTCGATTAACGCTTTCCGCGAATTCCAATCGTGAAGACCGACGATCAAAGTATGATTCGGCGCAATTTTTCGCACGGTTTTGATGATCGCTTCGGCTTGTTCGCGCCAATTTTCCGCCGTAATATCGTGTGGCTCGTTGCGAAGTTCAAAGAAAACTTTTTCGGGATTCGTGTTTTTATATCGCGTTGCAATTTCTTTCCAAAGCCAGACAATTCTTTCGGTCGTCGCCGCGCCTTCAACTTTGCCGTCAAATTCGACGTGATGCAAATCAATAATCGCGTTTAAATTGTTGTCCAATACCCACTTAACAAACTTGTCAGCGGTTTTCAAACCTTCTTCGTTTGTCCACTTATAAGGCTTTTCGTAATTTGCCCACGCGCCGAAATCTATCGGAATTCGCACGGTTTTAAATCCGTTTGCGGCAATGTCGGCGAACATTTTCTCGCGTTTCGCCGCTTCCGCCGTCTTAACGAAATCAGCGTATTTTTTTTCTTTCGTGCCGTTCCACCAATTGTCGAGATAAGACAGATTCATTCCGACACCCATCCGTTCGGCGCGTTTTTGCGCGACACTCTGCGCGGCGGCGAACTGCGCGGCGAACGCCAAAATCAGCAATATGTAAATCTTGTTTTTCATTAGAGTACGGATTTTTAAGGAATTTTAGCCACTGATAGATTCAGATAAACACTGAGAAGAAGTTGATTTATTTAAATAATTTCGTGTCTTTTCGTGTTTGTTCGTGGCTAAAATTTCTTCCAACTATAATTATTGAAGCGTAAACATCGCTTTTTGATCGTCGATCATCACCGTAAAATCTCCGGCTTCCACCATCGGTTTGTTGTCCGCGCCGATAAACGAAAAATCGTCGCGGTTTAATTTGAACGTCAGAGTTTTACTCTGACTCGGTTCGAGCGTGATTTTCGCAAAGCGTCTGACGCGCTTTCCCGGAGGCGCAACGCTCGCCACTTCATCGCGCAGATACAAAATCGCCGTTTCCTTGCCGGCACGTTTACCCGTGTTTTTGACATCAACGCTGACGGTGATTTCGCCGTTCGACGGTATTGATTTCGACGATAGTTTCAAATTGCTGTAAGCGTAAGTCGTATAACTCAAACCCGTTCCAAAGTCGAATTGAGGTCTGGTTGCCGCGTTGACGGCGACGTTTTCCGAATTGTCATATAAAGTGTAGTCGTAAGTCAGCAAATTATTCGGATTGCGCGGATAAGTGAACGGCAGTTTGCCGTTCGGGTTGTAATCGCCGAACAATACGTCGGCGATTGCCGTGCCGCCCTCGTTGCTCGGATTGAGCGCGAGCAAAATCGCCGGAGTTTGGTCGGCGATGCGGCTGATGACGCGCGGACGACCTTCGACCAAAACCAACACGACGGGTTTGCCAGTCGCCATTACCGCTTCGGCGAGCTTCAGCTGCGGTTCGGGCAGCGTCAAATCCTGAATACTTCCCGGCGTTTCCGTGTAAGAACCTTCGCCCAGACACAGCACGACGACATCGGATTTTTTCGCCGCGTCAACTGCTTTGCTGATGTCAACTTCCGTATTGACATCGGTCGGCGTGGAATTTGAAGGTGAACCGGCGGGGCGCGTGAGGCTCGTTCCCTGCACGAAATTGAAATTTCCCGCGCCGACTTTTGCTTTGACCGCCTGCTGAATCGTCATTTTATCTTTCGGGTAAAGCGACGGTTCGGAACCCTGCCAAACCCAAGTCCAACCGTTATTTAACGAAATTAAAGAATCCGCTGTCGGACCCGTTACCAAAACTTTTTTACTTTTCGACAGCGGCAAAACATTGCCGTCATTTTTGAGCAGCGTCAAAGATTCACGCGCCGCCTGCAAGCTGACCTGCGCGTATTCCGGTTTGCCGAAATTCTCTTTCGCAACGGACGCGCCGAGCATCGGATTATCGAATAATCCCAAATCATATTTGACCTTTAAAATGCGCGTGACCGATTCGTCAATCCGCGACATCGGCACTTTTTTCTCTTTGACGAGTTCGATCAAAAGGTCGGCGAAACTGTAATCGAGCGGAACCATACTCATATCAATTCCGGCGTTAATCGCCATCATCGTCGCTTCTTTTTCGTCTTTGGCAACGCGCCACTGCGTCACGAGTTTTTTAATATCTTCCCAATCGGAAACCGCCAAACCGTCAAATTTCATTTCGCCGCGCAGCATATCGGTCAGAATCTTTCTGTTAGAGTGTCCGGGTGTGCCGTTGATCGCCGCCGAATTTATCATCACCGTTGCCGCGCCCGCGTCAATTGCGGCTTGAAACGTCGGTTCGACATATTCGCGCAGATAGTTTTCGGGAATCAAAGAGTTTGTTCGGTCGCGTCCCGACAGCGGCAGACTGTAACCCATATAATGTTTCAGACACGCCGCAACGTGATTCGGACTGCTCAGATTGTCGCCTTCGAGTCCGCGCACGAACGACACGCCCATCACTTTTGCCAAATACGGGTCTTCGCCGAAAGTTTCCCAAAACCGCGCCCATAACGGCTGTCGTCCAATGTCCAAAACCGGCGAAAAACTCCACGGAATC
>JBBSUG010000043.1:0-36429 GCA_038235165.1 Pyrinomonadales bacterium
GCAAAATATCGAGAAAAAATGGACAATGCCCATTCAGAACTGGAGTTTGGCGATGAATCAAATGGCAATCATTTTTGAAGGACGGCTCCCAATTGCCGGACTGACAGAAAACTCAATTACACAAAATATCTGACACCCTCGATAGGTAGTAAATTGTCTGTGTCTGGCTGTTGAGAAAGTGTAAGATAACTTTGTTAATTTTCTTACAACCACTTTTCTAACTTTCTTCAAACATATCTCACTTTGTTGTGTCAATCTCCGCATATTCCAATTTCAAAAGATTATTTTGACGTTTAAACAGCCAACTGTGGTGATTAGGGTCTTTGCCCGCCGCTTTATTTTTGCTTGACGATCCGTAGCTGTAACTTTTGACTAACCGATTATTCGCTTTTGCATCGGGGGTCGGTATAATCATCAAATCGAACACAACGGCTGAAACATCCATTTTCGGCGAAGTCAGACGCACAATATTTTGCACTTCTTTTGGCAGTTCGGCGAATGGGATATCGAAACCTTCAATGCGGGAACTCTGCGCCGAATTGCCCGTCTTCGCCGCACTTTTCTCTCTGGCATCAACAGGTTTCAAGTCATCGAAGCACAACTCCTGCGGAATGTTCACGCCCGACGGTAGCCCGACGGCGCGTTTTTGCGAACACTCTGAAAGCGTTGTTTGCACGGGCGGTGTCGGTGCGGTCTGGACAACACTTTTGTTCGCCGAATTAATCGGCTTACTTACCGGCATTGATTGTAACGCGGAATGGACGCAAGCAGTCATTGCAAATCCTGTTAATACTGAAAGCAATTTAATAATCATAAATTTCCCCAATTTTTTACATACCAGCGCGAGCGCACAAGTGTATCGTTTGCGTAATCTTTCCCTGTTGTATATGCATCATTATCAGGATAGTAGAAACCTTTTTTGCCGCCATTATACTTGCTTAAAGCTGTGGCAAACTGCTCGGATGTGGCAAGTTTTGGATACGATGTGCCGGCATTATCGAGTTTGTTCGTAAAAGTTTTGATACCCCATTCGAGCCAGCGATCCTCATACGGATTCAGTTTTATTTTGCCAAGTGAATGGTTCAACTCTTTAGTTACAATAGGAAAAGGTGCTGCAATGCGATCAAGTTGCAACACACCAAAGCCGTGATATGTTGGCGTTTTTTCACCGTGTGTCTTGCGGGTTCCGTAATCTCCCCAACCCCAATAAATTTCTGATTCAGGGCGCAGTGCGCGCCCCATACTACTCTCACGACTAGCAATTCCGGCGAGTAATGCAGGCGCAATAGAATACGCTATCCCAAGTTTTTCAAACTTCGCTTTCAAACTATGATCGTTAATATAACTCGAATGCAATTTTGCTGCTTTTTCTGATGCTACCACACCTGTAATATGTATTTTTTTTCCGAATAAACCATATCCTTTCGCGCCGGATGGCTGAGATATAAGTCCATCAACAATGTCAAGAAATTTTTGATTCAATTCATCAACCGTCATTATTTTAAGCTTCTCCTGATATGGATTAAAAGTATATGCCATTACTAAATTAGTCAAGATTTTTTTTTGCTGTGAACTATTCTTGACACTTTTCCAATAACCAATTAGTATTTATAGTTTCGGCTCTAAAGCCCGTATTGTATCTTTATGTTTGAGTCACTGTCCGACAAATTAAAGAAATCGCTGAAAAATTTGCGTGGTGAAGGCAAACTTACGCCTGAACACGTTGATGCCGCATTGCGCGAAATCCGAATGGCGTTGCTCGAAGCCGATGTCAATTACAAGGTAGCGAAGGATTTCGTTGACAGCGTTCGCGCAAAGGCTGAAGGACAGGCGGTTTGGCAGGATTTAAAGCCGCACGAACAGGTCGTCAAAATCGTTTACGACGAACTCGTCGAGTTGATGGGCGGAACTTCGTCGCGGCTCGTTTTCACCAAGCAGATTCCGAACGTCGTGATGGTCGTCGGTTTGCAGGGTTCGGGCAAGACGACTTCAACGGGAAAAATTTCCAAGTGGCTCAAGGATAATCAGGAACGTAAGCCTTTATTAGTGTCAGTTGACGTTTATCGTCCGGCGGCGCGTGAACAACTTCGGGTGGTTGGCGGCGCGGTCGGCGTAGAGGTTTATCAGGACAGAGAAACGAACGATCCGCTGACGCTGGTGCGCGGCGCGGTCAAATACGCGCAGGAAAAAGGTTTCGATACCCTGATGATTGACACCGCCGGTCGTCTGCATATTGACGACGACCTGATGGTCGAACTCGAACAAATCAAAGCCGAAACGCGCCCGGTCGAAGTTTTATTCGTTGCTGATGCGATGACCGGACAGGACGCGGTGCGTTCCGCCGAAGAATTTCACAAACGGGTCGGCGTGACCGGCGTGATTTTGACGAAAATGGACGGCGATGCACGCGGCGGTGCGGCTTTGTCAATTAAACAAGTCATTGGTCAACCAGTTAAATTTGTCGGTGTCGGCGAAAAATACGACGCGATTGAACCGTTTTATCCCGATAGAATTTCGCAACGCATTTTGGGAATGGGCGATGTGCTGTCGCTGATCGAAGAAGTTCAGGGCAAAATTGACGAAGACGAAGCGGCGAAACAGCTCGAAAAAATGACGAGCAATCAGTTCACGCTCGAAGATTTTCGCGCCCAGCTCGGACAATTCAAAAAACTCGGTTCGATGTCGAAGATAATGAAAATGCTGCCCGAACAGATGATGGGCGGAATGCAGTTGTCCGACGAACAGGGCGAAGAAGTCGAAGCGCAGATGAAACGAACCGAAGCGATCATTGATTCGATGACCAAACAGGAACGCCGCGATCATAAAGTTATTGATGCCAGCCGCAAAACGCGCATCGCCAAAGGTTCCGGTTCGACGATTGCCGAAGTAAATCAATTGATTCGGCAGTACGAGCAGATGAAGAAGATGATGCAGCAAATGAATCGCGGCGGAATGTTCAGCAAACTTGCCGGCAAAGCGATGGGCGGAATGGGCGGCGGACTCGGCGGATTAATGGGCGGAATGGGCGGCGGTTTAAGCGGCTTGCTCGGCGGAATGGGCGGCGGCGGTGAACAAGAAGATTTTGACAACAGTTACGAAGGAACAAAAGATTCCTTATCAAAACGGTTAAAGAAGAAGAAAAGACACAAGAAAAGGAAATAGTGCTGAGTGCTGAGTGCTGAGTGCCGAATGAGGACTCAAGTATTAAGGGCTAAGGACTAACAGAAAATTATGTTAGCAATCAGTTTAATGAGAATGGGCGCGAAGAAAAAACCTTTCTATCGCATCGTCGTCAAGGAAAAGCGTTCAAAACGCGACGGAAAATATTTGGAAAACGTCGGCACTTATAATCCGATGACCAATCCGGCGGAAGTTGATTTGAAACACGACCGCGTTGAATATTGGATCAGCGTCGGCGCACAACCGACTGAAACCGTGGTGAGTTTGATCAAAAACAACCCGTTCCAGACGGAAGAAGAAAAAGCAGTCGCCAAACAAACGAAAGCAGAAAAAGCGACAGCCGAGAAAAAAGCCAAAGACGACGCGAAGAAAGCTGAAATTGCTGCGAGAAAGGCGGACGAAGAGAAGGCAGCGGCGGAAAAAGCGGCAGCTGAGAAAGCCGAAGCTGACAAAGCAGCGGCAGAAAAAGCAGCGATGGAAGCGGAAAGCGCGGAAGCTGAAAACGCGGATGGCGGCGATACGGAAGCGATAGCAACTGATGAAGCGAATACGGAAGAAGTAAAAACCGAAGAAGCTGCGCCGGAAGCGGGCGAGTAAGGTCAGATTTCAATCAGTCTGTTTTGATTACCAGACACTTCCCGGCTCTGACAAGTTTATGAAAGAAGCTGTCGAAAAAATTATTACCGCTTTAGTCAGTGACAAAGAAGCTGTCGAAGTTTCGGAAACCGCGAGCGAGAAATCGTCCGTTTTGCAGGTGCGTGTTGCCGAAGGCGATATGGGCAGAATTATCGGGCGCGAAGGTCGCACAGTCAAAGCGATTCGCAGTTTACTGTTTTACGCCGGTCAAAAACAGCACAAGCGATTTCAACTTGATCTAATTGATTAGGAAGTTTGCCGAGTCTGCTGAGTTGGCTGAGTTTATGGATTTGTTAAGTTTGTGAAACGTAAAGATACTGAAAACTCGGCAGAATCAGCCAACTCGCCGAACTCGGTCAACTCGGAATTGGTGACGATTGCGAAAACGGTCAAAACGCGCGGATTGCGGGGCGAATTGGTCGCTGATTTGCTGACTGATTTTCCCGAAAGATTTGATAATTTAGAGCGGGTGTTCGTGGTTTGCGCCGATAATAAAACGTCTAAACTCGACATTGAAAAGTTTTGGTTTCAGAAAGACCGCATTATTTTCAAGTTTAAGGGCATTAATTCGATTGAAGCGGCGGAAAAATGGCGCAACTGTGCGATCTGCATTCCTGAAAGCGAAGCGGTGAAATTGGATGACGACGAATTTTTCGATTGGGAACTTGAAAAATGCGAAGTCGAAACCGTTGAAGGCGAAAAAATCGGTATTGTGAAAGAGTTAATGCGAACCGGTGCGACGGAGATTTTAATCGTCACAGGTGCGGAGAAAGAATATCTGATTCCCTTCGCCAAAGCGATTTGTGTCGAAGTTGATATTGAAAACAAGTTGATTCGCGTGAATGTGCCGGAAGGATTGCTTGAATTTTAGATTTCATATTTGATTTTTCAATCCAAAATCTAAAATGGAAATGGATGTTTTAACAATTTTCCCGGAGTTTTTCGGCGAGGTTTTTGATTTCGGTATCATTCGCCGCGCCAAACTCGCGGAAATTGTGGAGATCAATATTCACGACATCCGCGAATTTACGACAAACAAACATCGAATGGTTGATGACCGACCGTTTGGCGGCGGTGACGGGATGATTTTGAGCGCACAGCCGATCTTTGATGCGATTGAAAGTTTGACCGGCACTTGTGAACGCGAAAAATATCCGCCGCGCACGAAAGTCATTTTGCTTTCGCCGCAGGGCAGAGTTTTTAAACAAGCCGTCGCCAAAGAATACGCTGACGAGGCAGATCACATAATTTTGATTTGCGGACGCTACGAAGGCGTTGACGAAAGAGTAAATGAGGCACTCGTCACGGAAGAAATTTCCATCGGCGATTATGTTTTATCAGGCGGCGAACCAGCCGCAATCATCGTCGTTGACGCAATTGTGCGGCTTTTGCCAAATGCTTTGGGCAGTGAAACATCCGCCGCCAACGATTCGTTTTCCGACGGTTTGCTCGATTGTCCGCATTACACGCGCCCCGCCGATTTTCGAGGAATGCCCGTGCCGGGAGTTTTATTGAATGGCAATCACGCTGAAATCGAAAAATGGCGCAGAGAAAAAGCGTTGGAGAAAACGCGCAAGATTAGAAAAGATTTATTAGATTTATTAGAGGAGTAATAAGTGATAAGCGATAAGTGACAAGGATTGAAATTATTTTATTCTTTATTCTTTCGCCTTTATCCTTTACAAAAAGATGAACCGCTTAGATAATATCGAAAATTTACAAATAAAAGACAGCATTCCGAACTTTCAGCCGGGTGACAACGTTCGCGTTCACGTCCGCATTAAAGAAGGCGCGAAAGAACGTCTGCAAGCCTACGAAGGTGTCGTCATCGCCCGCAAACATGGCGGAATCCGCGAAACCGTGACTGTCCGAAAGGTTAGTTTCGGGGTCGGCGTGGAAAGAATTTTCCCGCTTCACGCGACCGTCATTGACCACATCGAAGTAACGCGGCGCGGAAAGGTTCGTCGTGCGAAACTTTACTATTTACGCGATTTACGCGGAAAAGCTGCCCGTATCAAAGAACGCGATACCTGGTCACACAAAAAAGCTGAAAAAGCGGCTCGTGCTAAATAAACTTGCAGTTATTTGTCCTTTGTCCTTTGTTTTTGAATTGTGAACTATTTGATTTACCGACGATAAATTAATGGCGAAGGACAAAGGGCATACAGCTGTGGGCAGCATCCATACAAATTTTGAACAGGCGGCAATTGCCGACGGTTATCAATATATTGCGGGCGTTGACGAAGTTGGGCGCGGTTGTTTAGCGGGTGCGGTCGTTGCGGTAGCTTGTGTGTTGGATTTATCGAAATCGCTGCCTGTCGGGTTGAATGATTCAAAAAAGCTCTCGGCAAAACGACGTGAGTTCATCTCCGAAGAACTCAAACAAACCGCACTCGCTTATTCAATCGGACAGGTCGAAGCCGACGAGATTGACGAGATAAATATTTTGCAGGCGACCAAAAAAGCAATGCGTCTCGCTATTGAAAATCTGCCGGTCAAGGCGGATTTTTTATTGATTGATGCACTCGAACTCAAGGACGTTCCCCTGCCTCAAAAAGCTATTATCAGAGGCGACGCGGCTTCTGCATCCATCGCTGCCGCTTCAATCATTGCCAAAGTATATCGTGATAATTTAATGCGTGAATTGAGCGAAATTTATCCGGCTTACGGATTTTCCAAACACGCCGGTTACGGCACGAAAGCACATTTTGAAGCATTGCGCTTGCACGGCGTGTGTCCGCTGCACCGTGTAAGTTTTCGCGGTGTTCTTTAGTAGAACGGAAACCTGCATGTCAGTAAGGGTGTAAAATTGTAGAAACCCGCACGTTAGCAAGGGTGCAATCAAATAAAAAATAGATAAGAGGAGAAAAAATTTATGCCGGAATGTAAATATTATGGCGGTATCACGCCCGCCGAACTGCAAAGTCTGCGTCGTGATTTAGCGAAACAGGGAATAATTATTCCCGAAGGCGACAAAGTACAGATTCAAGGTCCGTTCGGGATTAAATTAAGTGCCGAATATGACGAACCGAAGGAAACATTGAAAATCACTATCGCCGAAAAACCTTTTTACATTCCCGAATCAGAAGTCTGGAAAATTGTTGACACCGGAACTGCGCCGTATGTCGGTTAGGGTTTAACCGGAAGCTAATTGCAAAACCATTCCCCGCAAAAAGCTAAATCAGCGGGTCCCGTTATCAGCATTTCGCCATCTTCGCGCCAAACCGCTTCGGTGATGCCTCCTTCAGCGTGAACTGAGACTTCCCTATCTGATTTGTCTGTCAAAGCCGAAGCGACCGCCGCCGCAATCGAACAAGTTCCCGATGACGACGTTTCGCCTGCGCCACGTTCCCAAATTCTGATTTTTATATTTGCGCGGTCGATGATTTTGACGAAGACGACGTTTGTTCGTTCGGGAAAAATTTCCGTCAGTGATTCTAGTTTTTGCCCGACGTACCGCCAGTCGAATTTTTTGGAATTGATGATCGCCGTCTCGAAATTTTCAACAAACACACACGCCACCGGGTTGCCGACATCAACATAGAAAACGCTGACGACCATTTCGTCATTCGGGAACAAAATCGGCAGCATAAAATCTTTTTTTGATTCGTCGGGCAGAATTGATTTTGTGAAATCGCTGTCCGGCAAGTTGAAATTCGGTTTACCGAGTTCGGCGCGATACCAAAACGTATCAGCTTCACGTTCGAGAAATTCGTAATGTTTAATGCCGCTTTTGGTTTTCAGTTTGAGCGTCGGCGCATTCCACAAATTTTTGTAGTAGAGATAAGCCACCGCACAGCGCGTTCCGTTACCGGAAAATCCGGCTTCGCTGCCGTCAGGATTGATGATACGGCATTCGTAATCCGCCGCGCCCTCAACTTTTTCGATCACCGCAATGCCGTCGCCGCCGACTCCTCTATTCCGATGACAAATTTTCTTTGTAAATTCACCGATGTTTTCTATATCGGCGAGTTCATTCGATTCGATAATGATGTAATCGTTGCCGAAGCCGTGAAACTTGCAGAATTTGATTGGATTCATAAATGATATAAGCATCAGAAGTTTATACAGAAATCTCCTGTTTTTCCTTTCCGATATTTCATTTCTTCAACAGTGGGTTTCGGCTTTGGGGGCGTTGCAACTTCCGGTACAAGCCAAAATTCAACCGTAAAATTTTCTCTGAACCCTCCGTCAATAAAATAAAATTTACTCATCGGATAATTCCATCTCTTTAACCGCAATTGCATTGATTGGGTTCGTGCAATTGATTGGCCAAATATCGGCAATTCATATTTTCTAACAATTCTATTTTTTGCATCAAATGAAGAATAATCAAAATATTTTCCTTCATAAACGATTATAAAAGCAATCAAATTCGGTTCTGAGTCCCGTTCAATAGCCAAGTTGCCTAACCTGGCGAGAACGTCTTCACACCGCATATCTCCAAATTCGTCTATTTTTTTTAGCTCCCTGCGAATAAACCGAAACACAAAGTAAAAGACAAAAGAGCAAAGTTGTCAGTGCAATTTTCATAATATTTACTCAACCCAATCGGCAATAAAAACATTCGTGTCGCCTTGAGTTTTCGCATTTCTGTTTGACGCGAAAACTAGCTTTTTGCCGTCGGGTGAAAACATCGGAAAACCGTCGAAAGATTCGTTGTAAGTGACTCTTTCAAGTCCCGTGCCGTCAATATTTATCAGTGCCAAATCGAAATTGCGCTTGCGTTCGTCAGTCGCAAAATAGTTGGTGCAAAAAAGTATGCGCTTGCCGTCAGACGTGAAAAACGGGGCGAACGAGGCGGTATTTAATTTCGTGACTTGCTTTTTATTTGAACCGTCGGCATTCATCGTCCAAACTTCAAACGTCGTCGGCACGATCAAATGCTGTTTGAGGTATTCTTTGTCGCGTTCGACCAACTTCGGATCGGTCGGGTGCGACCCGCGATAGACAATCATTTTGCTGTCGGGCGAATAAAACGCGCCGCCGTCGTAACCGGGTTCGTTGGTCAAACGCTTGACGTTTTTGCCGTTCGTATCCATTGAGTAGAGTTCTAAATCGCCGTCGCGTTCCGACGTAAAAATGATTTTTTTGCCGTCGGGCGAAATCGTCGCTTCGGCATCATAACCGGGCGAATCGGTCAGTTTTTTAATATTTTTGCCGTCGGCATCGGCGGTCACAATGTCATAATCGGAGTAAATCGCCCACACATAGCCTTTTGAATAATCGGCGGGCGGCGGACATTTTTTATCGCCCATAAACGTCGTGCCGTAAAGAATTCTTTTGCCGCCTTTGAAAAAATAAGAACAGGTCGTCCGCCCTTCGTCGTTGGAAACCATTTTGACGTTTGAACCGTCAATATTCATCGTATAAATTTGGTCACAGTCGTGTCCGTCACGTTTTGACTGGAAAACAAGTTGTTTGCCGTCGAACGAAAAATACGCCTCGGCATTTTCGCCGCCTAAGGTCAATTGCTTAATATTTTTGAGATGTTTTTCACCGTTAACCGCGAGATTATCATCACTGTTGATAGATAAAACGGACTTGAAATCAAAAAAGCTAAACTCTGTTTCGAGTCCGCCGCAAGCCGATACGGAAGAAACCGAAAGCGCAAAAATAAAACCAAAAATCAATATAAATTTCATAATTACTTAATTAAATACTATCTACTTTTACCAATGATAGCATTATTCAGTTAATAATTTGGAATTGAAGATATTTGTATTTTGGTATTGTTCTTTTATTCGGCGGTGGGATTTCGATCCCGGCAATGTGAATTTGTGGCGGCGTGAGTGCCGGAGAGATGTTAGTATCAGCGGACGGTTATGGTCGAAGGAATTAAAAAATACAATGCCTCGAATCTAAACCGTTTGCTGTTGCAGGTAGTTCAAATTCGAGGCGTTGTACCTTATATATAGTTTAGGTCAAACCTTGATTTTTAGCTTCTTCTTTGACGGTATCGGTAACTTGTCCGGCGACTTGCTGAACTTTTCCGACGGCATCGCGGGCAGTTTCTTCCGCCTTTTGTAGAAGATTATTTCGCGCTTCGCCCATATATTCACTTTCGATGCGGGTTGAAGGAAACGCAAAACCAGCCGCCGCGCCAAGAGCTAAAACGACTGCCCCGACTGCCAACGGATTTTTTTCCATATAATGCTCGTACTGATCCTGCGCTGATCCGGCAAAATCCTGCGCCGTCGCGCCCGCTTTGCTGACTTGTTTGTATGTTTTTTTGGTGACATCTCCGAGCGTCTCACTAACTGCACCTGCTGCGTTGCTGAAAGTTTCGCTGACCGCACCCGCCGCACTGCTTACTTTGTCGGAAACGGCACCCGCCGCGTCGCTCACCGTGTCGCTGACTTTACCCGCCGCATCACTTACTTTGCTCTGTGCGGATGAAAACGACGATTTACCGTTTTTCAATGAAAAGCTGCGGTTATAATCCCGTTCATCAACATCATAATCTTCTTGGTGACGATGTTTTTTGTGTTTTTTCTTGCTGCTGCTGCTTCCTAAAAAAAGGATGCCGAGTCCCAAACCAATTAGTCCCAAAGCCACCGGATTACGGCTCAGGGTTTTGGCGGTATCTGATTCTCCAAATTCTGTTACTTCTTTATTTACATATTTCATAATGTTTCCTGCCCTTGCTATTGTTGCGTCATAAATCGTGTTTTTCGCCGTTTGAATTGTCTCGCCGACGTATTCCGAAACCTCTGCCTTAACCTGTTCGCTGATATGTGAAATACTCAGCTTTTCTTCGATGGCGTTGATCGTCTCCGTCATTTCAGAGCGGGTTTCTTCGATGTTTGCTCTTATCTGATCCGTGTCGTCAGCAGCGGCGTCAGCCTTCGTTTCGATTTCGTTATTGTTATCAGTCAAATCAATTTTGCTCGATGTTTCGGTCAATGCCGCCTCGTCAACACTGTCATCAGTATTTGCGATAATTTCCCTGTTTAGCTCACCTGGTCTTTCAGCCATTTTGCATCCTCCTTAATCGTTTCAACCGTTTGACGCGGCGCGAGATCGGTATTTTTCAAAGTGCTTAACGCCGACACAATCAAGATTATTGCCGCAATTGCCACGACAACTCCGACGATTAACGCTGAAATGCCGTAACCGACAATCGTTCCCAGCGCAATGATTACTGCCGCCAAAAGTGCGAGTAATGCCGCATACGCAACTGCGCCGCCGACCACCAAATAACCGATGTTTCTGCCGACTTTTGTCGCTTTCTGCGTCAATTCAACTTGCGCCAGCGCGACTTCCTGTCTGACCAAACTGCTTGTCTCCGAAGCCAATTCGGAAAACAGTTCGCCCAGCGAGCGTTCTTCTTTGACAATTTGCTGTGCCATATTTTACGCTCCTTTGTTCGTTGACGCAGCGTTCGCTGATTTGACTGAGGCGGCTTTGTCGTCGTATTTCTGATTTGTGGCAGATTTCACCTGCTCGTCCAAATCTTCCGGCAAATGAACTCCTTCGTGTTCGTCCGGCATATATTTGCCTTTTCGCTCGTAACGCGGACGACGCATTAGCTCTTGATTTGAATTTCCGCTTTTCAAAAATCGCGCCGCTGCGATGCCGAGCGCAAACGCCGCACCGAGAAACAGAGCCGGGTTGCGGTGCGCGAAGCCTTCAACATCGCTGACCAGTCCGCGCAAATCTTTTTTCTCTATGTACCCGGAGACTTTCGCCACCTGATCTGCCAGCGCGTCACCATATTCCGCCGCCATCTTAGCAACGCCGTGCGGGTCTTGATCGCCGCGCAAGCTCTCGCCCATCTGTCTGATGTTGTCCGCAACACTTGACAACCCCTGCGCCAAATTGGTTTTCTGTTCGTCAATTTTCGATGTCGCTTTATCGGCAGCGACGTTGTAAACTTTTCCAGCAACGTCACTTGCAGAGTCTTTCGCTTGATTGAGAACATCCTTCGCGGCTTTCGTGTCGCCGTGAATCACGTTTCCTATATCGTCGGCAAGTTTGCTGCTGTTATCAGCATTCGGCGCATCTTTCGATTTATCGTTTGCCGCTTTGTTTTCTTTGTCAGCCGTATCATTATTTTTGTTGTCCGTTGTATCTGTCATAATATTTCTCCCCTTTTTCGAATTCTTGATTTTCTTTCTGAAATCAGCTTTGCAGAACTAAAATTGCTCCCGTGTTTCAGCGTTGATTTCTGTAAGAAAATCAAACAGATTTTTGAATCTATAATTAGTGATGCAAGATTTATGCCGCTTGATTCACATTGATTAAGCGAGAAAGAGAAAAGAGATTTATGTTTAGTTGGCAACGAAAAATATCAAGATGAAAAAGAAAAATCACATTTTCATTAGAGTTGCGTCTTAATATTGTCGAACTGATAAAACTTAAAGTGCGTCGCCGCCCTAAAAATTTTACCCATTTCTTTATTCCGCCGGTACTACCCGCAAAATACGGTCGTCCGCTTCAGTCGGGTCGCCGCGCCCGTCGCGGTTAGAGGTTGAGAAATAGATTGAACCGTCCGGTGCTTCAGCGACTTCGCGGATGCGCCCGTATTCTTTCAGAAACAATTTATCCTGCGAAACAATGCGTCTGCCGTCCATCACGAGCCGCATTATCGCTTCGCCTTTGAGTGTGCCGAACAGAAAATTGCCTTTTAGTGCCGGGAATAAATCTCCGCGATAAAACACTCCGCTCGCCGGGGCGACTGCCGGAGAATATTCGATAATCGGCGTTTCCATTCCCTTGCGCGTCATATTGTGGCTGATTTTTGCCCAGCCGTAGTTTTTTCCCTTCTCAACGATATTTACCTCATCGCCGCCCGTCCGTTTGAACAGCGAAACGCCGTCAATAATCGAAGGTCCGTGTTCGGTTTGAAACATCAAATTCGTTCCCGGTTGCCAATCCATTCCCTGCGCGTTGCGGTGTCCGTAAGTCCAAATTTCGTTCCGCGCGTCTTTTCGACCGACAAACGGGTTGTCATTCGGAATTGTCCCGTCATCATTCAGGCGCAAAGTTTTCCCGTTGATCGAATCGAGTTTTTGAGCGCGTGACTGCTTCGTCGCGTCGCCGGTCGTAATGTAAAGTTTGCCGTCGGGACCAAATTTCAGGCACGTTCCCGAATGATACCGCGAAGCCGGAATCGCTTCGATAATCGTTTTCGGTTCGACTAATGTTTCGCCCGTTTCGCGGTACCGTGCGACACGGACGTTTTGCTCGCCGTCAGCGTCGCGGTAAGCATAAGCAAGATAGACGAAATGATTTTCCGCAAAATTCGGGTGCAGCGTCATTCCCATCAAACCGCTTTCGCCCGAAGGTTCGATATCGGAAACGGTGAAAAACGGCTTGTCGCGCATCTTCCCATTTTCAAACACGCGCACCCGACCCGGACGTTCGGTAAAAAACATTCGTCCGTCCGGCGCAAAGACGATTGACCAGACAACTTCCAGATTATTTGCCGCCGTTTCGACGCGAAATTTCGGCACGTCTTTCGATGCCGGAACATCCGGGAAATCAATTTCCCCTTCCGCCGCCGAACACGCCGTGAACGCGAACGAAAATAAGATTAAGATTGCGAAAAATGTTTGGCTGATAATTTTTGCTGCGTTCATCTGATAATGTTTATTTCTTGTATTGTTAAGTTACGAGGCTTTTTCTCTTTAGTCTGAACCGGTATTTTTTTTCGATGGATGCTTTGTTTTATTTTTTTGCTTACAGCAATTTACGCACGAGCCGTCTCACCAAATCGGTGGTCAAACCGTAAACCAGATGCGACGAAAGTGCGTAAGCGTGAGTTGACAGCGGATATGCGGTCGGCGATTTGGAAAATCCGAGTGCGGGTACGGCAATATCGTCGGCGATCAGCCAAACCGCCGCGCCGAACGGGAGTCCCGCCGCAACACTCGTAATCGGGGCGAGTTCGGAAGCAATGCCGTAAATTGCGCCCGAAGTTGCGCTCATCGCATAGTGCATTGCGGGTCCGGCGATTTCTCTTTCCTTTTTGGTAAGATGATGGTCAAATGCCGCTTCGGAAATCATCTCGGCGGCTTTGACTGTTGCGGATTCCGGCTCTTTCTTTTGAGCGTTAGATGATTTTTGATCTTCCTTCTCCAAAAGTTCGCTCGCCAATTTTTGATATTCGTTCATCACTACGCCGGCAACCAGACCGGCGACCAATCCGGCAAATGCTCCCTTGACAACATCGGCTGTTTCGATTTTTGACATATTAATTCTCCTTCGACTCAAATATTTTCACATCACAAACTAAGTTATTTTATTTTAAACTCGATGATGTGCAATCATTAATTCGTCTGTAAAATATCAGACGTGATAAAATTTATAATTGCCTCGCTTGCTCAAGTATATGTTAATTTCAGATTTTAATTTTGAACTGCCGGAAAATTTAGTCGCGCAGAATCCATTGGAAAAGCGTGAAAATTCGAGAATGCTCGCCATTAATCGAGATGATAACTCATTTCGGGACGATCATTTTTACAATTTTCCAGATTTTTTGAAAAGCGGCGATTTGTTGGTTCTTAACAACACCAAAGTTTTCCCGGCGCGGTTGTTCGGAGAAACCGAAACCGGCGCGAATGTGGAACTTTTTCTCGTCCGCGAACTTGAGAATCAAACGTGGGAAACGCTTGCCAAACCCGCTAAAAGATTAAAAATCGGCAGAAAAGTTTCGTTTAGTGAAAACTTATCGGCGGAAGTTTTGGAGAGAACGGCGGAAGGGCGTATCATCGTCAAATTTTCCGCCGACGGGAATTTCAACGAAATTTTAGACGAAATCGGGCAAACGCCGCTGCCGCCGTATATCAAACGCGAACCGGGAAATTCGGGCGATGACCAAGCGCGTTACCAAACCGTTTTTGCTAAACAGCGCGGAGCCATCGCCGCGCCGACCGCCGGTTTGCATTTTACGCCGCAGATTCTGAAAGATATAAAAAATCGCGGCGTAGAAATAGTCGAAATCACACTCCACGTCGGCTACGGAACTTTCGAGCCGGTGCGCGTTTCCGATTTGTCGGAACATAAGGTAATGCCCGAATCGTGCGATATTTCCGAAGAAACGGCACAAATTATCAATAAAACCAAAACTGAAAACAGGCGAATTATCGCCGTCGGCACAACAACCACACGGGCGTTGGAATCTTCAATTGGCGGCGACGGGAAAATCACTGCCGGAAACAGATTCGCCGATTTGACGATCACGCCCGGTTATAATTTCAAAGTCGTCAATGGACTATTGACAAATTTTCACTTGCCGCAAAGTTCTTTGCTCGTTTTAGTTTCGACCTTTGGCGGTTACGACCTTATAATGAAAGCGTATCAACACGCCGTCGGATCGCAATATCGTTTTTACAGTTACGGCGATTGTATGCTTGTGCTTTAGATTCCAGATTCCAAATTATGGATTCTATCGAAAAATATCTCTTTTAATCTGGAATCTGGAATCTGGAATCTGGAATTTTATGGCAGTTTTTCAAAAAATACGCGAGTTTTTTGTTCCCCCGCCGAAGTTTAAAACGGAGGAGCAGATTTTGCCTGCGCCGCTGACCACTTACACGATTCGCCCGCTGACCGACGCGCATCTCGAAGAAGTTTTGAAGTTGAATCTGCGCTGTTTCAAATACGGCGAAAACTATACGAAACATACCTTTTCATATTTGCTCAACGAACCGAATACGCTCAGTTACCGCGTCGTCACGGCGGAGGAAACTATCGTCGGGTTCGTGTTCGTGATGGTCAGCGAAGAGGACGGGACGGGACATTTGACGACCATCGGCATCGCACCCGAACACCGGCGGCGCGGACTTGCCCTAAAACTTCTGCGGCACACGGAAGACGCTCTGCGAAAACGGGAGGTCGGAATTTTGATGCTCGAAGTTCGCGTCAGCAACACCGCCGCACAAAACCTTTATCAAAATTTCAGCTATGCGAATGTGCAGCGGTTAATCAAATATTACAGCAATGGCGAAGATGGTTTTTTGATGGTCAAATCACTTTGACAGCAATGAGTGATGAATGATGCACGCCTTTCCCTGACTTATCAATCATCACTCACGGTTATTTATGTTTATTCCCAAAATTTACCCGATCACCGACAAGCGCATCACTAAACTTTCGCACGCCGCGCAAGTTAAAATGTTGATTGACGGTGGCGCGACTTTAATCCAGCTGCGCGAAAAATATGCTGCGCCGAAAGAATTTTACGATCAGGTGTGCGAAGCGATCAAGATTGCGCGGCAGTATAACGTCAAAATTATTATTAACGACCGCGTTGATATTGCGCTTGCAACAAAAGCCGACGGCGTTCATCTCGGTCAGGAAGATTTGCCGCCCGAATATGCGCGTCGGATTTTGGGCGAAAAAGCGATTATCGGATTTTCGACCCATAATCTCGAACAAGTCCGCGCCGCAGTAAAACTGCCGATTGATTACCTCGCCGTCGGTCCGGTTTATAATACGAAAACAAAGGAAAATCCTGACGAAACAGTCGGCGTTGAAGGTGTAAAAACCGTGCGCGAATTCGTCAAAGATTTTCCGCTTGTCGCCATCGGCGGAATTACCGCGAAAAACTTTCAGGAAGTTTTAAGTGCCGGTGCGAATTCAGCGGCGATCATCAGCGATTTGCTTTCAAACCCCGATGAAATTACTAAAAAAATGAAAAATCTGCTCGCAATTGTCGTTTAACATTAAAAATAATGTTTGGCAAAATTAAAAAATGACTTGCATTTTGCGGCTGAAGCGCGTAAAAATATAAAGGTGGTTGAAATTCAAACCGCCAAAATCCAAATCTTTACCCGCCATCTTTCATATTTAACCACGAGGAGTAATCCAAAGCGATGAGTTTATTGGACGTAGCACCAATTATTGAGCAAATGCTGCTCGTTTCTGAAAACGTCAGCGATCTGAATTTTTCGACCGGACAGAAACCGCAGATTGAAATCAGCGGCAGTTTGTACAGCGCGTCACCGCTCGGTTTGGGAAAATTGACAGCATTTCAAACCGAAATGATTGCGATGTCAATTCTGCGCGACAACCCGGAAGCCGCCGCGCAACTTGCCCGTTACGGCACGTCGGATTTGAGTTACAGCATTCCCGGTCGCTGTCGTTTTCGCGTCAACATCTTTCAGCAGCGCGGTTCGTTTTCAATCGTGATGCGCGTCATTCCATTCGGCATTCCGAGTTTTGAGGCGTTAAATGTGCCGCCGCAGCTTGGCGCAGTCTGCGATATTCGCAACGGTTTGGTGTTGGTGACTGGTCCGACCGGATCAGGAAAAAGCTCGACACTGGCGGCGATTATTGACCGTATTAACGACACGAAAAGTTACCATATCGTCACTATCGAAGACCCGATAGAATTTCTGCACAACCATAAAAAATCTACAATCAACCAACGTGAAGTCGGCTCCGACACGAAAAATTTTGCGTCCGCGCTGCGTGCCGCGCTCAGACAGGCTCCGAAAGTTATTCTCGTCGGCGAAATGCGCGATTTGGAAACGACGGAAATCGCGCTCGAAGCGGCGGAAACCGGACATCTCGTTTTATCAACGCTGCACACGATTGACGCGGCGAAAACGGTTGACCGAATTATCGGGATGTATCCGAAAAACGAAGAAAAAATTATCCGTATGCGGCTCGCACAAACTTTCAGATATATTGTTTCACAGCGTTTGATTCCGAAAGCCGACGGCAAAGGGCGCGTCGCGGCAGTTGAAATTCTCAAATCAAATCAGCGCACGCGCGAATATATCGAAAAAGGAGAAGGAGAAGGTAAAACACTGCTCGACGCGATGCAGGACGGCGAACTCGACGGAATGCAGGATTTCGATTCGGTGATTCTCAAATTGATTCAAAAAGACATCATCACGCTCGAAGACGGACTTTCATTTTCATCAAATCAAAACAACTTAATGCTCCAGTTCAAAGGACTTTCCGCCTCGGACGATTATTCAAATGCCCAGCCGCAAACGATGCCGAAGATGTCCGCCCCGCCGCCGACACCTAATTCATTTCTCGATATGATTGAATAATTTGTCCTTTGTTTTCTGTAATCGGGGAAACTCGATTTTATGTTTCTCGACTAAAAATAAAAAACAAAGCGATAAAGGACAAAGGACTAAATGCTAAGAATATGATAATTCGCTGTGATAATTGTGCTGTTTCTCTTCAGCTTGATGAGGGGAAAATACCGACCGGGAATTTTACGGTGCGCTGTCCGCGCTGTCAAAATCTGATTCGCGTTACGCCGGGGGCGAAAAATTCGACCGTTCAGCAGTTGAAAGAAAACGCGCCCGCGCCTGCCGTCAAAGACGGCGGAGAGCAGTTTGCGGTCAAAGAAAACGAGTTTCAAATCAACAATGCAATGCGTTCGCTGCTCGCCGCACTGCAAACCGAAAACAAAATAATCGAGTCGGACGACGAAAAAACCGAAAAACCGCGCCGCGTTTTACTTTGTTTGGAACAAAAACGCGATGTAGTGGCAAAAACTTTGGTTGATGCGGGGTTCAAGGTTTATCTGGCGCAGACACCGGCGCAGGCGAATGAGCGAATGCGCGAAGGCAAAACAGAAATTCTGATATTTTCGCCCGACTTTGCGGCTGAATTCGGCGGCGCGGCGATTTTACAGCAGAAAACGAATTCGATGACTTCGACTGAAAGACGGCGATTATTTCTCGTATCCATCGAAGACGGCGGCGCGACGATGAGCGCGCACGACGCATTTGTGCGAAATTTGAATTTAGTCGTCAATGCGAACGACATCAATCAGCTTCCATTAGTGTTAAACCGCTCACTGCGCGACTTTAACGAGATTTATCGTCACTATAACGATGCTCTCGGCGCGATGTCAATTTAGTTTTAGATAAAAACAAGAAAAGGTGAACGGCAAGTTTTTACACCTGCCGTTCACCTTTTTATCCTGCACAAATTCAATTCTGTAAGCTAAAATTCAGCGTATCCTTGAGAATCGGATTTAACTCAAAAACAGCTTCAGCAAAAAGCTATTTTTCAATTTTTTCCAAGCCGTTCATATACGAATGCAAAATCTCCGGGATTAAAATTGAGCCGTCTGCCTGTTGATAATTTTCCAAAATCGCAATCCAAGTTCTTCCAACCGCCAACCCCGAACCATTAATCGTATGAACAAATTCCGGTTTCGCGCCGCCGGTTCGTTTGAAACGCAGATTCATTCGTCTTGCCTGATAATCGGTAAACAGCGAACAGGAAGAAATTTCGCGGTAAGTTTTCTGCGACGGAATCCACGCTTCGATGTCGTAAGTTTTCGCCGAAGCGAAACCCATATCGCCGGTTGATAAAACAACGGTGCGATATGGAATGCCGAGTAATTGCAAAATTCTTTCGGCGTTTTCAGTTAGTTTTTCGTGTTCCGCTTCGGAATTTTCCGGCAGCGAATATTTGACGAGTTCGACTTTTTCAAATTGATGTTGGCGAATCAGCCCGCGCGTGTCGCGCCCGTAACTTCCGGCTTCCGAACGAAAACACGGCGTGTAGGCAACAAATTTCATCGGCAAATCTTTCGCGTCGAGCATTTCACCAGCGTAATAATTCGTCACCGGAACTTCCGCCGTCGGAATCAGGTAAAATTCGCGTTCGTCCTGCAATTTGAACAAATCATCTTCAAATTTCGGAAGCTGCGCCGTACCGAAAAGTGCGTTTTTGTTAACGATAAACGGCGGCAAAGTTTCCGTATAACCGTGTTCGGTCGTGTGAACGTCGAGCATAAAATTGACCAGAGCGCGTTCCAATCTCGCGCCCGCACCGTTCAAAATGGAAAATCTCGCACCCGCGATTTTCGTCGCGCGTTCTAAATCCAGTATGCCCAACGCTTCGCCCAGATCAACGTGATCTTTAATTTCAAAATCAAACTCCCGCACTACGCCCCATTTTCTGATTTCGACATTTGCCGATTCGTCCGCGCCGACGGGAACGTCTGTTTTCGGGATATTCGGCAACCCGGCGAGAAGTTCGTCCATTTGCGTTTCGAGTTCTTTCCGCTGATGTTCGAGTTCCGTCTGTTTGTCCTTTAAACCTGAAACTCCCGCCTTTTTCGCTTCGGCTTCATCGCGTTTTCCGGCTTGCATCAACACGCCGATCTCACGGTTCGACGAGTTGCGAATTTGATTAATCTGATCCGATTCGCTGATCACATGGCGGCGGGTTTCATCCAACTCAACAAAATCGTTTAAAGTCGCGGTCGGAAAATTGCGGTTTTCCAACGCTTTTTTAACTTCTTCCAAATTTTCTCTGACGTAATTAAGGTCTAACATAACTCTTATTTTTCGGGCGTTTGTTTATCTCCCGCATTTCATTTAAAATCTAAAATTTGCTTGATGCAAAATAAAAATCGAATTTAACAGACTTATGAAAACAAATAAAATTCGCAAAGCCGTTTTTCCCGCTGCCGGACTTGGAACGAGATTTCTGCCCGCGACGAAAGCCTCTCCGAAAGAAATGCTGCCGCTCGTTGATAAACCGCTGATTCAATACGCGGTTGAAGAAGCGGTCGCCAGCGGCATTGAATCAATTTTGATTATTACGAGCCGCGATAAAAAATCTATCGAAGACCATTTCGACATTTCTTTTGAACTCGAACATCTGCTCAAAGAACGCGGCAAAGATGAAATGTTCGCGCAGGTTCGCGCCATCGCCAACATCGCGCAGATAAATTACACGCGCCAACAGCAAGCGTTGGGTTTGGGACACGCGATTTACCAGGCGAAAGATTTTGCCGGGGACGAGCCGTTTGCCGTGTTGCTCGCCGACGACGTGATGGACTGCGAAACACCTGCGCTCAAACAACTTATTGATGTTTACGAAAAATATAACGCGCCGGTGATGGCGACGATGCAAATCGAAGGCGAAGCAATTTCGCGATTTGGCGTGATTGACGCGGAAGAAGTCGAACCGAATGTGTACAAAATAAAAAGCGTCGTCGAAAAACCGAAATACGAAGACGCGCCGTCGGATATGGCAGTCATCGGACGATATATTTTCACGCCGGAACTGTTTGCCGCGCTCGAAAAAACGACACCCGGTGCGGGCGGCGAAATACAAGTCGCCGACGCAATGAAAATGCTGCTCGACGAAGGCAAACCGTTTTACGCCGTCAAACTCGACGGAAAACGTCACGACGCAGGCGACAAACTCGGATTTCTAATCGCCACCGTTGAATTCGCCCTCAAACGCGACGACCTCGGGGCAGATTTTCGTAAGTATTTGAAAACGCTCGAATTGTAAGACTATCAATCGTCCACCATCGAAAGCAACAATTATCTCGACGATCATCGAATCGTCTAAAATAGATGTTAGAATTAATGCAAAAGTGGGCAGTGAACTAAAATGCTTTGCCTTAACGAAAGCTCCAGCCGGAGCAAAATTCATTAGCTTTGCTTTGCTTTTAGTTTACTGCCCATTGTCTTTCTTCCGAGGCTTTCCGGCTTTAACTTTTTTACTTTTGCTCTAGTTTATTCAAATCGTGTCGCGGTCGAAACCGAACAACCCCGTCCGATGACATTGCCGTTCAAGTCAATGACCTCAAGAGTTCCGGCGGAATAAGTTTTGTTTGTTCGCGGGTCAAATTCTACGGTTTGAGATACTCTTTGCGACCCGATGAGAGTGCCGTTCGCATCGAAACGATAGAACATAAACCGCATATAATAATCGCGTTCGCCGAGTCCGCGCCGCCACACTCCGTGTCCGGGACTGCGTAACGCCGGACTTGATCCGGCGGCGGTTTCCGCCAGTGTGCCGCCTTCATTAAAAGTCACCAACCCAACAAAACTGGGCGCGACCGACGCACCCGTCAAACAATTCTGCGGAGTGACGATGGTTTGCCACACGCCCTGAATACCAATTTCACTTTGTAGATTTTCCTGCCCCGACACAAAAATTTGTGCGCTGCCGAAAATTACCAGTAAACCCAAAAGTGTTCCTGCTGCTGTTTGCATAAATTTATTTTTCATTTATTTTCTCCTTAATTTTCCATTTTCTCCGGCAAATTATTTCAAGTTGATGAACCCGTCGGTTTAAACCAAATTCATCTTTTAATTTTCGCAACTACAATTTCGAGATGCGTTTAAGTTAGACGAGAGCGAAATTTCAACAATTGATTTTTGCCTTCATTTATTAACGCGACGTGAAAGCGCAAAAAGGCTGAATATTTTTTTTCGGGCAATTTTTATTTCAGAAAAAATGATTGACTCAATATATCAACAGGCATATTCTTGTAACTATCAAATGAGCGAAAAATTATGAAGCTGGTCGAGCAAAAGCCAAAGGAAATAACTGCGATGCTGCGCGAATTGAGGGGCGGCAAACAGGAATCTTTAGATGCGCTGCTGCCGCTCGTTTATGATGAACTACATCGGCAAGCCGCGCGTTTTTTGCGCCGCGAACGCATCGGGCATACTTTGCAGACGACCGCTTTGATTCACGAAACCTATTTGAAATTAATTGACCAGCGTAATGTAAATTGGCAGAACCGCGCTCATTTTTTCGGGATCGCGGCACAGGCAATGCGGCGGATTTTAGTTGATTACGCTAAATCACGGCATCGTGAAAAACGCGGCGGCGCGAACGAAAATTTACCGCTCGAAGCTGCAACGCTGGCGGTGTCGGGCGAAAGAAGCATTGATTTAGAGGAGTTAGACCAAGCCTTAACGCGGCTTGCCGAACTTGACGAACGACAGGCGAGAATTGTCGAACTGCGCTATTTCGGCGGTTTGAGCATTGAAGAAACCGCCGAAATTCTCCATATTTCGACTGCCACTGTAAAAAACGATTGGAAATCGGCGAAGGCTTGGCTGTATGGGGAGATTATGAAATAAAAATTCGGAGTCCCGCCTTCAGGCAGCAAAACACTTATGTGCGAAACCGCCTACAAGCGAGACTCTGAACGAATTAAAATATAAAGCGCGTCGCCGTTTCGGTCGAACAGCCCGAATCAACCACATTGCCTGCCGGATCGAAGAATCGAAACGTGGAATCGCTGGTGTAGAAATCGGAATTTCGACCGAGCCTGATATATTCCCTGATGTCGGCGTTTCCGGCAAAATCGCCGTTTGCTTCATACGCATAGAAGGCAAGCGCAACCGAATAGCGTCGTCCGGCAGTGCGTTTCCAGATGCCGTGACCGCTGGTTGAAAACGAAGGATTGGTTTCCGATATTGTGCCGCCCGCTGCAATCGTTCGCAGTGTTTGTATCGAGCCGTGCGATGCACCCGTTTGACAATCGCGGAACGTCACGATCACTTTCCAAACTCCTTCCAGAGCGTTTTCCGATTCTTCGGTGATGACATTTGATATTTGGTCAGCGGTTTTATTTTGACCGAAAGCGATTGTCGGCACGATTGCCAGCGCGAACGTCATCGCCAATGCGATAACGAAAGTTTTTGTTGTATTTTTTTTGTTCATTTTTTTCTCCTAAATTTTTTATTAAAGGTTTTTTACGCCTCTATTTAGTAAAGCGACGGGCAAAGCAAAATAGTCTCAAAAAAAATTAAAAAAGATTTCGGGTTTAGGTTTATAATGAGTATTTAATGATTGAGCCGGACAAAAAAGCATCGGAAATTACGCAAATGCTGCGCGAATGGAGCGGCGGCAAGGTAGAGGCGTTGGACAATCTTTTGCCGCTAGTCTATGAAGAATTGCACAAACAGGCGGCGCGTTTTATGAGGAAAGAACGCGCCGGACATACTTTGCAAACGACCGCGCTGATTAACGAGGCATATTTGAAACTGATTGACCGGCACGACGTGAATTGGGAAAGCCGGACGCATTTTTTCGCCGTCGCCGCCCAAGCGATGCGGCGAATTTTGGTTGATTATGCGCGGACAAAATACCGCGAGAAACGCGGTGGCAACAATATCAAACTGCCGCTCGACGAGGCGTTGTCGGTTGAAACAAAGGAAACGGGCGTTGATTTGATTGCGCTGGACGAAGCGTTGAATAAACTCGCCAAATTCGATGAACAGCAAGCCCGCGTCGTCGAACTCAAATATTTCAGCGGCTTGAGCTTGGAGGAAACGGCGGACGTGCTGCATATTTCCCGCGCAACGGTGGCGCGTGATTGGGAAGTGGCGCGAGCCTTTCTGCACCGCGAACTGACGAAATAATGCCGACCATAAATCCTGAAAAATGGCACGAGGTCAAAGAAATTTTTTATGCAGCTTTGCGGCACTCTCCTGCCACGCGCAGACAGTTTCTCGTCGAATCGTGCCATGATGCCGATTTGCGCCGCGAAGTCGAGTCTTTGCTCGCATCCTCGGAAGAAGCCGGAACTTTTATGCAAAATCCGGCGGTCAATGAAGTCGCGGATGTCATCACCTCGAACAATGAAAAACTTCGCGCCGACCAGAATTTCAGCCACTACAAAATTATCAAATCAATCGGCGCGGGCGGAATGGGCGAAGTTTTTCTGGCGGAAGACACGCGCCTTAAACGCAAAATCGCGCTCAAAATTCTGCCCGCCGATTTTGCTCAAGACGCGGAACGAATGCGCCGTTTCGAGTTGGAAGCGGAAGCGGTTTCGGCTTTGAATCATCCGAATATTTTGACGATTTACGAAACCGGCGAATTTAAAAATACGAATTACATCGCGTCCGAATTCGTCGAAGGCGAAACTTTAGGCGAGCGAATAAAGCGCGAGCCGCTCGATTCATCGTCCGCTTTAGATATTGCCGTGCAAATAATGAGTGCGCTCAAGGCGGCGCACGGCGCGGGAATAATTCACCGCGACATCAAGCCCGATAACGTAATGATTCGTCCCGACGGTTTGGTTAAACTGCTCGATTTCGGAATCGCCAAATTGTCCGAAAAGAAAATCGAATCAGTCGGCGCGGAAGCGGCGACGTCAATTAAAGCGCATACAAAGACCGGAATGATTATCGGCACGGCAAATTATATGTCGCCCGAACAAGCCAGAGGAAAATCGGTGGATGCGCGAACCGATATTTTCAGTTTCGGCTTGGTGTTGTATGAAATGCTCGCCGGCAAAAAGGCGTTCGCGGGCGATAACGTGATGGATGTGATCGCTCTAATTTTGCACAAAGAACCGATTCCGCTCAACCGGCAAAAACACGATGTGCCGCCCGAAATCGAGCGCATTGTTCATAAAACGCTCAAAAAAGATTGCGAAGAACGCTATCAAACGGCGAAAGATCTGCTGATTGATTTGAAAGAAGCACGGCATGAACTGGAATTTCAAAATAAATTGGAGCGCACAAATTCCGTAACAACCGAAGCCGAGAAATCAATTATCAACGACGTGAAAACAAACGCGGCACACACGACTTCGAGCGCGGAATATATCGTTGCTGAAATTAAAAGTAATAAACTCCGCTTCATTGCATTAGCGGTTTTATTATTCGCGGCGATTGGTTTCGGTTACTGGTATTTCTCGAATCAATCGTCGAATACAAAACAAATTGGATCCATTCCAAAACAAATCGAATCAATCGCCGTGATGCCATTTGTCAACGAAAGCGGCAGCGCGGACACGGAATATCTGTCGGACGGAATGACCGAAACGCTGATCGGCAGTTTGTCGCAATTGTCACAGCTTAACGTCAAATCGCGGTCTTCGGTTTTTCGTTATAAAGGTGCAAATACCGACGCGCGGCAAATCGCCAAAGAGTTAAATGTGCAGGCTATTTTGAACGGTCGCGTCGTCGAACGCGGCGGCAATTTGTCGCTTTATATCGAACTCGTTGATGTCGCATTGGACAAAGTTATCTGGAGTCAAACATATAATCGCCAAATGACAAATCTCGTCGCCTTGCAAACGGAAATCGCCCGCGATGTTTCGGGCAATCTGCAAACGAAATTATCCGGCGCGGACGAGCGAAAGCTGGCGAAAAACTACACGGAAAACGCCGAAGCCTATCAACTTTATCTGAAAGGCAATTATCATTGGAACAAATACACGCTTGAAGATTTGCAGAAAGGCATCGAATATTTCAATCAGGCACTCGAAAAAGACCCGAATTACGCGCTCGCTTATGCCGGATTGTCAGCTTCCTACGGCGTGTTGGGCAACAATTATTTGCCGCCGAAAGAGGCTTATCCGCAAGCCGCCGCTTATGCCGCGAAAGCCTTAGCGATTGATGACACGCTTTCTTTCGCACATACGACTTTGGGCGCGAACCGCCTATATTACGATTGGAATTGGGCAGAAGCCGAAAAGGAGTTGAAACGGGCGCAAACTCTCGATTCAAAGAACGCGGAAGCGCATCTTTTATACGGCGATTCGCTGGAAATAGCGGGCAGATTTGACGACGCGAAATCGGAAAGAAAACGCACGCTCGAAATTGATCCGCTTTCGCCGCGATTCAATATGGCGAGCGGCGCGACGTTTTACTTTGCGCGGCAAAACGACGAAGCGATAGTGCAATTAGAAAAAACGATCAGCATGGAACCGCACTACGCCGAACCTTACTTTTATCTCGGGCAAGCCTACGAGCAGAAGAAAATGTTCGCGCAGGCGATTGCGACATTTCAAAAAGGATTGACGAGCGCGACACGCAATCCGCCGCTTGTCGCCGCGCTCGGACACGCTTACGCGCTCAACGGCGAACGCGACAAAGCATTAAAAATTCTCGACGAACTGCGCGAAATATCCAAGCGCAGTTACGTCAGCCCGTATTTATTCGCCGTCGTTTATCTCGGTTTGGACGATAAAGACCAAACTTTTATTTGGCTCGAAAAGGCGTTTCAAGACCGTTCGTTTTTTCTCATCTGGCTGAAAGTCGAGCCGCTTTTCGACTCGCTGCGCGGCGATTCGCGCTTTCAAGATTTGCTGCGGCGCATCGGACTGCCGCAATGATTTATATACAATGAACCAAACTCGCTGGCAAAAAGTGAAAGAACTATTCGATGTTGTCGTCGAACTTTCGCCCATTGAACGCAAGCGTTTTCTCGATAATTCGTGCGGCACGGATGACGACTTGCGCCGCGAAGTTGAAAATCTGCTTGATTCGGATGAGAACGCCGAAAGTTTTCTGGAAAACCCCGCTGCCGAAGAAGTTGCCAGTCTGATTATTGATCAGCCGAAAAATCTCGAAGCGGGAAAGATTTTCGGGCATTACGAAATAATCAGGCAAATCGGTGCGGGCGGAATGGGCGAAGTTTATCTTGCCAGAGACAAAAAACTCGACCGCAAAGTCGCCGTCAAAATCCTTAACGAAAAATTTGCCAAACATGAATCGAATCTTCAAAGATTTGTTCAGGAAGCAAAAGCCGCGTCCGCGCTCAATCATCCGAACATTCTCGTCATCCACGAGATCGGCGAATCGGAAAATTCAAAATACATCGTCAGCGAATTTATTGAAGGTGAAACTTTGCGTGAGCATCTGCATAAATCGCCGCTGAAAATTTCGGAAATTCTCGATATCGCCATACAAATCGCTAATGCGTTGACTTCCGCGCACGGAGCGCACATCGTTCACCGCGACATCAAACCCGAAAATATTATCGTTCGTCCCGACGGTTTCGTAAAGATTTTGGATTTCGGTTTAGCGAAACTCGTCGAACAAAAACAAACCGGTTTTGAAGGCTCGACCGTCAAACAAAATCAGACGGCGAAAGGCGTGATAATGGGAACGATCAATTATATGTCGCCCGAACAGGCAAAAGGTGAAAAGATTGACGAACGCACGGATATTTTCAGTTTCGGCGCAGTTATCTATGAAATGATCGCGGGCAGAACGCCGTTTGCAGGCGATTCGATGTCGGAAACTTTTGCCAATTTAATCAATAGCGAACCGCCGCCGCTGACGAGATTTGCGTCAAACACGCCCGACGAACTAAACAGAATTGTCACCAAAACGCTCCGCAAGAAACGTGACGAACGTTACCAAACGATGAAAGATTTGCTGACAGATTTGAAAAATCTGCGGGAAAATCTCGCGTTTGACGAGCGTCTGGGAAAATCGCATTCGCCGAGTGATAAAAACGCAACCGCGCTTTTACAGCCTGTAACAGGCAATGTTAATCCGCAGACAATTGAAAAAGATCGTAATTTCACCGCCGAAACAAAAAAAGGCAAGTCGCTGTTTATTTTCGGTTTAGCCGCATTGATCGTTGCCGTTATCAGTTTCGGTTATTATTTTTACGATTCAAAAAAAGCGGCAACGGACGCGAATGTCAAAAAATCGCTCGCCGTTTTGCCATTTATTAACGCCGGACAAGACCCGAACGCCGAATATCTGGCGGACGGCATTACCGAAAGCCTGACTAACAACTTATCGCAATTGGAGAGCTTAAAGGTGATGTCGCGAAATTCCGCGTTTCGTTTCAAGAGTAACCAAGCCGACACGAAAACTATCGCCGCGCAGCTCGGCGTGGAAACGCTCGTGACGGGCGACATCAAACAACTCGGCGACAGACTTATAATCAATGTTCACCTGATTAACGCATCCGACGATTCGCAGATTTGGGGCAATCAATACGTCCGTACTTCATCGGATGTGATCGCCGCGCAAAACGAAATCGCACAAGCCGTCGTCCAAAATCTGCGCGTGAAATTATCCAACGCCGAACAGCAGAAACTCGGAAAAAACTACACGGAAAACGCCGAGGCTTTGCAGCTTTATCAAAGAGGACGCTTTCACGTTTTCAAATTAACGCCGCCGGAAATTCAGCAGGGCATCGCCTATTTTCAACAAGCGATCAATCTCGATCCGAATTACGCGCTCGCCTACGCCGGACTTTCCGACGCTCACCGCTCACTGGCGCTCGGCAGCGAACTGAATCCGGTCGAAAATCTGGCGAAATCGAAAGCGGCGGCACTCAAAGCAGTAGAAATTGACGACGCGCTTTCCGACGGTCACGCCGCGCTCGGAATGACTTTATTCTGGGGCGAATGGAATTGGAGCGAAGCCGAAAAACAATACAAACGCGCTTTGGAACTTAATCCGAATGATGTCAACGCGCACATTTTTTACGCTCATATGCTTTCCAACACGGGACGACACGCCGAATCGCTCGCCGAAATCAGCCGCGCCAGAGAACTCGATCCGCTTTTTCCGTTTGCCGGCGCGCTCGAAGGGCAATTTTTGCTTCACGCCGGAAAAATTGATGAAGCGTTGGACAGATTAAAGAAAACCTTTGAACTCGCGCCTAATTTCTGGATGCCTCACGCCTTTATTTCGAGTGTTTATATCGAAAAAGGAATGTATGAAGAATCTATCACCGAAGCCCGCAAAGCGAGTGAATATTCGCCCGCGCAAACCTGGTCAACCGCTCTGGAAGGCTACGCATTAGCAAAATCGGGAAAGCATGACAAAGCACGAAACTTGCTCGATAAGTTACTGAAGCTGACAACCGAGCGGTTCATTCCATATTCTCACCTCGCGGTTATTTATAATGGACTTGGCGAAACGGACAAAGCACTCGAATGGCTAGAAAAAGGCTATGAACAACACGACCCGAAAATGGCATTTCTAAAAGTCGCTCCGGTTTGGGACAACCTGCGAACCGAACCGCGTTTTGTTGATTTGATGCGGCGGATGAATTTTGAATAAAAGTGACCGTTCGTCGAGTTTTTGATGGAAGGATTCAAACCAATCCGCATTTGTTAAAACCGCTTCGAATAATCCCGAACCGCTTTCCAACTTTGCCATCAGCCGGATTGTATTTCCGTTCAACCGTTCTTGAAAATCAAACATCTGGAGTTATTTGCGGCAAGTATTTTTCAGCCGTTTTATTGAAGTCGCTCAGTTGTTCGTCAACCCAAATTTTATCCCTGCCTAATTCCTGCGCCATAATTTCGGCGACTTGCGGGGCGATTTCGACGGCGGCATTTGCGTCTATAAACAGTGCGCGAAGTCTTCGCGCCAACACTTCTTCGACAGTTTGCGCCATTTCGTAACGTGCCGCCCAGACAACTTCCGCGACGCAGTAAGGCAGATTTTTGTGAAGTTTGTACTTCATAGACGGATTTTCGGCGACCAGCAGCAAAATCTTTTTCGCGTCTTCGCCGTAAACCGCCAGATCGCCGAACGATTCCGCATTTCGGCTGAAACCGTGAGTTCGCAAATCTTTCGTCGTCGAGATTTTCATCATCAAACCGGCAATTTGCGAGGCTTTGTCAACCGCGTTTTCTGCCATTTTGCGATACGTCGTCCATTTTCCGCCCGTGATCGTCAGCAAGTATGAATCGTCAATTTCAATCGCGTAATCGCGTGAAAGTTTGGCGGAATTCTTCGCATCCGAACTTTTGACGAGCGGGCGAATGCCGGAAAACACGCTTAAAATATCTTCGCGCTGCGGCGGTTTTGCAAAATAACTTGCGGCGGTGTGCAAAATAAATTCGATTTCCTCTTCAAACGCCTGCGGTTCGAGTTCGGCTTTTTCGACCGGCGTGTCGGTCGTGCCAATGAGCGTTTTTCCGTGCCACGGAATAGCGAATAAAACACGCCCGTCACTCGTTTTCGGAATCATCAGCGCGCTTTCACCCGGCAGAAAAGATTTGTCGAAAACGAGATGGGTTCCCTGACTCGGCGCGATTATATTTTCCGATTTTTCGCTTGAAAAACGGCGCACGGCATCGCAAAACGCGCCGGTCGCGTTGATGACGGCTTTCGCTTTCGTTTCGTAAACCGCGCCCGTTTCCGCATCCTGAAAATTCACCCCGTCAATTTTGCCCGCCGCGTTTTTGGTCAGCGCGAAAACCCGCGTGTAGTTGAGAACCACCGCTTTTTTTTCAACCGCCGTCGCCGCCAGATTAATCAAAAGCCGCGTGTCGTCAAATTGCCCGTTAAGATAGAGAACGCCGCCGCGCAACTTTTTTTGTTTGACGTTGGAGAGTTTTTCGATTGTGCGTTTTTTGGAAAGAACTTTCGATTTGCCGAAATTATCTCGACCTGCCAGCAGATTATAAATTTTCAGTCCCGAACCGTAAAAAAACTTTTGCCAGTAGCTGTAACACGGAATGATAAATGCTGTACTTTTAACGAGATGCGGCGCGTTGCGGAGTAGAATGCCGCGCTCCTTCAACGATTCAAAAACAAGCCGCACACTGCCCTGCGCTAAATATCTGACTCCGCCGTGAATAAGTTTGGTCGAACGGCTGGAAGTTCCTTTCCCGAAATCATTTTGTTCCAAAAGCAGCACATCGAAACCGCGCGAAGCCGCATCAACCGCACAGCCAATACCGGTCGCGCCGCCGCCGATAACGATAAAATCCCATTCTTTTTCGCGCCTCTTGACGAGGTTAAGCAGATTTTTACGGTTTATCGAAGTTTAATTTAGCAGAAATGAGAAAGTTTCACGAGATTGTTTATTAAACATATACGAGATTTAAAAAATTCACAAAAGTTTTACTCCGACTTCCTCATTTTTCTCCCGCTCAAAAAAGTTGTCGCAATTTTGTCAATTCAGAGAAAAAGTAGAACTTAATCATTAATTTGTTCGTAGATTTTATTGCTATTTAATTGAAATTTCCCTATGTTCTTTTCACAACCGTCAGGTTTTGGAGTAAGATTCAATTTAGTAACCAGCAAATTTTTGGGAGAATTACAGGATGTTAATAAAAAAAGTTCGACAATTTAGAAATTATAAGTTTTTGAGCGGTTTGCTCATCATATCACTGCTAACGATGGCAGGATGCAAAACTAATTTTTTGAGCGGCTCGGAGACGGCTCCGACCGCGCCGAGTCCGCCGCAAGCACTGACTGCGCCGGTCGTCGTTGACGGAATGAGAACGTCTTACGCCGATGTGGTTGATAAAACTTCGCCTGCCGTAGTGATGATTCGCTCAGAACGCAAAGCGAAAAATGCGCCGCAGCAATTTCAGTTCGGCGATGATCCGCAGTTGCGCGAGTTTTTTAAAAATTTACCGCAACAGCAGCCGAACCAGCAGCAACAACAGCCGAATCAGCAGCAGCAACAACGTCCGCAGATCGAACGCGGTCTCGGTTCGGGTGTCATTGTCAGCGCGGACGGCACAATTTTGACAAATCACCACGTCATTGACGGCGCGGATAAAATCACCGTGCAGATGAACGATAACAAAACTTTCGAGGCGAAAGTTATCGGTTCAGACCCGCCGTCAGACTTGGCGGTGTTGAAAATCGAAGCTGAAAATCTGCCTTTTCTGAATCTGGGCAATTCCGATAATGTCCGTATTGGCGACATCGTGCTGGCAATCGGCAATCCGCTCGGCATCGGGCAGACCGTAACGGCGGGAATTATCTCTGCCAAAGGTCGCCGAACGGGTTTATCGGACGGTAGTTTTGAAGATTTTTTGCAGACCGACGCACCGATTAATCGCGGAAATTCCGGCGGCGCGTTGATAAATTTGACCGGCGAATTGATCGGGATTAACTCGCAAATCGTCTCCGAACAAGGCGGCGGAAATATCGGTATCGGTTTTTCGATTCCATCGAATATGGCGAAATCCGTGATGGAACAGCTCGTCAAAAACGGCAAAGTCAGCCGTGGAATGTTGGGTGTCAACATCCAGCCGATTACCGAAGACGTAGCAAAAAGTCTTCAGCTAAAAGATACGCGCGGCGTTCTCGTGAGCAATGTTAAATCGGGCAGCGCGGCGGAAAAAGCCGGTATTAAACGCGGCGATATTATTACGGCAATCAATGGTGAAGTCGTTGAAGATACGAATGTTCTGCGTAATAAAGTTGCCGGAACGCAGCCGGGTGCAGACATAAAAGTTACGGTGAACCGTGACGGAGGTCAGCAGGAATTGACGGCGAAACTCGACGAATTCAAATCAGAAGGTGTAAAACCCGATGCGACCGATGAAAACAATAATAATTCGGAAAGTGCGACCGACAGCGGAAAACTCGGACTCAGTTTGCAGCCGCTCAATCCGCAGACGGCGAAACAATTAAATCTTCCGGCAAACACCGAGGGAGTCGTCGTGACGGACGTTGACCAAAACGGCGCGGCGGCGGAAACCGGCATCACGCGCGGCGACGTAATCGTCGAAATCAACCGGCAGCCGGTCACTTCGATTGAAGATGTCAAATCCGCTCTCGACAAATCAGGAGACAGACCGATTTTACTTTTAATTTCACGCAAAGGTCAGACAATTTACTTGACTGTTATGCCAAAGTAAAAAGTGAATTGAGAACAAGGAAAAGGCTTGTAAATTCTAACGAATCTACAAGCCTTTTTTTATTTCAGGACGGCGAGATTTGAACTCACGACCTCTTCCACCCCAAGGAAGCGCGCTACCGGGCTGCGCTACGTCCCGTCAAACAAGTGTTAAGATTAAATTTCTAAGCTCATTTTGTCAAATTTGAGCAGATGATAACATACTCTTAAATTTTGCAAACCTACCGTGAGATGCGATAAATATTTCTTTAGTTTTGCATCTTTCAATATCTTCTCTGCACGGGTTCCGATTTATTGACTTTTAACATTTCGCGCAGTTCGAGAAGCTGCGCGGCGAGGTCTTGCAGTGCTTCACGGCGTTCGTCGTCAATTTCGAGCGGCGCGGCGGCTTCAAATTCTTCGATTTCTTCGTATTCGTCGTCGAAATCTTCGTCAATCGTCACTTCTTCGACTGGTTCAGGCGATTTTACTTCCTTGATAAAAGTTTCTTTCGACGCAGGTTCGGAATGGACGATTTTCAAACGGTTGGTTTCGCGCATCTCGTTTTGCAACCTTTTCTTCGCGCCGGCGATGGTGTACAAATCGTCATAAAGAAGTTCTTTGACGCGCAATGCGATTTCTACATCGCGGCGGCGGTAACTTCTTTGCCCAGAACGGTTTTTCTGCGGGGACAACATCGGAAATTCCGTTTCCCAATAGCGCAGAACGTGCGCCTGCACGTCAACGATGTCACACACTTCGCCGATTTTAAAGAATATTTTTTCAGGTATCGCAACCGCCTGTTGTCCCATTTTTTGCCTCTTTTATGTTAAAGTTTTGATTAAATTTCGCCGTCGTTATTGTAAGTATTTAGACAGGTTGTGTCAATAAAAATTTTATGCAATCCGAGTTTGATTTCATCGAAACCATCCGCCGCCGCTTTTCGCTCTCGAAAATCGGCGACGACTGCGCCGTTTTGCCGAAAGATTCGCGCACGGATTTGGTCATCACGACGGATTTGCTCGTCGAAAATATTGATTTTCGGCTTGATTGGTCAAAGCCTGAATTTGTCGGGCATAAAGCGTTAGCCGTTTCCCTTTCCGATGTCGCAGCGATGGGCGCAAAACCGGTTTGGGCGATGCTTTCGATTGGAATTCCCGAAGCAATTTGGAAGACGGATTTTGTCGAAAAATTTTATGACGGCTGGTTTGCATTGGCGCACAAATTTAACGTCGAACTCGTCGGCGGGGATGTTTCTCGAACACCGGATAAAATCGTGATTGATTCGATTGCGGCGGGCGAAGTAAAAAAAGGAAAAGCCGTTTTGCGTTCGGGCGCGAAAGTCGGCGATTTCATTTATGTGACCGGCGAATTAGGCGGCGCAGCAATCGGATTAAAATTGCTCGAAACCGGCGAACGATACGACGATTCAGCACATCAGAAACTGCTTTTGCGCCAACTCGCGCCAACTCCGCAAACGGAAATCGGAATGATTTTGGGAGCGAAAAAATTAGCGACCGCGATGATTGATCTAAGCGACGGACTTTCATCCGATTTGTCTCACATTTGTTCGGCTTCAAAAGTCGGCGCGAAGATTTACGCTGATAAAATTCCAAATTCCAAATTCCAAATTCCAAATTTAGACTTCGCTCTCGACGGCGGCGAAGATTTTGAACTGCTTTTTACCATCGAGCCGAAAAAAAATTTTCGACTCGAAAAAGCGTTGGAAAACTACCGCTTTTCGCGCATCGGAGAAATCACCGCAAACAACGAAATGATTGAACTTACAGACGACAATAAAACAACTATTTTACAGCAGAAAGGCTTCCGCCATTTCTGATAAAATTTTGTAAAATAAAAAATAATTTAAAAAAAATGCTTGACAAGTGTTTTTTAATCGTGCTAAAACTTTCAACTGTCCGGTATAGTTCGGACGAAAATTTTAGAGGAGATAATTTTAGTGATTCAAAACCGGATACATACAAACGAAACACGGAACGGCTCGCCTGCATCGAGAGAGATGCGGTTTAGCGTCAGCCAGAGTGTAAGTTTGTGTGCCGGATTTGATAATGCTGATTATCAACCGAAACTCGGCGGCTTAGACCGCACGAATAGAAAGACTTAGAAAAGCGGGAGCGAATTGTTTCCGCTCCCGAAACACGAAAATTTAGCGAGTTTGGTTTTTAAAAACTCGAAATTGTTTTAGGAGCGGTGACGCGAAAGTTCTCAAAAGAGAATTTAAAGTCGCCGCTCCTTTTTGTTTTTTTACGATGTTTGACAATTAAATAACCGAAAAAAGTTCGGAAGTTTTGATTTTTGTTGGCGAAGATGCTGCGAGAATAAGACTGTCCGAACAAAAAATGAAAAAGGCAGAGAGTTTGGAAAGATTTTCAACTTCGATAAAAACTTTGGCGAGTTCCAAAGTTGAAAATCTTGTATGACTTGTTCGGGGCATAATTGCGCCCGAAGTCTGTCTAAACTTCTCTGCCTTTTTTATTTTACACACAAAACACTTTTTTCGCATCGGTCGTCTATCGGTAAAGGCAGGCAGTCCGTAAAACTGTCGCGGTTTCCGCTGTGAAGGTTCAAATCCTTCCCGATGCACCAAATTTTGTGAGCGAAACTCAAATGGCTGAGTAGCGGTCTTCCAAACCGAATGTTGCGGGTTCAAATCCCGTCGCTCACTCCATCAAATTGCGGATTCCAGATTTTTCAATTTGGAATTTGGAATTTGGAGTCTGAAATCTGGAATTCGCACAGGCGCGTAGTTTCAATCGGCAAAATGTCGGTCTCCAAAATCGAAGTTTTCAGTTCAAATCTGAACGTGCCTGCCAACTTTTTTCTGAACGATAAAGAAAAACGTGATTTCTATATCTCACTTCTCACATTCTCGCGGAAGATTAGCCTAATTGGTAAGGCAGTGGTTTTGAAAACCATCGCGCATTCGTCGCTTGCGGGTTCGAGTCCTGCATCTTCCGCCAAATTTGGGGGCGTAGCTCAACGGAATTAGAGCAGTTCATTACGAATGAACAGGTTGGAGGTTCGAGTCCTCTCGCCCTCTCCAAAAATTTTGCGGCTTCGTAGCTCAATGGATTTAGAGCGCAGGTCTTCTAAACCTGAAGTTGCGGGTTCGAGTCCCGCCGAAGCCTGAGCAATGAATAATTGATAACTGATAATTTTTTCCTGACATTTTCAATTAACAGCTATCAATTATCAGTTATCTTTCGGGGTCGTCTAACTGACAGGACGTATGATTTTGGCTCATAAAATAGAGGTTTGAATCCTTTCCCCGAAGCCAGTTTTTTATTGTCCGGGCGTTCCGCAGATGACTATACGGACTTGTTTTGGGAGCAAGTTTTCGCAGGTTTGAATCCTGCCGCCCGGACCAATCTTTTATTACAGATTTTTAAGCCGACGTAGCCAAACGGCAAAGGCAGCAGTTTTAGAAACTGTAATTTGCGAGTTCGACTCTCGCCGTCGGTACCATTTTTTTATGTCGAAGTGGCGGAATGGAAGTTAAGACGCGCAAGTTTTTTTGATGCTGAAAAACTTTGTGAGAAC
>JBBSUG010000044.1:0-36212 GCA_038235165.1 Pyrinomonadales bacterium
ATGAATGGCTGCGACCGGGTGATTACGGCTCATTTGCCAAATATAAAAAGAAGGTCAAAGCGATATTTACCGGCATCGGATCAGAATACAAGATAGCGTTCAGCCAAATGTCAGTCTAATCTATTTCTGTTGGGGTACTTACTTGAAATACTCATACATCAAACCGCCCTGTTTGATGAGTTTCTTCTTAATAATTTCCTTTTCGTCTTTTGTCCATTTGTCGAACAAAACATCGTAAGCAAAAGCGACGGCGTAAAGCAGATGCGCGGGCAGCAGATCAATATTCGGTTTGTTGGTTTTGTAACCCCAAATCGGCATCGCGCACGCCGCGAGCGTGATTTTTTTCGCCGCATCCAGATATTTTTCGTCCTGCTCAATTGCATAAGCGTAACTCGTCTGTGCGATTTCAAAAGCCAGATCATATTGCGTAATAATTCCCTTTTTGCGTCCGCCGTCAATGCCGCTTTTATACAAATCTTCATCGTTGACATCCGGCGGATTCGATTTCAAACTTTTAATATCTTTCAAAACGGCTTCCCACAATTCCTTATCAACACCTTTCGACCTTTCACGCATTTTCGGTAAATCCGCATTTGTAAAAAAAAGTCGCGGGTGAACGACTTTGAGTTCGGGACGCAGATTAACCGGACGATTCAGCAAATCCGTAAATGCCGGAATGCTGATTTTGCTCGGTTTATTTTGCGATTCGTCTGATTTGGTTTGCGAATTAACGAACGTCGTCAAAAATTAAGCTGATCAAAATCGGCAGAATAATTATTCGCTGAAAGATTTTACTTGTGTTAGGAATGTTAACGATAACAATTTTTCGCATAAATTTAACTCAAATTCAGAAACCTGTAAAATTAGCTTGATAAAACCGTTGAATTGCGAATAATAAGTTCACAATTTAGAACGCGCTCGATGCGTTCTAAACCTTCTTCATTTTCGATTCTTTGCAATAGCATTTCAGCAGCGATTTGTCCCTGCAAGCGCATCGGCTGGCGCACGGTTGTCAGCGGCGGCGAAGTGTGGACCGCCATCGGAATATCGTCAAACCCGACGATTGCAATATCTTCGGGGATTTTCAAACCGGCTTCGTTAATCGCTGTCATCGCGCCGATAGCTGTAAAATCGTTGCGGGCAAAAATTGCCGTCGGACGTTTCGGCAGCGACAAAAGCCGTTTCATTCCCTCGTAACCCATTTTTTCCGTCGAATAACCGGGAACTTCGGAAATCGCCTGTTTTCGTCCGGTAATCAAACGCTCGTCAACTTCAATATCATGCTGTTCGAGAGCTTGCAGATAACCTTGCAGACGTTTCAAACTCGCGCCGCCGCTCAGCGTCGCGCCGATAAATCCGATGCGCGTGTGTCCGAGATCAATTAAATGCTGCGTCGCTTCAAAACCGCCGCTTAAGTTGTCGGCGGAAACAAAATCAACCATTTCGTGTTGAAAATCGCGCCCGACTACGACGACCGGAATGTTGCTGTCAACAATTCCGCGCAGATAATCATTGCCTTCGGCATTGGCGCGGGTGGCGACAATTATGCCGTCAACGCTGTGGTTGGCGAGCGATTCAAATGCCGTAATATCTTCTTTCGCACTTTGTTCGCTGATACAAATAAAGAGATTAAACCCTTTCGCCAGAGCAGTTTCGCGGACGGCGCGGGCGAGTTCCGTCGAATACGGATTAGAAATATCGCCGAGAACCAACCCGATTGTTTCGGTGCGCTGCCGTCTCAAATTTCGCGCTAAACCGTTCTGCCGGTAATTCATTTCCTTGACGGCGCGTAAAACTTTGGTGCGGGTTTCATCGCTGACGTATCCGCTTTTATTAACGACGCGCGAAACCGTCATCGAAGTTACCCCGACCGTTTCCGCAATCTCGCTCAAAGTTGCCTGTTTCTTTTTCACTTTTTGTTTTTGTAAATGTTGCTGTCCAATAGATCGAATGTTAACGATAACTTATTTTACACAAAATTAACACGTTTGCAAGTGAAGTTTTCAAATATGCTGATTTTCCTTTATTCGGCAGTGCAGGTTTTCGGAACAATTTATTCGGCATCGAATTCCGTCCGTCAATTTAATTATGCTAAAATTGTGGAACATTTAGAGCGTACAGCCAAATCAAAATAATGAACGAACAAAATCCGAAACGGGTATTTTTAGTTGACACGATGTCGCACATTTTCCGTGCTTTTTTCGCCCCGATGGGCAGAAAAGGCGGTGAACCTCTCCGCAACTCCAAAGGTCAGGTGACGCAGGCGGTTTTCGTTTTTACGAATATGTTGCGGAAACTGCTTGACGATGAAAAGCCCGACTACATCGCCGCCGTTTTCGATACGGCTGAAAAGACTTTTCGTCACGATAATTACGCTGAGTATAAAGCAAATCGTCCCGATATGCCGGATGATTTATCTTCGCAAATGCCTTATATTATTAAGGTTTGCGAAGCGTTCGACATTCCGGTTTTGAAATACGACGGTTTTGAAGCCGATGATCTGATCGGCACGCTTGCCAATAAAGTTCAGGCAAAAGGAATGCAAGCCGTCATCGTTTCCAACGACAAGGATCTGTGCCAACTCGTGCGTGATCCTTTGATAGTTTGTATGCGGCAGAATTCGCAGAACATCAAGCGCAAAACGCCCGTGCCGCCCGTCGAATGGTGCGACGAAGCGTGGGTGAAAAATAAATTCGGCGTTGAACCGACAAAAATTATTGATCTGCTCGGTTTGATGGGCGATGCGATTGACAATATTCCCGGTGCGCCCGGAATCGGCGAAAAAGGCGCGACCAAATTGATTCAGGAATACGGTTCAGCGGAAGCGGCGATGGCGAATGCCGAAAAAGTAACGCACAAAACTTACCGCGAAAGTTTGCAGAATAATCAGGATTTAATTCGGCAGTCGGTCGAACTTGCCACCGTTCACACTGAAGTCCCGATTGAACTCGATCTCGACGCACTCAAACACAACGCGCCGAATCGTCCGCTAGCTTACGCACTTTTCCGCGAACTTGAATTCACATCTTTAACCAGAGAATTTGCCGATTCCGCGCCGCTGTTTGACGGCATCATTACGCCGGTTGTTGAAACAGAACGACGTTATCATTTAATCAAAACACGCGAAGAACTCGACAAATTGATTCGCCGTCTGTGGGAAACAGAACACTGGAGTTTTATCGCCGACGATACGAATTCCGGGGCAAAAGCCGACTCATATGCGAAAGCCGCACCGCTCGGCGTAGCGATTTCGACGGGCGCAGGAGCAAGCTATTATGTTGATTTTGAGAATTTCGCCGAGGGCAAAGATGAAGCCGTCAGTCAATTAAAAGACATACTCTCGAACGGTTTTCTCGAAAAAGTGACGCACGATTACAAATGCAATCTCGCGGTTTTGAACAAATTGGGCATCACGCCCGAAGCCGTCGAAGACGATACGATGATTGCGGCGTATCTGCTCGATTCGAGCCGTCCGAAATACGATTTGGCGACGCTCGCACAGTTAAACTTAGGGCGCGAAATTTCTTCGGAAATACCTGAAGGATGGACGGAAAACCAATATCGCGCCACCGAAAACGCTGATTTTACTTTTCAACTTGCGCCGCTGTTTCGCAAGAAAATTGAAGAAGACAATCTCGAAGAAATTTACACAAAAATCGAAATGCCGCTCGTGCCGCTTTTGTTTGAAATGGAAATGGCGGGGCTGAAAGTTGACGTTGCCGCGCTAAAAGGTTTTTCGGATTTTATTTCGACCGAACTCGAAGGCTTGCAGGGAAAAATCTTCGCAATTTCCGGGCGCGAATTTAACATCGCATCGCCAAAACAAGTCGGCGAAGTTTTGCAGGAATTAAACATCGCGGGCGGCAAGAAAACCGCCACCGGACAAGTTTCGACGAGCAAAGATATTTTGACCGAACTCGCCGAAACCTACGAAATCGCGCAGTTTATTATTGATTACCGCGAACTCGACAAGTTAAAAGCGACTTACGCTGACGCGCTGCCGAAATTAATTGACAGCGATGGACGCATTCACGGAAATTTGAATCAAACCGTCACGACGACCGGCAGATTATCGTCAAGCGATCCGAATTTGCAGAATATCCCGATCCGCACCGAACTCGGTCAGCAAATCCGCCGATCATTTATTCCCGAAAGCGGTTGTCAATTGATCTCTGCCGATTATTCTCAGTTGGAATTGCGATTATTGGCGCACATCACACGCGACGAACGAATGCTCGAAGCGTTTCAAAACGGCGAAGACATCCACGCGCAAACCGCTGAATTAGTTTTCGGCGCGAAAACTCCCGAGGAACTGAAAATTGCCCGCCGCAACGCCAAAATCACAAACTTCGCCATCGCCTATGCCGTCGAAGCCTACGGACTTTCACAGCGCGTCGGCATATCACGCGCCGAAGCGAAAAAAGTTATTGAAGATTATTACGAGACTTATAAGGGAGTGAAAAAATTTATGGAGGAAACGCCTGAAGTCGCCAAAGAACAGGGTTATGTTTCGTCAATTTACGGCAGACGGCGTTACGTTCCTTCGATCAATGACCGCAACCACAATGTGCGCGGACGCGCCGAACGCGAGGCGATAAATATGCCAATTCAGGGTACGGCATCCGATATTGTCAAGATGGCGATGCTCAAAGTTGACGATGCGCTGCGCCGCGAAAACTTGAAAACAAAGATGATTATGCAGGTTCACGATGAACTTCTGCTCGAATCGCCGGATGATGAAGTTGAAAAAGTGATGGAAATCGTCAAACACGAAATGGAGACGGCGGTCGAATTAGACGTTCCGCTGACGGTCGAAATCGGTGCGGGCAAAAACTGGATGACAGCCAAATAAAGGGTGAAGGCGAAAAGATAAAGGCGAAAATTAAACACATAAAATATGCGCGGCGAGCAGCGGAATCATAATTTCGTGGTGTCCAGTGATTGAATAGCCGCGCCCCGCGCCGTTGGCGGTCGGGCGGCGAACAACATTTGTGAGCGGGCGGTAATGTTGGATAAAATCGAAATTTGCGGTCGTGAAATCTTCGAGCGGAAAACCCAGATTTCGCACGACGGTAATGGCTTTTAAGAAAATTTCCGGCATCACGACGGCTGAACCTAAATTCAAATAAACGCCTCCGCCGTTTAATTCTCTAACAATCGAGCAAAAAAGTTTGAAGTCCGTATGCGAAGCCGCGCCGAGGGCTGCGCCGTCTGCCGACGGGTGAAAATGCCCGATGTCCGCGCCGATGGTGAGGTGCGCGGTAAACGGGATTTTATGTTTGTAGGTTTGGCAAAGCAGGGAAACATCGGCGTTCGGCGGATTCAAACGCAAGACTTCCCCGCCCATCGCTTCGCCCAACCCTATGCCTTCATTCTTTCCGTTTTTCGCCGCCGTGTTCAAAATTTCGCCCGTTTCCCGAGCCGCGCCAAAATCGCCGCTGCCCAAACTCGCGTCCACATCTTCACTTGTAAAACCGACAAGCGCAATTTCCGTATCGTGAACCAGCACCGAACCGTTTGATGCAATCGCCGTGACGAAACCCCGCTTCATCAAGTCAATAATAACGGGCGCAAGTCCGGTTTTGATAATATGACCGCCAATTCCCAGCACAATCGGTTTGCCCAAATCTTTAGCGCGTCTGATGTTGACGGCGATTTCGCGCAGAGATTTGACCGCTAAAATATCCGGCAGTTTGTCGAGAAAACTGTTAAGTGAGTCGTCTTTTTCAATTGGTTCGGCAAAATTCTCAACCGTAACTTTACTCGGGCGCGACGCGAGTTCGTAAGTGTTTATTTCATCAAAACTCAGCGGCTGTAGATGTTCGTAAATTGACATAGTTTCAGATTCCAAATTCCAGATTTCAAATCCCAAATTAATTAGCAACAGACAGCACCATTTATCAAAAATCAAGATCTGAAATCTGGAATTTGGAATCATCTTATCAAACTCTGCGCGGCGGCTTCGCCCGTTTCAACTGCGCCTTTCATAAACCCCTGCCAATCGGCGGGGTGTTCGTCCGCAAACAAAACTTTCAAATGAGGACTCTGCAAAATCGGGCGCACACCAAACCATTGACCGGAACGATGAAGCGCGTAAACTCCGTCGGTATATCTGTCTCTCTGCTACGCATAAGATACGATTGCTCGGGCGAGTTTCGGCGCATTTTCATTAAAATCAGTCAGATCATTCGTGATAATTTTCATTCGCCGCACATCGTTTTGCGAAGCCAAAACATCGGCTTTTTTTTGCAGCGGAATCGAAAAATCGCGGCACAACCCTTTTAATCGCTCGTGACTCTCGCCGACCTACTCGCCGCCGAGTTCGCAGACGATATTTTTGCTGTCTGGAAACGAATACGAAAAAACGCGCCCGCCGATGCGGTTACGCGCTTCCAAAATCGTCACGTTACAGCCCGCGCTTTTCAATTTATACGTTGTGGCTAAACCGGAAAATACCGCGCGGAACGACAGCGGCTCCGCACGAAGCCACACCGATGATTTTTAAGAACTCGCGGCGGCTGGTTTTGGTCATGTGCTTTTGGTTTTAAGTTTTATTTAAAGCAAACAGATACGCCGATGTGCTGAATTCTAAACCAAAACGCCGAAAACTAAAAATCAGAAACTAATACCGCCGCCCGTCTTCCTCTTCATTTTTCGCCGTGTGCGCTTCATAAGCGCGAACGATCATCTGGACGAGTTTGTGGCGGACGACATCTTTATCGTTAAAATGAACGAATTTAATGCCTTCGATATTGCTGAGAATTCTCTCTGCTTCTTTAAGACCGCTGCGCTGTCCGCGCGGCAGATCAATCTGCGTCACATCGCCGGTAACGACCGCTTTTGACCCGAACCCGATGCGCGTCAGAAACATTTTCATCTGCTCGCCCGTCGTATTTTGCGCTTCGTCGAGAATGATAAACGCATCCTGCAAAGTCCGTCCCCTCATAAAAGCCAGCGGCGCGATTTCGATAATGCGTTTTTCAAGCATCTTAGTAACTCGTTCATTATCAACCAGATCAAACAGCGCATCGTAGAGCGGGCGCAGATACGGGTCAACTTTGTCCTGCAAATCTCCGGGCAGGAAGCCGAGTTTTTCGCCCGCTTCGACTGCCGGACGGGTTAGAATAATACGCGAAACCTGTTTTGTAAAAAGAGCTTGCACGGCTAAAGCGACGGCGAGGAAAGAATTATGATTAACAAAACCGTTTGCGACAAAAGAATGTGTTCCGGGAACGGTCAAATCATAAACCTGTGCCTGTGATTCCTTTATTGATTTAATTTCAAGAAAAAGCAGACGCTTTTCTAAAATTTGCTGTAAATAATGCAGAGAATCGCCTTTGGCTTTTTTGGTTTGTAAAATTTCTAAAAGTCCGGCTAATTTATTATAACTTGGACGACGGCGTTCAATTCGATAATCCCAAAATTTTTTGTGTTCGCTACGGGTTAAAACTGTGCTGGTAACGGCACTATTCAAATGTTTAGTTAAATTCGGAATAATATCAATATTTGTATTCGTCTTTTGTGATTGCCGTCTAGCTCTTTTGCGTTCTAAACCAAAACCAACCAATTCATCGAACTTTTCGGCTTCCGTTCCGCTGATTGAAAGTAGAAAAGAATTACAGACTCTGTTTTTGTAATTTGTTTTTTTAATTGCTTTATCTACGACAATACCTAAATTCAGCAGAACGATTTGCACTTCTTTAATAAGTTTTTCGGAAATTGAGGAAAGAGAAATCAAACCGTCGCGTTTTTCAACCGTTCCGTCGGCATCGAAAAGTCCGCGCAGGAATGCCGAAACAATCGGTTGCGGTGCTTGCAAAATCGCTTTCGGGATTTGCTTAAACGCGGCTGTTTCGGCGGTCATTCCGAGATGTAAAAGTAATTGGTAAAGCTGCGAACTAGCAATAGCATAACAAATACCTGAGTCAGTGTTCGGATAGACGTTTAGCGAAAATCGCCCGGCGAGCGCGTAAAAAGCGTCTCTGATTTTTTCGTCCGCCGAAGATAAAATGACACGATTTTTAACAGTTAAACAGCCGTCGCCTGTCAAAACACCCATCAGATACGCAAAATCTTCGTCTAAATTTTCAAGCAGAACTGTTTTTGAAGATTTATCGTTTTTAGAAGGCGCATATTCAAAATTAACTTTTGTTTTTGTCCCGAAAAGATTTTGTCCGCGCTGGAATGCCACAAAATCACCGTATTTTAATTCGTCGGCACGTTTCCACGATAAATTTCCATCAAGGTTTATCGTCAGCAGCGGATGTTCCGGCGTGGCTTCGATAAAATAACCGAAACGAGCTTGAATTTGCAGAGTTTTGCTTATTCCGCCGTTATAAACGTGCGAAACTCTTTCACGTCCGTTAATTCCGCTGATTTCAAATTCCACCGGAATAAACTCGTCCGGCTTGGCATTTCGGCATAATTCGCCGATTTCAATCATTCCGTTATCAGTTAAAACCAGCGAATCTTCGGCGATGCACTTACCTGTTCCCGCCGGACCGATGCCGAACGACAAATCGTTCTGTTGAATCGCCTCGATATATTTACGTTGGTTGGCAGTTTTCGCCGTGACCTGCTTTTTGCCTGACGGGTTAAAGCTGGAATTTGTGAAATGCGATTTCAGCGAATAAGTGCGGTCTTCGGCGATTTGTTTGAAAGCATCGCGCAGTTCTTTGTCGGTGAAAGTTTTGCCTTCGTCAAAAATTTCACCGAAATCGTGCAGAATCTGTTCGACCGTTTCGATGTCTTGCGGTTCGCCGTCAATGATTAGTTCGTTGCCGCGCGCTCCGATGCTCAGATTGAGAAGTGTTTCGAGATATTTGATGTTCTGATCTTGAACGCCGAACAGGGTTTTCAAACCGCGCGGCGGAAGTTCGATTTTTTTTGTGTTGCTCAAATTCGGTAAAAGTCCTTTGTTTAGTTTTTTTCGATAGTTTGAGGCTACTAAAAGGTTGCGCTCGTGTCAATAAAAATTTTCCATAGATTTAATATCTTTAAGACAAAATATCCTTTAAATTTTCCGCTGAATATGTAATTATTAACTATCGAAAAATTTGCGGTTTTAGTAACAACATAAATTTTTACTATCGCCATTTTACAAGGGTTTTATTGAATAGGGAGAAGTATTATGACGACAGGTGAAGCTAAACGCAGTCAGGGGAAAGTTGAAACGGAAATTCAAGCGGCAACGGAAGTTGAAGTGATTGAAAAGACGGATATTATATTTTCCGTCAACGATAATTCCGCTTCAAAATTCAAGGTCAAAGAGAGATTTTCACGATTAAAAAAATCTTTGCGAAAGCGGTCGGTCAGTATTTTGTAAATTAATTTGTAAATTAATCAGATAAAGGAGAGCTTGCCAACAATGCCGAGAGGGGACAAAGATAAATACACCGATAAACAGAAACGTCAGGCGGAACACATCGAAGAAAGTTACGAGAAAAAGGGTGTGTCTGAAGAAAAAGCCGAAGAAATTGCGTGGTCAACCGTTAATAAACAAGACGGCGGCGGCAAGAAAAGCGGTTCGGGACGCAAAAAGAAAACTGACGATAAATAAGTTCGGTTATATTTTAGATTATGACGGAAAGCGTAATTTTTCGAGATTACTTCTTTCTGTTTTATTTTGTTTTAAAAACGGTTCGATCAACATTTTGCCGATGGTCACATCGCTTTCATCATTGAAACCTTTGACACCGATGGTAATTTCATTTTGCGGCACGTCATTGCGAAACGTTCCGTGCAAATAATCCCAAACGGACAACCCGCTCGACCAGTTCGCGTCCATTTCGTCTTTTTCGGTGGAATGGTGAATGCCGTGAAGTCGCGGCGTGACGATTATTTTTTCGAGTTTTTCTTCAATGTTTTTCGGCAGCCGCACGTTGGAATGATGAAACAAGATGCTCAGAAACAGCAGACTTTGCCACGTTTGCAGAGCGGCGGGCGACACGCCGATGAGCAGAACCTGTCCGGCGCGAAACAACACTGAAATCGTCATTTCGCCGAAATGGAACCGCATCGCCGTCGTCGCCGCCAAATCTAGATCGGCGTGATGAATCTGGTGAAACCGCCACAAAAACGGTAGTTTATGAGTTAAAACGTGCCAGATGTAGAGTGTATAGTCGAGCAACACGACAGCGAGGGCGGTTTCCAAAAACTTCGGCAGACGAAAAATTTTGACCAGTCCGAATCTTTTTTCTTCAACAAATTTCGTCAGTCGGTCGGTGACGGGTTTTTCAAACAATGTGACTGCCGCGCCCGCCGCTGCCGCGATTGCCAAATCCCGCACTGTGCTGATTTCCTTTTGCTCGATTTGCTTTCGCAGCGGCTGACGTTTTTCAAATAAATATAAAACTGCAAATGTCCCGACTGTTAAAACCCCTTGTAACCATCTCATAACATTATTATACAAAATGATACAGAAATTCGTGGTTATTTTTTGCGTACTTTATGTTTTTCTTTCAACCTGAGCGGCGTGGCGAAAAACTCGAATTCTTCGCGCAGACGGTTTTCGATGTAGCGCAGATATGAAAAATGCAGACCGCCTTTGCCGCCGCCGGACGTGAAGACGACGAACATCGGCGGGCGCAGACCGGCTTGAGTCATATATTGCACTTTCAGGCGCGAAACGCCGCCTTTGACCGGCGCAGGCGTGCCGCCGCCTTTCGGCTGAGTGATGTTGTCCTCGAAAAATTTGTTGAGTTTCGAGGTCGGTACACGCAAATTTCTGGCTTCGTTGGCTTTAAGGACGAGCGGCAGAATTTTCGTCACACGCTGTCCGGTTAACGCCGAAATCATCAGAATCGGCGCCCAATCGAGAAATTTCATATTGCGGCGCAGTTCGCGCTCGAATTCGTAAATCGTGTTGGTTTCTTTTTCTTCAACCGCGTCCCATTTGTTGACGGCGAGAATCACCGAACACCCCGAATCAACGGCATAACCGGCAATGTTCGCGTCGAGATGCGTCACGCCTTCGACGGCATCAATCAGCATAATCGCCACATCCGCGCGTTCGAGGGCTTTACGCGCCATAATTACCGAAAGTTTTTCCGTCATCTCGACGGTTTTACCTTTGCGCCGGATGCCCGCCGTGTCAATCAAAATAAATTTCTGCCCGTCAACCGTCAGTTCTGTGTCAATCGCATCGCGCGTCGTCCCGGCAATCGGTGAGACGATAACTCGTTCTTCACCGAGAATTTTGTTGAGCAGCGAAGATTTCCCGACGTTCGGGCGACCGATGATGGCGAGTTTGATCTCGTCCTGTTTTTCGACTTCGACGACATCGTCAAAATTTAAAACTTCCATCACCTGATCAAGCAGATTGCCGACACCATTGCCGTTTTCGGCGGAAACAGGTTCGAGTTCAAAGCCGAACAAATGAAACTCCGCCGCTTCTTCTTCGATTCTTTTTGACTCGGCTTTGTTCGCGGCGATGAAAACCGGCTTGCCTATATTTCGCAGGTAAACCGAAATTTCCTCATCGAGAGGAGTCACTCCGGCGCGTGAGTCAACCACCCAAATAATCGCCTGCGCCTGGTCAATCGCGTGTCCGGCTTGTTTAAAAATATTTGCCGCGATAATCGCTTCGTCGTCCGGCACGATACCGCCCGTATCAACGAGCGCGAAAGTTTTGCCGATCCATTCGACTTCGCTGTAAATGCGGTCGCGCGTAATTCCCGGCTCGTCACCGACGATTGATTTACGCGAACCCGTCAAACGATTAAAAAGTGTAGATTTCCCGACATTCGGACGACCGATGATGGCGACTAAAGGTAGATTCATTGTTTATTCCAGATTCCAAATTCCAAATTCCAAATTTTCGTATTCAATAGTTTACAGTATTTCCAGCGTATCCGTCGGAGCGCGGAAGTCTCGTCCGCCCAACCAGCGAAGCAAAGTTGGAAGCGTTCGCCAACGAACATCAAACAGGCGAATGCTGACCACTTCTCACTCAGACCAACGCTGATAATCTCTCAATTTGTGCCAAAATACAAAACTGCTCAAATATTGAATTTTAGTAAGATGTTGAATGTGTTTCTTTTTGATGCTCGTTGACAACGAATGCAACGATTCGCTGCGCTGTCGTTAGCGGACGAGACTTCCGCGCTCCGGTTAAAGCAAATATAATTTATTGTGGCATATATCTTTTCTAAAATGCTAAACTTATGATTCAAAATAAACAAAATGACAGGGGAAGTTATGACAAAAAAATCTGATTCAATAATGATTTATCGGGATTTGGGAGATACGGGCGAAAAGGTTTCGGCAATCGGCATCGGCGGCTGGCATCTCAGTTTGAAGCACATCAGCAAAAAAATGGCGACTAACATTGTCCGCGCGGCGATTGACCGCGGCATTAATTTTATGGACAACAGTTGGGATTATTTCGATGGCGAAAGCGAGCGGCGAATGGGCAGCGCACTGCAAGACGGTTATCGGGAAAAGGTTTTTCTGATGACAAAGATTGACGGACGCACCAAAAAAGTCGCAGCCAAACAAATTGACGAATCGCTCAAAAGACTGAAAGTTGACTGCATTGATCTCGTCCAGCATCACGAAGTTTTGCGCTTTGAAGACCCGCACCGCATTTTTGACGAAAAAGACGGCTCGAATCTCGCCCTCGTCGAAGCGCAGAGAGCCGGAAAGATTCGTTACATCGGTTTTACCGGACACAAAGACCCGCGCATTCATTTGTATATGCTCGAAGTCGCCAAGGAAAACGATTTCAAATTTGACGCTGTGCAGATGCCGCTGAATTTAATGGACGCGCATTTTCGCAGTTTTTCAAAACTCGTCGTTCCCGAATTAGTCCAACAAAAAATCGGTGTCCTGGCGATGAAAACAATGGCGAACGGCATTTTACTAAACTCAAAAACCGTCACGCCGATTGAATGTCTGCACTACGCGCTCAACCTGCCGACTTCGGTCGTCATCACCGGTATTGACACGATGGAAATTCTCGATCAGGCGTTTGAAGCGGTCGAAACCTTTCAGCCGCTGACCAAAAAAGCCGAGCAGGAACTAATCGCCAAAACCAAGAATGCCGCCGCCACCGGCGAATTTGAGCCGTTCAAAACGAGTTCGATTTTCGACGGTACGGCGAACAACCCGGAGTGGCTCGGCGACGAACCGAAACGGATTCAAAATTTAGTGCCGCAGTAACAGGGAGCGCGGAAGTCTCGTCCGCCCAACCAGCGAGAGCGAAGTTGGAAGCGTTCGCCAACGAGCATCAAACAGCCGAACACTGACAATTTCTCACTCTCGGCTAAAGTTTTGAACTGCCTTCGGTGCCAAATTTCAGTGAGACGTTGAGTGCGTTGCTCTTTTTGATGCTTGGTGACAACGTATTCAATGATTCGCTGTGCTGTCGTTGGCTGACGAGACTTCCGCGCTCCGGCGGAGAACTTTTTATTTAATTGCGCGAAATTATCAAAATCCATTGACACATTTCTAAGAATAAAGTTATGTTTAGTATGATTTTAACCGACTGCAAATTAGCTTTGGCTCTCTCGTTACAATTCAATTTTTTTGCTTAGATTGCTTTGACTAAGGTAATTTGTCTTATCTTTTTGATTTTTTGGAGGAAGGAAAATGAAATTTTTATCTTTTATCGCTTGTTTTGTGATTTTGGGAGCGTTGTCAATGACAACATCAGCCCAAACTTTTTCAAACACTAATGCTTTTACTATTCGGGATAACACGAGCGCAAGTTTATATCCGTCTAATGTAAATGTCGCAGGTGTCACCGGAACAGTTTCAAAAGTAACTGTCACACTGACAGGAATCAGCCACAGTTACCCGGACGATATCGGTGTTCTGTTAGTCAGTCCGACCGGCGTAAAAGTTCGCTTGTGGTCTGATGCCGGCGGCGGCGACGGGGGTTCTGGAGGCGGCATCATAAACAATGTAAATGTTACTTTTGATGACAGCGCAGCAAAATTTTTACCCGATGGATTAACGGGCGATCCGGCAATTACTACAGGAAGTTATAAACCGACGATGGGAACTTCGGGCAGTGCTCAGGGACCTGCTCATCCGGCAAATTTTCCGGCTCCGGCTCCGGCCTCCCCTTACGCTTTAACTCTTTCGAGTTTTAACGGAGTGAATCCTAACGGCAATTGGAGTTTATATGTAGATGACGACGCAGAGGGTGATTCCGGTATGATAAGCGGCGGCTGGAGTTTGACAATAACAACCGGCGGAACAACCACCACACCGCCGACGCGGGCGACCTTATTCGATTTCACCGGCAACGGTAGAACCGATTATACGGTTTTCAATAATATCGTCGGCGGTCAGCCGATTAAATGGAAAGTTCTCGGTAATCCTGCGCTTCCCGGTCCAAATCAAGCCTTTATCCGTATTTTCGATTACGGTATCGGAAGTGATCGCAATGTCGGTGTTGATGACATTGTACCGAACGATTACCGGGGCGACAAAAAATTTGAAGTTGCCGTGCGCCGCCGAAGTGAAGGATTTTACTACGTCGCTCAATTCCCTCTCGGAACTGCGCCGTTAGCTCTTGATGCAGTTGTGCGGTGGGGTAATTCAACGGATACTCCTGGTGCCGACGGCGATTACGACGGTGACGGCAAAGACGATTACACCGTCGCCCGCCTGAACACTAATAATACCATCACTTATTTTATGCTGCTCAGCAACAGCAATACGATGCGGGCGGTTACGTTTGGTTTAGTGAAAACAGGTATTATCCCGCAATTACTGCACGGGGCGGATTTTACGGGCAATGGTCGGGACGAGCTTGTTCTGGCAGAATTTAGCGATGATAATACCAACAGAAATCGCCCTGTTACTTATCTCATCGGTGACGCGGTGAACGGAACATTGGTGATGACGACTAATTGGGGCAATTACGACACGGATTATTCGATCACTCCGGCAGATTATACCGGCGACGGCAAAGCGGATTTAGTCGCCGTGCGCCAAAATTCCACACAGGCAATTTGGTATGTCAGAAACACGGCGACGGGAACCCTGGCGGCAACTCCGTTCGGCATTGGCGATCCGTCATTTACCAACAACGATTTGCCGATTCGCGGTGATTACGACGGCGACGGCAGACAAGACATTGCCGTTTGGCGACCGAGTACCCAGACTTTTTACAGCATCAACAGTTCGACCGGAACATTGAATGTTCAGGGATGGGGCAGTTCGCCGACCGATATTCCGCTTGGAATACTGGGAACTTTTTAAGTTCGTTAATAATGGAGCGCGGAAGTCTCGTCCGCCCAACCAGCGAGAGCGAAGTTGGAAGCGTTCGCCAATAAGTAGTAAACAGGCAAATGCTGACAATTTCTTAATTAGACCAACGCTGACAATCTCTCAAGTTGATTTTCAGCGAGACGTTGATTGCGTTGATCTTTTCGATACTCATTGACAACGAAGACAACGATTCGCTCCCGCTGTCGTTGGCGGACGAAACTTCCGCGCTCCAAAAAACTGCTTCGGCATAAAAAAGGTGTGAGAAATTAATTTCTCACACCTTTTTTATCTGTCAAAGACGGCGCAGACAGCCGCAGAAAACAGCAAGTGACAGCCGAAAATAGAAATGCGCTTTCAATCACAAAATGCTTTTGCCTCTTGCTTCCGTTGACGCTTAAATATTGAGCAGCGACGCTTTCGCCGCTTTGAATTCCACGTCGTCCAGAATACCCTGTTTGTGCAGAGCTGCCAGCCGTTCGAGTTCCGCCGTGACATCCTTTCTGTCACTGCCTGTCGCCGCTTCTTTTTTCGAGTTTATTTTGTCGAGCAGTGCGCCGCCGTATTTTTTGCCGACTTTGCTGCCGAGTGCGCCGCCCACCAGTGCGCCGGTAAATGTGCCGACGACCGGAATCGGGATCAATACAGTGCCGACCTGCGCTCCGGCGATCACACCCGCGCCGACTCCGGCTAATCCGCCCGCTCGTTCGTTATCCTCTTTTTGCTTTTTGTCTTCATTTTGCTTTGTATTTGACATTGAAATCTCCTTTTTTTACGATTATTTAACAGACGTTCGCTGTTTTGATTATAGGTTGTCCGGCAATAAATTCAAACGAAAAAAATTTGCCGAAAATTTCCGTGTTTATACTTCATCGGTGAAAATTTGAAAATGACGGTTTAATTGGTGCGAATCGAAAACAGCTTTTCCGCCGTTTTTATCAATTGCAACCCAGTTCAGCAACTTATTAGAACTGACTAAAAGCAATTCGGTATTATGTTTACCGATGCCGAAATGCGTCAGTTTTGCACACGCCAGCGCACCGCCGCGCATAAATCCGTCGGTCGGAGTCTGCGTCCAACCCGCTTCGAGTGTCAGACATCTTATGCCTTGACGAAAACGTAACAGCGAACCGACGAGATTGGCGTTTCCGAAAGCGAAACGGTGCGGATTTTCATTTTCCGTCGTGATATTTGAGTTATGGCGGTTGGCGTGAGAAGCGATTTCGAGCAGCGCGTCAAACAGCCACTTGATGCCGGTGATGCGAACCGCGTCATTCGAGGCTTTCAGCGCGAGATAGTCGGCGACATCGCCGCGCCCGTCGCTTCGCGCCTGTTTAACCGCTTCGTTGATTCTTTGAGTCCAAACTTCGTCGAGTTCATCCATTGCTTTTTAGAGCATAGAACCGTCGTTTAATAAATGCAATTTCGTGATATATTTATTCGTAAATAGCTTTGAAGATGTGAATTGTCAATCGCCAATCGTCAATCGAAGTATGTTGAGCAGTTGAATACTTGCGCGAACAATTCATACTTTTGTGACGAACGACGATTAACGGGCAGAATGTTTTATGAAAAACACAGCACTTATACTTTTTTTGATAATATTTTCGCTGACGGCTTTCGGTCAGAAACCGAAATTGCCGAAAACCTCCGGCAAAACGCAGTTAGCCAAAACGAGTTCTGAAAATACGCCGAAAGAAAACAGTGAAAAGGAAGAGTTTGACAAAGCGGTCAATCAGCCTGACGCGGCGGAAAGAATTTCGGCACTGCTCAAATTCGTTAAAGATTTTCCGAATTCAGCCAATAAAGTTCGCGCTCAAGAATTGGTCGTCAGCGGTCGCGCCGAATTTGCCGATGAGAAACTGCGTTCAAATGATGCGAATGACACGAAAAAAGGTATTGAAATCTTCAAACTCGCCGTCAAAGATGCACCGACCCCGATTTCCGATAAACTTTTTACCGAAATAATCTTACAGATTCCGACCAACGTCTTTTTTCGCGGGCAACAAACTGAAGCAGTCGAAGTTGCCCGACTAATCGAAGCAAAAATTACCGGAAACGCCAAACAGCTGCTCGGTTTAGCGACCTTTTACATCGGCACTGAAAATGCCGCCGAAGCGAAAAGATTAGCCGGAAAAGCCATCGAACTCGAACCGAACTTCCCCGCCGCCTATCAAACACTGGGACTCGCCAGCCGTCTGAATTTCCAACTCGACGAAGCGGTGAGCGCATATTCCAAAGCTCTCGAACTCGACCCGGAATCGGTCGTCTCGAAACGCAGCTTGGCGGAAATGAAACGCGCCGTCGGCAAATCGGATGAGGCGGTCGAACTTTACCGCGCAATTCTGATTAAAGAAAATGCCGACGCGAATGCGCGAACCGGCTTGATTCTTTCGCTATTCGATGCCGGAAAAACAGCGGAAGCGGAAATGGAACTGACAAAGTCGCTCGATCAAAATGCCAATGATCTGCCGCTGTTGGTTGGCGCGGCTTACTGGTATGCGGCACACGCACAAGGGGCGAAGGCTATTGAGTACGGGCAGAAAGCCGTTGACATCGAACCGCGCTACACCTGGGCTCACATCGCTCTGGCGAAAGGTTTGGCAGAGCAGAATCGTCCGTTCGAAGCCGAACGCGCATTGCTCACGGCGCGACAGTACGGCAATTTCCCGACGCTCGACTACGAACTCGCCGCTGTCAGAATGATGGCGGGATTTTATCGCGAAGCCGCCGAAGGTTTGAAGAAAACATTTCAAATAAACAGCGGCGAGATTGAAACCCGGCTTGGCGGTCGCGTGGACAAACAGGCGGCAACCTTTACCGAATTATTAGCCGGAGAACGGCAGGCGAGTATTTTTGAACCGGTCGCCGCCGATAATCCCGAATCAGCCGAGCGGCTCAAACAACTGTTGGATTTTTCGCAGCAAATCGGTGAGTCTAACCCGGACGAAATGAAACTTTCACAAACGACCGATAAATTTGTCGGCGGCGATGACAAAATGAAACTTCATCGCCAACTTTACGCGGCAAATCGGTTATTGGACAGAAAAATTGCTCCTGCCAAAGCATTGGAACTGACAAAAGCGGCAGTCGGCAATGTGGACGCGGCTCTTGACGTGACAACACCGGCGGCGGCGGTTTTGGCTGATGAACTTTACGACAGCCGCGCGATCGCCTTTTCGCGGGGGCAGGCGATAGTTGTGCCGACGGTTCCTCGCCAGACGCTTTCCAATATTCTGCGCGGTAGAATTGAAGAATTGAGCGGTTGGGCGTTATATCAACAGGAAAAAACCGAAGAATCGGTTACCCGCTTCAAACGCGCACTCAGCGTTCTGCCCGAACAGAGTGCGTGGTGGCGCGATTCGACGTGGCGACTCGGCGCGGCATTACAAGGCACCAATAAACCGGCGGAAGCTCTCGATTGGTATATCAAAAGTTACAAAAGCGGTACGCCCGAAATCGGAAAACGCATTATCATCGAAACGCTTTATCAATCCGTCAATGGAAACTTAGATGGTTTGGATGACAAAATCGGACCGAAACCCGAATCAACTCTCGCGATTGCTGCGCTGAGTCAGAATTTATCGGCTCAAACGGTCGCTCAACTTACTGAACCGACCGCTTTTCGTTCATCTGCTAAATCCACCCCGAAGCCGACACCTGAAATTGTTCCGGCATCGCCGGTTGAATCCGCCCCCAAAGAATCAACAGCGATAATTGAAACATCAAAAGCGGCGGAGATTGCGGCACCGACTCCGATCCCGGAAGTAATCAAAGAAGATGTGCCGACTCCGGCTCCAACACCCGAACCGCAGCCGACTCCGGTCACAAATCTTGAAGTTCAGCCAACACCTGAAACTGTTTTTGCACCGATCCCGACGAAACCGAAACCAGAAGCGGCGAAAGTTTTGCCCGCGCCTGAAACTCTGGTTAATCCGAAAACGGAAGTCAAACAAAATGATCCGGTAAAAAGTCGAAGCCCCGAAACACAATCACCGCCGAGCAATTCGGGTTTTGACACGATTGTGATTACTGTTCCCAAGAACGAACCGTATAAAAAACCGGAGAAACGAACGGCGAAAACCGAAACGGGAGTTACCGTAAATGTTCCAGATGAAAAGTCGGTTGCCAAAGTTGACCCTGACGAAGTTGTCGAAGCGTCGAATTTCGTGCTTGAAAAAAATTCTTTCGGTCAAACCAGACCGCGTATTTTCGACACCGGCAAAACGGAACCGGTTCAGCCGTGCAAAATAGTGACCAGTCAGGAAGTTGTTTCGATCTTAAACAACGGCGGGAGTTTGGGCGTTTTGGTCGGGTTCGAAAATAACGGCAATGTTAAAGAATTAATCGCCGAATCAAGCAGTCCGACCGATGTTGAAATCGCTTTTGAGCCGGAAATCGGCGCACTTTCGGGACGGGCGTTCTATGTCGTTAAATCCGTCAGTGGAAATATCGGCACCTTTACCGTGACTTTTGACGCGCCGTGCGGGAAAAAAGATATTTCGGTTAAAGTTCGTTAAAATAAGAATTATCGCCGTCTCGCTGTATCAAAAAGTTGTTCGCATCATTTGAGGCAAAATCTATCTGATTCATATAAGTCGTTTGAATTACAGTTTTATGAGAGTATCCGTCTTTTGTTTGATTTTACTTTGTCTTTCGGTTTCGCTGTGTGCCGCCCAAAAAATTGTTCCGATTGACAAACTGACTCAGCCGGTTTCGATTCCGACATCAAATCCGGCGGTAATTTCCGATAAAGAATGGCAAACCGTCAACGACGCGATGCGGACGGAAGACTGGAAGCAAAGTTCCGAACTTTCTTCACAGCTGCTCAACCGCGTCAAAATTGAAAACGAAGCTAAACAGCTCGCCCAACTGCGCTACATTTATCTTTATTCGCTGGCGGGAAAAGTTATCACGTATTCGATGGCGCACAGTAAGGTTAATGAAGACGCGGCACGGCAGGAACTCGGCGACGCGGCGGATAATCTCGTCGGGCAGGAATTCACAATGCCTGCCCGACAATTCTTAGCTGACTGCAATAAAGTTCTCAATTATATTTGTCGTGTCAGCAAAGATGGCAACGCTTTGCGCGTCACGGCGACGAATAAAGAAGGAACGGCGATTCATTCATTTGAAACGGTTTTGTTTGACCAAAAAATTGATTTGAAGGAGTTCATCGGCAAAGAAATATTTCTGGGCGGAACACTGGCGAAGATTGATTTTAATGAGAATAAATCGAATCTCTGGATTATGCGGCTCTCCTTTGTCAAAGGATTTGTCAGAGTTGTTGTGGCGCGATAACAGAACTTGAGCTTTCTTCAGAAAAAAAGGCGGATTATCAAAGCAGGAGCGGACTTCGGCACCATCCTTTTCGGAAGTGCGCCGGTTTTGATAAAATTTAACTATTTATTTCTGCGTTTGCTTTTTTCTTGATATACTTAAAATCGTATTTTGCAACTTTGGCGAATTTACAATCGTTAAGTTGTATCGTAAGTTCTTTTATAAGCAAATTTTTGAGGAGCAGATTAGAAAAATGGGATTGTGGGCGAGAATAAAAAGAATATTTCGCGCCGGAACGGGCGCAGCGTTGGACAAAGTGGAAAACCCGGAAATGGTGCTTCAGCAAACCATCCGCGATATGCGCGACCGGGTGCCGGAACTCAACAATTCGGTGGCGCAGGTAATGGCGACCGAGCGGCTTTTGGCGAAGAATAGAGAAAATCTCGAAGGTCAGGTAGTTGATCTCGATTCAAAAATCAAAGCCTCCGTCAAGATGGGACGCGACGACATCGCCACTGCCTACATCGGACAGCTCGGACAGGCGCAGATTGATCTAGAGCGCACCTCCGCCCAACTTGACCACGCAGCCAACGCCTCGAAACAAGCCTTAAAAGCGCGGGACAATTACGTCTTAAATATGAAAAAGCGTTCGGCGGAAGCGATGCAGCTTATCAGTGCGTCGAAACAAGCCAAATTGCAGGAACAGCTCGCGCAGACGATGGAAACTTTCAACATCGGCGACGACGCTTCGACCTTCAATGAAATGCGCGAAAAAATTGACCGCCGCGTCGCCGCCGCCGAAGCGAAACTCCAACTCGGTTCGTCATCGGTTGATACGCAAATGCAGGACATCGAGCGCGAAGCGATGGATATTCAGCTGCAGGACAAACTGCTCGCCTACAAGCAGCAAATGGGTTTGCTCGGCAAAGGTTCGGATAACAGCGGCAAACAAATTTCCGCCGGTACGCCCGACGATGACGAGTCGGAGGTTCTCGACCAAGTTCTTTTAAACGATATTAACGACAAAAAATAATCATTACGGCTGCCGAACAGTATAAGGCTTCTTTACTTTCACCGGCGCAGTAACGGTAGTAAAGAAATTGAAAAATTAAAAGCGGAATTAGCGAAACTCAAACGGCGAAATTAGCATCTAGTACTACTTATGGCAGATTTAGCAAAATATCAACAGGAAATCAGCAAGTTCAACTCTTCTTACGCCAAAGAAGCTATTAAAGAGCCGGTGAATTTTTGGGGTTTAGCAGGTTTTGCGGTCGCGGCGGCTTATACGCAAAGCATTATCCCGCTGATTATCGCGCTTATTTTCGAGATGGCTTATCTTTTTATCGTTCCGAATTTGCCGTCTTACCGGCAGTTAGTCAATCGCCGTGAAAAAGACCGTTTGCGGGAACTCAACATTGCCAGCCGCAAAAAATTAATCAACACCTTTACACCGCGCGAAAAAGAAGCGGTCGAATATCTGCGTTATCAGAAAGATAAAATTCAGGAAAACTATTTCAAATTCACCGGCGCACGCCAACTGCCCTCAAATCTCGTCACGCTTGACCAGCGTTGGGAGGATTTTGTTGACCTGCTCGACGTTTACCGCCGCCGCAAACAACATTTGAAATCCATCAACCGTCAAGCTGTTCACAACCAGCTTTCACAGGCATTTCGCGCCGCCGAAGGTGCGGATGACGAAAAAACCAAACGAATTCAGCAAACGAATGTCGAAATCTTGAAACGCCGCCTCGCCTCGTTTGACGAACTTGAACGCAGTGTCAAACTCGTCGAAGGACAATTGCAGTCAATCGAAAACTTTTTCGGCTACTTGAACGACGAAATCGTCACGATGTCCACGCCGGAAAAATTCTCGCTGCTCGATTTTGAACAGTTGAGCGATTCGATTGCGATGACCAAGCAAATGCTCGACGCAACGTCAGACGCGGTTGGCGCACTTGACGCGCATAACCGGCAAATGGGCAATTATGAATTGCTGCCGAATTCAAATACTTAACGGAAACTTAAGAACAGTAGTGTTTTTCGCAATTTTCGTTGTGATTTTGACGGCGTGTCCAGGCGACAAAGAACTTTCCGACGTTAATTCTGCGAAAAACTCCAACGAAAACATATACATTCAGCACCGCGAATCGCAGTTGCTTTTAGAGATCAATCAAGATGCTCAAGGTATGCAGGGTGTGATCGGGAAAACACTTTTTTTTCAGACTGTATGATGACGGAATCGCTGAGTTTGAATTTCCAGATTATAAAAAGAAAAAGATCGCAGAAACAAGTAATGCACGGGAAATAAACACTTTCAGACAAGTAAAATTACCTCAAGAGAAATTGCAGCAATTTACTGATCTTCTCAACAGCGCAGACTTTCGTAAAACCGAAAAAGTTTATCAACGAAATTGCTGCTGTACCGATGCGACGCTGAACTATCAAATACTTGTTAAAGACAATAATATTCTCCGCACCACTGATTTGGCAGACTATTGCGATCTGGGAGAATTAAGAAATCCGCCCAACAGAAATATTGGCGGCTTCCCGCAGATATTTGCAGATCTAATCATTCTCGCTGAAAGCTCCAAAGGAACTTATATAATTTAATAAATACCTCCGACTATTTGCCGTCGAAGCTGTAATGTTATTATGAAGAAAAGTTTAATAATATACATTTTGTGTCTTTTCATTTCAACAGCGGGGGCGCAATACGTCTGGCAAACAAAACTCGACGGCAAAGTTCAGTTTTATCTAATGACAGATTTCGGCATCGTGCTGACCGGAACGGACAATTCGCTTTACGCCGTTGACGGGCAAACCGGCGAAACGCTGTGGCGCAGAAAGCATCGCGGGTTAGACGAAACTTCGATCACGCCGATTCTGGCGACTGACTTAATTTTGCTGTCGCTCGGCGAAGGCGACAAATCCCGCATTGAAGCGTTTGACCTGCTTTCGGGCGCGACCGTTTGGCGTTCCGATAAAGTAAAGGGCGGCGTGATGCAGATTGCCGTCGAACCGCAAACCGATTTGCTGGCGGTCGTTTTGGTGAAAAAAGCGCGGGGAAAAATCGGTGAGGAATTAAAACGCTCGCCCATCGCTCACGTTTTGCGGCTTTCGGACGGCGGCGAACTTTGGAAAAAAGAATTAGACGGCGACGTTGAAATGATGCCGTCGCAATTTGGCGAAAACTCGGGCGAAATTCCGTTCACTCTCAACAATTACCGTGCGCCGCTGATTTTAGACGGCAGACTTTTTCTATTTTATGACGGCGCGACCAGTTTCGACGCGCGAACCGGAAAAGAAAAAGAACGCGAAAAATTCAAAATTAACGAAGACGGTCTGGCGTTGACCGAAGCCGATCCGGTTTTCGACGAAAATTACGTTTACATTTCCGGCCGCGGCAAAATTCGCGCCGTCAGCCGTAAAACCGGCGAAGTGATGTGGAAAGCAGACGATTTAGGCGTTACGCCGGAAATGGCGGTCGTCGGCGATAGCTTATACGTCAGAACCGGCGGACAATTCACACGCATTAAAGACGGCGAAATAAAGGGCAAAGGTTCGTTCGGAGTCTCGGCGATTGACACGAAAAACGGTAAAACTCTCTGGCGCTACAAAAGCGCAGACAAAGGTTTGACGAATTTTGTTTTTGCCGACGCGAACACAATTATAATTGCCGACAAAGACGATTTAATCACGATCAATGCGCGAAACGGTAAAAGAATTGACAAGGTTAAACACGATGTCGAACGCGCTCAATTCGTATTGATAAACGAAAGAGGACAAGCTGTGGTCGGCGGACGCGACGAAATTGCGGCTTTTCAATTTCAGATTACGAATTCCAGATTCCAGATTAAATTTCGATTTCAGTCAGTAAATTTCAATACTCAAAACAAAGCTCAATCTGGAATCTGGAATTTGGAATCTGGAATCAGCCCGATTTGGCGCATCAAACACAACCCGCCGTCACGCGGCATCTTGCGCCTCGCCGCCGGGATTGCGCTGCGGGCAACCGCCCTTTATTTTCGCTATGGCGGCGCGGCGACTTCGGCTTTTAATGCGGTGCGCGGCGCAAATTTGGCGCGTTCCGCACTGACATTTCGCTGGTCGGGTCTGAAAAATCAGTTTTCTTCCTTCGATTTAACAACGCTCGCTTCAAGTTCAACGAAAAATTATGCGGCGAATCAAATCGCGCTTTACGGCATCGCCTCGAGAACGTCGAATTTACTGAATCGCAGCAGCGGACTGTTAAATATACGAGGACAGAGCATCAGCAAAATCACGGCTTCACGGACAGATGTGCAAGAAAGTTTTTTAGATAAACTCGATCCAGCGCGACAGTTTGAGAGACTTTCCGGTTATTTTCTGCGCCGCCAGCGTCTCGCCGATTTGCGTGGAAATTATATGTATTTTTACACTGATTTGCCGAAACCGTTTGACCGCAAAGGATTAGTGGGCGTAAATATTCACACGGGGAAAGATGCGCGGTTGATACTTGTTTCCGAACCCGACGCGCGGTTTACAATTGATGAAGTCGCCGGTCTGCTTTATTCTGCTGACGGAGACCGTTTGGCAGCGTATGATTTTTTAGACAGATAATGCGAGAGTCCGCACGAAGTAAGGGCGTGAGTAATAGTCGCCCTTACTTCGTGCGGACTTTCGCATTTCACCTTCCGACCGCATTGGCAATCCGCATAAAATCGGCGACGACGGCGCGAATCTCGCCGTAGCTGTAATCTTCGCCTAAAAATTCTTTAATCGGGGTGATGCCCTGTTCAGCATTCATTTCGATGACGGCATTTCTGATCGTTTCGATTTTTTCTACCGGGACGATTTCCGTCAGTTTCACCTCGCCAGTCGGGATAAATCTGACGAGATGAGTTTCAACCGTGCCGACCGTTAATTCACGTTGGCGAGCTACTTCTTCGATTGATGCGCCGCTTTTGAAAAGTTCCAGTGTAATCGAATAAGTGCTTTCCCCTTTCGCGTTACGTTTCGTGCGTTTTTTCGGTTCGTACTTCGGTGTTTTCAAGTTAATGCGCGAATCGAGATTGTTAATGTCGCAGTAATCAACGATAATTTCGAGGAAATCTTCACCGTATTTCTCCATTTTGACATCGCCGACACCGGAAATTTTCAGCATTTCATCCGAGTTTTGCGGCAGATAAGTTGCCATCTCAATCAACGCCGCATCGGAAAATACGACATACGGCGGCACACTTTCCGCCCGCGCCAGCGTCGTTCGTATTTTCTTTAATTCGTCGAACAAGTCTTTGAGATACGGATGCGAAACGTCCGAGACGAGCGACGATTTTTTCTCTTCTTTTTCGGCGATTTTGAACAGTTCAACCTGTTGTTCGCCCCGCAAAACATCCAAACTGTTTTCCGTCAAAACGAGCGTCGGATACTGACCTTCGGTCTGCGCCAAATAGCCCTGCGCGATCAAATCTTTAAAGTAATCGAACCAATTATCCTTTGAAACGTCTGCGCCGATGCCGTAAGTTTTCAAGTGTAAATGTTCGAGTTTAATCGTTTTCGATTTCGAGCCGCGCAAAAAATCAATCAAATATGTCAATCCAAATCGTTGATCCGTTCGCGCGACTGCGCTGAGTGCTTTTTGCGCGATGATCGTGCCGTCAAATTTTTCAAACGTCTTGTTGCAGTTGTCACACTTTCCGCAGTCCTCCTGCAAATCTTCATCAAAATATTTGAGCAAAAACTTCCGGCGGCACATTTTCATATCGCCGAATTCGCCCATTTGATTGAGCTTTTTGAGCATTATATCGGTCTGCGCTTTGTTCCCTTCGACCTCGGCAAACCCTTTTAATTTGATGACATCCGCCCAACTGAAAAACAACAGCGCGTGACTTTCCAAACCGTCGCGTCCGGCGCGTCCGGTTTCCTGATAATAACTTTCGACATTTTTCGGCAGATCGTTATGCACGACAAAACGCACGTTTGATTTGTCAATGCCCATTCCGAATGCGATGGTTGCGACAATAATTTTCACGTCGTCGTTCAAAAATAATTCCTGATTTTTATCGCGGGTCGCTTTGTCCAACCCAGCGTGATACGGCAGCACGGAAAAACCTTCATCGCGCAAATCAATCGCCAAACTTTCTGTCGAAGCGCGGCTCAAACAATAGATAATTCCGCTTTCGTCGCGGCGTTCTTCAAGAAATTCGAGCAATCGTCCGTAAGAATTGCGCTTCGGTTCGACCGAATAATAAATATTCGGGCGGTTAAAACTGGAAATAAAAAGTTCGGCGTGATTGATGTTTAATCGCTCGAAAATATCACGGCGAACGAGTTTGTCGGCAGTCGCCGTCAGCGCGATAATCGGCACATCGGGAAAATAGCGTTTGAGTTTGCCAAGCTGAATATATTCGGGGCGAAAATCGTGTCCCCAACTCGAAATACAGTGCGCTTCATCAATCGCAAACAGCGAGACATTGATGGAATTTAGAAAATCAATAAATTGATCGCCGCTCTGAAGAAGGCGTTCGGGCGCAACGTATAAAATTTTCAAGTCGCCGCTTCTCACCCTCTGAAAAACTTCGGTCTGCTCGCGCGAAGTCTGCGACGAATTCAAAAAAGCCGCTTTTACGCCGTTATTAACCAGCGCATCAACCTGATCTTTCATCAGCGCGATCAACGGTGAAACGACGAGAGTCAAACCATCCGACATCAACGCCGGAATTTGGTAACACAACGATTTCCCGCCGCCCGTCGGCATCAAAACAACCGCATCTCTTTTATCCAAAACAGCCTCAATCGCCGCTTCCTGATTCATCCGAAACGAATCGTAGCCGAACTGATGTTTAAGAATTTCTTTTGCTTGCGTAATACTCATTTTTCATCAGGAATTGTTAAACTAAAAGAGTTACCTTAATTTCTCTTCTGTAATTTACATAACTTTCCCATGCCTTTTTATTAACATCATTTAGTTTTTCAACATGAGAATCATATAACTTCATATCTCCTGGATTTACTCTACCGCCTCTATCAATACACAAATCAGGATACAAACAAAATCTCATATTTTCTGTTAGTTGATTAGGTGGGTAGTCAAAGAAATTGTAGGCAAGAAATTGCTCCAATTCCCGAAGGCTAGATAATAATTCTTCCGTTACATTTAAAAGGTTTTGATTAAGATATTGATTTTTTCGTTTTACGAGGTAGTTATAGAATTCGTTCAAGCTATTAATAAAATTGTCTCGATAATAATGTCCGCCGAATAAATTTGATAAACCAACACTTAGTTGTTCTTCGCTAAATATTAAATCTGATTCCTGAAATATCTTTACATCGTGATCATCCCGACGCATTTGTAACTCTTTTTCATATTGAGATGAAGAATCAGGCGTGAGAACAAAGTTTGAGATATTTTGGGCAATTTGTCCGCCCATTTGATTGCTAGAAACAGTTGAGGTTTCAAAATGAGATACCGTTGAATTTTCAATCATAATTTGTGCAATCCCATCTTGTATATCTTTTGGAGAATCTACGAATTTATTTTCGTGATTTTGCTTCATTTCGTGGAGTCTTTCTACTGTATAAGAATCAATATCTGAATCAATTACGTCGTGGTGAATTGAGCAAAGTAGTATCAAATTATCAAAACCATGTCTTTCTTAATCTGATTGATTTTCGTCATATCTTGGACCTTTTGGACTTTGCGCCTTAATATGGCAAATTTTTCCAATCACTATATTTGATGATTCTTCAATTATTGTGATTGGACATTTTGGAAAAGCACATTGATTTCCTGACAAAGCAAATAATTTTTTAATAGTTGTACTTGTTGGTGAAGCCATTTTTAATTTATAAAAAATAAACTGTCTCTACTTTTACAATCTTTCCGCCAATTTTGGAATAAACTTCTGCGGAGCGTCAATCGCTCCTTTGATATGGCGATGGTTCGTGAAATGTCCGGCGACGTAAACGCCTGAAACATTGGTTTCAAAAGTTTCTTCATCATAAACCGGAACTTCGCCGTATTTGCCGAATTCTGTCTCGACCCCGAGATTTTTGAGCATTGTCAAATCAGCGTCCGAGCCGATTAAAACGAACACGACATCATTCGGCAAAACGCATTCTTTCCCGTCTTCGTCCTCCAAAACAACATCGTTCTCACGAACTTCCAAAACTTTTCCGAGAAAAAACAGATTCAGACAGCGTTTTTTCAGTTGTTCCTGCAATGGGTCACGCACCCAATATTTAATGCAGCCTTGTTTCGGATCGGTGCTTTCCCAGTCTTTGCGAAAAATCGCCAGCGTCGTTTCCGCGCCTTCTTCGGCAAGAAAAAGCGCGGCTTCGCCCGCCGAATTTCCGCCGCCAACGATTAATGCTTTCTTTTTCACCCACGGATAAGTTTCACGGAAAAGATCGTGAACTTTCGGCAACTCTTCGCCTTTCACATTTAATTTTCGTGGATAATCCATCGCGCCGATGGCGAATAGTACATTTTTCGATTCGTATTCGCCTCTGCCGGTAATAGTGCGAAAATGATTCTGCTCACCTATTTGTTCGACCTTCAATACTTCCTCATTCCATTGCACATTGAGTTCGTTATCCAGAACAAACCGCACATAATAAGACAGTAATTCCTCCCGCGTCGGCTTTTCCCGCGCCGGTTTCAAATCGCCTTCACGAAATTCGAGTTCATCAGTCGTCGAAAAAACCGTCAAACCGACCGGATAATTGTAAATCGTGCTGCCGATTAAATCTTTCTCCAATACGAGATAACTTAAATTCAATTTTTGCGCTTGGTATGCGGCGGAAATTCCTGCCGGTCCCGCGCCAATTATTAATAAATCAAACATTTATTTGCTTCGCTTTAGCTTTTTTAATTCCTCGCCCTTAAATTCATTTGTCCAGTTTCTCTAATTCATCAGTGAATTTTTCAATCTGCAATTTCGTATTATCAAGTTCGCGTTTCGCTTCGAGATATTTTTCCCATTCGTTCGTATTCGTCAAAGCCTTTGCTACATCTTCGTCAAGTGCGTGCGCCATCAGCGCGAGCAAATCGCTCAACGCTTCCTGATTTTGCAAAAGCGACTGAATAATTGTGTAAGCGAGTTTAGCGTTGGGTAAATCTATATCTAATTCTTCTTTATTCATTTGTGCGATATTCATATTTTAGGGTGTTGGCGGTTCTGAGAAACTGTTAATGACTAATCCCATTTTACTTTCATCGCCTTCAGCTAACACTTGCACTAGTTGTTCATTAAAATATTTTGGTAATTTCTCTTCCTTTAGTTCACTATGACTAAAGAAATTATTAAAGCGTTTCAAATATTTCTTTCTGGCTTCGTCAATTTCAATTTCTAAGGCTTCGTAGATATCATTATTCTTCAAACCTTTCTGCAATTTATATTCATTGTAAAGTTTAATTTCGATTGCTGTAAGTCGGGCAAATCTTTTCGCATCTTTTTCAACAAGACTTTGGGCATTATTTTGGCTCTGGGAATCTTTATTTCTATTTATCAAGAAATGAATTAAAATAATCACCCCAACCGCAAAAATCACTAAAATCGTAAACAAACTCATATTTTTATAAAATTTTTAGTCTTTATTTACTGCCGATTGTTCATAAAAGTTCTTCGAACTGACAGCCAAACTTTCAAAAACCGTCACACGAAACGGATGTTTAGCAACATAATTTGGAACTTGGACGATTTTCGCGCCAAGTTTTTCGAGATTTTCGGCGATTTGTTCATCGGAAAATTCCTGCACACCGAACTTTTCCGCCGCACGTTTGAACGCGCCCAGCAACCGGTCAAGCGGAAGTTCTCTTCCGGCAAGCTGCATTCCGCGCGATTGGAAATCGCCGAGAGCATAGAGCAAAACTTTCTCGATTTCGGAATTTTCACCTTCGGTTTGGAATAAATTCGGTTGTTCTGTCATTTTTTATTTACTTTGAACATTTTAACATAAAGTCAATTGGCTGCCGTAGTAATTCGCAAAAGGTTTTTATCCATTGGCATCTGTGATAATCTGTGGATAATTTTATGTCTGAAAACAAAAAATATCGTGTCGGTCTGGGCGTTTGCGGCGGAATTGCCGCATATAAAGCGATTGAAGTTTTACGGCTGTTGCAAGAATCAAACTGCGAAGTATTTGTGGCGATGACCGAACACGCGACCGAATTTATTCAACCGCTGACGTTTCGCGCACTGACCGAAAATTACGTCCTGGTTGACGATTACGCGCCGGAGAATCCTGATCCGATTGCCCATATTAATTTTTCGCAAAATATTGATTTGCTTTTAATCGTTCCCGCAACGGCAAATATCATCGCCAAATTTGCGAACGGCATCGCCGACGATTTTTTAGCTTCGACTTATTTAGCTTCCAATGCGCCAGTTCTAATCGCCCCGGCGATGAACACGACGATGTGGAATCACGCGGCGACGCAGAGAAATATCGAACGGTTAAAAAAAGACGGCGTTTGTTTTGTTGAACCAATTTCAGGCGAACTAGCTTGTAAAACCGTCGGCACGGGAAAACTCGAAGATGTCGAAAACATCGCAACACAAGCCTTGCAAATACTTAATTCCAGATTCCAGATTTCAAATTTCAAATTTGAAGACAAAGACGCGGAAAATCTGGAATCTGGAATCTGGAATCTGGAATCTGAAAGATTTTTAATCACGGTTGGCGGAACGCGCGAGGCGATTGACCCGGTGCGGTTCATTTCAAATCATTCATCGGGGAAAATGGGTTTTGCGGTGGCGGAAGCGGCTCAGAAACGCGGCGCAAAAGTGACGGTCGTCTGCGGCGTGACGACCGTTGAACCACCGGAGAATGTCGAGGTAATCCGTGCTGTTTCAGCCGAAGAAATGTTTCACGCCGTAATGAACGAACTGCCGAACGCGACAGTTTTCGTCGGCGCGGCGGCAGTCGCCGATTATCGTCCGCGCAATATCGAAGATTACAAAATTAAGAAAACCAATCAGAATGTCTTAATGTTGGAACTCGAAGAAACGCCGGATATTTTGTCGAATGTTTCCAAAAACAGACACGAAAATCTGCTTGTTGTCGGTTTTGCGGCGGAAACGAATGACGTTATAAATTACGCGAAGTCGAAAATGGAAAAGAAAAATCTTGATTTAGTCGTCGCCAACGACATCACAAAAAAAGGCGCGGGATTTAATAAGGACACAAATATTGCGACGATTTTAACGAGCGAAAATCAAATTGAATTGCCGCTGATGTCGAAACGCGAAATGGCGGACAAAATTTTAGATGAAATTGTAAAATTGCGGAAAAAAATTTAAAAAAGTAACTCCTAAAAAATTAAGTGTCAAATATTCACATCTAAATCAATCAAATTATCTGACCAATCAAATCATAATCGTGGGCTTCGCTGATTTGAACATTATAAATTGCGCCGATTTGCGGCTCGAAATCTTCCGGTATCTCATTGATTAAAATATAGCCGTCAATTTCCTGCGCTTGTCCTTCTAAACGTCCCTGGAAAAGCAAATCGGATTCCTGCGATAAACCTTCAAACAAAACTTTATAAGTGCCGCCGATTTTCGCTTTGTTTTTTCGTTTACTGATTTTCGCCTGTACTTTCATTAATTCGGCACGGCGTTTTTTTGCCGTTCTTGCGTCAATCTTGTTCGGCAAATCGAAGGCGGGCGTTCCTTCTTCGTCGGAATAAGTGAACACGCCGACGTTATCGAATTCGCAGTTTCGCACGAAAGTCATTAATTCTTCAAAATCGGCTTCCGTTTCGCCCGGAAATCCGGTGATGAATGTCGTACGAATCGTAATTCCAGGAACTTGTTCTCTGACCCGTCGAATTAATTTTTCCAAAGATTCACGAGTTCCGCCGCGTTTCATTAGCCTTAAAACATTTCTTGAGCCGTGTTGGAGCGGCATATCGAGATATTTAACAACTTTCGGAGTGTCGCGGATCGCGTCGAGAAATGCGTCGGAGATATGCGTAGGGTAAGCGTACATTACGCGAATCCATTCCAAATCTTCAATTTCGCCGAGAGCGCGAATCAGTTTCGCCAGCGCGTCAACTTCCCCCAAATCTTCGCCGAAACGCGATGAATCCTGCGCGATCAAGACAATTTCCTTAACACCCTGTTTCGCTAAATCTTCAGCTTCCTTTAAAATCGAACCGAATCGGCGCGAACGAAATGAACCGCGCATTGCGGGAATCGAACAAAAAGCGCACGGACGGTCGCAGCCTTCAGCAATTTTGATAAAAGCGGTGTGCGATTCGGTCGCCCGGTGACGCGGCGTGTCGAAATCGTAGAGATAAGTTGCCGTTTTATTGCCGATTTGCAGCAGCGGAAGTGCTTTAAAATTTATGTTCTCGTCCGCCGCCTCTAGAATCCTGCTAATCTCATTCGTGCCGATAAACGCGTCAACTTCGGGTAGTTCTTTTATCAAATCATCGCGGTATCTCTCAACCAAACAACCGGCGACAACGACCCGCTGCGTTTTGCCGTTCGCTTTTGCACCGGTCGCTTCTAAAATAGCCTCGATTGACTCGGCTTTTGCCGATTCGATAAACCCGCAGGTATTAACGACAACCGTGTCCGCTTCGTCGGCGTTGTTGGTAATTTCGTAACCGGCTTCTTTTAATTGTCCCATCATCACTTCCGAATCAACCAAATTCTTTGGACAACCGAGACTGACAAATCCTACTTTTTTCATATTACTTACCCTTTCTTTTGACAAAAAATATCGTTGATAATATCCAGCTTAACACGCCCAAAATCGAAAATTTGACTATTCCAATTTTTAAGCCGGAAAAAGCAACGGTAATTTTTTCACTGTAACTATTTTCATTTATGCCATAATACTCGAATGTTTGACGCATATCCTGAATCGTCCAAAAACAGTATCCGGCAATTCCGAAAAATAATAAGCCGACGATCAAAAGTAGAATTGAAGTGATCAATAGTTTATTCAATTATATTACCGTTTTTTATTTTCTCTAACCAACTTTCAATTTCCTGAACTTCATCTCTTGACAAATCTTTCTCTCCGAAACGCACACGATTATATTTCTCTGTAATCTTTACGGCTTCGGGAATATCTAACGCAAATGCAAACTCAAGCGGTGTTTGATGCGATTGACGCACCAAGCCTTTGCTTGCTAAAACTTTTTGCATTCGCTCGTAAAATTCAACTATAGTCTTCTCATTTTTGTATTTCAGCCACGCGAAGATATTTCGCCAGATTGCCAGTTTAATAATTTTACGGGATAACCAAACAATAAAAACAATACCCAAAACCGCCGCCAATATATATCCAATGCCATAAGCGACGGCTACCGCGCTTGCCTGTAAGCCCTTATCGCCGCGCACTTCTTTCCACCAATCCGCCAGATGAGTTTTCGTTTCAGTCAGCCACGCAGAAATTTTCCCCTGATAATCGCTGAAACTACTTTTAGCTGAACGGAAAAGCGACCGTTGCTCCTGATTGTCGAAAGCGACGAAATATTGAACCCAAAAGGTTTCTAAAGCTTCGAGGTAATTGTTTAAAGTTCCGATTACACCGCCGCCTGTCGCCGCTCCGTCATTTTGTCCGGCAAAAGGTGTCGGGTCAAAAGTAACCCAATCATTTTCTCCCGGAAAATAAACTTCGACCCACGAATGAGCATTTTTTTGTTTGACGACATAAACATCTGCCGTTTCATTATACTCTCCCTGCTGAAAACCATTAACAATGCGCGTCGCAATTCCCTGCGTTCGAAGCATTATCGCCATTGCGGTCGCAAAATACTCGCAATGTCCCTCGCGGACATTAAACAAAAAATCTGCTAAGGGTTGATCGCCGCCGGCTTTCAATTCTAGTGTATAACCAAATTGGGTCTGCAAATATTTCTCTATTGCTTTGGCTTTGTCATATCTATCGTCATATTTTTCCGTAATCTGCGTAGCAAGCTGTGCGATTCTCGGATCTATATCCTCGGGAACCTGTAAATAATGTTTGTATTCCTCCGGGTAAGCTAAATTATCGGCTTTAAGTTTATTCTTATCGGGCAAGCTTCTGTCTGAATACGCTTTGTAACTCATCCGATCATAACCGCTTCTATTGAAATTTATTGCCCCTTCAGAATCTTTGAACAAAATTTGAAAATTTCCCTGAATTGCCACCGGACGTGCCAGTGTAAATAAAACAGGCGTATCAATTGGTTCAAGATAAACGGTTTGAATAGTCACATTTTCTTTTCCAGATGAGTAATCAATTAGAAAAAAGTCTTTCTCGCCTTTGATATATGGTTCTTTATAATCAGGTTTTGATTTGCTCCAAACTTTATCGTCAAAACTGTCGAGCGCAACTCCACGCCAATATAAATTTCCCGAGTTATTCTCACCGCTCTTGTCCAAGCGTACTCGCATAACAGTTTCATCGCTTTGTTTGAGACTTCCGATTGCACCGAGTCTGACCGAATCAGAAAATCCGGTCATTGATAAAAGTTTGCCTGAATTATTACCGAGTCGTCCGCTGCTCACTCGGGGCAATACGAAAAACATCGGTAAGGCAAAAACAACCAATAATATTAACAACCAGACTGATATCACTGGTAACTGCCATAGGCGAGTTTGAGAGTATTGAGTTCTATCTGTAATCTGACTATTTTCTTTAATCGTCCGCGAAGTTTTTCTGATCTCAAACAATATAATTGCACATATCGTCACCAACAAATATAAAACAAATGAAGCTAGATAAAAGGGACTGATGCTCAGTCCCGCAGCGAGAAGAACTTCAAAGAACGAAATCAAATAAAGAAATATCCAATCTTTATTGGTTTTCTTTTGTAAAAGTTTTATCGAAGCGAGAATCAAAATCATTCGCCCCAACATTCCGACTATTACTGTTTCATTTGTCCCGGCTCCAATAAGTTTATACTTCCAACTAATATAAAAAAGCGGAATAACGATAATAATTGATACGGTTCCGATCCGTTCCGAAATCTGTCTCTTTGAATCTTCTAGCAACCACGCACTGACTAAGACTGTTATGAATAGAACAGTAGAAATAAGACCGACTCCTTTTGAAACCCAAAGCGAGAGGAAACCACAGAACACTACTAAGTAGGAAAGCGTCTTAAACAATATTTCAAAATTTATTTTGGAATTCATTAGTTACAGAAAAAAATAAATTGCAAAAAGCCCGTTCAGATATTATTACTGAACGGGCTTCGTATGTAAATCCGGCAACTTCCTACTTTCCCACACCTGAAAGATGCAGTATCATGGGCTCCAGTAGGCTTAACTTCCGTGTTCGAGATGGGAACGGGTGTGACCCTACCGACAAAATCACCGGAAAATTGTAAAAAATCAAGATGACAATTGAATAATTGCGATAGAAAATCTTAGCAAACTGCAAATTGGTAATAAAATTTGCTAGTCAGTAAATTTTATGGTCAAGCCTTGGGACTATTAGTGCTGGTCAACTAAATACATTACTGCACTTACATCTCCAGTCTATCAACGTGGTAGTCTTCCACGAGTCTCACTGGCAGAATTAATCTTAGGTCTGGCTTCACGCTTAGATGCATTCAGCGTTTATCCATGCTCGACATAGCTACCGTGCGATACCGCTGGCGCGATAACACGTACACTAGAGGTCAATCCAACCCGGTCCTCTCGTACTAAGGTCAGATTCCTTCAATTCTGCTGCGCCCACACCAGATAGGGACCGAACTGTCTCGCGACGTTCTGAACCCAGCTCAC
>JBBSUG010000045.1:0-35816 GCA_038235165.1 Pyrinomonadales bacterium
AACGTGCCGTCTGGATGGCAGTTTGCCGATGAAGCCGTTTCGATGCCGTCCGAAAAAGGTTTCGGCATCAATTGTTTCGGGTTGTTGACGCGCTCGAATAAGAGTTGGACGGCGACCCGTGAAAAGCCGATTGATGCCGCTTTTGTAGTCGAACAACTGGAGCGGTTTTCGTTTTCGCTGTCAAAAGTAACGGTCGTGGTTTTGGACAATGCGCGAATTCACACGGGCAAAAAGATGAGTGAACGAGTTGGCGCGTGGCAACGGCGCGGATTGTTTGTATTTTATTTGCCGACTTATTCGCCGCACTTGAACATTGCCGAAACGCTCTGGCGGAAACTCAAATACGAATGGCTGGCGGCGGCAGATTACGAGTCAAAAGGGCATTTGCAATATGCGGTCAGCCTTGCACTTTCGGCATTTGGAAAAAGCCTGAAAATCAGATTCTCAGGCTTCAAACATAGTTCAGTTTAATTGTGGACGACTACTTATGAACAAGAGAAAATATATTTCGACACTAAATTCACATCTTTCCGAGAATTTCCCTTATCTTTGCTATAATTTCTCGTTCGTTAACTTTAGTTGAATGCCCGTCGCGGTAAATTTCTTCGCCGCCAACAATTGTCAAACGCGTATCACGCGCACTTGTGGCAAAAAGTAGTGTTGAGTAAACGTCGTGAACGGGCATTTGAGCGATGTTATTTAATGAAACAACAATCACATCGGCTTGTTTTCCCGCTTCGAGCGTACCAATTTCGTTTTCTAACCCTAAAACCGTCGCGCCGCCCAAAGTTGCCGTTTTGATTATTTCTTCAGCACTCAAAAATCTCTTTTTATTTTCCAAACTTCGCGCAAAAAGAGTTGCAAAGCGGGCTTCTTCCAAAATGTCGCAGGTGTTGTTGCTCGCTACCGAATCGCTGCCGAAACCGATGCGGACTTCTTTGTCCAAAAACTTTTCGAGCGGGGCGATGCCGTGTCCGAATTTGGCGTTTGATTTCGGGCAGTGGGCGATGCGGGTTTTACTTTCGGCAATCAAATTAATGTCGTCGTCTGACACTTTGATACAGTGGGCGAGCAGCGGTTTCGCCTGCAAAACGCCGATTTCCGACAGATACTTGACGGGCGAAACTTTCGGCGTGTTCCATTCGATATTTAGATTTTTGTATAGTTCGGCAAAAAAACCCGTGCCGGTCAGGAAGAAATCCATTTCCTGATCGGACTCGGCGGCGTGAATTGATGTTTTGATGTTTTCAGCGAGTGCGTAATCGGTAATTTTCTCGAACAGACGGCGACTGACGGTGTAGGGCGCGTGCGGCGAAATGCCGACTTTGACGAGGGCGGTTTCGGTTTCTTTTAACGCTGTAAATTTATCTTTAAGTTTTAGAAAATCATTGTCGGCTTCTTCATTTTTCGGTGAAAAGTCGGTTTCCTGAAACAAAATGCCGCGCAAGCCGACTTTTTTTAACGCTTCAAATCCGGCTTTTCCGTACCGACCGATGTCGCCGAAACAGGTGACACCGGCGCGTGCGCCTTCGAGTGCGCCGAGCATTGCCGAAGTTTCAATATCAGCTTCGGTTAGTTTCTCAGCGCGGGTTTTGGTCAATTTCATCAGCCACGCGTAAAAATCGTCTTCGACATCATCGAGAAATCCGCGCATTACGGTTATTTCCAGATGGGAATGAGCATTGACAAAACCCGGCATTATTGCAGATTCGCCAAAATTTTCGTGCGGCGCGTCGGGAAATTTCTTGATGAGTTTTTCGCGCGTGCTGACGGCGATGATTTTGTCTTTTTCAACGGCAACCGCGCCATTTTCAATCGGTTCGTCGGAGATCGGCAAAACGTAATCGGCGGAGATTATTTTCATTGCTTACCTGTTAAAACCGTGAGCCAAAAATATTTTTCTTGATCTTTTCTCCGACTCTCGAGTTTCAACTTTCGACTCTAAACTTTTCTGCACGTCGTATCTTTTCATAATCGAGGAGACGTAGGCGTTGGTTGAAGAAATATCAATTTTCGCAATAAATTCTTCTCTCGTCAGTTTGGCGGCATCAGTGTTTTTAGTCCATTCTTCAACGCGGCTGGCACCGGCGTTGTAAGCCGCCAGCGTCATCGCCCTTTCCGCCGTAAATCCGCGGTATCTTCCGCGCAATTTTTCGAGATACCAGCACCCGACCTGAATATTTCTTTCCGGGTCGCGCAAAAAATCAACGACATTTTCTGCCGTCTGCTGTTCAAAAGCACGAAATCCCGTCTCTTTCGCCCATTCACGCGCCACCGTCGGTGTCACCTGCATCAATCCGACCTCATCAGCCGCACCGATTTCTGTTGGACGAAAATATGTTTCTTCGTAAATTACGCTCCACACCAGTTCTTTGTCCAAACGATAAACGCTCGCCTGCCGCTCGATTAAACTATCGAAACGATGTATCCAAAAATTGTTAAAAAAATAAATTCCGGCTCCGACTAAACATACAAAAACGAATAATATTAGACCGGATATTAAATAACGACGCATTTCTATTTTGAACTTTGAAATTTGAATCTTAAGTTGATTGCGACGAATGTTCAGTTATTTCTTCTGAATTTTTTCCAAAAATCAACTGTGCGATATGACCAATCAACACCTTCGTAAGCGGAAAGCTGAGAATCTTCGCTTAAAATATGACCTTGCAGCCAAATATCCGCTTTGATAAATGCCCCGACCCGCAAGGTTTTTGCCGGCAAAGCGCGGCGATTAACCAAAACTTCTGTTTTCAGTTCTCCCAAGTTTAAATACAACCAATATAAATCATTTCCCGAAAACGGGTTGCGAAGTTCATCAAAGGCGATTATTTCCCCGCACAGACTCCAGTCGTTTTCGTTGGCAATGACATTGAGCGCGATTTCGTCGTAAGATTTCCAGTATGGCTTTTCAGGCTTTTTCAAAATTTCCGCCCGGTAAGCCAGTCCGCACAAACCGACGCGCAGTGAAGTTCGTTCGAGCTGCGGCACTCTGATTTCGGTCAAATTTTGCAGAGCGAACAAAACTTCCGTATTGCCGCCCCCGACGAAACCGTGAATAACCGCTTCGCCTTCTTCGTCGAATTCAGTCAAAGTCCAGGGCGCGATGGTTTGCGAATAACGCGCCCGAAAACCGGGACGACAGTCGGTGTAAAACATTTCTCCCGCGCCCGTTTCGTACAAAACCGTCCAAACTTCCAAACCTTCGCCAAACTTTAAACACCGTCCGTGCAAAATGCCGCTTTTGCGCGAAAGACGGGAAACCTCGCCGCGATTGCCGACATCTTCGGCTAAATCGTGAAAAGCAGCTTCATTTTTTAATTCGATACCGATCGCATCGAAAGCGATTTCCATATCTTTTCAAGTTCAAGGTTTCAAGTTCAAGGTTTCAGATCTCTGTTTTTCCGACTCCGATTTTGAATCGCTTAAATCGTAACCGTTTTGGTCAGTTGAAAATTTGCCGGAGCGCACCATCTCCGCAAATAAATCCGCGTCATAATCTGCTTCCCGCGACATTTTTTGTCTAATCTCAAGCAGCACTTCTAGAAATTTCGGGCGACGATACATAATATAAGTTTAGATTTCGGATTCCAAATTCCAAATTGTTTCGGTTGACATCGCCTATTGTTGATTTTTGAAAGGTAAAACGTCAACCGCCGGGAAAATTAATTGATATGGACGAGAAATTCCGGCGTGACGATCATCGGCACGAAAAAACCGGCAGCAGTGTTAAAAAGACGAATCCGCGCCTGTTTGCGAACATTTGCCAGATGCCCGAAATTCCAGGTGACGAGGTAATCAATTTTGTGGAATGAGGCGAGCGCGACGTGCATCGCATCGGCAATAAATCGGCGGTGGAAAATGCCGCGCGAAATGTAACCTTCAGCGAGAATAGCAACCTCTTCGGCGAGTTCGAGATTTTCCAACGGACTAATTAATTTCAAGTATCCGGTGCGGTGCGGTTCGCTGACCTGTTCAAGTTCACGACGAACGAGAATCGAACTGTAAGCGCGATATTCACTGAGTTCGTGTTCCCACCAGCGAATCGTCAAATCGCGCCGAAAAGGTTCGCCGTTATCAAGATACGCCCCGACGACGGAAGTTTCTAAATATAAATTCTGCTTCATCTTCTTTCGGGTTGCGGGTTCGAGGTTTCAGGTTCAAGATTAAAATCCGAACCTGAAACCCTCAACCTTGAACCTATTTTGCAATTGGTACAAAAATTACTTTAGAATTTGTGAAATCAAAGGTCAAGCTGTAGTTTTTGAGAAAATTTCCTCCTAAAATACCGGCTTGTTCAAAACCCGACGTTTCATTAATCAGGTTCAAATCGAGTGCGATTGCCGTAACACTTTCGCGGCTGTGAGTGCCGAAAGTAACTTTCGGAAGTAAAAACTGAGACACATTTTCGGTAATTCCCGCCGCGCCGATCACACTCATTTTTTCACTTTTGATAAACGGACTGATTTCCTTCGTTCCGGCGACATACTCGGAAATGACTGACACGCTGGCTCCCGTATCAACGATAAAATTCAGCGGCGATTCGATTCCTTCGAGCTGCACTTCACCGCTCAAAAAACCGCTTGAAGTCAGCCGTAATGGTAGCGACAAAGCTTCGCTCTCGATTTTTTGATTTCTGACCGAATCTTTTTTCTTCAGCGTGAACGTCGAATTTCCGTAATCAACCGTCGTCAAAAACTTCGAGATCAGCGATAACCCGATATAGCCGTCAATGTTGTCAACTTTGGAATGGAAATCACGAATATATACCGGCACGTTCTTGATTTTCACTTCGCCGATATTAATATTTTTCAGAAACCCGTAAACGATTTCAAACTTACCGTCGCCGCCGATTGCCCGCGCCAAACCACCTTTCGAGATAGATTTAACTTTGAGTCTTTTCGCCGTTTCTTTAGAAATAACGGAAATTCCCGAACCCGTATCCAGCACGAAATTAAGCGGCTCGTCTTTGTTATTTACTTTGAGCCGAATAATCGGGCGATTATTCATCAGTTTGAACGGGACGGTGGTTTCTTCATTGCCGCTCGAATTATACAATGAAGCTCTTAACCCGAGATACCGCAAAAAATTGATCAGTCCTTTGATTCGGTCACGCCGTTCGTCGTCAGTTTGCGGCGAAATATCTAAAAATCGCTGATAAGCCTCTGCCGCATCCTTATAATTTTCGGCACGCGCCGACACTTGTGCGAGCGTAAATAAGAAATCCGGTTCGTCGGGTGCATAAAGGACGGCGACGCTCAAATTTGAAACACTGTTGTAAATTCGATTCTCGTAGAAATCGAGCGTTCCCAGTCCAGCCCACGCCAAAGCCTGTTTTCTATTAATACTCAGTGCGTTGACAAAGGCACTTCTCGCATTCGGAAAATTTCCCGCGCCCAACAGAGTTGATCCCAAAACCGCAAAAGCGTCGGCATTTTTCGGTTCTTTTTTGAGAACTTCGGCGGAAAAATCGTAGGCTTCGACAAATCGCCGCTGTTTCAACAGCACATAGGCGAGGGCGAGTTTCGCCCTTTTTTCATCCGGGTTGTTTTGCAAAACAAGCCGCAAAGTTTTTTCCGCCTCCGCTGTTTCGCCCCGGCGGGCGAGTTTTTCCGCCTGTTTGATAAGCTGGCGGGCGTTGTCGGAATCGGCTTCCTGCGTGTCGCTGCCTGCCGCAACAATTGCCGCCAGTCCGACGAGTAAAAGGCAGATGCCGGCTAAACTGAATAAATGCTTGCTCTTGCTGTGGAAAGGAATCTGAGCAATGCCCGTCGAAAAAACTTTATACTTCATAAACTGCTCCTTTCCGTTGCTGGATGTCTTGATTCTATTTAAGAATTTCGCCTGTTTTTAGTGACCATAAAACCAAATCAAGTTCGTCGAAATCAATGTTTGTCAAATTTGCCAAATTTTTCAGTTGTTTTTCAATCATCAGGTATTTTAATCTGTTGCCCGGCGGCTGCGGGTCGTCAATAATACCCAGTTCAGCCATACTTCGGAGAACGTGTTTGTCGAGAATGGCGTAACCTTTAAAGCCGATGTTTCGCAAAAAATGACTGGCTTCTTTGTAGCCCAAACCTTTGATGCCCTTCTCTTTGACGAGCCAGTCGCGCCGCGCTAAATGATCGTTGAAGCTGTTTAATTTATCGCGCAGACGCATTTCGCAGTGTTCCTGCAAAAAATCTCGGGAGGCGACGATGTAACCCGCCCGCGCATTCGGGTAACGGTGTTTTCCGCGCAGCGCGTCGGCGAGTTCCGCATAATTGCCGCTCATCAAAAGCGGTCTGACGGCTTCGACGGAAGAGAGTCCCATTTTCGCTGAACAGCCGCCGGTGAAGAAACAAAAAACCATTTCTTCCCACAGGCGTTCGTCCGTTTCGCTCTCCCAAATTATTTCAAATTCCCGGATGCGGGCGCGAATCTCGTCACGCCGTTCAGAATATGCCGTTTTTATCTTTTCAATCGTTAGAGGCTGGCTTTCTTTTTTCACAAGATTTGTTAATTTCAGCCTCATTTTATGGCTTTTATCGGTTAAATGTCAATGTATTTTTGATCGCACAATTTTTTCGGCAAGTGTTTGAGGTTAAATCGTTTATTTTCGGTATTTACGAATGTCACAAAATATTTTTATAAAAAGAACAAAAAAAGTCTTTTCTTTTTATAATTTATGATGTATAAGAAATATAGATTGTTTCCATAAGCAATTCTAAATCAGTGCATCTAAAAACTAATGGAAACCATCCTAGAAATCGCCGGTTGGGAAAATATGAAAAAAGTTTTTTGTATTTAAAAATTATGGTGATACAATTCAAATCAGCCTTCCCGTCTTTCAGATTAATAAGGGAAGCCTGCCAATCAACAACTTTAAGTAAAATATGAATAATGCCGTTAGGAATAAAGCCGTTTGGCTAAGTGTCGCCGTCGCTGTGTGGATCAGTTCCGCCGCCATCGTTTTCGGACAGCCGGTTTATACGAGACCGACGAACCCGCCGCCGCCCAAACCCTTAATGCAGAATATTCAGGTGCAGACGGACGGCACGAAACTTGATACTACAGTTTATCCGCTGGTCAAGAAAACCGGCAGTTCCGCGCCCGTCAGTTCGATGAAAACTTCATTTCCGGTTCTCGCCGATGTTGAAGTTCCCGGTTATTCGGGCATTTTGGTTCAGGACGAAAACGGAAATGTGGTGATGGAAGACAATTCCGATGCCGCTTTTAATCCGGCGTCGAATGTCAAAATTGCCACTGCGTATGCGGTTTTGAAAACTTTCGGTCCCGATTACCGCTTTCCGACTAATTTTTGGACGGACGGACAGGTTGATAAAACGACCGGCACACTCTACGGCAATTTATATGTTTCCGGGCGCGACCCGATGTTCGGCTATGAACACGGCGTTGATGTGACCCACGAACTCAACAGATTGGGAATTCAGAGTGTGACCGGCGATTTGATTGTCACCGACAATTTCTCGATGAATCGTGACAACTCATCTAATCGCGCCGGTTCGACGCTCTTGGCAACGATGGATTCGGCGAAGCGTTCGGTCGCCGCCAACCGTGCGTGGCAGAGTTTTCTGACTAATTCCAAGAAAACAAATATTGTCAGAACCGTGCCGAGTGTGGCGGTTTCCGGCAGCGTTTACGTGCAGGCACTGCCGACGAACGCGAAACTTCTTTTCTCGCACGAATCCACGCCGATGCGCGAAATAGTTAAAGTGACATTGTGTTACTCGAATAATTTTTTAGCCGAACGGCTCGGCGATATGCTCGGCGGTCCTTATGCGGTGGCGCGAATCGTCCAGCAGAACGCGCAGATTGATCCGTCCCAATTTTACATTCAAACTTCCAGCGGACTCGGTTCAAACCGGGTGACCCCACACGCGATGATGAAACTGCTCAGAACTCTGCAAAAAGAACTGGCGCGGAACAAAATGACCTTCGCTGATATTATGCCGGTTGCCGGAGTTGATAAAGGAACGCTCGAACGCCGTTTCGATACCGATTTTTCACGCGGCAGCGTCGTCGGCAAAACAGGAACTTTGGGAAATACCGACGGCGGAGTCAGCAGTTTGAGCGGCGAAATGCAAACGAATCGCGGTAAATTTTACTTCGTGATTTTCAATCAGCGTGGCAGCGTCGCCCGTTTTCGCAGTTTTCAAAACTCACTCGTTTCTTTAATCCAAGGACAGCTCGGCGGTGCTGCGCCGGTCGTTTACACCGAAATTGCTCCTGACGTGCGGCTGGCAAAAACGCGCATTACCTATCCTGACACGCGCTCCAGAATTAGTAATTAAACTTTTCTGAAAGCATTAGAAAAAAAGGAAGCAGGAAATTCTGCTTCCTTTTTTTTTGTGTTGCGCCAAATATTTTAAGAATAATGAAACCGAAATTTATAACTTCTTCCAAAACAAACGGTGACTCAATTGATTCTATTCACAAAAAATTTTCCGGAAAGCGAGTTATACCAAAACCGTTTTAACTGGTGTGTTGAGTCAGAACCGTCTGCGGTAGCGGGCGGTTGAAAATTATCTTTTGAACCATCAGCAAATGCTTGAAGCAGGATGTTAAACCATCCGCTACCGCAGATGGTTCTGACCAGCTTTAACACAACAACTATAATTGTTTTGGTATTATTTGATATTTTTTTCCAATTTTTCCCTGAGTGAATCGAGCCGTTTTTGTGCTTCGACGGCTTCATTCGAGGTTGGCGATTTCTTGACAATTTCGCGCCAGCCCGCGCCGTCGTAATGCAAAAGTTTGGTGTTTGCATTAAACGCAAATCCGACGCCGATTTTGCGGTAGCGGTCGAGCGAAACGTAATTCAAATAAAAGCTGTGCAGCGGTGCGCCGGAGGCAGACATCTCGCTGCGGTCGAGTTTGCGCGTCGCATCGGTCGAGATTTTCAGCGCGACCTCTTCCATCAAATCACCGAGCAGCAGCAAAATCGCCGGTCGCAGAGACGATGAGGGAAACGTATCAAGAAAAATTTGAGCGCGTTCGATCTTTTCAAAACCGTCGGAAGATTGTACTAACCGTGCCAGCCGTTCATCGTCGCCGCGCCGAAATTTGCCGAAAACGGCATCCGATTGAATCCAGCCGAAATTGTTCGGCGCCGCCGTCACGCGGTAAAATGTTACGCCGTCAGCTTCTTTTGAACCCGTAATTGAAACTATTCTGCCGAGCCGCATTCGCTGCACCGACTTGGCGAAAAAACTCGGTTCGACGCGCAAAACGGCTAATCTTTCATCTACGACGACCGCCGTGTTGGTCGGTTCGACGGACTTTTGCGATACCGCCGGAACTTTCACCGACGGACGGCGTTTTTGCGCGGGAAAATTTGGCGCGAAAGACATTAAACACAATAGAAGGATGAGTGAAAATGAGTGTTTCATATATTTTTAGTTTAGTAATTCCGTGCTTGCAGACGCATGGGGTTTTGCCTCGTCAACCTCGCTCAATTAATTGATAGGCTTTTCGATTGACACTTTTTATTTTTTCATTTTCGCCTGCAAAATTCTGTTCTGCACTCCGGCGTGGTGAAAGTGGCAGATGGCGATTGCCAGTGCGTCGGCGGCATCGTGCGGCTGCGGGACGGTTTTCATTTTCAAGAGCAGGCGCACCATTTCCTGCACCTGATGTTTTTCGGCGTTGCCGTAACCGACGACCGTTTGTTTGATTAAGCGCGGGCTGAATTCGGAAATCGCCAGACCTGACTTTTCGCCGAGCAGCAAAACCACGCCGCGAACTTGTCCGAGTTTGAGCGCGACTTTGACGTTGGTGGAGTAAAAGGCTTCTTCAACCGACATCGTATCCGGCTGAAATTTGGCGATGACCGCTTCGATACCGTCGTAGATTTTTAGCAGTCGTTTGGAGAAACTTTCTTTCGGACTCGATTTGACCGTGCCGAAGTCAACCAGCGTGTATTTCAACCCGCTGCCTTCGACGATTCCCCAACCGAGCGTTTCACTGCCCGGATCAATTCCCAATACACGCATCTTTTTTTATTCCAAATTCCAGATTCTAGATTGAAGAGAGTAAGGAATCGGTAGCATTTTCGATTATTTCGTAGAGTTTCGAGTCTCAAGATAGCTTAAATATTCTGTACAAAGCAAACGAGAGCGGTTTTCAAGCACATCCAGTGAAGCAATTTTTGCTTTATACATTACACAGTTTTAACGCTTTAGAGTAAAATCAAAACAGTTCAATGGCAAACTCAACTCCGACAAATTCAGCCCGCGCACTGCTCACCGAAATTATTGATTACGCGGGACTTTTTCCGCCGTCTGCGCTTTCGATGACGGAAGCGGTTCGCAATTACGCGGCTTATCAGCACAGCATTTACAACTGGATGCTGGGAAGATTTGTCGTGCCGGTCAGCCGTCTGGACGAATTTTTGGCGAATGCAAAAGATTTTTTTCAGGCTGACGGCGATGTCTGCCGTTTGAGCGTGCTGGCGGGCGAAGACATTGACGGGACACTTCGCACAATCGAAAATTTCAACCGCGCAAACGCCCCGTTTATCGTCTGCGACGCGCTCGAACTCAAAGCCGAAACTGCGGCGCAGATTGAAATTATTGCCGAGATTTTACCGCCGAATTTAACAACTTATTTTGAGATTCCGATTAGCAAAGATTTAGCCGACCTGGTATCAACATTGGCAATTTGCAAACAACGCGCCAAAATTCGCACGGGCGGCGTGACAGTTGACGCTTTCCCCCGAAATGAAGCAATCGTGCGGTTTATGCGAACCTGTCTGGCAGCAAACGTGCCGTTCAAGGCGACTGCCGGACTTCATCATCCGTTGCGCTGTATGAAACCTTTGACATATCAAGAGAACGCGCCCGAAGGTATAATGAACGGTTTTCTAAATGTTTTTCTGGGTGTCGGTCTGCTCCAGCAGGGTTACCATTCTAGATTAATCAGTGATTTATTCAATGATAATCGGGCGGATAATTTTTTATTTGACGACGAAGGCATTTTGTGGCGGCAGGAATATTTTGTCAGTACGCCGTTGCTGCGCTACATCCGCGAGAAAAACGTAATTTCTTTCGGTTCGTGTTCTTTTGACGAGCCGGTGATGGATTTACTGGAACTTGAATTGCTTTGACGGGTATTTTTAATCTCAATTCACATCAATTACCATTAATTATTATGATCAACGAAACACACGACCAAAACTTGAAAAGCTGGGTTGAATCAGCTAACGCATCCGAAACGGATTTTCCGATTCAAAATTTGCCTTTTTGCGTTTTCACCCGCGCCTGCACTTACGAAGACCTTCGCATCGGAGTCGCTATCGGCGATTACGTTTTAGACGTTTACGCCTGTTACGAATGTTGTCTTTTCGATGACGAATCTTTCAGCATCGCCATCGGCACAGACAGTTATTGTCTCGATTTCTCGGTGATGAAAAAAAACAAAGAACTGCAAAGCGCGTTTCGCCGCCGATTAACGCAAATTTTGTCGGAGAACGCCGATGAGAAAACTCGCCGCGATGTCGGGCGAAATTTGATTCCGATGGATGAAGTAGAGTTCCACTTGCCCGCGCACATCGGCGATTACACCGATTTTTACTGCTCGATCTTTCACGCGACGAATGTCGGTTCGATGTTTCGTCCCGACAATCCGCTGATGCCGAATTACAAATATATCCCGATTGGTTATCACGGACGCGCTTCGTCAATCGTCGTGTCGGGAACGGAAATCGTCCGCCCGAAAGGTCAAAGCCGCAGTGATGCCGACGCGCCGCCCGTATATCTGCCGTGCAAAAATCTCGATTACGAAATGGAAGTCGGCTTTTTTGTCGGGCAGGGCAACGATTTGGGCGCGACGATTCCGATTGATGAGGCGGAAGATCATATTTTCGGGCTTTGTTTAGTCAACGACTGGTCGGCGCGTGATATTCAGGCGTGGGAATATCAGCCGCTTGGACCGTTTTTGGCGAAAAGTTTTGCGACGACTGTTTCGCCGTTCGTCGTGACGACGGAGGCTCTCGCGCCGTTTCGCGTTCCCGCTTTTGAACGTGATGCGAATGACCCGCAGCCACTCGATTATCTAAGCGGCGACAAAAATAAAAAATCCGGCGGTTTTGACATCAACCTCGAAGTTTATCTTCAAACGCCGAAAATGCGTGATGAAAATGCCGCACCTTTTTTGCTTTCACGCTCAAATATGAAGGATTTATATTGGACAATCGGGCAAATGCTGACGCACCACGCCTCGAACGGCTGCAATTTGCAGACCGGCGATTTGATGGCGACTGGAACGATTTCCGGCGAAGGCAAAGATGCTCGCGGCTGTCTTTTGGAACTGACCTGGCGCGGCACCGAACCCGTTCAATTGCCGAATGGCGAAGAAAGAAGGTTTCTGGAAGACGGCGACGAAATCATTATGAAAGGTTTCTGCGAACGCGAAGGTTTCCGGCGCATCGGTTTCGGCGAGTGTCGCGGCGTGATTTTGCCGGCTGAATAAATCTTAAAATGGCTATCAGCTTTTTAAAGCAAAAAAAAGTGCCGGAAAAGATGAATTTGGTAATTCACATTTTCCGGCGATTCGCGTTAAAGCGACAGCTTCAAAAAAAACTAAGACTAAAACTTTTTACCGTCAAAACCGCTGCCGATAATTTCTGCACCCTGTAATCCGTAATTGACGGGTGAAAAATTGAGGTCGAGCATTTCTCCGGTCAAATACACTACCTGAGGACTAAAAGTGAACTGCTTGCTTCTGATTTCAAAAATGTATGACTGTCCGGGTTTCACATCGTTAAATCTGTAATAGCCGAATTGGTTAGTTGCTACCGTTCGGACATTGCCGTCAAGATCGCTCAGATAAACCACCGCTCGCGCCACACCGCGTCTTCCGCTGACCACTCGTCCGGCAATCTGAATGGCGGCAGCAGTTGGTCCTAACTGCACTTCATACGCTCCGACATCAACGCTGACTCCTGACATTCGCGAAAAACCGGCTGATCTTTGATCGTAATTCAGGTCGAGCGCAGTGTTAGTCAAAGGATTGGTGCAGGTGCCAAGGACAACGCAGTTGTTGGCTTTGTTGAAAGCGGGACTCAGAGCAGTGATGGCGCGGGTTTTGGTCGAACCACCATTATCTTGCAGCGGACCGAGCAGCGGGTCAATAATCTGGTTGCCGATGTCAATATTGCCAACTATATCGGCGTTGACATTCGGCTGTGGTGTTATTCCAACAAATGCACTAGCCGCGAAACTTACTTCTGCACCGAAATTACTTCCTATTATATTGTTGCCCTGACTCCTGAAAATGCCCAAAGCGTCGGTGCCGATGAGATTAGTTCCGAGCAAATCACTGTTTCTGGCAACGATATTATTTCGCAGGTAAACTTTTCCGAGACCGAGAATCCCGGCAATATTGACAACGCCCCCGCCGCCGACCGTTGAATTATTGTGACTGATCGTGTTATTAACCAGAACCATATCGCCAAGTGTATTACTGATTCCGCCGCCCAAAGCCGTTGAACTGTTGTTCGTAATGGTTGAATTAATGACTGTCATTACCGCATCGCTGATAATGTCTGTTCCGACATTACTCACTGCGCCGCCGCCGAGCGTTCCGACGATACCGAGCAGCGGAGTATTGCCGCTGATTAAGGAGCGGCGGATATTTGCTCTCGTGACTACGCCGACAATTGCCCGATTAGCAACTCCGCCGCCTAATCCGAGCGCGAAGTTGCCGCTGACGGTTGATTCGGTTAAATTCAGCGTCGAACCGCCGGTGTTGAGAATTCCGCCGCCGTCCACCAATGCCGAGTTATTCGAGATGGTTGAGTTATTAATATTAACGACGGCACCCGTGGTGGCGAAGATACCGCCGCCGCCGCTCGTCGCCAATGTTGCAAAATTATTGTCAACTAAACTATTGTTCAGATTAAAAGTTCCGCCGAGAACGTAAATGCCGCCGCCGTTGCCGGTTACTAAAACTCCGTTGTCTTGAACAGTCATATTATTTAGAGTGACGTTGCTGTTGCTCGAGAAAATTCCGCCGCCGCCGCCCAAAACGCCGAGCAGCAATCGCCCGCCCGCGACTCTGAAATTATTCATCGTCACCGTCGAGTTTGAAATTTCAAAGATTCGGGTCGTCAAATTCAAAACATTATTGCTGGCGACGGTAATTCCGTTTACGCCGGTCGCGTCTATCGTGATATTTGATTGAATGTCTATGTCACTGAAGAGCAGCGAACTTAGCGTAATCGTTTGATTGGCAAGACTCGGAGCAAAATTGATCGTGTCGTCGCCGGCTAAGGCATTGGCTTCCTGCACCGCTGCCCGCAACGTACAAACCGGATTAACAATGCCGGAAGCGCAGGTGCCATTTCCGGCATTGTTATCGTTGCCGTCGCCGGTGGTGTTGACCGTGAAAGTTGCTCCTGAAGAAGAAACCGCTAAAGTCAAAACCAGTAAGCACAAGACAATTATATTATTTGATTTATTAAATAAAAGTTGGTTGGTTGGGGTATGAAATGGTAAGCCGAAATTTTGAGTTGTTTTTATTGGGTTCTTGAAAGTTTTAATCATCACAGTAGTTCTCCCTCCGAGTTGGTTTGCGGACAAATCGTCCGCAATACTGTATGACAACTTCCGTGCCAATTCTCAAAACCTTTTCAAACACCGATTATCATTGACTATTATCGCCTCGAACGAAATAATCAAAAGTTCGCAGTGAGGAGATATTCCCCAGACAATTTATTTGAGCGGGGAGATTTTCCCTATACTTTTGAAGATTGTTGTATCGAGGCAACCAAAAATGCTCACTCTCCTGTTTTGCTTTTATTTTCCAAATCGAGAACTTTCCTGACTTTCAGTGCCAGTGTTTCGAGCGTAAAAGGCTTCTGAATAAAATCCGTGTTTGCTTCGTTTACGTCGTGCTTGACGATCAAATCGTCGGCATAACCAGAGGTAAACAGTATTTTTATATGCGGATATTGAGCGGCGATTCGACCGGCAAGTTCGCGCCCGCCCATCTGCGGCATCACAACATCGGTCATTACGAGATCAATTTTGTCGCTCGATTCGTCACATATCTTCAAAGCCTCGATGCCGTTTTTTGCTTCGATAATCGTATAGCCGCAAAATTCGAGTAATTTGCGTGTTAAATCGCGGACGCGCTGTTCGTCTTCGACCAATAAAATCAGTTCCGTTCCGTTTGGCAGTTGGTCGGCTGGCTGTAGGTCTTCGGTTAAATCCTTGTTTTCAAATACCTGCGGCAGGTAAATTTCAAATGTCGTTCCCTCGCCGATTTCGCTGCTGACCCAAATAGACCCGCCTGATTGTTTGATGATGCCGTAAACGGTGGCTAGACCGAGACCCGTTCCTTTGCCGATTTCTTTGGTCGTGTAAAAAGGTTCAAAAATATGCTGGAGAGTTTCACTGTCAATACCAACACCGCTGTCGGAGATTTTCAACAGCACGAAATCTCCGGGTCTTGCCCATTCGTATTGACCGATGTTTTCCTGTTTGAGACAAACATCTTTTGTTTCTATCGTAATTGTCCCGCCGTCCGGCATCGCGTCGCGGGAATTAACCACCAAATTCAATAGTACCTGCGAAAGTTGTCCCGGATCAGCTTCGACCCGGCTGATGTCCGGCGAAAGTTTCGTAATCAACGCAATATCTTCGCCAATCAATCTTTCCAGCATTACGGCGGTGTCGGAAATTACATTGTTGAGGTCTAAAACCTTTGGCTGAAGCATTTGGCGGCGGCTGAAAGCCAAAAGCTGCTGGGTTAGTGTTGCTGAACGCTCACCGGCTTTTTTTATTTCTTCGATGTTCGGGCGCAGCGGATCATCTGCGCTTAACCGCCGCAAAACCAAATCACTGTAACCGTTGATTGCCGTCAGCATATTGTTAAAATCGTGGGCGATGCCGCCGGCAAGCCGCCCGACGGATTCGAGCCGTTGTCCCTGCCGCAGTTGATCTTCACTTTCACGCAGTTTTTCTTCGGCTACTTTGCCTTCGTTGACATCGGTCAGCGTGCCGACCCATTCGCAAATAGCCCCGTTTTTTTCATAAACCGGCGTTCCGCGCGAAATGTAATAATGAAACGCGCCGTCATCGTGCAGCAAACGGTATTCGGATTTGAATTTCGTCTTTTGCCGAACCGCTTCGGTCAATTCTTCAATCGCTCTGTTTTTGTCGTTGGGATGCAGCCGCGAATTCCACTCCCTTACGACTGTTTCTTCTTTCATGGGAAACGGCTCGCCGTTGGGCAAATGCGCTGTCTGCATTAACCCATTCGCATCCGCCGTCCAGACAATTTGCGCCGCTGCACTGACCAGCGAACGAAAACGCCGTTCGCTCTGCTGAACTTTCTCCTCGCCGCGCTTGCGAACGGTAATGTCCGAAACCGCGCCGATCCATTGTCGAAACTCACCGCCGGCATCAAAAACGGGAACGCCGCGAATTGCGTAAAAACGGTATTCACCGGAAACCGTGCGAACGCGGTAAACCGTATTGAACACCGATTTATTTTCGACCGCCGCGAGCCATTCTTTCGTGACCGGTTCTTTATCGTCCGGGTGCAGAACATCCGTCCAGCCCATCTCTTTGGCTTCTTCGTAATTTTGTCCGGTCAACTCTTTCCACCATTCGACAAACCTATCATCGCCCCGGTTATTGACGCTCGTCCAGACAATATGAGTCGTCGCTTCGGTCAACGCGCGAAAATTCTCCTCCGATTCGCGCAGTGCCTTTTCCGCTTTGTTGCGTTTGGACATATCCAAAATTGCACTGATAAAATGTTCGCCGCCGTCAACTTCCGACAGCGCAATGCCCAACAAAACCGGAATGCGGATTCCGTCTTTGCGAATATATTCTTTTTTGTATTGTTCGCTGATACCGTTGACACGGGCTTCGGTGATGGCATTTCGGTCGAGTTCGTCAAATTCGGGGGCAGTCAGGTCGTGCCAGTTCAGGTTGCCCCGCTCGAAATCTTCACGCGTGTAACCGACAATTTTCAAATAAGCGTCATTTACATAAAGAAGTTTTCCGCTTTCATCACACAGTGTCACACCGGCAATCGTATTTTCGGACAACGCCCGAAAACGAGCTTCGCTGGCGCGTAAATTTTGTTCGAGCTGTTTGCGTTTGGTAACATCAAGAATGACGCCGGTCATCCGAAGCGCATTCCCCTCCGCGTCATATTCAGCGATTCCGCGCTGTGAAAGCCACAAAATTTTATTCTGCGAACTGATAATGCGAAATTCGATTGAGAAAACCGTTCGATTAGCTATTGCCGTTTTGATCTTGTTCAGCACCGATTCGGCATCTTCCGGGTGCATCAATCTCTTAAAATCCTTTAGTGTTCCGCCGAAGTTCGGGGTTTTTATAATTTCGTAACACTCTGTCGAACATTCGATATTGTTACTTCGAAGATTCAAATTCCACGAACCGATGCCGGTCGAAGACAGTGCAAAGGAAAGACGTTTCTCGCTTTCTTCTAATTTTTCTTCCAACCGCTGACGAGATTTATGATTTGCCGCTTTCTGAAGTTGGCGGTTGACCGCCGAAGCCAGACGGGACAAATTATTTTTCATTAAATAATCGCTGGCCCCGGCAGCCATCATTTGAACGGCGATTTCCTCGCCGCTCGTGTCTGAAACAACGATAAACGGAATCTCCAGACCGCTCTCTTTTAAGATGCCGAGTGCCTCCGTTGCCGAAAATTTAGATATTTGATAGGCTGAAATGATAACGTCCCATTCCGGCGCGCCAAGTGCCGTTCGCAGTTCGTTCGCCGTTTCTATTCTTTTCACATCCACTGTAAAGCCAGCTTCGGTTAAATCTTTCAAAAGCGCCGCTGCCTCTGTTGTAGAGTTTTCAATATTTAGTAATTTGAGTAATTTCATATAGGGGGTTGAGCAATTTTAGATACAGTCGGTTAATTAACTGACAAGCAGAAAGTTATTGAAAAAATAATGAGTTGTGCAGCTTATCTTTGCGGTTGACCCGTTTTGACTTGAGCGGTCATCTTTACGAACCCTCTTCGAAAATACTTATGATTATTCAATAAAACGAAGTTATTAATTTTAGAGTTGGTTCAGCTGTTGACGCTTCGTGAGAAGCATCCGGCACAAAAATAAGTTGAATCGAACCAATGAAATGAATTTTAGAGAGCGACTGGGGTGATTATACAAAATGAGCGTAGATTTGTCCAACCATTATGTAATGTATGAGACATATATAGAAATATGAAAAAATGAAAAAATAGAAAAATTTTGTCGAGAACAAAAGAAAATTGCCGTGAAATTATCCGCCTGAAATTTTGCTGAAAATCGTCCTGTAACATTTGCTGCATATTCCGTGGGAAATTTTCGGGAGATTTTGACTTTCAAACAACCGCAGAGTATTTATTCCTTCATCAACGCTCTGCCAGTCATCGTCCGTGATCCGAAGCCGTTCACACCAGGAGCAAACGAGCAGCTTCTCATTTGTTTTCGCTGAGATTTTCTCCAATTCGTTTGGCGGTGAACCGGAGTTTTCGCTTAAATTTTTAACCTCGAACACAACTTCTCCGCTGTTTTGCAGACAAATGTGCGCTTCAAACAGCCGTGAATAATCCACGTCACCACAGGAAAAGTTAAAACGCACATTTACACCGCTGCGAACCCGCACCAGAATCATTCGGTAAATAAACTCGGTGGTGATGTCGTCAAAAGAATCCCACAAACTCTGATGAACACGCTTGCCGCCGATCAGATGACACTTAAATTTTACCGCAGTAAGTTCCGGCAGATAGTCGTTTAGGTAAACGATCATATCATTTGCGTTAATACGGTATAATGTTAAAAAATTTGTATCCACCTGATTCATTAGGAACTTAAATCTTGAGAAAAGACTATTTTTGCGTTTTTTAGCCTGATTAAGACGTATTACTCTAAAGTGTTCTTTCCGGCAGGTTCAAAAAGAATCTGCACACAAAGCTGCTGCCGCACGTTCATTTTCCCTATATTAAAAGCGTATTGGTATGAAATTTCCCGCAAATGCGATTTTTTCTGTCCGGGAGTATCGAAATCAACGGGATTTACCTCAGCTCTACTGACGATGCAATTATCGTTCCGTCTTTTTGGCAGATGAAAATTTTTAATGTATTGAATAAAAACGACTTAGTTTTTATTGTCACGAAAATGCCGGTATATTTTCCCCGCAATTTCGGGACGGGGCAAAATTTTGCACAGAGCAATAGTTTCAGCAATTCAATCGTCCGTCACTGCGTCATAGAACGGCGGAAGCCGTCATTCTGAATCGGCACGATTTAGAATTCGGGTCAAAGTTTTGCGATCAATATCTAACAGCCGCGCTGCTTTTTGTTTGTTGCCGCCGGTGTGTTCGAGAACCTGTACCGCATATTTCGTCTGCATTTGAGCCAACGAAATCCATTGTTCGACGACGTTTACCGATTGAATTGCTAACTCCGACGATGCCTTTTGTCCCTGATTTTGAATGTGCAGCGGCAGATGTTCCGGGTAAATCGTGCCGCCGGCAAGCGTCGCGGCGTGGAGAACGGCGTTTTCCAATTCTCTAACATTGCCTTTCCACTCGTGATTCGCAAGCATTTTGAACGTTTCGGTTGAAAAGCCAAGCGAATTGGCATCTAACAAATCCATTTTTTGAGCGAAATATTTTGCTAGCAGCGGAATATCCTCGACACGTTCGCGGAGCGACGGCAGTTCAATCGTCACTGCATTGAGCCGATACATTAAATCCTGCCGAAATCTTCCGCTTTCAACTTCTTTCTCGATGTTCCGATTGGACGCGGCGATGACGCGCACATCAACTTTGATCGTGCGGTTTGAACCGACCCGCCGAATTTCGCCCTGCTGCAAGGCGCGAAGCAGCTTGACCTGAAAAAGCAGACTCGTTTCCGTAATTTCGTCGAGAAAAATCGTGCCGCCGTCGGCTTCTTCCCAAAGTCCGACACGCTCGCGGTCGGCTCCGGTAAATGAACCTCTGGCGTGTCCGAAAAGTTCCGACTCGATCAGCGTTTCGGTCATCGCGCCGCAATTGACCGCGATAAATGGTTTAGTCGCGCGGCGGCTGCGCCGGTGAACCGATTGGGCGACTATTTCTTTACCCGTTCCCGACTCGCCGGTGATTAAAACCGGCAGATTGGTGGCGGCGACGCGCCCGACGAGTTTCAGGCATTCGATAAATTTGGGGCTTTTTCCGATCAAGGTGATGTCCGACACATAACCGGAATTCGCGGGCGCGGAAGCTTCTTTTTTCTCCCCGCGTGCTTGAAACTGTTCACGAGCGACCCCGGAAAAATTGAGAATATCATCAACGCTGAACGGTTTGATTAAATAATCGTCCGCTCCGATGGCGGTCGCATCAAGCGCACCAACGGCGGAACCTTGTCCCGTCATCATTATAAACCGCGCATCCGACGGCGTTTCGGAAAAACGCCGCAAAATTTCATATCCGTTGGATTCGCCGAGCATTACATCGCAAAAAATAAGCTGAGGAGTTTCTGCTGACAGTTTATCAAACGCTTCTGCCGCTGTTTCGGCTTCGTCCGTTTCCCATCCGTCCGACCTCAAAACTTCCGCGATAAAACTGCTGATAGCTGGTTCGTCATCAATAATTAGTGCGGATAATTTTTGTTTCATACCAACAAACCTCCAAGAGTAATAATTTTTTACTAAACCCGGTCAATATAGTTTCACTTCTCTAACGGTTTAACCCATCTACCGAGACTGAAGACTGCATCGGGCGGAAAAGTTTTTTCAATATCAGGTATTTTCAAGTCAATTTGCCGCGTTTTCTTGTAAAAAAGAAATTCGCCGCCCGTACCGACGCGTACCAAACCGTAACGCGGCACAAGATAATAATCGCTCACATCAAACTCTTCCAAACCTTTGTAACTTGACAAATCCCCGATTTTTTGAACATACGACGGAGCAATAAAAGCGGCGCGGCGGCGTGCAAAATTGACAGCGATGTCGCCCGTCGAAATCGTCACCGGCTCAACGGGGTCAACGATGTTCGCTTTGCGAAAAATGACGTTAAAAATTCTGCCCGAACTGTTAAAGGGAATCGCTTCATAATTTACCGGACTCGCCGTTTTTTCGCTGCCGTCGGCGATTGCTTTGAAGGCGGAGAGAAATGCGATGAAGTTCATTTTGACCAAAAACATCTCATCTTTACCTTGCAGTGAGCCGGTTTCGATTAAGATCACCGGTGTTCCCCAGTCGGAAAATTTATCGCCGAAAGCCGACGGATTGTAACTATCAACATAGCGTCCGATGCTGCCGGGTATAAAGTTTTGCAGGGCGGAAATCATCACCGAACAGATGCGTTTGTTGCGTTCGTTTCCTTCAGTATTTTGATCTTCGCCCGTCACTACCAAAAAAGAAATCGCCGCTTGATTGGTTGTGTTGCCGACCGTTGTCAATCCCTGCTGATTGTGCAAATTGAAACCGACACTCGGCGACCAATCGTCGCGCAGTTGTTTGAGCAGCCGCGCTTCGGGTGTTTGCAGCAAAGCCGCATCGCGGTTGATGTCAATTCCCTGAATGCTGCGCCGCTGATAAATTTCCGAACCGTCCGGGTTGAGCATCGGCACGGCGCGAATCGTCAAAGTTTTTTCGAGTTCTTTGACCCACTCTTTGTCACGATTTTTTTGCAGGTAAGCGAACATATCAATCAGCGAACTGGTCGCCGTCGGTTCGTCGCCGTGCATTTGCGACCACAAAAATATTTTCGTCGCGCCTTTGCCGAATTCGACCTGATAAATTTCGCGGTTGGCGTAACTGCGCCCGACTTCTTCAATTTTCAAACCGAGCTTTTTAAGCTGCGTCAAATAATTCTGCAAATCTTTGTGACGTACGTTGGAAGGCAGGATATTGGAAATATGCTGTTTTTCCCAATCGTCGGCAAAATTCTGCGTCGTCTGCGCCGCAATTTCAATGTTCAGCATCGAAAATAAAAATAGAGTTAAAATGAACCAAGTTTTCATAACAACAGTACCATTCGTCAATCGTTTATCGGCAATCGGGAAGATAAACATTACTTTGCCTGTCCCGGCAATTTAATTTTAACTCACTTGTCAATACTTGGTCGGTTTCGGCGACACAAATTTACGATCAACGAAAACTCAAATTTCGACATTGAACGACGGGTTAGTGTTTTTCGGCGGTATTTTCAAGACCGTAACTTGAATGTTGCGTCGAATCTGCTAACTTGATGTAATGACTTCCGAAAACTTCCGCAGCGGTTACGTCGCATTGATCGGTCGCCCGAACGCGGGAAAATCTACATTACTAAACTTTCTGGTCGGCGAAAAAATCGCCGCCGTTTCCAACAAACCGCAAACTACCCGGCACAAAATTCAGGGCATCGTCACGCTCGAAACCGGGCAGATTGTTTTCGTTGACACACCCGGCGTTCACAAACCCGGCTTTTTATTGAATCGGCGAATGATGGCGGCGGTTCACGACGCGATTTTGACGGTTGACGTAGTTGTGTTGTTGCGCGACGCTTCCGTTTCGACCGGCAACGGCGACCGTTTTGTGCTGAATCTGATTAAAGAATCAGAAAAACCAGCCATTCTGGTTCTCAATAAAATAGATAAAATCAAAGAAAAACGCGAACTTTTGCCGCTGATGGAATTTTACGCGAGCGAGTATGATTTCGCGGAAATCGTGCCGATTTCCGCGCTCAAAGGCGAAGCAATTGACAATTTGCTGGAACAAATCGCCAAACATCTTCCCGTCGCCGAACCGATTTTTGCCGACGACGAACTGACCGATCAGCCGCTGCGAATGATTGTCGCCGAAATGGTACGCGAGAAAATTTTGCAGACGACAGGCGACGAAATTCCCTATGTCACCGCCGTCGTCACCGAAAAATACGACGAAACAGACCCGCAGGTCGTCAAAATTCACTGCGCGATTTTCGTCGAACGCTCGTCGCAAAAAGGAATTATCATCGGCAAAGGCGGCATCAAATTAAAAAAAATCGGCACCGAAGCGCGATATGATATTGAAAAATTGCTCAGCAAAAAAGTTTTTCTCAAATTGTTCGTCAAAGTCGTCGAAGATTGGCGCAACCGCCCGCAAGATTTGGAAGAGATGGGAATTTACGATTAAAAACTGCGGAAGCCCGCACAAAATAAGGGCGTGAACTCTTTAAAAAATGGAAACTGAACAAAAAAAATGGTTTGCTTTTGAAGTCATCGCTCAAACGGCGGCGGCGGAAGCAATTGAATTTGCGCTCAATCAACTCGACGCGCTCGGCACGGAAATCAATCATTTGGGCAAGGATAAATCGAAGGAAACTTTGTCTGTCATCGGTTATTTTAATGAGCAGGTAAACGATGAAATCACGCGCAGTGAACTCAACGAAGCCCTGCGAATCTACAATTTTTCGAGCGCGGTGATTGAGAAAACCGAATGGCGCGAAGTTGAAAATAAGGATTGGCTCGCCGAGTGGAAAAAGCACTGGAAACAGACGATCACCGATAAATTTATCATCGCGCCGACGTGGGAAAAAGTCGAAGACACAGAGAAAATCGTCATTTACATCGAACCGAATATGGCGTTCGGGACGGGAACGCACGAAACCACCAAGCTGTGTTTACGGGCAATCGGCGAAAATTTTGAAAGCGGAATGAAATTTCTCGATGTCGGCACGGGAACGGGTATTTTGATAATTGCAGCAGCTAAATTAAAGTCCAAAGTCCAGAGTCCAAAGTCCAAAGTTGAAAACCGACTGACTCCCGACTATTTTCAAGGTTGTGATACGGATGAGGATTCGATTAAAATTGCGAAAGAGAATCTTGCGCTCAACGGTGTCGCTGATGTTGACTTATATGTCGGTTCTATTTCTGATGAAACGCCGGAGTTTGATTTTGTTTGTGCAAATTTGACGGCTGATGTAATTCTGCCGATGCTCGAACTTCTCGTTAAAAAAACGCAGAAAATTCTCGTTTTGTCGGGCATTTTGGGAATTCAGGAAAGTTCGGTGACGAATAAACTAAATGAATTAGGAATTGCCGCATTTGACGTGCAAACCGACGGCGAATGGATTTCGATAGTGGTGAAAAAAGACACCGAAAATTAAAATGAAAGCAGTCTATATCAAAGAATTTGGCGGCGCGGAGAACCTCGAAATCCGTCAAGTTGACGATTTGCCGTCACCGGCAGACACGCAGGTTTTGGTCAAAGTGAAAGCCGCCGCACTGAATCGCGCCGATCTGATGCAGCGCAAAGGTCTTTACCCCGCGCCGCCGGGTTCGCCGGAACGTATTTTAGGGTTGGAATTTGCCGGTGAAGTTGCGGAAATCGGCGAAAATGTCAAAGATTTCAAAGTCGGCGACCGTATTTTCGGCATCACGGCGGGCGGAGCGCAGGCTGAATTTTTGTTGACGGAAGAATCGCTGCTGGCGAAAATTCCTGAAAATTTAAATTTTATGGAAGCCGCCGCGATTCCTGAAGCATTTATCACCGCTAATGATGCGATTTTTACGCAGGGCAATCTGTGTAAAGGCGAAACGCTTTTGATTCACGCCGTCGCTTCCGGTGTCGGTTTGGCGGCACTCCAACTGGCAAAAGCCAATAACATTAGAGTCGTCGGCACTTCACGAACAACGGACAAACTCGACAAATGTCGTGATTTAGGACTCGACTCCGCCATTGTGACGGGTAAAAATATCAGCGAAAACCCAAAACAATTTGCCGAATCGGTGCGAGATGAAAACGACGGCAAAGGCGTTGATGTGATTTTAGATTTGGTCGGCGCGAGTTATTTTGAAGCGAATTTGGAAAGTCTCGCGCTCAAGGGCAGATTGATTTTGGTCGGTTTGGTCGGCGGCAGAACGGCGGAATTTAATCTCGGTTCGGCACTGGCGAAGCGGGCGAAAATTATCGGCACGGTTTTGCGTTCGCGTTCCGTCGCCGAAAAAGCAGAAGCGACTAATGCTTTTGTCGAAAATGTGCTGCCGCTGATTGAGAAAGGTTTGGTCAAACCGAATTTAGATAAAATTTTTCAGTTTGACGAGATAGGGAAAGCGCACGAATATCTCGAATCAAATAAAAGTTTCGGGAAGATTATGCTGATGGTAAACGGTTAACGGCAAAAATCTTTACTTAAATTCTCGCAGCGGCTTCGTCGGTGATAACACACAGACCGGAAGTTTTTTTGGCGGTGAAATCTTTCATCAGTGCGGCGGCTTCGTCGTAAGTTAAATTGGCGGCGAGGAGGGTTTCAAAGCTGACGAGCGACCAGCGCGGCTCGTTCATTTCACTCGAAAACACATCATCCGAAACGGCTTCTACTGCCGGGGCAACTTCCGTTTTTTGAGCAGTCGCCGCTTCGTCCGATTCTTGATTTTCCTCTTTTATAGTTTTCATTTCCAGCATATTTCTCTAATTTAACAGATACTTGCAATTAAATTTTCGCTGTGTCAAAACCTTACCACAGTTTAGGTTTGATTGTAAAAAAGTTTTAACAGCACCGAATTTTCAGAAAATAAAGGCTTTGCATCTCTTGTGAGTTGCCTGTCAGCGGTAAAATTGAGTAAATTGGAGTTGAAAACTCAAACGTCAGACCGAAAAGACACAGCAAATAAAATTTCTTTTCAATTGCCGCGAGTAACATTATGAACTTCAACGAAACAATTTTCCTGACCGGCTTTCCGGGTTTTATCGCCGCCAAATTAGTCAAACGATTGACAAAACCCGCCACACGGTTTCTACTGCTCGTCCAGAAAGAATTTGTTGAAAAAGCAGAGCAAAAAATCGTCGAAATAGCGAAAGAAACGAACACGCCGCCGGAAAATTACAAGGTCGTCGAAGGCGACATCACGCTTGAAAACCTCGGAATGTCCGCTGTTGATTTGGAGGATATAATTGAAAATGCGACCGACGTTTATCATCTCGCGGCGATTTATGATTTGGGCGTAAAACAGGAAATCGCCTTTCAAATAAACGTTGAAGGCACGCACAGAGTCAACCAACTCGTCAAATCGCTGCCGCATCTGCGGCGTTACAATTACGTTTCGACCTGTTATGTGGCGGGAAAACGGACGGGCGAAATTTACGAGTGGGAACTCGAACACGAAGCGGGTTTTCGCAATTTTTACGAAGAAACGAAATATCTCGCCGAAGTGGAAGTCGAGCAGCTAAAAGAAAATTTGCCCGTAACGATTTTTCGCCCGTCGGTCGTCGTCGGTGATTCGGAAACCGGCGAAACAGCGAAATACGACGGCATTTATTCGCTGATTAATTATCTGCGGAAAGCTCCGAATTTACTGCGTTTTGTCAACGTCGGCAATTCGGTCGTCAAATTGAATCTCGTGCCGGTTGATTTCGTCGTCGAAGGAATTGCGGTGCTGGCAAAAGATGAAAACGCGGTCGGCAAAACAATCGCTCTCGCCGATCCGCAGCCGATGACGACCGAACAGCTTTTCGACGAAATCGCCAAAGCGTTGACGAACAAACAATCGGTCATCAAACCGCCCGCGCAGCTCGTCGAAAAATCGCTGATGCTGCCGTTTTCGCCGATTGTTTCGGGTTTGCCGTTCCCGTCCGTGCCGTATTTTTTCGTGCCGCAAACTTACGATACGAGCGTCGCCGACGAACTGCTCTCCGCCCATCAAATCGCGTGTCCGCCATTTTCTGCATATATCGGCAACCTGCTGAAATTTGTTGAAGCACATCCTAAATTATAATTTTATTCGATGAAAACTGATTCTGAAATAACAAAACGAGAAATAAAATGCGTCGGTGTAGTCGTCAAACCGAACCACCAGGAAGCGTGGGAAACGGCTTGCCGACTGTCCGACTGGCTAGCGGAGCGCGGCATTGATTTGATCGGCAAACCCCGCGCCGAAAACAAAGTTTGTGATATTGAAACCGCGCAGCCCGACGAATTTAAGACGGATGTTGATTTGATCGTCGTTCTCGGCGGCGACGGAACGATGATTTCGACGGCGCGTTTGACGGGCGAACGCGAAGTGTTGGTTTTGGGAATAAATTACGGCAGTTTAGGCTATTTGACCGAATTTCGCATCGAAGAAATGTTTCCCGCGCTTGAATCAATTCTCGCCGGAAATTATGAAGTTGACCGCCGCGTAATGCTCGACGTGGAACATTGGCGCGACGGCGAAATAATCGAAACAGGACGCGTACTAAATGATGTCGTCGTCAACAAAACTGCTCTGGCGCGAATTATCGAAATCGAAGTCAAACTGAATGAACTTTACGTCAATTCGTTTCGCGCGGACGGTTTGATCGTCTCCACGCCGACGGGTTCGACCGCATACAATCTCTCGGCGGGCGGTCCGATTCTCTACCCGTCAATGAACGCGGTCGTGCTGACTCCGATCTGCCCGTTCACGCTGACCAACCGCCCGATTGTTGTGCCGGACGACGCTGAAATAACTTTGCAGTTGAAAAAAGAAAACGATGGCGTGGTTTTGACTTTAGACGGGCAGGTCGGTTATCAAGTGCAGACGACGGATCACATTATAATCCGCAAAAGCACGACGAATTTCAATTTAATTCAGCCGCCGAACCGCAACTATTTTGACGTTTTGCGAAACAAGTTGAAATGGGGCAGATGAGGTAGAGGCAAAAGGCAAAGGGCAAAAGTTTTGAATTTTTACTGAATAACATTAGCCGAACAAAGTCGGCTGTTCGTCATCTTTTTCGTTTTCGAAACCTGCGAGAAACCAGCGGCAGATATTCAAATCACAGCGACCTTTGTCGTTGAAAATGACTCCTTCGTCTTCGAGAATTTGCTGCTGTAAATTAACCGGCATCGTCATTTTCCCCGTCGAACAAGTTCCCTGCGAATTTATCACGCGCTGCCACGGCACGTTTTGCGTGTCGGCGGCGTGCATCACAAATCCGACGGTGCGCGGCGTGTAACCCGCACCGAGAATCTCGGCGATCTGCCCGTAAGTCATCACCTTTCCAATCGGAATTTGATTGACAATTTCATAGACGCGCTGACGATATTTTTGTTCATTTACTTGATTTTCATTCATATTTGATAGGTTAAAAGAAATTTCGCTAAGGTGTTCAATCCTTTTGCCATATCGTCATTGTGAATCCCGATTATTCTGCGTTCATCGTCTATTACTTTTGTTTGTGCCGCAATTATTATATCTTACAACTTCCGCACGATTTATCCACAGTAACTAAATGTATGAACGAGGTGAAAAAATCCGATTCGATGTCGTCAAATAAATGGCTGTGTCCGCTCGCCATCGGCGCATATTTTGCCGTTTTTAAACTACTGCTTCATTTTACTTTTAATTCGAACTACGGCTATTTCCGCGACGAGCTTTATTTTATCGCGTGCGGGGAACATCTGGCATTCGGCTACCCGGATCACGCGCCGCTCGTCGCACTGATGGCGAAAACGAGTCGTGTTCTGTTCGGCGATTCGCTGTTTGCGCTGCGGCTGTTTCCGGCTCTTGCGGGCGCGTTCAAAGTTTTTCTGACAGCGGTTTTGGTCAAAGAATTCGGCGGAAAAAGATTTGCGGCATTTCTCGCGTGTTTGTGTGTTTTGTGTGCGCCGATTTATCTGGCACTCGACGATTTGTTTTCGATGAATCCGTTCGAGCCGATTTTCTGGATGCTCTGTGTTTATTTCGCCGTTCGCGCACTCAAAGGCGGAAACCCGCGCGTCAGCAAGGGTGCGGAAATCGAAGTAAAAGAACAACAGACTCAGCACTTAGCGCCCAGCACTCAGCACTCTTTGAACTGGCTGCCGTTCGGTTTGTTCGCCGGACTCGGTTTGATGAACAAGCATTCGATGCTGTTCTTCGGCTTTTCCTTAATTGTCGGGTTACTTTTGACTGATAAGCGAAAAGTTTTTTTGAACAAATATTTCTGGCTCGGCGGCGTGATCGCGTTTTTGATTTTCGTGCCGAATATTATCTGGCAGTTTCAAAACAATTTCGCCACAATCGAACTTCTGCAAAACGTCCAAAAAAGCGGCAAAAACGTCGTGATGTCGCCGCTCGGATTTTTCGTTTCGCAAATTTTGGGACTGTTTCCGACCGCGTTTCCGGTTTGGCTGGCGGGAATCTGGTTTTTTCTGGCGGATAAAAACGGCAAAAGATTTCGTTTTCTTGGAATCGCTTACATCGTTTTGCTTGCGCTGATGATTTATCTGAACGCCAAAGACTATTATCTCGCGCCGGTTTATCCGATGCTTTTTGCGGGCGGAGCGGTTTGGTTTGAGGGCAAAAGGCAAAAGATGAAAGGCAAAATTAGAGAAAACGAATTCAGTGAAAAAATTCCTCTCAAATTCAAACAAAAACTTTTGCCTTTTGTCTTTTTACTTTTTACTTCTATACTGCCGGTTTTGATTTTCGTTCCAGCAGTGCTGGTCGCGCCGACCGTAATGCCGATTTTGCCGATTGAAACACTCGTCCGTTATCAGGAAATAATCGGATTCAAACCGCCGAAATCCGAAGTCGGACACGACAGCCAATTACAGCAGATTTTCAGTGAACAACTAGGCTGGCAGGAAATGGTTATGAAAGTCGCCGACGTTTATAATAATTTGCCGCCCGAAGACCGCGCTAAAGCCGGGATTTTCGCCGGCAACTACGGTCAAGCCGGAGCGATTGATTTTTACGGCGCGAAATACGGTTTGCCGAAAGCGATTAGCCCGCACCAGAGTTATTTTCTCTGGGGACCGCGCGAATACACGGGCGAAGTTTTGATTCTGCTCGGCGCGTCGAAAGAGGAAGCCGAAAAAAAATGCAGTTCGGTCGAGGAAAAAACCGAAGTTAATTTCGCGTATTCCGAAAGTTACGAGCAATATAAAATTATTGTTTGCCGCAACACGAAAAAGCCGCTGCCGGAAATTTGGCACAGTTTAAAGTTCTGGAACTAAACCGCAGAGCCTAATTCACCTCGTACATCTACTGTGAGATTTTTATAGAACACAGCTGTGATATTATGCTAAACTTTTTTGTCTTTTACTTTTTCAGAGACTTCGACGAATTATGATTGCCGAGTGGTTAACCCTTCCTAAAAACGATCTGGAAATTTCTGATGCGATTGTGTGCTTTGACCACGAAACATTAGAGCGAAAACCTGTTTTTAAAACAGATTTAGTCAAGCACTTCACTACAGTAAAAAATCGTGTTGCGGTTAAAATAGTTGAAAACATCCCAGAGCGTGGAGACGTTTTGGATGAGAAGGCGGTGGATAAACTTCTCATCACAGCGCATTGCGAAATGCAGAGAATTTCCGAAGAATTTCAGCACGGGGGGCGAATGGCGCAGATTCTTCGCCCGATTATCGAAACTTTACGCGGCGAAAATTCGGACAAAAAAATTCGCATCGTTGACATCGGCTGCGGAACGGGTTTTGTATTGCGATGGTTGGCGGCAACCAAAGTTCTCGAAAATGTCGAACTCGTTGGAACGGATTTTAATGAAACTCTAATCAGAGAAGCCAACCGTCTGGCAGACGCAGAAAATTTAGATTGCAAATTCATTGTCGGTAATGCGTTCGGTTTGAAAGAAGCAGCAGACATTTTTATTTCGACCGGAATTTTGCATCATTTTCGAGGCGAATCTTTATACGAACTTTTCAAGCAGCAAAATCAAACCGATACTTTGGCTTTTGTTCATTTCGATTTTTACAATTCTTTTTTCGCGCCGTTCGGGTCGTGGTTGTTTCACGCGGTTCGAATGCGAACGCCGCTCGCCAGACACGACGGAGTTCTTTCAGCCGTCAGGTCTTACAAAAGCGACAAACTGCTCGAAGCAGCAAGACGTACCGCGCCGGATTTTTCGACAGCGATTTACGGCGTCAAACTTTGGGGCTTGCCGATTCCGCGCGTTTTCCATTCTTTGGTTGGAATTCGTCATCAGTATAAAAATGATTTTTTGAAAAATCTGGGAAGATGGCACCGGTTTTCGCTAGGAGTGATTGAATGATCGCTTTTCTCTTGTGGCTTCTGGCAACGATTGATGCGGTATTTGTTGGCTACCGCGAAGCGGCGGGCAGAAATGCCTTGATTAATAAAAAGACATATTACTTGAAATCAATGCTGCGAGGTGCGCTTTTCGGACAAACCGCCATTGTTCTTGTCGGAATTCTGATTTTGCTTTTAATCACCTTATCAAGTGATTCGCAGATTTTGATTGATGATCTAAAAAACGCTGGAGGGCGAATGTTGGTCATTTACATTCCTTTTGCCGTCGTTATTCTTACCGCTTTCGTTGTTCGATTGATTCCGTCAGTTGATATTAAAAGCATAACCAGCACAGTGGTTTTTGGTCCTTTCACATTTTTGCGTCCGATTATCGGTGTCATCGGAATAATTTACGCTCTAATTGCCGTCCTGAAAATTTCTGTGTTTCTACTTGGCTTGATTATTCTTTTAATGATGCTGGGTTTGGAAAAATATCTCAGTGTATTCAGAAGATAATTAAAAACATCGCTTGACAAATTCTAATTGTATCTAATAAAGTAACAGTTATGGCGGCAAACACTCAATTTTCAATCGCGGTTCACCTGATGATTGCACTCGGCTTTAATTGCGGGCGTGAAATAACTTCGGGAAATTTGGCGATGAGCATTAACACGAGTCCGAGTTTTGTCAGGCGAATTTTGGCGAAGTTGTCAAAGGCGCATCTCGTCAGCACGAAGACCGGAAAATCCGGTTCGTGTTTGTTAGCGAAATCGCCGGAAACGATTTCGCTGTTGGAAATTTATAAAGCGGTTGACGCGCCGCAAACTTTTACGATTCACGATTATCCGGTGCAGTCGGCGTGTGCGATCAGCTGCAATATCGCCGCGACGATGAAGAAAGTTTTAGCCAAAGCGCAGCAGTCGTTTGAAGGAACTTTAGAAAAAACGAGTCTCGCGGAAGTGATTGCGGACATCAAGCAATAAAAAAATTTTGAGTTGAACTGTTACTTTAATCGTAACAATTTGGGAACACATAAACTAATGAGAAATAAAAAAATGAGCGAACAAAAAACAGCATTAATTACGGGCGCAAATCGCGGCATCGGTTTTGAAACCGCGCGACAGTTGGGACAACAGGGAATCAAGGTTTTCGTCGGCGTACGCAGCGAAGAAAGCGGCAAAGAAGCTGCCGCGAAATTGAAAGACGAAGGTTTTGATGCGGAATTTATTCATCTCGACGTTGACGACGCGCAAACACATTTGGCGGCGGCGAAATATATTGACGAAAATTACGGCGCACTCGATATTTTGATTAATAATGCGGGAATTAATCTCGACGAAACGGAAAACGGCGCGTATGTTCCGGCGAGCAAAACTCCGCAGGAAATCTTCCGCAAAACCTTCGACACGAATTTTTTCAATACGATTGCCGTCACGCAGGCTTTCGTGCCGCTCGTTAAAAAATCAGATGCGGGCAGAATCGTCTTTGTTTCAAGCGGTTTAGGTTCACTGACTTTGCACAGCGATTCGAATTCGCCGATTTACAATTACAAAGTTCCGGCTTATGACATTTCAAAAACCGCGCTCAACGGTTACGCCGTCCATCTCGCGCACGAATTGAAAGACACGCCGATCAAAGTCAACACGCTGCATCCCGGTTCGGTCGTCACCGATATGAACCCGCAGGGCGATTTGACGGTCGAAGAAGGCGCGAAAACTTCGGTTGATTTAGCGACGCTTCCGGCAGACGGTTACACAGGCAAATTTATTCATCTCGGTCAGGAATTGCCGTGGTGAAAATTTTACACAAAACGGGCAATAAAAAGCTGGAGGAGAAATACTAAAATGAACTGTCAGACAGAGCAATATAAAAGTTACGACGTGCCGATTGTTGCCGGAACTTTCCGCTTTTTGATCGGGTTGATGATAATGATGTTGGGCGCGTATTTAGCAGTGGTGTCGGATATAAAAGGAAGCGGTCTGGGTTTTCTACTGATTCTCGTCTCGCCGTTTTTGATTTTCGAGGACAAAAAATAATCTCGTTCTGCACAAGTATAAAAAGCCGTCGTTTTCGTCTTCGCAGACGGCGGCTTTGCTTTATTTTCAAATCAATGACGCGGCAATTTCGTTTCTCGCAAATAAAGTTCCTGCTCCGTGCCGTAATCGTTTGAATGTTCGTCGTCAGCATTTTTCTTTCGAAAAGTGAATGTCACCGCTTCCGCTGATGAACCATCAAAGTCTTCGCCGCTTAGTTTTGATTTCGTTGAACGGTCAGAATCTGCATAATTTCTTTTCGCATTTCGCTAATTTCAATCTGCACTTCGGCAAGCGTCGGCTTGATCGGCTCTTTTTCTTCGGCGCGTTTTTTAGCATCGCTTTCGACAAAAAATGTCGCCAGAGTCGCCGTAATGTAACCGAATGAAACAAAAGCGTAAAGCGCGAGGGCAAAATTTAACACCCGACCTTCAACCGTTTGCGGAACATACGCGCCGCCCAAAGTCGTCATCAGCATCGCCGTCCACCAAAGCGACTCGCCGTAATTTTTGAAACCGCCGGAAACGTCCCTCGCCGATTCAAATGCAAACATTAACCCCGCGCCGCCGAAAATCACGATCAGCGTCACGGCGAGAACGTATTTAAAACCGCGCCGCCGAAAACTTTCGCCGAGCGCACTCATTCCGATATTCAAAGAACCGAGCAGCCGGACGAGCCGCAACCCGCGAGCGGCGCGTGTCGCCTGAAAAATGCGAAACACGCTAAAGATGCGAAACACGCGCAATGCCGGAAGAATCAGCGAAATTGCAATCAGCCAATTACTTTTCAAATATTGGATTTTTTTCGGCGCGAGAAAAAATTTCAACGCGAAGTCGAGAATAAAAATGCCCCAAATGACAAAGCCAATCGCTTCGAGAAAAGGATTGAGATTCCACAAAATCTCATAAATAAACAAGCCGAGCCAAACAACGCCCAAAATAAGCATCGGCGTTTCGAGCCAATCTTCAAGCTGCGACAAAATGCTTTCGCGTTCAACTTTGATTTCTTCGCGCACAAGTTTCTTTTCTTCTTTCATTTCGCTTCCCTTTTTCAAAATAATTTTTTGTTTATTATACCGATTTGCCAAAAAAAATATTAATTTTCCTGCGCTCCCATTAAGCTCTATGGCAAAATAATCAAATGGATGTAACTTATGATGTCGCAGTAATCGGCGGCGGACACAACGGTTTGACGTGCGCTTGTTATCTCGCCAAAGCGGGATTAAAGGTCATCGTTCTCGAACGTCGGCACATTGTCGGCGGCGCGGTTTGCACGCAGGATGATTTGATTGACGGTTATAAAATTGATGTCGGTTCGTCGGCGCATATTATGATTCATCTCACATCGGTTATTAAGGATTTGGAGTTGGAGAAATTCGGGCTGGAATATATTGACTGCGACCCGTTTGCGTTTGCGCCTCTGCCGAATGGCGAAGGCGCGATCTATTTTTGGAAGGATGTTGATAAAACCTGCGAATCTATCGCCAAAATCTCGCCCGAAGACGCTGATCGTTATAAAAAATTTGTTACCGAATGGGAAAAATTAAACGAAGGCGTTTTCAAGGCGTTTCTGAAACCGCCGACGATGCTCAATCTCGGCAGACATATGGTTTTCGGCACGAAGTCGAAAAATCCGGCGGATATGGTTCGCAAATTAATGACGAGTTACGGCGCGTTGGTCAAACAAACATTCAAACACGAAGGCTTACGCGCGGCGATGGCGTGGCTCGCGGCGCAATCGGGACCGCCGCCGACGGCAATGGCAAGCGGCGATTTTCTCGGCTGGCATTCGATGATTCACAAAAGTGGCGTGAAACGTCCGCGCGGCGGAAGCGGCGAATTAACTCAAGCGATGGCGCGATGTCTCGAACATCACGGCGGCGAAATTTTATTAAATGCGGAAGTTGCGAAAATCGAAGTCGAAAATAATGAAATAGGCGCGATAATTTTAGAAAACGGCGAACAGATTAACGCAACGCGCATCGTTTCAAACGCGCACGTTCACACGCTTTTTCTAAAATTGATCGGCGCAGAAAATCTGCCCGAAGGCTTAGCCGAACGAATCGAAAATGTCAGAATCGGCAACGGTTTCGGGATGATCGTCCGCTGTGCCGTCAGCGAATTACCCGATTATTTATCTGCGCCAAACGGCGGAAAAGCGGCGGATTGTCATCACGGTTTGCAATTGATGTGTCCGACAATGGATTATCTCGACCACGCTTACGCCGATTATCTCAACGGTATTCCGTCAAAAAATCCGGCTGCGCTGGCGATGACTTTTTCATCCGTTGATGACACGCTCGCGCCGAAAGGCAAACACACGCTGTTCATCTGGGGGCAATATTATCCATACGAACTTTCAAACGGCGAACACTGGCAGGACATCCAAGAACGCGAAGCCGACCGGCTTATCGAAGTCGTCAACAATTACGCGCCAAACGTCAAAAATTCGATCATCGAACGCTTCACCCAATCGCCTTTAGACTTGGAACAACGACTCGGACTTCTCAGAGGAAATGTGATGCACGTCGAAATGGATTTCGACCAGATGTTTATGTTCCGCCCACTGCCCGAAATGTCTGCCTACAAAACGCCGATCAAAAATCTCTACTTAACCGGCGCATCAACCCATCCCGGCGGCGGAGTCTTCGCGGCAAGCGGACACAACACGGCGCAGGTTGTTTTGAAAGATGTTAAGGGCGGTTGGTGGTAAGACTTGATTAAATTCTAATGTAGAGGGTGTCAGATATTTTGTGTAATTGAGTTTTCTGTCAGTCCGGCAATTGGGAGCCGTCCTTCAAAAATGATTGCCATTTGATTCATCGCCAAACTCCAGTTCTGAATGGGCATTGTCCATTTTTTCTCGATAT
>JBBSUG010000046.1:0-34347 GCA_038235165.1 Pyrinomonadales bacterium
CGCTTCACACGCGGGAGGTCACAAGTTCAAATCTTGTAGTCGGTACCAATGTTTTTTTATTTGGCGAAATTCAACGAATTGGCTTGCAACAAAACAATTCGTAGTCCAAACTGAGTCCAAAGGCGAGAAATTTCACTCGCCTTTTTTGTTTTTGTGCTGTCGAATCGTCAAAAAAATGATTAGTTTTGTGCTTGATTTTTTCATTGCTCAGGCATAATCTGAAAACTAAATGTAAAATAGGATGCCTGATAAATGAGCCGAATCTCAATGAATTTACATCTGCCTGCCGCTTTTTTCAATTCCTAAATTTGTTCGACTGTCACCGTTTTCGATCCTTCGTGCCTCAGAATATAAACTACTGTATCTGGAGTCGTGCAGTAATCGGTGATAAGTGCCGGTTGCTCGACCGCTAAGGACGGTCGAGCAACGGATGAACAAATTCCTCTTTCACAGTCGGACAGCGAAGCGGAGAATTCAATTAAATTTTATTACCAATCAGCACACGGTTCCGCAGGCAGCAATAATTTGATTTCTGCTGCTTACTTTTTCGTCACCACCACAGGCAGGTTTTTCGCCGCAAATTGTCTGTTAAATTCAACAATATCTTCCGCCTTGATTTTCGCCAGCTTTGCCAGTTGCGCGTCAATTCTCGCCGTCAAATCATTATAAACAACGTAAGCCTGAGCCGTCGGCGGATCATCGGAACTGCCGACGGACGCGCCTAAAGAAGCGAGTTTATTGTTTAATTTGATCGGAAAATTCAGCGCGTCCTGACCGCTTTTGATCTTAGTTTGAATCAATTCTTCTTCAACCGCCGTCAATTGCTTGGCGATTTCACGCGCCTTGTCAGCCAAATCTTTTTGTTCGGGTTTGAGTTTTCCGGCAACGTCCGTCAATTGTCTTTTGACTTCGCGGATTTCTAAAATCGAACGGTGCGTTTCGGAAAGTTTGTCGTTGATTTTCGCCATCAAATCGTATTGTTTGACAAAATCTTCCTGCGTCGTCGTTAGACGCGGATCGGCTTTTATCGAAAATGATTCGGTCGCAACCGGTTTGCCGTCAACGCTCAGACGCGCCTGATAATTTCCCGGCATCACTTTCGCGCCGGCTAATGAGCCGCCCCACATAATTAAACCCGGCAAAGTCGTCGCGTTCGGCAGACGATAATTCCAAACAAAAGTGTTCAAACCGGCATCGGTCGGTAAGGGCGGCTCTCTGTCCGGCGACGGAAGATTCGGTTCGGGCGAAGTTTGATCTTTCGGTGTTGCCGGTTCGGGTATTTTTGTAAACGTGCGGATGACTCTGCCGCTTGCGTCCAAAAATTCCAGTTTAATCTCTTTCGTGGCTTTTTCCTTCAAGTAATAGTTGACGACAACGCCGTTCGGCGGATTTGCGCCGACGGTTGCAGTTGCGGGTAAATCAAAACCGCCGCCGCCCGCCGTGCGGTATGCGTCTTCGATATTAAACAGATAAGCGTCGGCTTTTTGCGCGGCGGATAAATTGTAAATCATCGGCAAATTGTCGAGAACGTAAAAAGCGCGTCCCTGCGTGGCGACGACCAAATCCTTTTCGCGCTTGTGAATTGCCAAATCCGTAACCGGCACGACCGGCAGATTCAACTGCAAAGACTGCCAATTTTCGCCGTCGTTTGCCGAGTAGTAAATGCCGCGTTCAGTTCCGGCATACAGAAAACCGCGTTTGTTCGGGTCTTCGATAATGACGCGCGTAAATTCATTGGCGGGAATGCCGTTGATAATTTTTTTCCACGATTTGCCGTAATCATTTGTTTTATAAAGATACGGCTTTTGGTCGTCGTTCTGATAATTGTTCGCGGCAAAATAAGCCGTTCCCGCGTCAAACGGTGACGCGCGGATTTCGTTGATGCGAACCCATTCGGGCAAATCTTTCGGCGTTACTTTGTCCCATTTCGCGCCGTTATCCTGCGAAACGTGAACCAAACCGTCGTCGCTGCCGACCCAAATAACGCCGGCTTTGACGGGCGATTCGTCCATTGCAAAAATCGTGTCGTAGTATTCGATGCTCGTGTTGTCCTGCGAAATTGGACCGCCCGAAGATTTCTGGCGCGTCGGATCATTGCGCGTCAAATCCGGCGAAATTACCTGCCACGATTGTCCTTCGTCCATTGAGCGAAACAGCACGTTTGCCGCCGTGTATAGCGGATATTTGCCGCCGGTTTGGTGCGGCGAAAACATAATCGGGAAATTCCACTGAAAACGGTATTTGTAATCAACCGCGCCCGATCCCATCGGATTTTCGGGATACGGATTGACATCTCGAAACTGTCCGGTTTTATGATTGTAGCGCGTTAAATATCCGTCGTAACTTCCGGCAAAAACAACATCCGAATCAGTCGGAAGCGGCGCGATCCAGCCGGATTCGCCGCCGCCGATGTCATACCAATTCTTGTCGGTAATCGCAAAATCATCGGAACGGCTGGCAATCTTCACCGTCGAATTGTCCTGCTGCGCTCCGTAAATATTGTATGGAAAATCGTCGTCCAAAGTAACACGGTAAAACTGCGCCGTTGGCTGATCTTGCTCAGTCCATCTGTCGCCGCCGTCGGTCGAAACATTTGCGCCGCCGTCGTTGCCTTCAACCATTCGTTTGGCGTTGTCTGGCGAAATCCATAGATCGTGATTGTCGCCGTGCGGAACTCGAAGTGAAGCGAAATTGCGTCCGCCGTCAATTGATTTGAAAAAGCCGACGTTCAAAACATAGACCGTATTTTCGTTTTCGGTGTCGGCATAAACGCGATTGAAATACCATGGACGCTGTTTGATATTCGGATTGTCGGACATTTTCGACCAAGTTTCGCCGCCGTCGTCCGAACGATAAAGTCCGCCTTCTTTGGCTTCGACCATTGCCCACAATCTATTAGCGTTGACGGGCGAAACGGTGATATTGATTTTGCCGAGAACGCCGGAAGGCAAACCTTTGTTGCGCGAAATTTCCGTCCACGAATCGCCGCCGTCAATTGATTTGAAAAGTCCGCCGCCGTCGCCGCCGCTGTCCATTCGATAAGGTTTGCGGCTGATTTGCCAGAACGCCGCATACAGCGTGTTCGGGTTTGTCGGGTCAATAATCAAATCGCTCGCGCCGGTTTCGTCGTTGCGGTAGAGAATTTTTTCCCAAGTTTTGCCGCCGTCCTTCGTGCGGAAAACTCCGCGCTGTTCGTTTTTGCCCCATAGATGCCCAATCGCTGCGACGTAAACGATATTCGGGTTTTTCGGATGAACGCGTACGCGCGAAATCTGCTGCGTGTCGCTCAAGCCGATATTTTTCCAAGTTTTGCCCGCATCATTCGATCTATAAACGCCGTCGCCGCTCGAAACATTCCCGCGCACGGTTTCTTCGCCCATTCCGACATAGACGACGTTCGTGTCGGAATCCGCCACGTCAATCGCGCCGACCGAGCCGGTTTTGAAAAATCCGTCGGAGATGTTCTGCCAATTAATGCCGCCGTCAACTGTTTTCCAAACGCCGCCGCCAGCCGAGCCGAAATAATAAACATTCGGCTGATCTTTAATGCCTTCGACTGCGCCGACGCGCCCGCCGCGAAACGGTCCGACGAAACGGTATTGAAAGTTTTTCAGTGGATCATTTTTCCCCGAATCAGCTGTCGCAATTGGTTTTATTTTTGTTACATTCGGAGTGTTTTCGTTTTTTTCCTGTGCGAAATTCGGAACGACAAAAACGAGTGACAATAGTATTGAAAAAATCGCCGACGATTTTAGATATATTTTGGACATTGCGGATTTTACCTGCTTTATTTTGGATTGGATCTGTTTTTTGAAAATTGTGCTAGAAGAAAATTAAATTAATACGGCGCAAAATGCAAACTTTGATTGAAAGATGATCTTTAAACTATACGATTGAGGCAAAATCGGAAGTAAAAAAATTTGCTCGTCAAGGACACGGAAAAGCGCGAAAAAAGATTAAATCATTAACTGCTGGAAATTTTCTGGTATGCTTGATTTGAAATGATAACAAAGCAAAAAACGAGGTTTATATTTTAAGCAAAACAATTCTCCACAATAAATCGTAAAAACAAAGCATTAAATACGAGATTCTGTAAAAAGCAAAATATGAATGCGGGAAACGTCATCGGGCAGACGCTCGATGAGAAATACAAAATCGAAGGGGAAATCGGACGCGGCGGTATGGGGACGGTTTATCTTGCCACGCACGTCGGGACGGAACGCCCGGTCGCCGTCAAAATTATCGCTCCGCAGTTTATGGAACGCGCCGAATTTGTCGAACGGTTTCGGCGCGAAGCGCGTGCTGCCGGAAGATTGCGCCACCCGAACGTCGTTGATGTGACCGATTTCGGGTTCTCTAAAACGAATGACGGCAACGTCGCTTATCTGGTGATGGAATATCTTGACGGCTGCACTCTCGGCGAGATTTTGGAAGAGGAAAAAAAACTACCGCTGGCGTGGTCAATTGATATTTTGGAACAGGTTTGTTCAGCTGTTCACGAAGCGCACGAACAGGGCATTATTCACCGCGATTTGAAACCCGACAATATTTGGCTCGAACCCAACCAGCGCGGCGGCTACACGGTCAAAGTTCTCGATTTCGGCATCGCTAAACTCGAAGAAGCGCACAACATCAATACCGATGAAAACATTTCGTTCCCGACGACTCCGACACAAAGCATCAATAAAGATACCGTCGCCGGTGAAAATCAAGTGCGGACGTTTGCTGATCGGAAACATTTGACGGCTGCCACGGAAGCGAAAACACTCGCGCACACTGTCAACGATTGCACTGTTTCAAACGAACAAACACCGGCGGTGGAAAACAAAACTTTGATTCAGCCGTCAAACGAAGTTGATTTGGAATCCGGCACGGCAATTTTGCCCGCGCCCGACATAACGCCCTCACCGAGACCTTTCACCACAAAATTTGTTTCACAGCCGCCGAACACGAATGAACCCGCGCTCGAAGTTCTCTCGACGGCGCACTTGACCAGCGTCGGCGCGGTGCTTGGAACGCCGCTGTATATGTCGCCGGAGCAATGTCGCGGCGAAAAATTGACGAAACATTCGGATATTTATGCGCTTGGTGTTATCGCTTATCAAATGTTGACGGGGACAACACCGTTTGCCGGCGACTTCAAACAGGTGATGGAGGCGCATAAAGAAAACGCGCCGCCGGCACTGGAAGCAAAAAACATACCGAAAAAAGTAAAAAAGGTTATCTATTCGACGCTCGATAAATTTCCGGCGCACCGACCGCAAACGGCACACGCGTTTGCCTCCGAACTACGCGCTCAATCGGAAGGCATCGGTGTTTTGTTTCGACGCGCACTGGAAATTTACAGCAAACATCTGCCGAAATTTCTGCTGTTGGCGACAGTTTTGTATTTACCGTTGGCTTTATTCACAATTTTACAGGTTGTCGTCGGATTTTTTGATCTGGGTAGATTATCTTTCGGATTTATTCAAATTATTTTGTCAATTGCGGTAATGTTCGCCGGTGTTTTTTGCGGTTCGCTGCTTGGCGGAACAACGACGTGGCTGGTCGCGCAGATTATGGCTTACCCGCTCAAGCCGGTCACGCTGCGTCCGGCACTCGAAGCGGCGCGCAAGCAATTGAAAAAATTAATTACGACGACGCTGATTTCCGGGTTTTTGACGATTGTCGGGTTCGCTTTCTTTTTGCTGCCGGGAATTTATTTGTCGGTCTTCTGGGCGTTAGCCGCGCCGGTCGTGATGATGGAAAATCTGCGCGGATTTGCTGCTTTGAAACGCTCTAAGATTTTAGTCAAACGTTCCGTCAGAACGATCTTGCCGACAATTCTGATGATGTTTTTAATCCCTGTTATTACATCGTTTTTAATTACCTATCTCGCCAAATCAGTGGTTCGTGATTTAACGTCGGACACAAAAGTATCTGCTGCCGCGTCTCAGAAGGCTGATTCCGCCGTTGAAGCGGAAGATAATATCTCAATCAATATCGGCGCGAATAAAAATGTCGAGATTAATGATGGTGAAGACAAAGCACAAATGAATGATGGGAAAAGACTGCGCTACGCTTTCCGCGAGGCTTTGACGCAAATTTTTTACCTGCCGATTTCGGTTATTTTTGTTTCTTTTTTTACGATTGTCGTCGCCTTACTATATTTAAAGACGCGACAGATCGGCGGCGAATCTATGCAGGATTTGCTCGAACAATTCAAAGTTTCCGACAATGTTCACACCAATTGGCAAAAACGAATCAGCGAGCGTGTCGAACATTCGGGCAAACTTACGAACAAAACTTAAATCTTAAAGAGCATCAATAGTTATGAAATTTTTTAGTATTTTCTTGGTCATTCTGTTCGTGTTCAGCGTTCGGGCGCAAACTTTTGATCGTGAATTCGGAATTGGGGTGAATGGCTTGGTCGAAATCAAAAATCCATCCGGGCGAGTTTATATTCAGGCGGAAAGTGAAGAAAAGGAAGGATCAAACAATGTATCGCTGCAATTCTCGTCACAAAAGTCGGTTACCGAAAGCGACATCAAATTTGAAAATGCAAACGGTAACTTAAAAGTTGAAGTTGCACCGCAAACGTCGCCCGCGAGAATTGATTTGATCGTCAAAATTCCGGCGCGAACACGCGTTCGCGTAACGACAACCGATGGCGAAGTGCGCGTTTCGGGCAATATCGAAGCGGCGGAAGTTGAAACCGACACCGGTACGATTGCGGCGGATGTGCCGCTTGACGACGTGCGTTACAATTTTGTCTGGAAAGAATCGCGTCCGCGTTTTTTAAGCGATGTCGAACTCGAAAAAGTTAAAGAAAAAGCCGCCGGTAAATTTGTTTTGAAAGGGAAAATCAGTCAGGAATCGAAAGTCGTGAGCCGGGAACCGGAAGACGAACAAAAGGCGGAAATCGAAGATAATGCAAATTTCGAAGACCAAAAACAAAAAACAAAAAACAAAAAACAAAAGAGCAAGGATAAAGGACGAGTCGAATTAAATTTGACGACGGCACGCGGCATTATTCTGCTCAACGTCAATCCGAATGAAGTTCCGTCGGATTTGCGCGAACGACCGCTGACGAATGCGGCGAAAGCGATTGTCCGCAGCGGCGATTCGCTGTTGAGTGATGCGATCAGGCGGGCGAGTCCGAAATATTTTGGCGATTACGCGAAAACTCTGCCGCCGGTCAAACGCGAACCGACATTGAGCGAAAGCAAAGAGCGTCCGAACACGATCAACGCCGCAGTCAAAAAAGTTCTTGTTAGGGTTCTCGACATCAACAACCGCGCTGTCTCCGATTTGACCGCCAAAGATTTTGAAGTGACCGAAGCGGGCGAAAAGCGCGAAATTTTAACGGTCGAACCGACGACTGCGCCATTTAATCTGGTTCTGTTGCTCGATATTTCGGGCAGCGTGGACAATTACGTTGATTTTATCCGCAAATCCGCCCGAAACTTCGTCAATACGGTCAGCCCGAACGACAAAGTTGCGATTATCATTTTCAGCGAAGATGTCAAAACTCTTTCGACTTTCACGACCGATAAAGGCAGGCTTTCAGAAAGTTTGGACACTTTCGACGCGGGCGGCGGAACGGCTTATTACGACGCGCTCGGCTACACGCTGGCGGAAACTTTGCGCCCGCTCAAAGGCGACCGAACGGCAGTGGTCGTTTTGTCGGACGGCGATGACAACCGTTCTTTTCTGCCGTTCGACGCGCTGCTCGGTTCGATTCAGGAAAGCGGCGCGTTGATTTATCCGCTCTATGTGCCGTCGGGGTTGATCGCCGCCTCGAAAACCAGTGACGCGAACGCAACGGCTGATCCGCTGCGAACGCGCTATATCGGTTTGACCACCAAAGCAGAAAACGAGGGCGAAAAATTGGCGCAAATTTCCGGCGGCGTTTATTATTCAATCCGGCAGCTCGGCGATTTGCAAAAGGCTTATAGCGACATTGTGATGCAGTTGCGAACGGCTTATTCGGTTACATTTCGTTCGGATTTGGCGCAAGTCCGTGATGATCGCGCTTCACCGCGTTTGAAAGTAAAAGTTGACCGCGAAAATACTTTCGTCAAACTCGGTTCGGTCATTGCCGTTAAACCGCGTGAAACCTCCGAATTAAATAAAAATAATTTCACGCAAAGTCTGCGAAATTCGCCAAACGAAAAGCCGTCATTTGATAACATTTTCTACAATAGTGCTTTAATTAGCTTGGCGAACTACGCGCCTGTGCGTGAAATTCGCCAACAATCGCAAGTAATCACCGCCGAAGTCGAAAAGATAAACTACAAACAATTTACCGCCGACGATCTGCGAACTTATCAACGCGAAAATTTTGACATTAATGAGACCGCCGGTGCGTTCTTATTAAGCAACGAAAAAGAGAAAGTCGCCCTCAGCCGTTGGATTTCGCCGAAGCGAACGCGCTCTTATCCGTATGAACGGGTTTACGACACGCTCGCGCAGACGGGGAAGAAGGCGACGATTATTCCCGTCGTCAAAGACGAAGGTTTGGGCGGCGAACGCGATTTTTTGCAGTGGGATACGATTTCGCTTTTGAGTTTGTTAAATATTCATTTCATACCCGCCTATTATGACGATGCAGCGAAAAATACGAACAGAAATGACCAAATCACCGGACAAAAATTAAATAACGAATTCATCACGGGAAAACTCGACGAGGTTTTCAATTTCAAAGGCACTGCGCGGGAGTGGAACGAAAAAGAAGCGAAGAATTTGAAGGTTGTCTTTGAATCGGCGCGAAACGCTTATCGCGCCATCGCCAAAAGCACTAAAACCTATCTGCACAACGAGGACGCGCTCAATGAATTAATAAAATTAAGCGAAAATCCGAACAATTTCGCGGCATTCTCGCGTAGCAAAGCGCAAAAAGGACAAAGCCGCGAATTGCAGTCAATCCAACCAAAAGAAGCACTTTCCACCGATACGAAGGGCGGTGTCACCATCACGAATTTGAGCGGCGGCAAATATTTTTTCACCTGCGACGAAACGCGCCTCGAAAACGAAACGCTTTTTTTAATCGAAGACAAACACAGCAGTCGGGCGATAATGCCGAGCGAAAACGACATCAAGGACGGTTTGTTGAAAATGATGGTTTACACAAATCTGCAAAACGTCCGAGTTGGCAAAACTCCGGTCAAATTGCAAGCCGTTCTGCGGCTGACTTCAAGCAGAATCATCGGCTCAATCAATTCCGATATGAGCGAAAATGAAATTGCCAAGTTTTTTGAAACGAATAAACTGAATATCTCCAAACAAAATCTCGTCCACAAACTTTTTCAGGAAGCGCAGGCAAACAAATTTACGATAATTTTGGAACACGGCGAAACCGCTAAATAAGTGGAAATAAGGAATGACGACTTTTAGACAGTGTTGAAACGCCGAAAAGTTGTTCTGAAAACAGCCGTAAAAATAATTCCCGATACAAACCACTGAATGAGGAAAACCGTCCAAAAAACAAATTTGTTATTATTATGAGGATTTCCCGCTGCTATCGCACCGAGAATATATGAAGGCAAATTGAGCATCCCCCACAAATTTTGCAGTTGCGGATGCCAAAGAAGATAATCATTCAGCGGAGACAGGTCATTAGTCAAAAGCCACGAAAAGCTCACCGCTAACAATACTGCAAAAACTCCTCCGAGAAATAGAACCCGCATAAAATATACTTTAAATGCTCAGGTGTAAGTGTAACAAACCCTGGGAGAAAAATACTGTGACAACTCTTTTGACTGAACACCGATAATTGATTGAATCACACATTAATCTTATCAATAATTATACTTTACACAAGTCTTAATAATGCTAACATTATAAGATAACCCCGGTTATCAAACGAATGAAATCTTCACTTTTACAATCACTTTTTGACGAACAGGAAGCGCGACCGTTGAGCGTTTCGGAGTTGAATGAACAGGTTAAAGCGGCGTTGGAACGCGGTTTTGCATCCGTGTGGGTCGAAGCGGAAATCGTTAATTTTATGGCGGCAAATTCCGGGCATTGGTATTTCACGCTGCACGACGGCGATTCGCAGTTGAAGGCGGCGTGTTATATTCGCAACAATTCGCGGATTCGGTTCCAGCCGTTTGATGGTCTGCAAGTTCGCGTGCGCGGGAAACTCAGTCTTTACGCGCCGCGCGGCGAATATCAATTGCTCGTCGAATCGCTTCAGCCGGTCGGCGAGGGTGCGCTCAAAGTAGCGTTTGAACAAATCAAGCTGAAATTGGCGAAAGAAGGTTTGTTCGATGAAGATTTGAAACGCGAACTACCGCTTTTGCCGAAGCGCGTCGGCGTAGTCACGTCGCCGAACGGCGCGGCGTTTCACGATATTTTGAATGTCCTTTCGCGCCGGACGCGAACCGTTAATATCACACTGATTCCGACCAGAGTGCAGGGCGAAACGGCGGGCGAAGAAATCGAGGCGGCGATCAAATTTGCCAATCGGTACAATAAAACAGCGAGCGAAAAAATAGAAGTTTTAATAGTCGGACGCGGCGGCGGTTCAAGCGAAGATTTGTGGGCATTTAACGAAGAACGGGTAGCGCGGGCGATTCGCGGATCGCAGATTCCGGTGATTTCCGCTGTCGGACACGAAATAAATTCTTCAATTTCCGATTTCGTTGCCGACCGTTACGCCCCGACGCCTTCGGCGGCGGCGGAAATCGTCGCCGAAAGTGAAGAAGGTTTGGAAGCGTTTATTAAACAGCGAAGACAGGATTTATTTCAACTGATTGATTATAAATTGTTAAATTACCGCGCCGATTTGCAGGAAATTGCGTTATCGCCGGTTTTTGCCGAATTTCCGCGCCGAATTACGGATTGGCGATACGAAATAGAAGATTCTGAGAATCAGCTTCGCACCGCTTTATCGAAAAAAATTAAAACGAACGCGCGGCGTTTGGAGAGTTTGAGCGGGCGCATCTCGCCTTTGAAACTTGCTTCAAAGCTGAACGAAAAGAAAACGCGGTTGGAAGTTTTACGGCAGAAACAGATTTTTGCGGTGAAAGCCGTGATTGATGCAAACGACGAAAAACTAAAAATTGCGATGGCTTCGTTAGATGCTCTTTCGCCGCTGTCAGTGTTAAAGCGCGGTTTCTCGATTATCAAAAGCGAGAACGGCGAGATCGTGCGCGATGTAAATCGGGTAAAAACTAAAGACAAATTGAAAATTCAACTGTCAAATGGGAAACTTGAAGTGGAAGTCTTGAAAACGGGAAATTAAGAGTGAGTCAGTAATGCTGTTGAAGAAAAATGTCAAAAATTGTTGTAAATCTAGGTGAGCCGACAGGAAACGAGAAGCCGCCGCGAGAGCGAGACGTTCCGAACTTCGGCGATTATCAGAAGCCGCAGAAATCGGGCGTGTTTGTGAAAGTGCTGAAAATAATCGGTTTCGCACTGTTGGCGTTTTTAGTGGTCGGCGGCATTGCCGGTTTCATTTACTGGCGGAATCTGAAGAAAACGCCGCAGTATTCGCTTGCGCTGCTCGTTGATGCGGCGCGGCGCGATGACCAGAAAACGATTGACGAATTGGTTGACACCGATGCCGTGATTGATGATTTTGTGCCGCAGATTACTGATAAAGCGGTCGAACTTTACGGACGCGGTTTGGCTCCGGCGACGATCAACAAAATCGCTCAAGCCGCCGCGCCGTTTCTGCCCGCAGTAAAAGAACGCGCCAAATTAGAACTGCCGACGCTGATTCGAGATAAAACTTCAAAATTTGAAAAGATTCCGTTCTGGGCAATCGCCGTCGGCGCAGGAAGGTATTTGGAAATTAATACTAACGGCGATCAGACCTTTGTCAAAAGCAAATTGCCGGAACGCCCGCTCGACGTGAAGCTCAAAAAAAATGGCGACAAATGGCAGGTCATCGCCGTCAAAGATGACGTTTTAGCCCGACAAGTCGCCGAGAAAATCGGACAGGATTTAATCGCCGTCGCGCAGAAAGGCGGCATCAAGCAAGTCGGCGAAAAACTCGGAGTCTCAAATTTACAGGACATTCTGCAAAATTCCGACAAAATATTTAAATAGGTTAGTCCTTTCCTTTGTTTCTGACGAGGAAGATTTACACTCTTGTTGATGTTGCTGGTATGTAGCAGCAACATCAAGCACTGAACAGAACGAGAATTGAGGAAAGAAAAACTATATGGCTGAAAAAAAACAATCGTTTGAAGCATCGTTAAAGGAACTCGAAAAAATCGTGCGCGGTTTGGAAGAAGGGGAAATGCCTTTGGAAGAAAGTTTAAAGCTGTTTGAAGACGGAGTAAAACTTTCGCGGGAATGTCAAGAACGATTAAACCAAGCCGAACGGCGCATCGAAGTTTTGCTCAAAGACAGCGACGGCAATCCGGCTTTGCAAACGCTTCAGCCGGAAGATTTGCGCGAAGAACGACAACCGAAGATCAAACGCCGCATCGTTTTTGACAACGATAACGACGAATCGCCTTTTTAAGTTACAGATTGCAGATTTAATTTGAAATCTGCAATCTGTAACTTCCTAAATCGTTTGAGAGGCAATTGCTTTTACTTTCTCTCGTTTTCGAGCCGCTCGATAAGTCGAAAATCCTTCTTTTGTCAGACCGAGAATCGTTTGCCGGTTATCAAATAAAAGTTTCATCCAATCGCGCTTTTTCATCTGCGGGAAATAAATTCCGCGAAAGAACAGACGCGCCACGAGATGTCCGATGCGGTATTCAATCGGCTGGTTCTTAATCGCTTCGAGTGCTTCGGCATTTCTTTTCGCACTGTAAGACCTTTCCCAAGCCTCGCCGACTTCGGCTCGTGCGCCGGTGATGGACATTTTTAACGGCGTGTGTGCCATTTCAAACGGGGCGAATTCGAGCCAGTGTTTCGGGCGTTTCATCCGACCTTCTTTTTCAAGCCGCGTGTAGAGCGGCGTTGACGGGAACGGGGTCAACTGACCAAAAACCGGAAGTCCGGGCGACCAACTTTCGATCTGTTCGAGCGTTCGCTCTGCAACGCCCGTCGTGTCGTTGTCCATCCCGAAAATAAATGATGTGATGGCGTAAATGTTGCGGCTCGCCAAACGGTCGAGAACCTGTTTATAATCCGCCGGTTTGGAGAAATTTTTATTGACCGAAGCCATATTTTCCGGGTCAATTGATTCCATCCCGATGAACACCCATTTGCCGCCGGATTCCGCAATTAAATCAACTAATTCTTCATCGCCGAGCAGATTTGCGCTGATTTGCGCGACCCACGGCAATTGGGCGTCGGCGGCAATGATGTCCCGCAAAAGTGATTTGACGCGTTTTTTATTGATGGCGAGATTATCGTCAATAAAAAATACCGCGATTTGACCTTTTTCGTTTTTGGCGCGTTCCTTTAATCTTAAAAGTTCTTCGACGACGCTTGCATTTGTGCGAAAACGAATCGAATCGCCGAAAAATCCAGTGACGGTGCAGAACTCACAGCCGTATGGACACCCGCGTCCTGTCTCAATCGGCACAACAAAAAACTTGCCCCAACCCGCACCCATTTTAGACAGCATCGGCTGTAAAAATTTCGGCACCAAGCTGAATTGTTCCAAATCTAAAGTTTCCCAGGGGATATGCGGATAAGGCTGCAAATTCGGCTTTTTATCGTTTCCTTTGTCGTCGAATTGCGGCTGATAAATATCTTTCAAAGTGTCGTTCGCCGCGTCTTCAACAATTAAATGCCAGGTTTCATCAGCTTCACCGAGCGCAACCGCGTCGGCATGGCGTTTGCCTCCGTCGCGTCCCAACGCTTCGTCGGGACATTCGGTGACGTGCGGTCCGCCCATCACGACTTTGATTCCGGCATCGCGCAGCGCGTCGGCGACGAGATATGCCCGTGCAACCATTCGCGTCATCGCGCCAATGCCGACGAGACCGATATTTTCGTCCCGGCAAAACTGCACCAATTCCCCGCGTGTCATCGCTTTCGCGTTGCCGTCAATCAATATTACTTCGTGTTCTTTCGGTGTCAGAGCTTGAAGCAGGAACATCCACAGATGCGGCATAAAATTGCGCGTGATGCCGTTGTCGGGGTTATACAATAATATTTTCATAAACTTTTTCCTTTATATGCTTCTCACGAAAAAATTCGCGGCTTCGCATAACGTCAATGTGTTTTGGTCTTTGCTGTCGGGATATTTACCAATCGTTTCCGCCTTGTTTTTTCACACAAATTCCGCTCCAAATCGTTAGTTTTTGGTCGTTAAATTTTTGTATTGCAACAGGTTAAGCCGGGAATCGAATCAGGCATCAGAAGAGAACTTTGAAGCTCAAAACTAAATGCTAAAACGCGATTTAGACAAAAACGAATTGTATCATATTTTATGTTTGATAACTTATACAAAAGAATGCTTTTGTTTTGATGATGTAACAATAATTGCTTTGCGTGGTTTTGAGTCTGACTTTTTCTCCTTTGTAAAATGGTGGTAATAAAATAATTTGAAAAGAAATTGTTTCATAATTATAAACCAAAACAGTATAATTTTTTACCATCATAGTTTTTAATTTGAATTTCAGGTGAAATGATTTACGGATAAAGGGAAGTGGGAAAATATGAATAGAAGAGATTTTATCGGCAAAGCGTCAGCGGCGACCGGCGCGGTTGTGCTTTCAAGCAACATTGTGAGGGCGAAAGAGACGGGAAATGATGAAAATAAGATGGCGGAACATATTGAAGTTCAGCCGACGTTTCTCGAAGGCGAAATGATCTACCGAATGCTCGGCAACACGGGCGAAAGAGTTTCGGCAATCGGGATGGGCGGTTTTCACATGGGTAAACACGACACTGAAGCGGAAAGCATCAATCTGATTCGCACGGGAATTGAGCGCGGCATCACTTTTCTCGATAACTGCTGGGATTACCACGACGGCTTGAGCGAAATTCGGGAAGGCAAAGCTCTTCGGGACGGTTATCGCAGCAAAGTTTTTTTGATGACGAAAATTGACGGGCGCGACAAAAAGACGGCGGCGAAACAAATTGACGAGTCTTTGCTCCGGCTGCAAACCGATCACGTTGATTTGATGCAGTTTCACGAAATTATCAGAATGGAAGACCCGGACAAACTTTTTGCCGAGGGCGGCGCGTTCGAAGCGATGATGGACGCAAAAAAAAGCCGGTAAATTTCGTTATGTCGGCTTTACCGGACACAAAGACCCGTATATTCATTTGCGAATGCTTGAAATTGCCGCTCAACATAACTTCAAATTCGATACCGTGCAAATGCCGATCAATGTGATGGACGCGCATTTCAGAAGTTTTGAAAAACAAGTGCTGCCGAAACTCATCGCGGATAAAATCGGCGTTCTCGGAATGAAATCAATGGGCGACCCGTTTATTTTGCAGAGCAACACGGTCACGGCTCCCGAATGTCTGCGCTATTCGCTGAGTATGCCGACTTCGGTGGTGATTACCGGCATTGACAAAATAGAAATTCTCGATCAGGCGTTCACGGTGGCGAAGAACTTCAAACCGATGACGCAGACGGAAATCTCGACACTATTAGCGAAAACGGCGAGCGCGGCGGCGACCGGAAAATACGAAAAATTCAAAACCGATTCGCGCTTTGACGGAACGGCGAAAAACCCGAAATGGCTGGGCGGAACGCAGGAATCATCATAGAAAATTCTAGTTTCTGGTTTTTTGTTTTTAGTTTCTGGTTTCTGGTTTAGATATTTTGTTTTTACGAAATTGGCTGACAAACAAAACCAATTGAGATCGGCAGAAATAACTAAAAACTAAAGACCAAAAACTTTTCATTTAGCCGCATTTGGTTCGCCCGTCATCATCGGCGGTTCCTGAAAACTCGCTTTCGATGCCGGTGAACCGGCGGTCATTTGTAGCGCGACGATCATTCGCCGTGCTTCTCCGCGTAATGACGGCAGCTGGTAGCCGAACACTAATGCGCCTACAATACAAACGGAACCGCCGAGCACAATCGTATTAGGCGTGCCGATATATTGGGCGAGCCAGCCTGATAAAAGTGCGCCGAACGGAGCCATTCCCATAAACATCATTGAATACAGGCTCATCACACGCCCGCGCAGTTCATCCGGCACCATCGCCTGAATCAGAGTGTTTGACGAAGACATTTGCGTCATCATCGAAAATCCGATTGGCACGAGCAACACTGCCGACAGCCAGAACGAGCGCGAAAAAGAAAACGCGATTAAAAAAATTCCGAATCCCGCCGAAGCGAAATTAACCCAGCGACCGAGACCGAAAACTTCTCTGCGCGTTGCCAAAACGAGCGCGGCAGCCAACGCCCCTAAACCCGATGCGCCCATCAGATAACCGAGCGTGGCAGAACCGCCGCCCAGAAATTTATCAGCGATAATCGGCATCAAAACCGAATACGGCATTCCCATCAAACTGACCAATCCGAGCAGTAAAAGCAGAGCGCGAATCGGCGGGTTTTTGGCGACGAAGCGAAAACCCTCGGCGATATTGGCAACGGTCGAACCGACCTGCGGACGAATGACGACTTTGACGTTCATCATCAAAAATCCGGTGATGACGGCGATGTAACTGAGCGCATTTAACAGAAAACACCAACCTTCACCGACGGTCGCGACGAGCAGACCGGCGATTGCCGGACCGACGATGCGTGCGCCGTTAAACATCGAAGAATTCAGCGCGATGGCGTTGAGCAAATCTTCTCTGCCAACCATATCGGCAACGAACGCCTGCCGCGTCGGGATGTCAAAAGCATTACCTAGCCCGAGCAATGCAGCAATAACGAACAAATGCCATTCCCGAACATTGCCGCTCAGCACAAGCATCGCCAGAATAAACGCCATCGTCATCGCCCAGGTTTGTGTGAAAATCAAAATTTTGCGGCGGTCGAAGCGGTCGGCGACCACACCGCCAATCGGCGCGAGCAGAAAAACCGGGATTTGCGAGGCAAATCGAACGAGTCCGAGTAGAACGACCGAACCTGTTAAGCGGTAAATCAGCCAGCTTTCCGCCACCGTCTGCATCCACGTTCCGGTCAGCGAGATAAACTGTCCGGCAAAGAAAAATTGAAAATTTTTGTGTTTTAAGGCACGAAATGTGCCGCCCGGTTTTGAAGTTGTGCGGATTTCAGATTTCTGCTTGTTATTTCCCATAAAATCACTTGCTCGTCATTTTAAAGTTAACAATTTTGACGCAAAATAAAAATGCTTCCCGCACGAAAGCGAAAAGCATTTTAAGGCAAAACAGTTTTTTGAATTACTACGAACGATCAATGCGGTCTGAACCGGCGATTTTAACTAATTTGTTATACACTCCGAGCAGCAGAAAAGGAGCCACCCACTGTCCGACGAAACGCGCTTCTTCTTTCTTCCCGGACACATGTAGTGCCAGGGAAGTGCCGATTGAACCGATTGCCGCCCATAAAAAAACATCGGACGGAATTTTTGCCGTTTGCTCTTCAATCGCTAAAGCAATCGAACCTTCCGAATGCTGTTGCGCTTCTGTTGTTTTTGAAGTTTTGTTTAAAGTCTCACTCATATATGAAAATCCTCCCTTGATACTGATTCTACAGAACCAATACTATACAATCGCATAAATTAATGTCAACGACTCAAAATACTAAACGCTTAAACAGAAAAATAAATATCACTAATAAGTCGAGGTGGTCTGAAGTGATATATATTTATATTTGAGATGAGCCTTGCTGCAAACATCAGTCTGAAAACGTAGTGATTTCGCCGCGAATAAAACTAACCGGCAAACCGTATGATTTCTTTCCCGAATAAAGGCATTATTTCCGCAGTAAAACTTTTGTAACTCGGTTCATCAATTTGTTCGGCGATGAGTTCGGCTTTAGTAAAATTTTCTGCGGCGGCGGAAACGTCCCGAAGCAGAAGGAGAGCTTTGATTTTGGTTTTATATGTGTTCAGTAAAAATAATTTATTCTCGCCGTTCTGCAGCATTTTGATGCCCTTTTCCGCACACTCTAACGCTTTTTCGTAATCTTTCTCCGCCAGATAAATCGCCGCCTGGGTGTCGAATGAATACCCTTGCCGACAGAAATCTCCGACCAGCTTAAAGGTGTTTTCAGCTTTGCGGGCAAAGTTGTGAGCCTCTTTATATTGTTTTTGGGAGAGATAAAGATGAGCGATGTTGTTTTCCAAGGCACCGCAGTATTGATGATGTTCGAGTTCAAAAAATAGTTGACGGGCGGTTAAAAATTTATCCATCGCCTCATCAATTTTATCAAGATTTTTTAATGCCAAACCATAATGATTATAGAAACAACCTTTAAAGCTTTTATTCGGACAAACTTGAAACAGACTTTCGAGCAGTAAGCTGTTCTGAATAATTATTGCATAATCTTTTTCCGCCAAATGTAGAAGCGAATCAATAATGTGTGAAAAAAGCCGCACCGGGTGGTCAATCGAGATGTTTTTTTCAAAAGCGTTTTCCAGGTATTCACGGGCAATGTTAATCTCGCCGGTTCGTTCGTAACTGAGTGCAATGTAATTGTCACATTCCGCTTCTTTTGAAGATAGCTGAAGATTCAGAAACTTTTGCTTCGCTTCAAAAAGAAGCGCGCGGGAAGTTTCCTGCGCTTCGAAAATTTTGCCGGAACGTCCGAGATAACCGGAAATACTGCCGCAGCGAAGGAAAATTTCCGCTACAATGTCATCGGAAAGTTCTGCTGTGTCCGGGTTGACCCGGAAATCATTCCAAAAAACAGACAGAAGCTGATAGGCGTTCAAGTAGTTACCGCTCATTTCAGCTTTGAGCGATTCGTTGAGTATCGAAATGGCTTCGATTTGAGTTATTTTTCTTTCCATCGCAAAATTTCTGGAAATTAATCCGATTTATGTATTTATATTAAATGTCACCAAAGACAATTAAATACAAATTGAGGAGAATACAAATGAAATCAATGTTATTTCGCAGTATTGGTGTGTCACTTCTGCTGCTTAGTCTGAGTCTGTTCGCATTTGCCGACGGCGAAATGGGAACAGGTTCAAAAACAAATCCGGGCAGTGGAGGCGGTTCGGCACCAATTTCAACGGTGGAAGAAACCAATATTGACTCGACGATAGATTCCCAAGCCAATGTAACCGATTCGGGTTACCTCGACTGGTTATTGGAAATCTTTGCAAACGTTGGAGTTAGTTAAATTTTATAGTGGACTCTTCGGGTAATCTCAGCAATAGGATTACCCGAAGTTTCATTTATCAAAACTCAACTACAAAAAAGATTAACTTATCCTTTTTCCAACGATTTGGGTATCATACAACAAAAATAATTCTGAACAAAATTTATTTTCGCAAAAAACATAAAGCACGATTCAACTTTTTTAATCGTGCTTTATTTTCATCAAAAATTTAATCTGACAATTAATTTCTCGAACCCATAAAAATGCGGATGACATACCAGAATAACAGCGCGACGCTGGCGAACAGGGCGAGCGAGGCGGCGACGTGTTGATTCGGGCGATACTGGTGCAGAATGCCGGAAGTTTGATAAAGAATCGCACCGCCCGCAAAGGCGACCATTGCAAACGAGAAAATATTTCCCAACGTGAAACCGAACAGCAGGCTGGCGGCGATCAAACCGAGCGCAACGAAACCGCCGATAGATAAAATAGGAGCTAAAAACGAGAAATCTTTGCGTGTCAGAAAGACGACCGAAGTTAGTCCTAAAAATAATCCGCCCGTTACCAAACCGGCTTTAGCGAAAATTTGATAGCCATCGGAATAACTCGCCGCGATAAACAACAAGGGCAAAAAGATAATTACCTCAGCGACGATATAAAGTCCCAAACCCATATACTGCATTGCTTTAGAGGTTTGCGAATTTGCCCACCAATTAGCCAGCACTGAAACACCCATAAACGCCGCCAACACGATAAACCACGAAAAACGTCCGCCGAGCATCGTTTGAGCAATCGCCAAACCCGCACCTGAATGGATTAGATACGCTTCCATCACCGTGAAAAGCAAAATCGCTCCTGCCAGATGGGCGTAGGTTTTGCGGATAAACGACGCGCGTTCTTCCGGCAGTGCGTCTGCCGCCGAATAACCGTATGTGCTTTGAAAATTTGTATCCATTATAATCTCCTTAAAATTACTGTTTATTTGATGTTGGAATCTAACAAAAATCTGTCTGATATTTCTATTTTACAGTATTTTTCCATCCGGCTGAAATTTATTTTACAAAAGATATTAATTTAGATGAATTATTCCCAAATGAATCAAGTAAATACAAATTGAATCGAAAACAATTATGTGACAGAAGTCCTTTTGACGCGGCAATTTTGTGAAATAAAACCTCAAATAAAAAAGCGGCTCTCGATAGAACCGCTTTTTTAGTTATTTGACTGCGAGCAAATCAATTTTTTCTATATTCGGGTCTTCGGCGAGCAGTTCGTCTTTTTTCGCCATCAGCGCGGCGGCGATTTGACCGTTCAAATGTGCGTCGCGTCCTTCTTCGCCGTCGAAAGTGTCGAAGATTCCAAAGGTCGAATCGTCAAATTTGAGTGCCTACCAGTTGACCGTCAAAGGTTCGTCCTGCGCCAATCCTAAACCGCCGTTCAAAAATGCTTCGAGTTCGGCTTCCATTCCGGGTTTTGCTTTTAATCTTGCAAATAATGCTTTTTTTACCATAATTTTTTCTCCTGTGTAATTTATTTCGCTGCAATAAACTGTTTAGATTCTACATTACAAACGAAAAAGGTGCGAATAAATGCGTCTTTTGCAGTCAGGAAAATTGCTGTCACCTACCGCAGTCGGGACGACTGCAATACATTTGCGATGACCGCATTACTTTCTGATGACGCGCAAAATTTCCGACGGTGCGCTTTCAACACCTTTTGAATCAACGGCGCGAACATAGTAAAAATAAATTTCGCCCGATGCGACCCCTTCATCTTTATAATCCGTCGTCGGGAGCGGTTCTTGATTGCGCCGCTCCCACCGGTCGAGCGGCACCTCTGCATCGGCGGAACGATACATATTGTAACCGACAAAATCAGTCAGCGGATTTTGCGCGTGAACATTTCCGGCGTGATCGGTAAAAGAAGTTTGCGGCGTAACCGGCGCACTTTCATTACCTTCCGCGTCAACCTGCGTCAGCTTGTAAAAGTAACGCTGACCGACATCAGCGGCTTGATCGTTGAAATTTCCGTCCTGTATCGGTTCGTCCGTCAATCTCTCCCAAAATACGAAAGGCAGGTTTTCGTTAACAGACCGGTAAACGTGAAAACCGATGTATTTTTTATCAAGTTTTTGTAAAAGTTTTCGTTTCTGTCTCAATTTATGTTTGTTCATATTTTTCAAAAATTTGATTATACAAAGTTATAAAAATATTCATTAAAAAAGGCGATTTGTTAAAAATCGCCTTTTTTCCAAAGTTTTGACCAAATTTATTCCGCCTTCGCAATCGCCTTATCTGGAACGGCGCGTTCTATTTCGAGTTTTTTGGTTTTCTCGAATGTTTTGTCCGCCGGTTCGATGCGCGGCGCGGCGAGACCTAAATCCTGCTGCCGCCAGAGATTTGAAACTAAAAGTTCTCTGATAAAGGTCATTTCTTTCGGCAAACGGTCGTATAGTTTGAAGAACAAATCATCGTGCGAAGCGATTTCCTTAAGCCATAAATCGCGGTCGAGGTGCATTACCTTTTTAAAATCTGCTTTGGTGAAATCTTCCATTCCGCGCCAGTCGAGATGTTCATATTTCGGCTGCCAGCCCAAAGGCGTTTCAACCCCGCCTGATATTCCTCTTGATCTTTCAACGACCCATTTTAAAACGCGCATATTGTCGCCGAAACCATTCCACAGGAATTTGCCGTCCTCATCTTTCAAAAACCAGTTGACCGAAAAAATACGCGGCGGTTCGGGAATCGAGCGACCGAAATTGAGCCAGTGCGAAAAATAATCGCCCATATGATAACCGGCAAAAGGGAGCATTGCGAACGGATCGCGGCGTACTTCGCCGATGTTGCCGAACGCGGCGGCGGTCATTTCGCTGCCCATTGTCGCCGCCATATAAACGCCGAACGCCCAGTTAAATGACTGCAAAACAAGCGGCACAACACTGTTTCTGCGTCCGCCGAATATAAATGCGGAAATGGGAACGCCTGCCGGATTATCGAAATCTTCGTCAACGACGGGACATTGTTCAATCGGCGCGGTGAAGCGGGCATTCGGGTGTGCCGCCGGTTTTTCGCTTGCCGGTGTCCAATCGTTGCCCTGCCAGTCAATCGCGTGTGCCGGTTTGTCGCCGTCCATTCCCTCCCACCAGACATCGCCGTCGTCGGTCAGCGCGACATTGGTGAAAATAGTGTTTTCGCGGATGGTGTCCATCGCGTTCGGGTTCGTTTTGTAATTTGTTCCGGGCGCAACGCCGAAAAATCCGGCTTCCGGGTTGATCGCATGAAGTTTGCCTTCTTCATTCGGTTTAATCCAGGCGATGTCGTCGCCGACGGTCGTCACTTTCCAGTCTTCTTCCTGAAACGGTTTCGGCGGAATAAGCATCGCAAAATTCGTTTTGCCGCAAGCCGACGGGAACGCCGCGCAAACGTAATCTTTTTGTCCGTCGGGCGATTGAACGCCGACAATCAACATATGTTCAGCGAGCCAACCTTCGTCGCGTCCGATGGTTGAAGCGATTCTCAGAGCGAGACATTTTTTGCCGAGCAGCGCGTTGCCGCCGTAACCCGAACCGTAGGAAACAATTGATCTTTCTTCGGGAAAATGGATGATGTATTTATCTTTCGGGTCGGGCGAACACGCCCATTCGACATCTTTTTGATTTTCGGCAAGCGGCATTCCGACTGAATGCAGACAGTGTACGAAATCGCCGCCGCCGAGCGCGTCGAGAGCTTTATCGCCCATTCGCGTCATAATTTTCATATTGACGACGACATACGGCGAATCGGAAATCTGCACGCCGAACTGCGAAATCGGCGAGCCAATCGGACCCATACAAAACGGGACGACATACATCGTTCTGCCCTTCATCGCACCGGCAAATTTGTCAGTCATAATGGATTTCATCTCTTTCGGATTCATCCAATTATTCGTCGGACCGGCATCACCTTTCGCCAGCGAACAAATATATGTACGGTCTTCAACGCGGGCGACATCTGAGGGATGCGAACGCGCCAGAAATGAATTCGGACGTTTTTCAGGATTAAGACGAATAAAAGTGCCGCTCTGCACCATTTCTTCGCAAATCCGGTCGTATTCTTCCTGCGAACCGTCGCACCAGTAAACCTGATCGGGTTGACAGTGTTCGGCGGTTTTCGTCACCCATTTAATTAATTCTTTGTTTTTAACATTCGACGGAATGTTTAGATTAGACATATAAAATTTCTCCAAAATAGCTGTTTGTTTTCTATTAAACTGATTTATTATATTGCTTGACGAAACTACGCCAAACAGTAATTTCACACAGTGAATCTCCAAGTTTTGCTGATTATGTTCGACAACTGAACAAAATACATAAAAAGCATTTTAACATATTATGATTAAAGTTAAAGAGTGGCTTCCGACTTTCGCCGGAGCCGCGCGTGGTTTTGCTTTAGGGTGTGAAAAATGACAGCGGCAATGATTATCAAGCCGCCGAGAATCGCCCAATTTGAAGGCTTTTCCGCGATAAACAGGAAAACCCACACCGGATTGAGCAGCGGTTCGATAAACCCGATGATGCTCGCATCCAGACTCCTCACGCCGTGCGTCACGCCGTATGTGAATAGATAATAGGCGAGTCCGATTTGAAAAACGCCGAGTATTACAACGGCAAAAATATCTTTGTCCGTCCACACCGACGGCTTGGCAATGACGAACGGCAACATCACGAAAATCGCCAGAATATTGCCGTAAAAAACTGAAGACGCGGGATTTTGATTTAATGCTTTCGGATGGCGCAGCAGTAAAATATAGCCGCCCAAACTGACACCCGAGCAGAGTCCTAAAATATTGCCGATGAATTGCGATTCCGATGATAAATTTGCATTCGGGGCGGAGTCAATAAAAAACAAAGTCATTCCGAAAATGCAGACGATGACGGTCAGCAAATCGGAGAAGCGAAATTTTTCTTTGAGAACAATCGGCGCGAAGATCAAAATGTAAATCGGCGCGGTGTACTGCAAAAAAATCGCATTGGCGGCGGTCGTCATTTTATTGGCGACCGCAAAAAAAGACAGTGCGCCGACGTAGAAAATTGCCGCTAAAATTGTGAATCCGTCAGCTTTTAAGGCTTTGAACTTGGTGAGCAGCGCAATCGTAATTGCGGCAAAAAAACAACGTCCCAGATTTGCTTCGTAACCTGAAACGCTGGTCATTTTGATTAAAAGTCCGCCCGAACTCCACAGAAGAACAGCGATTACAACGTAAAGGACGGGCGGAAATTTGGTCGGCTGATTTTCGGTTTTCATAAAGAGTGGAGTTTAATTTGAGCGCGAATCTTTATCAAAAAGCAAAAATAAGATTTATCGGTTGTTCGGCTGCAGAAAATCGGCAATCGCTCGCTCGAATTTGTCCGGCGTTTGAATGTGCGGAATGTGTCCGACACCTTCGATTTCGACGAGTTGCGAGTTTTTGATTTTGTTTTTCGTCTTACATCCGAGTTCGGGATATTGCCCGTATTCGTTGATAATATCTTTTGGAACACGCGCTTTGCCGACAATCGTGCGGTCTTCTTGCCCGACAATTAAAAGCGTCGGAACTGCAATATTCTCAAATTCATAAACGACCGGCTGTTCATAAATCATTTGATACGTCAGCGCATTGACGAACGCGATGATCGAAAAGTTTTTCAGTTTCAAATCGGCAGCCTGCGCGTCGGCGTATTGTTTATATTCGGGTTTCCACACCGGATAATAAGTTCTTTGATAATCTGCGATTGATGCAGCCGTCGCCTTCAACTCGTTTCGTTCCAGCATTTCAAGCGGCGCGTACAGTACGAAAGTTCGATAATCTTCGAGTCCAATCGGGTTTTCGAGAATTAACTTTGAGACGGTTTCGGGAAACATCAGCGTAAAGCGCGTCGCCAGCATTCCGCCCATCGAATGACCGAGAACGACAACTTTTTTGATGTTCAGCGCGTCGAGCAGTTTTTTGTTATTTTCAGCAAGCCCGTGAAAACTGTAATGAATATTCGGGCGATCCGATTTGCCCCAGCCGATTTGGTCAGGAACAATTACGCGAAAACCACGCGAAGTGAGCATCGGAATTACGTCTTTCCAGTAATAACCGTTGAAATTTTTGCCGTGAAGGAGAATTATCGTTTCGCCGTTCGCCGTTTTCGGCGCGATGTCCATATACGCCATTTTGACGTTTTGTTTTTCAATTGTCAGAGAAAGATATTTGACTTCAAAAGGATATTTAATGTCAGTCGGCGTTTGAGCAAAAACTATTTGCCCAAAAACGAAAACCAAAACACACGATAAAAAGTATTTCATATTCCCCTTTGCAGAAGTCCGCACGAAGTAAGGGCGTGAGCGGAGTTCAGCTTTGCAGAAGTCGCACGCAGTAAGGGCGTGAGCGAAGTCACTCTTACTTCGTGCGGACTTCTGCATTATTCGTCGGACATCGCGCCGTCAATCGTTTCGCGCAATTTGATGGCGGAAGTCGTCGCCGGTTCGAGTATGATTTTTTCGATGTTGTCGTAAACTTTTTTGCCGAAAACTCCATTCCACGGCGGAATGACCAGCGACACCGCGCCGTAGGCTCTGGCTTGACACGCCAGACGCATAAACGGTTTCGGTTCGTCACTTTGGTTGTAGCCGAAAATTTTCATCTGTTTGCGTTCGAGCCGCGCCACTTCGGATAATTTTTCCGCGCCGCCGACGATGCCGACCCAGCACGTTCCGCACGAAGCCGAACGGCATTCGACCGGAATCACGCCTTCCCAACAGCGTTCGTCCATTTCCTTCCAGTTTTTTGATTGGTCACGCGCCGAACCCGACGCGAGTTCTTCCGCGTCGTGCAAAACGAACCGCGCATCGCTGGCGTTTTCGTCGTAAACGACCGTCCATTTTTTATCAATCGTTTTTAAAAAACCTAAAATCCCCTGAGAATCGTCTTTGGCGCGTTCATCTAAAACTGCTTTTGCCGATTTTTTCGCGTGTTTGTTGTCAATGTAAACCTTGCCTTCCGCATTTTTGAACGCTTCCAAACCGGCTTGCCGCACCGTCATCAATCCGACGGCAGTAATTCCGATTAAAAGCGAAACATCGGTTTTAACATTCTGCGCGGTAGCTTTGGCGATTTCCTTTGTTACATTCGATAAATTCGCGTTTTCATCATTAAAAGATGCGGCGTGTTTTTCAATCGCGTCTTTCGTTTCCTTCCAAAAACGATGCCCGTAAAGAAATTTGTGCGACGAATCAATCTGATTTTTCAATTCGTAATCGCCCTGCATCACGAATTTCTGTACGGCTTTTTCTTTGTCCTCCGCCGATTGCAGATAGTTATACAGAGCCAGCGGATAAAAGCGAAACCAGATTTGCGTCGGAATGCGGTCAACTTCATTGATTGCCGGAAGCAGTTCGTTGAGTGATTTTAACCAGTCGTTTTCGTTAAATCTATTTAGAAAATTTTCAAAGTTTGTAGTCATATAATTAAAAGTTTGGAATCCAGAAACACGCACGAAGTGTGTTTTTACGCCCACACTTCGTGCGGGCTTCTGCACTTGAATATCAAAAAAATGTAAACAGAAAACATATCAACAATTTTCTTGCAATACAAATTCATTAAATAGTAAACTTTATCTGCACTCAAAATTTTCACGAACAGAGGGAGTTTAAAACAGTTTATGAAATCTTTTCTCTTCAAAGATAAAACCAAAAATTTCGGAATATTCGGAATACAGGAAGCATCAAAAAACTTGACAGTCTTTTTTCTACTTCTCAGTTTATCGTTTTTGACAATTGCCGCTCAAAAACCAAAAAGTAACCAACAGTTTTTGCTTTGGCAACAGAGAGTAAAAAACTTGACTGACGACATTGTGAAAGATTCTTCATCGCTTTCAGAGTCGGAACAATCAATCTATTTAGCATTGCTGGCGAAAATGTGGTGGAAAATTGACTTGTCGAAGGCGCAAGTTTATCTCCAAAAAGCTGCTAAAGTCTCAATTGGTTCGGTTGAGTCTGAAAGCGAACCTGACTTAAACACAAAAATTAATAATGCTTAAAAAACTATCCAAATCCTCAACGGTTTAGATGAATCAACAAGCCAAAAGATGACGGAACAGCTTGTTAAAATAATAACCGAAAAAGCTAAGTCTTCCGAACAAAATGAAAAGAACGGGGATACTTTTGTTTTAATTGCACTGCAAACTGTTGAAAAGCAACCTCAACTGGCGTTTGAACTGGGCATTCGGTCACTCGGCTTTGGAAATCCGGCGCAGATAGTCAGATTGATAGGGGAACTGAATGTTAAAAATCCGGAATTAGCCGAACGTCTCTACTTAGCAACATTGAATAACGCCAAAAACAAATACAACTTGCGCTTTATTTCAAGATTATCAATAAAAGCATTAACCGATTACAAAGGAAAACCGCTTTCAGATTCGGTGCGAAAATCTTTTTTACTATTTCTGTCTAATTTACTTTCACGTTCTGCTACCGGCAGTGAACAGGAAAGACCGGTATTATGTGAACCGGCGATAGTTGCCACACCTATTCTTGATAAATTCAATACATACCTTCCCGAACTTGTTCAAACTGTCAGACGACAGATCGAACTATGTCAACCTTACTTGCCCAATGCAAATTCAGAGGCGATCAGATCGGATTTAAAAACCGATAGTCCTAAAACAGTCGAAGAGTTGGTGAGCGCGGCACAAGAAACGAAAGATAAAGGATTAAAATTAAAACATTATTATGAAGCAATCGTAAAACTTGAAGGTACAAAAAGTTATGATGAGATTTTATCGCTATTAAATGGTGTAACGGAAGATGATCGAGAATCTCTGGGAAAAGACCCATTCGGAATGAGAGTTTGGGACGGATGGTATAGTCAATACGCTCTTTTATCAGCAACACAATATGCAAAAAATAAGGATTTGCCTTCCGTTTATAAAATCGTCAACGCAACGCCAAAAAATGTTCGCCCGTCCGTTCGCATAAATTTAATCTACGATTTACCCGTGAATGAGTATCAAGTTTTTATTCTTGAAAATCTTGATGAAACACGGAAAGAACTCACTTCGATTGATATTTTACCGGCAACAAAGGCTGATTATTTTCTGTCATTATTTCTATTGTATGTAAAAACGCAACCGACGGAAGCCGAAAGTGTTTTTAGAGAAATGATTAAAGCAGTCAACAAAGCAGATGCGGAGAATCCAGACTTCAAACCCGAAAAAGACTATGCTCCGCTGAAAGATTATATAGGCTTGCCTTCTAAAATTCTGGAAACTAATGAAGTAACCATAAATAATGATTTTGCAGATTTAAGTTCCCGCAGAACTCGTGTCCGATTTAAATTAGGACTACTTGAATCGTCTTTGGTAAATTATGTAACTGAAAAAAAGAAATTCGACGATGAAACCAAAAAATATGTTGATAAAAAAATCGTCAAAAAAGGTTAATACAATTATTTTTGTATTTGTTTTGCTGTTCACAATTATTGCACTGCAAAAAGTCAGTTTTGCCCAAAGTGATAGTAAAAGCAACGAAGATAAACAGAGGAATCAAGAGGAAATTATTCGTGTCAATACCAGTTTAGTGACAATCCCCGCAATTGTTTTAGACCGTGACGGGCAATATATGCCCAAATTAAAGAAAGAGAATTTTCAAATATTTGAGAATGGAGTTGAACAAAGAGTCGAATTTTTCGAGCCGACCGATGCTCCGTTTACGATTCTCTTTTTAATAGATGCCAGCAGTTCGATGTCGCCGCATAAAGAAAATTTATCCGCCGCTCTCAACGCTCTTTTCACGCGGTTGCGCCCGAACGATCAAATAATGGCAGAGTCGTTTTTTCAATGGACAAAAAATCTGCTTGACCCGACCAAAATCGCAAATTTAAATGAAGGCATTAAATTCAAAATGAGCAGTGAGGGTGATTGTCCTGATACCTATCTTTATAACGCCGTTGACAACGCCCTGAATCGAATGCGGAAGACTGGCGGGCGCAAAGCAATTATCGTGCTTACCGACGGAAATGGCGGCGGATTCGGTATTTCGGCGAAAGATACATTACGCAAAGCCGAGGAGCAAGAAGCGATAATTTACACTTTTAAATTTGAAAACACCGTCAGCGATGCCGATCTCCCGATGTATGTCAACAAAAAGCAGTATCATAAGGTAATTGAAGAACGCCGGAGTTATCTGCACAATCTGGCGCAAATAAGCGGCGGGCGCGGCTATCTGACAGAAAATATTAAAGATGTCGAAGAAACATTCGGTTCCTTGATAAAAGAACTCGGACGGCAATACAGAATCGGCTATTACCCGAAGCAGTCCGGTAAAGAAGGGGAAACCCGTCAAGTCAAAGTTAAGGTGAATATCCCGGATGCCGCCGTGCGAGCGCGAAGTAATTATGTTGTCAAAAATTCAAAATAATAGAATTTGGGAAAATACACTTCTGCTCGATTTGAACTTGACAAAGAATTCCCAATTTTATATAGTCTGAAGTTTCGGGCAATTCGTCTGATGCAAACTGTTGAGTTTGCTTGAAAGCGTAAAGCATTTGAGAAATCGAATGCGGAACATTTATTGTGGCGTAAAACTAAACGACGCGGGTTTTTGTAATAGAATGCGCTCCAGCGTTTAGGGGAATATATGCGAAGCGAAAAATGCTTTGCTATCCTATAAAAAGAAACAACCACGCCACAGAAAAGTTTTGAATGAAAATCAAAATTGCGCTTTTGTAAAAATATAGATTTTCAAAGTTAAGTTTTATTATTTTAATGAAATAGCCGCTTGCGCTAACTGCCGGATTTGATTCGGTTAGAGGCAGGTCAGAGGTTGTTGTCGTTTAAGAATGGCAGATACACACTTACTAACGTGCGTGTTTCTGCAAAAAGGATTAAAGGGAATTAAAGAATGCCGACTATTAATCAACTTGTTCGCAAAGGTCGCAAAGCCGTTAAGTATAAAACCGCAAGTCCGGCGTTGCAGGGAAGTCCGCAAAAACGCGGAGTTTGCACCCGTGTTTATACGCAGACACCGAAAAAACCGAACTCGGCTCTGCGAAAAGTGGCGCGTGTTCGCCTTACTAACGGAATCGAAGTGACAACTTACATTCCGGGTATCGGTCATAATTTGCAGGAACATTCAATCGTGATGATTCGCGGCGGTCGTGTCAAAGACCTTCCGGGCGTTCGTTATCACGTCATTCGCGGAACGCTCGATTCATCGGGTGTCGCCAACAGAAATCAGTCGCGTTCAAAATACGGCGCGAAACGTCCGAAAGGCGCGAACCCGAAAGGCGGCGCGAAGAAATAAAATATCTCATCTAACAGTTTCTTACTAAGAGAACGAAATGATGATTGATAACTGATTAAAGATTATGCCAAGAAGAAGAGTTGCCGCAAAAAGAGATATATTGCCTGATCCGATTTACAACAGCGTGATGGTCACAAAGTTTATTAACGGCGTGATGCTGGCGGGGAAAAAATCGGTCGCTGAAAAAGCATTTTACAGCGCGATGGAAAAAATCGCTGAAAAGACCGGTGAAGAGCCGTTGAAAGTTTTCAAACGCGCAATTGACAGTGTGGCACCGACGTTAGAAGTTAAATCGCGTCGTATTGGCGGCGCAACTTATCAAGTGCCGCTCGAGGTGACACGCGACCGCCGCAGCACATTAGCAATCCGTTGGATTGTCAGTTTTGCGCGAACCCGCAACGAGAAAACGATGACTGACAAACTGGTCGGCGAAATTCTCGATGCATCAAATAACAGAAGCGGTTCGGTTAAGAAAAAGGATGACGTTCACCGGATGGCGGACGCGAACAAAGCATTCGCACATTATCGCTTCTAGGAACATTAATCGCAAAGCATCACTAGGAAAGAGGATTTTACTATTGATGCTTTATATATAAAGACTTACAAGATTAAAGATTTACCCAAAGAAATGGCAAAGACAGGTTTAGAAAAATTTAGAAACATCGGCATTATGGCGCATATTGACGCGGGTAAAACCACGACGACCGAACGCGTGCTGTTTTACACGGGTGTTTCCCACAAAATCGGCGAAGTTCACGAAGGAACAGCGACGATGGACTGGATGGAACAGGAACAAGAGCGCGGAATTACAATTACTTCTGCTGCCACAACCTGTTTCTGGACGCGCAACAGTCAAGAATATCGCATCAATATTATTGACACGCCCGGTCACGTTGATTTTACGATGGAAGTCGAACGCAGTCTGCGTGTTCTCGACGGTGCAGTTGCCGTATTTGACGGCGTTGCCGGTGTCGAACCGCAATCTGAAACTGTTTGGCGGCAGGCGGATAAATATAAAGTTCCGCGCATCTGTTTCATTAATAAATTAGATCGCTCGGGCGCATCTTTTGATCGTTCGTTTGAATCAATTAAAACCCGTTTAGGTGCAAATGCTGTTGCATTACAGATTCCGATTGGACTTGAAGATAAATTACAAGGTGTCGTTGATTTAATCCTAATGAAGGGTTTGATCTGGAACGATGAGACCAAAGGCGCGGAGTATGAAGTCGTTGACATTCCGGCTGATTTGCTTGAGGCGGCGCAGGAAGCCCGCGAAAAATTGGTTGAAGCCGTTTCCAGTATTGACGACGATTTGATGGAAAAATATTTGGAAGGCGAAGAGATCAGCCAAGACGAAATTCGCAAAGCTCTTCGCAAAGGCACATTGGCCATGAAAATCGTTCCGGTCGTCACCGGTTCGGCTTTCAAAAACAAAGGTGTGCAGACTTTGCTTGATGCCGTGGTTGATTATTTGCCGAGTCCTCTGGATGTTCCGGCGATTGACGGTATTAATCCGCGAACCGATGAACCTGAAACTCGTGCGGCTGATGATAACGCACCGTTTTCAGGTCTAGTATTTAAGCTGATGGCGGACAAACATCTCGGTCAGCTCGCTTTTGTCCGAATTTATTCGGGAACGGTTTCTTCAGGGTCTTACGTTTACAACACAATCAAAAATACAAAAGAGCGCGTCGGAAGATTAATGCTGATGCACGCCAACAAACGCGAAGACGTTGATTCGGCGGGAGCAGGTGAAATTGTCGCCATCGGCGGGATGAAAAACGTTACGACGGGCGAAACAATTTCTGACGAGAATAAACAAATTATTCTCGAATCAATGGAATTTCCTGATCCGGTTGTGCGCGTTGCGGTTGAACCGAAAACTCGCCAGGATCAAGACAAAATGGGCATTGCGCTCAACCGTCTGGCACAGGAAGACCCTAGTTTTCAGGTTTCAACCGATCACGAAACCGGACAGACAATTATCGCCGGAATGGGTGAACTCCACCTTGAAATTATCGTTGACCGAATGAAGCGCGAATTTGGCGTTGAAGCGAATGTCGGTAAACCGCAGGTTGCATATCGTGAAACAATCACAATACCGGCACCCGGTAAAGAGATATTTAAGAAACAATCGGGTGGTCGCGGGCAATTCGCACACGTCGAACTTCAAATCGAACCGGCACCCGGCGAAGGTTTTGTCTTTGAAGATAAAATTACCGGCGGATCAATTCCGCGACAATTCATCAAGCCGACGATGGAAGGAATTAAAGACGCATTACAGCGCGGTTTTCTCGCTGGATATGAGTTGGTAGACATTAAAGCAACGCTCAATTTTGGCTCATTTCACGAAGTTGACTCGGACGAGCGTTCATTCCACATCGCCGGCAGTCTGGCGTTTCAGGATGCGGTCAGAAAAGCCAAACCTGTTTTGCTCGAACCGATTATGAAAGTCGAAGTTGTTACGCCGGAAGAATATATGGGCGCAGTCAACGGTGACTTGAATCGGCGGCGTGGACAAATTGAAAAAATGGAACCGCGTTTAGGTAATGTGCAGGTTGTTACCGCTTTCGTTCCACTGTCGGATATGTTCGGCTACGTCACCGATTTGCGCAGCGCGACACAGGGACGCGCCACATCAACAATGCACTTTGAACGCTACGATCAGGCACCGAAAAACGTCGCCGAAGAAGTTATCGCCAAAGTTAAGGGCGCAAGCAGCTAGGATTTAATTTTTAGAGTTGGAGATAAGTTATGAGTAAAGAGAAATTTGATAGAAGCAAGCCGCATGTGAACATCGGCACCATCGGACACGTTGACCACGGCAAAACGACGCTGACGGCGGCGATCACCAAGGTGATGAGCAAACACAATCCGAAAATGGTTTTTCGTGATTTCGCCTCGATTGACAACGCTCCCGAAGAACGCGCCAGGGGCATCACGATTGCGACCGCGCACGTCGAGTATGAAACGCCGAATCGTCACTACGCCCACGTTGACTGTCCGGGTCACGCCGATTATGTGAAAAATATGATCACCGGCGCGGCGCAGATGGACGGAGCGATTTTAGTGGTCGCCGCCACGGACGGACCGATGCCGCAGACACGCGAACACATTCTGCTCGCCCGTCAGGTCGGCGTGCCGTCAATGGTCGTCTTTATGAACAAGGTGGACGCGGTGGACGACGAGGAACTGCTCGAATTAGTTGAATTGGAGATCAGGGAACTGCTTTCATCGTATGAGTTTCCGGGCGACGACATTCCGGTCGTGCAGGGCAGCGCATTAAAAGCACTCGAAGGCGATGCGGCGTGGGAACCGAAGATTGACGAGTTGATGCAGGCGGTGGACGATTACATTCCGACTCCGACACGCGATATGGACAAACCGTTTCTGATGCCGGTCGAAGATATATTCACGATTCAGGGACGCGGCACGGTGGCGACGGGGCGAATCGAACGCGGGATTGTCAACGTTAACGAGACGGTCGAGATCATCGGAATCAAAGACACGCGCAACACGGTTGTGACCGGAGTCGAGATGTTCAAGAAATTGCTCGACAAGGGAATGGCGGGCGACAACGTCGGCTTGCTCTTGAGAGGAGTCGAGCGCAAGGAGATCGAGCGCGGGCAGGTAATCGCCAAACCGGGTTCGATCACGCCGCACACGAAGTTCAAAGCCGAGGCATACGTCTTAACGAAGGAAGAAGGCGGACGGCACACACCGTTTTTCACGGGCTACCGACCGCAGTTTTATTTTCGGACAACGGACGTGACGGGCGTCGCGCATTTACCGGCGGGAGTGGAAATGGTGATGCCGGGAGACAACATCCAGATGGAGATCGAGTTGATCGCGCCGATTGCGATGGAAAAGGGATTGCGATTCGCCATCAGAGAAGGCGGACGAACGGTCGGAGCGGGAACGGTTTCTGAAATCGTCGAGTAA
>JBBSUG010000047.1:0-33867 GCA_038235165.1 Pyrinomonadales bacterium
ATGCACGGCGGAATGAAAGGCGTGGCGAAAGCGGCGAAGGAAACGGAATAATGGACGAACTGAGTTGGCAATTATTGGAAGAACACAACGTGCTTGAATCAGTCAGCGTCGGCGGCGTTGAAGTCAAAACCGGCGACCGCGTAATTCTGAAACCGCGCAAAGGCGGCGATATTTTCGATCTGGCATTGGCGAATCAAGTCGCCATTATCGAATCAATCGAGCAGGATTACGAAAGCAAAATCCATCTCGCCGTCGTTTTGGAAGATGATCCGGGCAGAGATTTGGGAATGATGCGCCAGCCCGGACACCGATTTTTTTTCGCCACCGATGAAGTCGAACCGCTCGCGCCGAAAGAGTTTGAAGAAGCTGAATGAACGAGACGAAGCCGACAATTTTAATCGCCTGCATCGGCAACATTTTTCTCGGTGACGACGGTTTCGGGTGTGAAGTGGCAAAGGCTTTGCAAACTCGAAAGTTGCCGGAAAACGTCAAACTTTTCGATTACGGCATTCGCGGTTACGATTTGGCTTACGCGCTGCTTGACGGCTACGACGTGACGATTTTTGTAGATGCCGTGCCGAATCGGGAAACGCCGGGAACGATTTACGTCATCGAACCGGACGTGAGCGAATTTGAAAATATGCCGGCGGAAGTTTCAATGCTTGACGCGCACGCGATGAATCCGATGCATGTTTTGCGGATGGCGCATACGATGGGCGCGAAATTTAATAAATTACTGCTCGTCGGCTGTGAACCGGAAACGCTCGGCGGCGACGAAGGTTTTATGGGTTTGAGTGCGCCGGTCGCGGCGGCGGTTGATGAAGCGGCGAAGATTGTCGAAAGACTCGTCGCCGAAATTACAGCGGAAAAAGGCGAAAACTCGGTCGTCTGAATTAAATTTGAAACAAAAGGAGAATAAACGAAATGGAACACGATAAAATGGAACGAAGAAACCGAAATCAATCAATGGAAAATCACAAATGCGAAGGTTCGGCGGCGGCAATGGCGTGGAAAATAGTCGGCGGCACGGCTCTCGCGCTCGTTGCGGCGGCGGTTATTGTCAGCTTGCCGGACATCAAACGCTATATCAAAATCAGCACGATGTAATGTGTGCCGGAAAGCTTTTGTCCGGATTAAATTGTCCAATCTGATGCGAATTTGCAGCGGCTAAGTCGCTGTGCGCCGAAAAAATTGTTCTTATGAGCGACGAAGCAGAAAATTCAGGAATGCATTATAAAATTGATGCGAATCGCGGCGCATTTACGGCGCAGGCGTTCGCCGACGGAATGCTTTCGTTTATGGGGCATAATCCGACGTTTGCGGTTTCGTGCTACGGCGGCGAGATTCAGCTAACGCCGGACAACGCGCGCGTCGAATCGTTTTTGTTAATCGCGCAGGCGGCGAAATTGACGCTGCTTGATGAAGTCAGCCGAAAAGACGCGGCGGAAATCGAAAACACGATGCGCGGCGAAGTTCTGGAAATCTCGCGTTTTTCCGATATTACATTTGTCAGCAAAGACGTTTCGATGTCGCCGATTGACGGCGAGAAATACGCCGTTGAACTAAAAGGATTTTTGTCGCTGCATGGCGAAACGCGTCCGCAGGCGATTAAAACCAACGCGATCATCAGCGGCAAAACTATTCGTGCGACGGGTGAATTCAAATTAAAGCAGAGTGATTTCAATATCAAACAGGTCAAAGCTCTCGGCGGAACTTTAAAGGTCAAAGACGAAGTGAAAATTTCCTTCGACATCACGGCGGAAATTTAAAAATATGCACGAATTGTCAGTCGCTTTGAGCATTATCGAAGGCGCGACCGAAGAAGCGCGAAAACACGAAAACGCCAAAGTCGAAGCCGTGCATTTGAAACTCGGACGACTTTCCGGCGTGGTTAAAGACGCACTGCTTTTTTCGTGGGAAATTGCCTGTCAGGGAACGACCTTGGAGAACGTGCGGCTTGAAATAGAAGAAATTCCAATCGTCGCTTTTTGCGTTAATTGTCAGTCAAATCAAAGTATCGAGGCGATTAATAATTTAGTTTGCCCGCAATGCGAAACGCCCGTGACGGAAATCGTCAGCGGACGCGAATTGATAGTTACGGCGTTGGAGATTTGTGAGAAAGAATGAGCCGCGAACAAACACGAAAAAGAATTTTTTATTTTTCATAAACACTTCGTGTTCTTTCGTGTTTGTTCGTGGCTAAAATAAAAAAAATGACTCAAACAAGATTAGTCGAAGTCCGGCAAAACGTGCTGAAACACAATGATTTATTGGCGCGTGAATTGAGAAACCGATTTGAAGCGGCAAATATTTTCGTCGTCAGTCTTGTTTCAAGTCCGGGTTCAGGCAAAACTGCTTTTCTCGAAAAAACTTTGACGCGGCTCAAAGAAAAATACAAAGTTGCCGCGCTCGTCGGTGATTTGGAAACCGAGAATGACGCGAAACGTCTCGCCCGCGCTGAAGTTCCGGCGAAACAAATCATCACGGGAACGATCTGCCATCTCGAAGCCGCGATGGTCGAAAAATCTCTCGAAGATTGGAACTTGGACGAACTCGATTTTCTCTTTATCGAAAACGTCGGTAATTTGGTTTGTCCGTCAAGCTACGATTTAGGCGAAGCGTTGCGCGTCGTGCTGATGTCCACGACCGAAGGCGAAGACAAACCGCGCAAATACCCGACGATTTTTAATTCGGCGGATGTCGCTGTCATTACGAAAATGGATTTAGCGGAAGCGTGTGAATTTGATAAACAAGCCGCATATTCAAGCATCGAAGCCGTCCGTCCGGGAATGCGGATTTTTGAGGTTTCATCGAAAACGGGCGCGGGAATAGATGAATGGTTGGAGTTTTTAGAATCACAACTTATTTCGAACTTAAATATTTAACTTTATGTCATTTGGTTTTCCAGCTTATTATTCAGAAATTATTTCAATTCCAATTCAGCGACACAAATTTAATCAGTTAGTCAAAGAAGTGTTGGAAAATTTAGAATGGAAATTCACTGAGGTATCTGCCGAAGAACATTGTTCTACAGTTAATATAAACGCCTTATCTTGGGGAGAGAAAATAAAAATAAAAACTCTTTTTGAGGGAAGGATTTTGATTGAAAGTAAATGTGATTATCCTTTACAATGTTTTGATTGGGGAAAGAATAAAGGTAATGTTCAACTATTAATTTCCAAGCTCAAATCTGCAGGTAAAAGAATCAGAGATTTTGAAGATCAGGAAGAGGTCAGTGTAGCCTTTGATAAAAAAGGATTTAGTCGAGTAGAGAAGATTATTAATGAATCAAAAGATTAAGGAAAGAAATTATGTGTTTAGCAATTCCCGGAAAAATAGTTGATAAATTTGAAACGGACGGCGTTTTGATGGGCAAAATTGATTTCGACGGCATTACGAAAACGATTTGTCTGGCGTATGTGCCGGAGATTGAACCGGGCGAATATGCGCTGGTTCACGTCGGGTTTGCTATCGAGAAACTCGACGAAAAATCCGCGCTTGAAACATTGCAGATGTTTCGGGAATTGGGTGTTTTGGAAGAAGAACTCGGTGAAGTCGAAGGAGGACAAAATGAAATATCTGCAAGAGTTTCGTGATCCGCAATTGGCGCAAAATATTTTGGCGGAAATTTGCGCCGTAACGACGCGACCGTGGGCGATTATGGAAGTTTGCGGCGGGCAGACGCATTCGATAATTCGGCACGGCATTGACCAACTGCTGCCCGAAGAAATCGAACTGATTCACGGTCCGGGCTGTCCGGTCTGCGTCACGCCGCTCGATATGATTGACAAGGCGTTGGCGATTGCGGCGATGCCGAATGTGATTTTCTGCTCGTTCGGAGATATGCTGCGCGTTCCCGGTTCGGAAAAAGATTTGTTCGGTGTCAAAAGCGACGGCGGCGATGTTCGAACGGTTTATTCGCCGCTCGACGCGCTGAAAATTGCCAAAGATAATCCCGGCAAAGAAGTCGTTTTTTTCGGCATCGGTTTTGAAACGACCGCACCGGCGAATGCGATGGCGGTTTTTCAGGCGAAACAGCAGAACATCACAAATTTTTCGATGCTCGTCTCGCACGTTCTCGTGCCGCCCGCGATTGCGGCGATTATGGATTCGCCGACCAATCGTGTGCAGGGTTTTCTCGCCGCCGGTCACGTCTGTTCGGTGATGGGTTACGCACAATATCCGCCGCTCGTCGAAAAATACAAAGTCCCGATTGTCGTCACCGGATTCGAGCCGGTTGATGTTCTCGAAGGCATTCGCCGCGTCGTCATCCAACTTGAAAACGGACGCGCGGAAATCGAAAACGGTTATCAGCGGTTGGTTAATTACGACGGCAACATTCCGGCGCAAAAAATGTTATCGGAGGTTTTCAAAACCACCGACAGCGCATGGCGCGGCATCGGAATTATCCCGCAGAGCGGTTGGCGTTTAAGCGAAAAATACGACGCATTCAACGCCGAAACAAAATTCAACGTCACGGGAATAAAAACCGTCGAATCGCCATTGTGCAGAAGCGGCGAAGTCTTGCAGGGAATGATCAAACCGCACGAATGCGAATGTTTCGGCAATCTCTGCACGCCTCGTAAACCGCTCGGCGCGACGATGGTTTCATCGGAAGGCGCGTGTGCGGCTTACTACAATTACGGAAGGTTTGCGGCGATGGCGAAATGACTTACTGTTATGGATTCAAGGATAGTAAACAAAGAAATTCGCAAAAATATTCGCCCTTTGTTGAAAGAGAAAGGTTTCAAAAGATTTACATCTCGAAATGCTTGGCGGATTTCATCGCGGGTTATTGAAGTAATTAACTTTCAATTCCTTCAATAGTCATTTAGCAGAAAGATTACATTGCACTACCTTTTCATTTGCGATCAATCTTGGAATATATTATTTGCCTGTTCATAATAATCCTTGGACAAATAATGATGAGCCGGAGTTTCCGAAAGAGTATGAATGCCAAGCTCGCCGACACCTGACAAAATCTTTAAGTCAGCCGCAATATACTCGTCCAGATATTTGGTTTGTAAGCGATAATGAAATTGAATTGCCGAGTATTATTAAAGATGCCAAAAATGTAATTTCTGAAGTAGGTTTTCAATGGTTTGATGAACTGTTAAAGCTACATAACGCGCTTGACGTGTTTCAAAATAGACCGGAAACATATATGCAGAAATCAATTGCACTTGAAATGCTTGGCGGCAACTTAAATTCGATGGCAAGAGCCGACGTTGTTTCAGGTATTGCATTGGAGTCTGGAAATATTGAGTTGGCAAAATCTACTATAATGCGTGTCAGGTCAAATCCCTTCTATACACGACAAATTGATTCAATAAAAATTCTCGATGAAAAATTATCTCTACTTGAGCAACTCGCAATTTTATGAATGATTTAGACTTTAGTAATTGGACTTGCCCTTTGCCGCTTCGTGATTATCCGAAAATTGTTCTCGGACACGGCGGCGGGGGGAAACTGTCAAACGAACTGATCGAGAATCTTTTTCTTCCAGCTTTCTCAAACGAAACGCTCGAAAAATTGGGCGACGCAGCGACGATTGATCTAAATGAAATCATCAAAAACGGCTCGCGGCTCGCTTATTCTACCGATTCTTTTGTTGTTAATCCATTATTTTTCCCCGGCGGCAATATCGGCGATTTGGCGATTAACGGGACGGTCAACGATGTGGCGATGGCGGGCGCGAAACCGCTGTTTTTGAGCGCGGGTTTTATTATCGAAGAGGGTTTCGAGATGAAAAAACTCGGCGGGATTGTTGATGCGATGAGCCGCGCCGCGAAAATCGCCGGAGTGCGCGTCGTGACCGGCGATACGAAAGTCGTCGAACGCGGCAAAGGCGACGGCGTGTATATCAACACGAGTGGTGTCGGTGTGATTCCTGACGGTATCAATATTGCTCCAAATCTGGCAAAAGAAGGCGATGTCGTGATTGTTTCCGGCGAAATCGGTTTGCACGGCGTGGCGATTATGAGCGTCCGCGAAGGGTTGGAATTTGATGCGGTGATCGAATCCGATTGTTCGCCGCTGCATAAATTAGTCGCCGAAATGCTTTCTGTGACCGAAGAAATTCACGTTCTGCGTGACGCGACGCGCGGCGGTGTCGCTTCGGTTTTGAACGAAATCGCCAAATCTTCCAGTGTCGGCGTGGTTTTGCAGGAAGCGAATCTGCCCGTGCCGCGTGTCGTCCGGGCGGCGTGTGAAATGCTCGGACTCGATCCGCTTTATGTTGCCAACGAAGGTAAATTAGTCTGCATTTTGCCGCGCGAATTCGCCGACGAAATGCTCGAAAAAATGCGTCAAAATGAATTCGGCAGACACGCGACAGTCATCGGTGAGGTGGTCAGCGAACACGCCGGAATGGTCGTCGCCAAAACGGGCATCGGCGGCACTCGTGTCGTGGATTTACAGCTCGGCGAACAACTGCCCAGAATTTGTTAAATCCATCTTTGACGGTTCATAATCAACCGCATTATCAATTATTTTCGCCGCCCGATTTTTTCTCCTGACGCTGTTGTTCGAGCCATTTTTGATAGTCGGCTTTGCCGCGTTCAAAATCGGCGGCAGAAGCGTAAAAATTGTGTGAACCGTCGTTTTTCTGGACGTTGCGGACGTAAAAAATATAATCGGTTTTTGCCGGGTTGAGCGCGGCGTTGACCGCGCTTTCGCTGACGGACGAAATCGGTCCGGGCGGAATTCCTCCAAAACGCCGCGTGTTATAGGGCGAATCAACTTCCAAATCGCTTTTATTGATTACGCCGTCCCAGCGGTTTTGCATTTTGGCGATATACACCGCCGTTTGATCAATGCCGAGCGGAATGTTTTTGGCAATGCGGTTGTAAATCACCGACGCGACAATCGGGCGTTCGGTCTCCACGCCGGATTCGGTTTCGATTAAGGACGCAAGCGTGACGATTTCGTGCGGTGTGCGTCCGAGTTGTTTGGCGCGGTCACTGTATTCGGGTTTCCATTCTTTGAAAAACTGGTCAACCATTCGTTTAATTATTTCTTTCGCCGTTGCTTCGCGCGGAAAACTGTAAGTGCTTGGATACATATAACCTTCGAGATTTTTCGCCGTCGGGTCAAAATCTTTTATCAGGCTCACATCGTCCATCAAAGTCAAAACAGACTTATCGTCCAGCGGCGGATTCTGCGGAAATTTTTCGGCGATTCGTTTGGCGATGTCGAATCGCGTAAAACCTTCGGGGATCGTTAATTTCGTCGTGCGTTCCTCGCCTTTTTCGAGTTCCTTTAAAACTTGCAGCGGCGTGATTGGAGAATCAAATTGATATTCGCCCGCCTGCAATTTGCCGGAATCACCGAGTGTCCGCAAATAGACGAGCGTCGGGAATTCGGCGGCAATGATGTTTTCGGCGTGCAGTTTGACAATGATTTCCGTCGGTGTGGAACCTTTCGGAATGACAATATATTTACTCGTTTTGTCGTGTTGGTGCGGTTTGTTCAGCGAACTGTAAATCCAAAACGACGAGCCGACGACGGCGATTAGCAGCAGAAGAAAGATGACGAAGAGAATTTTGGTAAATTTCATATCGAATAATCGAAAAATAAAGAAAGTATGATATAAACTTTGATTGTATTTTAACCGTTTCGGTTTTCCAAAAATGGGGTAAACCGGGGCGGTATTTGTGTTAAACCGGAACATTTTAGCATTAAATACATTTGAAGCCGTAATTGTTGCGGTTAAAAAATTTGTCCAAAAGACAACCGACGACTCAACAAAATGACGAACGACATCGAAACCGCTGAAACTTCCGCTGCCGGACAAAAGCCGGAATTACAAAGCGAAATTGCTGCCAAAACATTATCGGATTATTCCGCGCTTGCGCTGGCAACGTGCGGAGTCGGATATTTGCCGCTCGCGCCCGGAACTTGGGGTTCGGTGGTCGGCGTGGCGATTTATCTGCTCGTCTGGCAAATCGAAACCAATCTCGGCATTTATTTTCTCCACAAAAGTTGGAACGCAGCACAGATTACGGCGTGGATTTATGCGGCTAATGCGGTAATTTTTACCGGCTTTTGTCTGATCGGCTTTGGCGCATCGAGCCGGGCAGCAAAATTATTCCAAAAAAAAGACCCGCAAAAAGTTGTCGTTGACGAGGTGATGGGACAATTGCTGACGTTTATGTTTATCCCGTTCGGCGTGCATTGGTATTACGTTATCGCCGGTTTTTTGTTATTCAGATTATTCGATATTTGGAAACCGCATCCGGTCAGAAATCTCGAAACACTGCCGCAGGGTTTGGGCATCTGCGCCGACGATTTGCTGGCGGGTATTTACGCCGGAACTTGTCTGGCTTTACTCTACGCTGTTCTCCAGTCAATTTTGTAAATAAAAACAACTTGTAAAAGTTTTCGCCTTTAACCGTGACGATTTGTTTTTTATATGTTCCTGAATAATCAGAAAAAATTATTTTTTTGATTTGTCGTCGCTTTCAAAAATCCAGCCTTTGCGCCAGAAATAAAAAAGAAGCACTGATGCAAATATAATCATCGCGCCGACGACGTGCCAAAAACTGTTCGGGTTTTCCGAATCGGGCAACGGCGTATTCATCCCGTAAATTCCGGCAATAACCGACAGCGGGAGCATAATCGCCGAAAAAACTGCGAGAACTTTCATCACGTCGTTGGTTTTATTCGCCGTCACCGAAAAATGGATGTCAAAAAGTCCGTTCACTAAATCACGATAACCCTCGGATAAATCGGAAATCCGCAGCAGATGGTCGTGAACGTCGCGGTAGAAGGGAATTGTGTTTTCCGGGATTTGCGGGAATTCGCCGTGTGACAGGCGGTATAAAACATTTAACTGCCGCGCCGTGATGCGTTTGATTCGTGCGACGCTGCGCCGCAAATCCATTATCTCTTCTAAAATCAGATTGCTTGATTTTCGCATCGCAAAAACGCGGTCTTCGAGTTCGTTAATCGTACTGTCGAAGTCGTCCACGACCGGCATATACAAATCAACGAGATGATCTAGAATTTGATGAAGCAGATAAGCCGCACCGCGTTCGCAAACGTAAGAAGTCGAACGAATCTGGCGTTTTATCTCGTCAATGCTGCGAAACTCTTCGGTGCGAAACGTGACGACAAAGTTGTCGCCCAAATATCCGTCGAGTTCGCGGGTGACGAAATTCGCCGAATTGGTTTCGTTTTTGACACCGTGAACGATGAAATATAAATAATGCGGAAATGATTCGACCTTCGGCTGATTGCGCGTTTCCATACAATCTTCGACCGTTAAATGGTGAAACTTGAAGACATCGAGCAGTATTTTCTCGGCTTCCTTATGGTGCGCCTCAGTGCGGGCATCGAAATCAACCCAGACGATATTCGATTTATCAGCCAACAAGTCGGGCAAATCCTGGGCGGGAAAACCTTCCTCGATTGAATCGGTGTGCGGACGATGCACGAAAATTTCCATAAAATATTCTTACTACTCCGTTTAGGCGAAAAAATCGGCAATCAGGACGGTTCCGACAAATGAAGCCAGAGTGATAAAAATACCGGCGACCGACATGCCAATTGTTCGCCACCAGCTAAAAATCTGTCCGCCGTCGCCGATGTGCATTTTGACTTTTTCGCCCTGATAAATTTGAAAAAGCGTGTAAGCGGTGACAGTGTAAAACAGCGCGAAAAAGAAATTCGGCACACGGTCAATATACGGGGCGAACAGCGAGACACAAATAATCACAATCGTCGCTGCAACCGCAATCAGCAAAGCTTTTCGCGCTTTGCCGGATTCATCGAACGCCTTGTAATTTTCAGCGATTAAATATCCTGCCGTCAGCGGTCCGCCGAGAAACGCGCCGACCAAAACCTCCCGGTCTTTGAACACTTTTCTGATTGTGGTGTTATTGTTCAAAAAAGTTTCTTCTTCCATTTGTTGTATCTCCGCCGCTCTTTTTTAATTGGCGGAAAAATCAATTTCCGCAATAGACAGTTTTCTACGGCGCGTGACCAGATAAACCCCCGCAAATATCAAAATCATTGCCGGAAAAATGCGCGGTTTCCATTCTTCGCCGAGAATAAAAATCGCCAGCAGAGTTCCGATCAGCGGTTGCAAATAAATATACACGGCGACGACCGACGGTTCGACCCGCGACAACGCCAAATTATTCAGATAGTATGCCAAAATAGTCGGAAAAATTACAATCGCGGCAATTGCCAGCCAAGCTCCTGCCGTCACTTCAGCGAGATTGACCGTTTGCAGGAAATATAACCCGATGGGGACATTAATGAAAAATGCGAAAATGAAAATCCAGGCGATTGATTTTAACGCGCCGTAATACGAAACCAGCTTTTTAGAAATTGCCACGTAAGTGCCGTAACAAATACTGTTGAGAATAATCATTATATCGCCCTGCGTCGTTGCGGACGAAAAACCGGCGTTGACCGGATTGATTAAATAGATGACTCCGCCCGCCGCGATAACAATGCCTAAAATCTTTCGCCAGGTGATTTTGTCGTTACCGATCAACGCGCTGACCAGAAAAGCGAAAACCGGAATCATTACCGCGAGCAGGGAAGTGTTCGTCGCGGTCGTCAAAGATAATCCTTTGAAAAACAAAAGCTGATTGAAGATTACGCCGAAAAAGGCGAAAACGGCAAAGTAAAGGTAGTGAATTTTTTTGTCAAGTTTCAGACTGCCGCGAAATTTTTGGAGAATACTAAAAGCTATTGCCGCTCCGCCGACCCGAAAACCGACGATTGAATAACTCGGAAATGTCAGCAGCGCGGCTTTGCCCAGAACCGGCGCGGCACCGAAAAACACCTGCACGATTAAAAGCGCGATGTGCGAGGTGGTGTTGGAGTTTGGTGAACGATCTTCCATAATCTCTATGGTAAATCGTCAATGGTCAATCGTAAATCGGCAAGGGAAGAAATTTGTCGGCGGCAAAACATTTTTTGCCGCCGCCGTCCTTATTGCGGAATATATTGTTTTGGAATCGGCAGATCCGACACGGCACCGAAATCAATCGCCGAAAAACCGGCGGTCGAACGATTGAAATACCACGTTCCGCCGCGATAAACGGCGATGTCGGTTTTGCCGTCGCCGTCATAGTCGCCGGGAACCGGAACATCCGTCGAAACGCCGAATTGCGCGGCTTGAAAACCCGCTCTGCTTTCCAATAAATACCAGGTTCCGTTTGACGGGCGATAAACCGCAATGTCGTCCTTACCGTCGCCGTCATAGTCCGCCGGGACGAGTTTGTCGCTTGACAAACCGAATGAAACAGCTTGAAATCCGTCGGACGATTTGTTGAGATACCAAGTTCCGCCGCGATAAACGGCGAGGTCGGTTTTGCCGTCACCGTCGTAATCAGCGGGAACGGGAACGTCGCCGTTCGCCCCGAATTGAGTTGCCGAAAAACCGCTCGCACTTTTCAGGATATACCAGAAGCCGTTTGACGGGCGGAAGACGGCGATATCGGTTTTGCCGTCGCCATCAAAGTCGCCGACCACCGGAATGTCAGTGGCAAGACCGAACGGGACTGACGTAAAAGTTAAACTGACGCTGTTCAAAATGTAAAAATCTGCGGTGTTGTCGGCAAAATTCGGGCGAAAAACGGCGGTGTCAGCTTTGCCGTCGCCGTTGTAATCGCCGGGAATCAGCCGGTCGGCTGCCGCGCCCCAACTCGCTGCCGTGAATCCGGCGGAACTTTGATTGACATACCATTTTCCTTCGGAGGGGCGAAAAACCGAAACGTCCGATTTTCCGTCGCCGTCAAAATCAGCACGCGGACGATTAAAACTGCCGACCACACAGGCGTAATCGCTGATGACGCGGATGTCGTCGAGGTATGTTCCAACACCGACAATCGCCGTATCCGCGCTGGCGTTCCAGCGAAACTGCACGTTTTGACCGTTGGCGGAAGCGGGCAGAATAACTTCGACATCAATAAATCCGTTCGATCTGCCTGACCACGCCATTCGTCCGGCGTTCGGGAAATTGCCGCCGCTCAGCAAATTTGAATAACCGCCCTTCGTGAAAATTCCTCCGGCGGCGATGATGTCTTGATACCCGCCCGCGCCGATTTTTAAATCGAGCGTCGTGCCGTCCCAACCGCTTTCGGTGTCGAACTTTATCTTAAATTGCAATTTTGCGGCGGACACCGTGATCGGGACCGGCGGCGAATCTAATTGCGCCAAGTAAGGCTTATTCGGGTCGGGAGCAAAAACGGCGTTGGGCGAACTGTTTGCGTTGGTCGTGACGGTTTGCCACGGCGTGCCGATTTCCCCGTCGGGACTCGGCGCGGAAGCCGTCCAGCCGGTCGGAACTGCCGGTGTCGTCACCGCGTCGAAGTTTTCCGCAAATCTCGGCGCGGCAAGCGGTTTGCCCGTAATTAGTAAACGAGTTTCGGTTTTTGCGCCTAAACTGCTGTTAATGTTCAACGTTAATGTTACCGCGCTGCCGCAGGATTGAGCGGGGACGGTGTAATCAATCGCCTGTGTGACGGTTTGATTATTGGGAATATCACCGTAATTTGCCGTGCCGCCGCCGACAATTTGAAGCGTGGTACCGACAGCCGTATTGCCGGAATTATTGGTCAGCGGGACATTCAATTTTACTTTCTCACCCGCACTGGCAAAACCGCTCGAATTAGCGACCGTCAAATCCGGCGTTTGAATCAGGTTCGGCAGATCAAATGCTTCGGTGACAAAGGCGGGTGAAATCGAATTGATTTTCGCGCTGAAACCCATTCCGCGAATGCTGAATCCTGCCCACACGTCGGCGACGTTCGCTGACGCTTCGCTGCCCGTGCCGTTCGCTTGCGCCGCCGCCACTATTGCATCACGCTCCTGCAAAAAAGTCGGGTTAAGCGGGGCTAATTTCATCCCGTCGGTGACGATTTGAAGAATTTTCCGATTGCCGACCGCCCAGCCGAGCCGCGTGACGAATTTGGCGCGAACTTCCCATAATGCACTGCTCCAAATTTCACCGGCAGCGTGACTCTGATCGCAAATCATCGAACCGGAAGGTCCGCGCGGAAACGCGCTGATCGTCCCGATAGCCGTCGAACTCCCGATTTCAGCGTTGCAGTCTGAATTAAGATGGCGAAACGTCAACGGGTTATGCGGTTTGCCGTTTGCTCCCGTAAACGCCATCACCGCTTTTGGAAAACGTCTGATTCCGTAATAATAATTGGCGCGGAAATCGGTAAAACGGCGATAAGTCACATAACCGCCCGTCGTGTAAATACTGTTGATCGGATCATTCGGTTCGGACAACAGGGCGTGAGCGTAAAAATCTGACCATCCCTCGCCCATTCCTCCGGCCATATTGCTGCTCAAACCGCTGGAATTGCCGTGCAGCCGGTTGGAAAGTCCGTGCGTGTGTTCGTGAATCACCACGTCGGCATCGAGATCACCGTCAAAATTCGGAGTCGGACCGCTCCACAGATACATCTGCATTTTCCCGCGAATCCCGTCGGCGGGCGTTGAAAAATTGGCATTGTTCGTGCTGCCCGAATCCTGCGCTTCCGCTGAAACGCGGTCGCCGCCCGTTCCGCCGCGTCCGAAATTGTCCTGCTGGAAATTTCCCGCCGCTTCGGTAAATCCCAATCGGTACATTTCGTCGTGATAACGATTGCAAATGTAGAAAAGCTGGGTGACGATGCCGTTTTGATACGCCGAGATCGGATACGTCTGTGGTGTCGGATTCGGCACGTCGCCGGTGTCCGTATTCGGATTTCCCGGCGCGTAATCGAAAATAAAACTGCGGTTCGGACTGCCCGTCGCTTTGCCTTGGGGGTCAACTCCGTCCGTCGGGTCTCGGTCAATGCCGGCTTCGACTGCGTTGCCGTCCGTCGTGTTATTTCCGTCGGTAATCCAGCCGTTGTTATTAAATGAATAAGGTGCTTCGTTGCCGATTAAAGTGATGTTGGTGCGCGGAATCGCCGCGCCCTGTTGATTGAGTGTCGGGTCGTTCAAACCCGGAATCAGCGGAAACGGGTTGTGCGCGACGTTGACCATCGAGTTCGGGTTGGCGTAAACATTGTAAGTCGCCGTCTGCGTCTGATCGTCAGTGATATTTTTGCGCCAGAGCATTTTTCCGGTTTCGGCATCAACAATCACATAATAGGCGTTGACTTTCTCCCAAATCAAAACGCGCCACGCTGTTCGCGCCACGCCGGGTTCGGTCGGGAAATACATTTTTTCGGCAGTCGTCGCCCAATCGCTGCTGCCGAAAACCGCTTTCAAATCGTTTGAAGCGGCTTTGTTTTGCTTTGTGTCCTGAATTTTGAGCGGATAATTAAGTGATGTCGCCGCACTTTTGACCGCCTCCAGCGGACTGCCGAAATCGGTGGAAAGATTGCCGTAGTTCAAATCGGGCGCGAGATTGTTGATGACGCGAATCATCGCGCCGTCTTTTGCAAAACCGGCTTTGACTTCCCCTCGAAACACCGGAACTTCATTGATCGTCTGATTAAATTGAGCAAATGACAGATTGCCGTCGGGGTTCGTATAATCGGCGGCGAGTTCTAACGCGGAAGATTGTTTTTGCGACAGACCGAGCAAATCATTATTCTGCTGAACAAAATCGAGCAAAATATCAGAATGTTTCATTTTCGAAGGTGACGACAAAAATGCCCGACCTTTTTTGACATCGGGCGCGATGACTTCGGGAATGTGCAGGTCATCGTTGTATTCAATCGTCAAATTGGGAATTTTTAGCCGCAGGGCGTTTTCTCCAGCGACGAATTTGTCGCGCAAATCGGCGATTTGAACGGCATTTTTGTTTGATTCCCCGCGAAACATCAGCAATATATCCGTTTGAGTTTTATCAATGCGAATATCGTAATTTTCGAGCGCACCAATTTTTTCGCCGGAATTTTTCGCAATATCTCCACCCGACGATTTACTGCCTGCCGCCGAGCGAAATTGTGAAGGAACGATAAAGATTGCCGCTGCCAATCCGACAATCAATGAAACGATTAAAGTGTTCCTGCGAAATTTCGCCGTTAAATATTCACGCGATAGATTAAACCTCATAAAATTATTTTGTGATTACAAAGTTCAGAGTAACGCATTCAGTCGTGAAGATATGTAACTCTGAATTTAGATTGTCAACTCTTTCTCCAGCCGGAGAAAATAAAAGTATAATTTGATAATATTGATAAACAAGGTGCTTTATCAAAAGATTATGTAAATTTTAGGCAAAAAGAATATTTACAAGAATTTTGGTTAGTGTCAATTAAAAGAAAAAGGTTTGCCGCAAAATCAACAAAATAAGCTAAATGGAAGAAATTTTTGGAAAAAACGGACTTATCGCCAAACATCACAAAGAATACGAATACCGCGCCGGTCAGGTGAAAATGGCGGAAGCGGTGCTGCGGGCGTTTGAAGAAAAAAAGCATCTGATCGTCGAAGCCGGGACGGGAACGGGCAAAACGCTCGCTTATCTCGTGCCGGCGATTGCGGCGGCTCTCGGACAGAAAAAACGAATTATCATTTCGACCGGCACGAAAAATTTGCAGGAACAGCTAATGGAAAAAGACATCCCGTTTCTGCAAAAAGTGATGCCGAAAAAATTCAGCGCGGCGGCGATGAAAGGTCGTTCGAATTACGCCTGTCTGTTTCGCATCGGCAAAGCGGAGAATCAGCCGATTTTAGACGGTTTGAACGAGATTGACCACTTTGAAGAAGTGCGCCGCTGGGTGCGCGACACGGAAACCGGCGACCGTGCCGAACTCGTTACGCTGCCGGAAAACATCTCGTTCTGGTCGAGAATTAACGCCAAATCGGAAACCTGTCTCGGTCAAAAATGCGTCGAATTCGAGCCGTGTTTCATTACCCGAATGCGGGCGCGGGCGGAAGAAGCCGATATTGTCATCGTCAATCATCATCTGTTCTTCGCCGATTTGAATTTGCGCGGGAACGAATACGGGCGCGTACTGCCGGATTATTCCGCCGTTATTTTTGACGAAGCCCATCTCGTCGAAGACATCGCCGCCGATTATTTCGGCTTTCAAATTTCGAGTTTTCAAATCGAAGAACTCGTCCGCGATGCCGACACACTGCCGATTACCGACGCGATTATAACACGCGATTTAACGAAACTTTCGGCGCGAATCATCGGACTCGCCGATCAATTCTGGACACGCTTCGTGCAGGGGCGCAGTCAGGACGGGCGTTTTCCGCTGATGCCGAATGCGTTCGCGCAAAAATCGAGCAGTGGCGACATCGAACCGACGATTCTTGGCGAAGCGTATTTCGCATTCGATTCCGCGCTCGAACGACTCGAAGCGACGCTTGATTTATACGCCGAAAAGATGACGGAAGCTGAAAGTTTATTGCGGCGCGTTCGCCAAACTCGTTTCGATCTCGATTTCGTCTGCACACAGGCTGAAAAAAATTACGTTTACTGGCTCGAACGGCGCGGGCGCGGAATGTTTCTGCGGGCTTCGCCGATTGATGTTTCGACGCTTTTGCAGGAAAAACTCTTTGACAAAGTGGAAACCGTGGTAATGACTTCGGCGACGCTTTCGACCAACGGAAAATTCGATTTTATCAAAGATCGTTTAGGTTTGGACAACGGCAAAACTGACACGCTGCTCGCGCCGTCGTCATTCGATTATCAAAAACAGGCGATAATTTATCTGCCGAAAGCGATGCCGGAACCGAGTTCGCCCGAATTTTCGCAGATGGCGGCGGGCGAAATCATCAAACTTCTCAACATCACGAACGGTCACGCCTTTGTGCTTTGCACGAGTAATTATTCGATGAATGCGCTTTACGAATTGGTTTCGATGCGCGTCAATTACCCGTGTTTCGTGCAGGGTTCGATGTCGAAAGCCGGACTGCTCGACCAATTTCGCCGAACGCCGAGCGCGGTTTTATTTGCGACTTCGAGTTTTTGGCAGGGCGTTGACGTGCGCGGCGACCAACTTTCCTGCGTCATTATTGACAAACTCCCGTTCGCCGTCCCCAGCGACCCGGTGGTCGCGGCGCGAACCAAATTTATTGACGCAAACGGCGGCAAATCGTTTTTTGAATACAGCGTCCCGAACGCCGTCATCACATTAAAACAGGGAATCGGGCGTTTAATCCGCAGCAAAACTGACAAAGGCGTTATCGCACTGCTTGACCCACGTTTGAAAACGAAAAGTTACGGCAGAGATTTTTTAAATTCACTGCCGAAAACACGGGTGACGAGTGATTTGAAAGATGTGGCAAACATTTTTGATAATACAAACTGAAAATTATGAAAGACCAAATAAGTATTACGGATACTGAACAAGAAATTAATCTTGAAACTAACAAAGAAGATAGGATGTCTTTGTTTATCAAAAGCATATTTGGAATCGTTCCTTTCGGCTCTCCAATCGGCGAAGCTATTACATCGGTAATACCTCACCAAAAAATCGAAAGACTGGTTGATTTTGTTCAGATTCTGAATTACAAAATCAAAAATGCCGAGAGAAAAATAGAAGAACAAGAATTGAAAACAGAAGAATTTACGGATTTGCTTGAAGATGCTCTGGGGCAAGCCTCACGAGAATTATCGAAGGAACGTCTTGAACATATTGCTTCGCTTTTGAAGAATAGTTTGACCGATGAAGAACTAGATTATCTTGAAATGAAAAAAATACTTTCGCTTCTCGGAGACCTTAATGACGCAGAAATTATTTGGCTCCAATATTATACACCTATTGGTCATGGTTCACAGGAATTTTTAGACAAACATGAAAAAGTTTTGAATGTCCGACCTTTATACCAGGATTGTTCAAAAGCTGAGGAGTTCAAACTTGCCATCAAAAAAAGTTATGAAGAAAATTTAGTAAGACACGAATTACTGAACGAAAATTACGATTTATCTTCACAGGAGAGAGTACCAGAAATTGATAGAAATACAGGAAAATTCAGGGTTAGACGCAGCATTTCAACGTTGGGATACTTGTTGTTAGAAACTATCGACATAAATACAAAGGAGGATTAATTTATGCCATCGTTTTACGAAGTAATGATCGAACGCAACTTTTCCAGCGCGCACCAACTGCGCGGTTACAAGGGAAAGTGCGAAAATCTGCACGGACACAATTATAAAATCGAGATTTTCGCAAAAGGCGCGGAACTCAACAATATTGGTTTATTGATTGATTTTGTTGATTTGAAAAAAGCCGCCGATGAAGTGACGAAGTATCTCGACCACCGGAACATCAACGAACTGCCGCCGTTTGATGAAGAACTCAATCCCTCCGCCGAAAATTTGGCGCGGTTTATTCTGGAATATATCGCCTCGCGGGTTGACGACGACCGCGTTCAGGTTTACAAAGTGCGCTGTTACGAAACGCCGACGAGCGTGGCGACTTATCAAACATCTGCGTAATTTCAGATTCAAAATGATTGAGACCGGGTGAGTTGCGAACGGGCGAATGAGAACTAGAGCTTTGCGGATATGAAATTATGGCTTTCAAAAAACTCCGAAATTTTCGTGCGTGAACAGTTAACGGGGGAAATAATGCTCGGCATTACCAGCGGCGATTTGCCCGTCGGCGGAAAACTTCCAAGTACGCGGGAACTCGCGCTGAGATTTAAGGGCGAATCAAGATTTTCCACATCATCGCCGATACATCACTCGTACAATCAAAAGAGATTTACTTTGCTGACGATGAATCGGTTTAATACACGACCTTTCGCTTCTTTATCAAATACTCCAGAAACTAACCTTGTATTTCAAATATAAACACCACATTCTAAAAGAGTTTGACGGTTTGAACCCGTCTCGGCACGGTTCTTGCAAATTTGTCTCAGCAGAAGCGGGTTTGTAAGGGAGTGTTCAGATATTCGCAATCCAATCTCAAAATTCTATTTGCAAATATCATTGTTAAAACACACTCCTTTACGAACCTGCTTTGATTTTATACGAAAAAGGAGATTTATTTATGCAGGACATCCAAAATATTCCGCCGCCGGACGTAAACTCGCCTGAAAAAGACAATGATTTCGGAAATCATTCGGACATAAGACCCGATCTTGATGGGGAAAACCAACGGGAAAATTTTCCCCTCCCCTCGGATCAGCCGCCGCCCGTTCCGATTGAAGAACCGGGAGATGATGAGAAATTTCTGATTACGGAAGATAATCCCGAACCTAGAATTATTGTATAAAGTTTTTCAAGCAATTAAATTATTCTCAAACTTTTGTATTTTTCTCATTAACAATAAAGCATGACTGAAGCAATTGGCTGGATCAGTTCGTTCATATTAATCATCACCATCGGCAAGCAGGTTTACAAACAATGGAGCGAGGGCAAAAGCGAGGGTGTTTCAATCTGGCTTTTCGCCGGACAAATCGCCGCCTCGCTCGGCTTTGCCGTTTATAGTTTTTTGGTCTCCAACTGGGTATTTATATTCACGAATTCATTGATGGTCTTAAATGGTATCGCCGGTTTGCTGATTACGCTTTACCTAAAGAAACGTGGGGAAGATAAAACGGAGTAGTTACAAGTAACGTTTGACAAAGGCAGTATTTGTAACTATGCTTGTTACAGTTATGGCGGCAAACAGTCAATTCGCAGTTGCGGTTCACGTTTTAGCGTTGATCGCCAAATACGGTGACGAAAATGTTAAATCGGATTTTATCGCTGAAAGTGTCAATACAAATGCGGTAGTGATACGCCGTTTGTTGTGCAGTTTACAGCAATCGGAGCTGGTTGTTTCGCAAACTGGGGCGAGCGGTGGTACGCGACTCGCCAGAAAGCCGGAAAACATTAATCTTTTGGAAGTTTATCGAGCCGTTTTGCCGGATACGGAGATTTTTGCACTCCACCGCCAAACACCTAATCAAAATTGTTTGATTGGCAAAAACATTCAGGCTGTTCTGGAAAGATTACAAAACGAAATTGACGAAGCGGTCGAAAATAAACTCGCCCGCTTTACATTGGCGGATGTAATCGAAGCCGTCGGCAGAGAAAAATGCAGCACATAGCTTGGAAATGACTTTTAATTATGACTTTTAATAATGGAGAATTTTTATTCCCATTTGTAGCAATATATGTTACAAATAAGTTAAATATAAATTAGTTGTTAATAACAATCTACCGACCGGTAAGACTGTTTCAGAACAGTTAAATTGGCATTAAGCCGTCAAAATATTCGATTCAAACAAAAAGGTTTCCGACCGAAGATTGGGAAACACTTGAACAGGGGTTAGTTATCGCACCGTGGAGTTTCGGGTTGCCGCATTATAAATTGTCGTCATGGTGACCAGTTAGGAATTGATGTCTGCCCGATGGAAGAACTTGAACCGGCAAAGTTTGACGAAGTTTCAGGTCTCGGAGATTACACGGCAATATGCGGAATCGGTTATCGTGATGAAGAAAATGAATGGCTGGCAAAAACGCCGAAAGTGTATTTTCCGAAAGATGAGTTGATAGATAAAAGATAATACCAAAGATTAAAAAGCGAAACCCGTAAGCCAAAACCCAACAAATTATGATAAAAAATAATAGAGACGATAAAATTTGAATTTGAAGGAGAGAAAAGTGAATACATTTTGGACAGCCTGGACACCGCGGGCGTTAAGTATTTTGAGGATAATTACGGGATTTTTATTTCTTTGGCACGGCAGCCAAAAGTTATTAAACTATCCGCCAAAAGAAGGATTTGCCGCAGCGACGGGATTAATGCTGGTTGCCGGAATTCTGGAATTTGGCGGCGGAATATTATTCCTGATCGGTCTTTTCACCCGTCCGGTCGCCTTTATTTTATGCGGGTTAATGGCGGTGGCATATTTTATGGCACACGCTCCGGGCGGTTTTTTGCCGATAATCAACAAGGGTGAACCGGCAGTTATTTACTGTTTCATTTTCTTCTACTTCATCTTCGCCGGCGGCGGCGCGTGGAGTTTGGACAGGCTAATTTGGAAAGCAAGATGATTAAATATTTATGAACGAATATACCAAAAAATCAATGACTTACGCCGAATACATCAAGCTGATTGATGATCTTTTGATTGACGGCAAAACAACCGGAACGAATCAGTCGGAGGCGATGTTCAATTATGGCAAACTTAACCGTCAGCGGATGCACCGTCTCGAGAAAACGATCAAATTGAACGAATCGGTGATTGAAAAAGCGCGAAATAACGAGCGCAAAATGATTTGGCTGATTATTACCGAAGGCTGGTGCGGCGACGCGGCGCAGAATATTCCGACGATTGAAAAGATCGCGGCGGAAAGTGAGAACATCGAAACGCGCTACGTTTTGCGCGACGAAAATCTCGAATTGATGGACGAATATTTGACCGATAATGCACGTTCGATTCCGAAATTGATCGCCCTTGACGCGGGAACGCTCGAAGTGATCGGAACGTGGGGTCCGCGCCCGCAAGTTTCGATGGATTATTTTCACGAATTGAAAAAACAAGACTTGGAAAAGCCGGAAATAATGGAAAAACTCCAGCGTTGGTATCTGGCAGACAAAGAACATTCGATTCAGGTTGAATTTGAAAGTTTACTCGACCGATGGGTGGAAAATAAAGCCGATAAAGCGGCAGCTTATTAGAGAATTTGCCCGGGAAATATATGACGGACACGAAATTTTCCTGTCTTCTTTTTCGTCAACATCGTATCTTTCCCGGGCAATAACAACATTATGAAAGTTTACGAAATTAACGAATTCGGCATCGAAAATTTAACTTTGGCCGAACGCGACGAACCGGTAACGCAGGCGAACGAAGTGAAAGTGAAATTTCACGCGACATCATTGAATTACCGCGATTTGATGATGGTCAAGGGAACGTATAACCCGCGTTTGAGAACGCCGCTCGTGCCTTTTTCAGACGGCGCGGGCGAGGTTGTCGAAATCGGCGCGGACGTGACAAAATTTAAGGTCGGCGACCGCGTAATGCCTATTTTTATGCAAAGCTGGATTGACGGCGCGATTGATGCGAAAAAATCCCGCACCGCGCTCGGCGGTGATTTGGACGGTTGTTTACGTGAATTCGGCACGTTTGACGAACAGGGACTGGTTTGCATTCCCGATCATTTTTCTTATGAAGAAGCGGCGACGCTGCCGTGTGCGGCAGTGACGGCGTATCACGCAATGTTTGAATCGTGCGGCATCAAACCGGACGATACGGTTTTATTGCAGGGAACGGGCGGCGTTTCGATCTTCGCGCTGCAATTGGCAAGCGTTTTAGGCTGCCGCGTAATCATCACTTCTTCAAGCGACGAAAAATTAGAACGAGCGAAAAAAATGGGGGCAGCCGATCTGATTAATTATCAAACGACACCGGATTGGGACAAAAAAGTTCTCGAATTAACGGAAAAACGCGGCGTTGATATGGTTGTCGAAGTCGGCGGCGCGGGGACGATGCAAAAATCGGTCAATGCCGTCAAATTCGGTGGACAGGTTGCCGTCATTGGAGTTTTGTCGGGAAAAGGTGATTTTAATCCGACTTCGCTGCTGATGAAATCGGTCAGATTGCAGGGAATTTACGTCGGTTCACGGCAGATGTTTGAAGATTTGAACCGCTTTTTATGCAGCTATACGCACATCAAGCCGGTGATTGACAAAACTTTTGAATTCGGCGAAGTTGCGGACGCGCTCAAACATATGGAAGCGGGCGCACACTTCGGCAAAATTGTAGTAAAGATTAGTTAGCCACGAAAAGACACGAAAAAGAACAAAAGAATTAAAATTTTAAATTCTTATTTTTGTGAAATTTCGTGTTTGTTCGCGGCTAAAAAAGAGGAGAAAAATATGGACGGATTAAATGAACCGAAAGAGCCGCGCAAAATGATTGCGCCGGACGAATGGCAGAACTTTTTAACTGAATTTGCGGACCGCAACAAGAATCGGCGGGCGCGTTTCGACGTTTTTCGGGCTGACGGAACGACGCAGGAAGAGGGTATCGAAGCGCATCTCGAAGATGTGAAACTGACAACCGACGGAAACGCGAAAAACGTCGAAATTATTCGAATTGACCGATCAAATGAAAACGCCGAAAAAACGCACGATACGATTACTAATGTGCGCGGCATCGCCGTTCAAATTGACACGGACGGCAGCGAAGACGCGCTTGAAATCACTGATAATCAAAACACTTTGGTCAGTCTGCGGCTCGAATCGAAGGTTGATGGGAATTCGTAAAGTGAAAGGGTGAAAAGGTTGAAAGAGGAGAACTTTTCGTTGATTTACGACGATAAACTTTTTCACCTTATCACTTTTTTAATTTTATCTTTTTTGTATGATTGACGAAAAAATCCAAAATTACGCAGAAAAATTCACGAGTGGTGAGGGCGAATTACTGACTTCACTGTCAAACAAAACTGACCGCGAAAGAAGCGATTATCAAATGCTTTCCGGTTTTTATCAAGGGCGTTTGCTGGCGATGTTCAGCAAAATGTTGCAGCCGCGAAGAATTTTGGAAATCGGAACTTTTATGGGTTACTCTGCGCTCTGTCTGGCGGAAGGTCTGACTGACGACGGCGTGATTTTTACGCTCGATATCGAACCGGAAACGAACGAAATTGCCAAAGAGTTTTGGGCGAAATCTGATTTGAGCAGCAAAATCGAAAGCTATTTGGGCAATGCCGCCGAAATACTTCCGACGCTTGATGAAACTTTCGACCTCGTGTTTATTGACGCGGACAAACCGGCGTATGCAAATTATTACGATTTGGTTTTCCCGAAATTACGAATCGGCGGAGTTATTATCGCCGACAATGTTTTACGCGAAGGCAAAGTTCTCGACGCGGAAACCGGCGATGAGGATGCCGTTGCGCTCCACAAATACAATCAAAAAGTGCAGGCTGATGATCGGGTTTCTAATATTTTATTTGCCGTGCGCGACGGTTTAATGGTGTGCGAAAAGAAAGAGATTAAATCGGATGAGAGTCTGTTTTTTCATTATTTTAGCTTTGCTGTTATCTGTTTTTTCGGGTTGCGGGCGTGAAAGCAATGAAACGCCGAAAGTCGAGAAAATCGCCGGAGTCAGACGGGAAGTTTTCGACGTTAAAAAATATCCTGACTTAGCGGCAGTCGGTAAAGTAAATTTTATCGTCGGCAAATGGTGTTCGCTGACGTTGGTTGCCGAAGACATCGCCGTTTCCGCCGGACATTGTTTTTTGGAAAATAATATCAAATTCGATTTGTCGAGAGATTTAGAACCAAATTGGGCAGTCGTTATTTTTAGAAAAAACGGTGTTGAAAAAATTGAGAACGTATATGTCAAAAAGGTTTTGAAAGCGAGTATGAATCCCGATTACTCAATTGTCAGGTTAAACCGAAAAGTTACCGAGGTCAAACCGCTGCAAATTTCTGTTCCGACATTCGCTGAAATGAGCGCGAACGAAACGAATCTCGGATGCGCCGGATTTAACGGCGACAAAGAACTCGGCGATGAAGGCTGGACGATGACGATCAGCCGGAACATTAAAATCGTTCCCGAAACGAGCGAAAAAAACAGAGTTGATGCAACTTGTTTTTCAACCTACGGCGGAAGCGGCGGGCTTTTTTTTGAGGAGAAACTTAATGTTGAAACTAACACGAAAGAAGATAGTTTTATCGGCGTAATTTAGGGCGTAACGGATGAAAAACTGAACGAAAATGGCGAATTAGTGAAGAACGAAGATGTCATCACTTCGATCACGCCGGTTAGTGCGTTTTATAATAAATTAAAGGAAATTATCAAGAAAGAATAAAAACTTATGAGCAATAAAAACAGAGTGTGGTTTATCACGGGAAGTTCGACAGGCTTCGGGCGCGAATTGGCGGAGCAGGTTTTGGCACGCGGCGAAGAGGTCGTGGCGACGGCAAGAAACACAAAAGATGTGGAGGATTTGGTTGAGAAATATCCCGATACGGCGCGGGCGGTGAAATTGGACGTAACGAAAGCGGAAGATGTCAAAAAATCGGTCGCAACGGCGATTACGGAATTCGGCAAAATTGATGTTTTGGTCAATAACGCCGGTTACGGTCTCGGCGGCGGAATCGAAGAACCGTCGGAAGAGCAAATCAGAAAACAATTTGAAACCAATGTTTTCGGTGTAATCAGCGTAATGCGCGAAGTTCTGCCGACAATGCGCGAACAGAAAAGCGGACATATTTTGAATCTTTCATCAATCGGCGGTTTTCGTTCGGGTCCTTCGGTCGGATATTACACGGCGACGAAATTTGCGCTCGAAGCACTTTCCGAAGCACTTTCAAAAGAGGTCGAGCATCTCGGAATAAACGTAACTTTGATCGAGCCGGGCGGTTTTCGCACCGATTTTGCGGGGCGTTCGTTTGAACAGCCGAAAAATCGGATTGCCGATTACAAGACATCCGAAAGAATTGACAACATCGGCGATTACCACGGCAAACAAGACGGCGATCCGGTGAAAGCCGTTACCGCGATGATAAAAGTCGTTGACGCGGAAAATCCGCCGCTGCGTCTGCCGCTCGGCGCGGATGCGGTCAAAGGAATGGAAGAAAAAATGGCGGAAGTAAAGCAAAATATTGACGAATGGCGCGAAGTCGCCGTCAATACGGCGGTTGACGAATCACATAAAGCAGTAAATTAAATTTAGCAGGAAAAATTAAAAATTATGGCAAATGAAATATACGAAATTCCCGTGAAAACGATTGACGGGACGGAAACTAATTTAAGCGAATATAAAGATAAAGTTTTGCTCGTGGTCAACGTCGCGTCAAAATGCGGTCTGACTCCGCAATATGAAGGTTTGCAGAAACTTTACGACGAATATCACGGCAAAGGTTTTGAAGTTCTCGGTTTTCCGGCGAACAATTTTATGGGACAAGAACCGGGAACGGAAGCGGAAATCAAAGAATTTTGCGCGGCAAATTTTGACGTGAAATTCCCGCTGTTCTCGAAAGTTTCCACCAAAGGCGACGATCAGCACGAACTTTATAAATATCTGACTGAAAATAAACCGGAAACCGATGTTAACGACGGCGAATTTGAGGAGAAATTAAAAGGTTACGGTTCGACGCGCTCCGAATCGAGCGAAGTTTTGTGGAACTTTGAGAAATTTTTAATTGGAAAAAACGGCGAAATCGCAGGGCGTTTTGCGCCCGATGTGACAGCGGAAGATTCGCGTTTGACCGAGAAAATAGCTGCGGAATTGGCGAAATAAAAATATTTTGCCACGAACAAACACGAAACGAAAAAGAAAAGAAAGAAAATTTTTTAGCCACAGATGGACACAGATGAACACGGATTTTTCAGAGATAAAACTAACAGGTCGCTTGTGTATTTATCATATTCCTTTCTGTGTTTATCTGTGACCATCTGTGGTTGATAATTCTTCTCTTGTTTTTGTGTTTGTTCGTGGCTGATAAAATTATGAAAGACGTAAATTACGGTTTGATTCCGCTGGAAGTTTGGAAGACGGAAACGCCGCTCGAAGTTTTTCGCAAAATGGTTTCGCGCGAATATGCCGCGCCGCCGATCAGCGAGCATTTTGATTTTGCGTTAACGGAAGTCGAAAGCGGCAAAGTTGTTTTTGAGGGCAAACCGCACGCGAATTTTTACAATCCGCTCGGCACGATTCACGGCGGGTTTATCACGACCTTGCTCGATTCGGCGATGGCGTGTGCGATTCACACGACTTTGGATGCGGGAAAAGGTTCGACAAGTGTGGAAATAAAAGTAAATTTTGTGCGTCCGATTTTTGAGAAAACGGGAAATCTAAAAGCGGTCGGAGAAATCGTCAATGTCGGCAGACAAATCGCTTCGGCGGAAGGCAGATTGATTGACGCAAACGGCAAACTTTACGCGCACGGGACGACGACTTGTTTTATTTTTGATTTGTAAGAAAATATTTAACCGCAGATAGCCACGGATGAATGCAGATTGGAGAAAAGAAATTTACATAAATAAGTTAAAAATATGCGTTCATCTGCGGTTGAAAATTAAAAATTATGGAAAAGCGAAAATTCGGCAAAACTGATATGGAATTTTCCGTGCTTGGCTTCGGCGGCGCGGAGATCGGGCGCGAGGTGACGCGGGAAAGTGTCGGCGAACTTCTGAACGCGGCTTTGGATGCCGGTTTGAACGTAATTGATACGGCGGCGGCGTATTGGGAAAGCGAAAAGTTGATCGGCGAAACGGTCGGCAAGCGGCGCAAATCATTTTATCTGTTGACAAAGTGCGGCGCGCTCGACGGTTTTACGCGCTACGATTGGTCGAAAAAAGGCATTTTGGAGACCATCGAAAACAGCTTGCGGAATTTGAAAACTGATTATCTCGACATCGCGCAACTGCATTCGTGCGACAGCGAAATTCTAAAACGCGGCGAAGCGATTGAAGCGTTACAACGCGCCGTTGAGAAAGGTTATACAAGATTTATCGGTTATTCGGGCGACAACGAAGATGCGAAAACCGCGCTTGAAATGGACGTTTTTGACAGCTTGCAAACTTCGGTTTCGATTGCCGATCAATCGGCGATAGATGAAATTATCAAACTCGCGGCAGAGAAAAATGTCGGTGTCATTGCCAAACGCCCGATTGCCAACGCCGTCTGGCGGCACTCGTCAAAACCTGACGAATCTTATCATCACGAGTATTGGGACAGAATAGAGAAATTAAAATACGAATTTTTAGACAAATTGCTGGAAGAAGCGACGGCGACGGCATTACGATTTACGATGACAGTTCCGGGCGTTGACACGATGATTGTCGGCACGACAAAGCCGGGACGTTGGAGCGAAAACGCGAAATATGTTGGGGAAGGAAATTTATCGAGCGAAGAATTTGAAGCAATTCGTCAGCGTTGGCAGGAAGTCGGCGGCGCGGACTGGAAGCAAATGACGTAAGAATTTTAGCCACGAATAACACGAATAACACGAATTATTTTTTTGATTTTATTTGTATTATTCGTGTTATTCGTGGCTAAAAAAAAAGTGCAAGGGAATTTATGAGCAAATTATTTGAAAGTTACAAATTAAGAGAAGTTGAGTTTAGAAACCGCATCTGGGTTTCGCCGATGTGTCAATATTCGAGCGCGGACGGAATGCCGACAGATTGGCATCTCGTGCATTTGGGAAGCCGCGCGGTCGGCGGCGCGGGACTCGTGATTATGGAAGCGACGGCGGTTTCGCCCGAAGGCAGAATTTCGCCGTCGGATGCGGGAATTTGGTCGGACGCGCACGCCGAAGCGTATAAAAAAACTACGAAATTTATCAAAGACCAAGGCGCGGTGGCGGGAATTCAAATCGCGCACGCCGGACGAAAAGCGTCAATGGGCGAGCCTTGGAACGGCGGGAAAAAAGTCGAGATTGAGGACGGCGGTTGGGAAACGGTCGCGCCGTCGGCGTTGGCGTTTGACGAAGATTATACGTTGCCGCGCGAGATGTCGAAAGCGGAAATTGAACAGGCGACGAATGATTTTGTCGCGGCGGCAAAACGCTCGGTTGACGCGGGTTTTGAAGTGATCGAAATTCACGCCGCGCACGGTTATTTGTTTCACGAATTTTTGTCGCCTTTGTCGAACAAACGCAGCGACGAATACGGCGGAAGTTTGGAAAATCGAACTCGTTTTCTGCTCGAAACTTCCGAAAAAGTGCGTGAAGTTGTGCCGGGAAATTTGCCGGTTTTCGTGCGAATTTCGGCAACCGATTGGACGGAAAACGGTTGGGATTTGGCGCAGTCGGTTGAGCTTTGCAAAAAACTGAAAGAAATCGAAATTGACCTGATTGACGTTTCGACGGGCGGCAACGTGCCGGACGCGAAAATTCCCGTCGCACCGAATTACCAAGTCGAATTCGCGGCGGAAATTCGCAAACAAGCTGAAATTCCGACGGGCGCGGTCGGGATGATTACGGACGCGAAACAAGCCGAAGAAATTTTGCAAAAAGGCGAGGCGGACGCGATTTTGATAGCGCGTGAATTTTTGCGCGAACCGTATTTTCCGTTCACGGCGGCGAAAGAGTTGGGCACGGAGATTGATTATATTCCGAAGCAATACGGACGAGCGATTGATTTGCGGAAGGCGAAAAGTGCGTAGGAAAATTTAACCGCAGATGGACGCGGATAAACGCAGATTAAGAGAAGAAAATTTTATGAAACTCAGATTGTTTTTGGCAATTTTATTATTTTGTAGTTTCATTTTGGCTTGCGGCTACAACGGGAAAATTAAGCAAGGAAATGAAGTTGTTGCCAAAGTCGAAAAATTCAGAAATGAGAAAGGCACATTGCCGAATAGTTTAAGCGAAATTGGAATTGAAGAAACAGAAAGCGGACCGATTTACTATAAAAAGGAAAGCGAATCAAAATATATCGTCTGGTTTGGTAAAAAGTTAGGCGAATCCGAAACCTATGATTCTGATTCAAAACAATGGAAATAATCTGCGTTTGTCCGCGTCCATCTGCGGTTAAAAAAAAATTGAGGAATTATGAGCAATATTACAAAAATTCCGTTCTCGGTTTTGGATTTGTCGCCTGTGTTTGAAGGCGAAACGGCGGGCGATGCGTTGCGGAAAACTTTGAGTTTGGCGCAATATGTCGAGCAACTCGGTTATAAAAGATTCTGGCTTGCCGAGCATCACAATATGCCCGGAATTGCGAGCGCGGCGACTTCGGTGGTGATCGGATATGTTGCGGGTAATACGGAAAAAATCCGCGTCGGTTCGGGCGGAATTATGTTATCGAATCACGCGCCGATTGTGATTGCCGAGCAGTTCGGGACGCTTGAAAGTCTTTATCCGGGGCGCATTGATTTGGGGCTTGGGCGTGCGCCGGGAACTGATCGTCCGGCGACGATGGCTTTGCGGCGAACTTTAAATGATGACGGCGAGGAATTTCCCGAACAGCTTGAAGAATTGCGATTTTTCTTTCAAAAGCCTGTCGAACATCAAAAAGTTCAGGCAGTTCCGGGCGCGGGTTTGGATGTCCCGATCTGGCTTTTGAGTTCAAGCGGTTTTTCGGCGCAACTTGCCGGAGTTTTGGGTTTGCCGTTCGCGTTCGCGGCGCATTTTTCGCCTGAGTATACGTTGCCTTCGCTCAAACTTTACCGCAAAACATTCCGCGCCTCGGACGATCTGGAAAAGCCGTATGCGATGGTCGCATTAAATATTATCGCAGCGGAAACTGACGACGAAGCTGAATATCTGGTGACTTCGCAATATCAATCTTTTTTGAATTTGATTAGAGGAAAACCGGGCAAAATTCCGCCACCGGTTGAAGACATGAATTCAATTTGGAACGCGCAGGAGAAAGTACTCGTCGCATCGCGCACGGGCGGTTCGATTATCGGAAGCAAGGAAACGGTTAAGCGTAAATTAGAAGCATTTTTAGTTGAATCAAAAGCCGACGAAATTATGGTCAACGCGATGGTTTTCGATCAGTCGAAACGTCTGCGTTCTTACGAAATCGTCGCGGAAATTTTCGGTGAGAAATCAATAGCGGTTTAAGGAAAAATAACTGCGAATGGATGCGAAGAAGGAATATTTATCCACAGATGAACACAGATGAACACAGATTTTTAAGAGATAAAAGCGATTAATTACTTTCATATTTATCTTTATTCTTATCCGTGTTCATCTGTGTTTATCTGTGGATAATTTTCGTGAAATTTCGCGCCCGTTCGTGGCAAAAAGATAAATATTATGAAAGCAATCAGAGTGAATGAACTTGGCGGAGCGGACAAATTGACGCTCGAAGAAATCGAAAGACCTGTGCCGACGGCGGACGAGGTTTTGATAAAGGTTGCGGCGGCGGGCATCAATTATGCGGACACGATGATGCGTTCGGGGAATTATTTGACGAAGCCGGAATTGCCGTTGACGCTTGGTTATGAAGCGGCGGGGACGATTGAGGAATTGGGCGAAAATGTTACAAATCTGCAAGTCGGACAGCGCGTTTTGGCGACGACTTCGAGCGGTGGTTATGCGGAATATGCGACGGCGAAAGCGGCGACCGTAATTCCGATTCCCGATGAACTCGGTTTTGGCGAATCAACCGCGCTGCTTGTCCAAGGTTTGACCGCGCTCGGACTTTTGAGTGAAACGAAATCCGGCGATTCGATTTTGATTCACGCGGCGGCGGGCGGTGTCGGGACTTTGCTCGTGCAGTTGGCGAAACATAAAGGTTTGACGGTCATCGGCACGGCTTCGAGCGAGCAGAAATTGCAGCTTGTCGCGGATTTGGGCGCGGATTATGCGATAAATTATTCGGAAGACGATTGGACGGACGAAGTTTTGAAAGCGACCGACGGGCGCGGAGTTGATTGGCTGATCGAAATGGTCGGCGGCGACATCGTGGCGAAAAATCTGAAAGTTCTTGCAACACACGGCACAATGTGGGTTTACGGTTCGGCGAGCGGCGAAGATTTCAAAGTTTCGGTACTGAGTTTGATGCCGAAAAATCACGCGATTCGCGGTTATTGGCTGATGAACGAATCTGTTCCGAATCGCATCGCGTTCACCAAAGAATTGCTCGGACATCTCGACGCAGGACGTTTGAAAATTCAGGTGACGGAATTTCCATTGGAACAAGCGCGAGAAGCGCACGAAGCGATTGAAAGCCGCAAAACAACGGGCAAAGTCGTGTTGACTGTGGGAAACTAGCCACGAACAAACACGAAAAGGACACGAAAAAGAGAAGAAATTTAACCACAGATGGACACGGATAAACACAGATTTAATGCAGATAATTCAATCAGCTTTTTCTGTGTTCATCTGTGCAAAAGCGAAGTTGAATTGTTGAAAAACAACTTAAAACTTCGTAATTTTGTTTCATTATGAGGCAATTAAAATAATGAAAATGAGAGGTGGAAGAAATAAGGCAAGTCTGCGAATCAGTAGTAAAATTACCTACGTTAAGGAAATTACTGATGCTTTAGAAATTGAACCTGATTTTTTTGTAGAAAAAGGAACGAGGGCAGTGCCGAATAATCCGAAAAGTTATGTTCACCCTGCAAATATGTGGGGATTAGAAAGTGATATAGATGAATCGGAGTCGCTCGACGCTCATTTAATAAGATTGATTGAATTTATAGAAAGCAAAATTTCAGTTTTTGAAAATCTTTCGCAAACCTGTGAATTTAATATTTTTTGCGGTTACTTTCCAGATGGTCATACGGGACATCTTTCTTTTTCGCCTGAATTGTTAAAAAGACTTACGGCAATACCGATAGAAATAATAATAAAAATGTATGAGCCATTAGCTGATGAAAAAGTGTAAAAAGATATGAACTTAAAAGACAAAATTATTCTCGTAACCGGTGGCGCAAACGGTATTGGTAAGGCTTTGTGCGAAAAGTTTCACGCGGAAGGTGCGAAGAAAGTTTTTGTCGCTGATTTGGAATTTGAAAACGCGCAAAAGGTTGCGGAATCTGTCAATGGCAAAGCGTTCAAACTCAATGTGGCGGACGAAGAAAACTGTAAATCGGTCATAGCGGAGATTTTAGACGAATGTGGGACAATTGATTTTGTTGCTTCAAACGCGGGCATCGGCGGCGCGGAAGGTTCTTTGGAAGTTTCGGGCAAGATTTGGGATTTGGTTTACAAAGTCAATGTTTTGTCGCACGTTTATCTGGCGCGGGCGGTTTTTCCGCAGATGATCGAAAACGGCGGTGGCGCGTTTATGATAACGGCTTCGGCGGCGGGACTGCTGACGCATCCGATGTCTGCGCCGTATGCGGTAACAAAACACGCGGCGGTGGCGATGGCGGAAAGTTTGGCGATTGAATTCGGCGATAAAATTTACATTTCGTGTCTGTGTCCGCAGGGCGTGAGAACTCGTCTGATCGAGAACCCGGAATACGGAAATAATACGTTTTTGATTCCCGATTCGATCACGGTCGAAGAGTGTGCGGATGTCGTGATAAAGACTTTGGAAAAGGAAGAATTTTTGATATTGCCGCACGCGGAAGTTACGGATTATATTGTAAAAAAGGCGGAAAATTATGACCGTTGGCTGCATCAATTGCGAAAAATGCGGGCGGCGATTATTGAGCAAAAATAGGAGATTAGCCACGAACAGACACGAAAAGAACACGAAAAAGAGAAGAGTTTTTAGCCACAAATTTTCACAGATAGACACGGATTTTTTAAAATAGGTAACAGAAATTTTCAAGTAATTTGTTTGGATTTGTCGCTTAGATTTATCATTTCTCATCCGTGTTCATCTGTGAAAATCTGTGGCTAAATATTCTTTTCTTAATTCGTGAAAATTCGCGTTTGTTCGCGGCTAAAAAGTAAAAAATTATGAAAATTGGAATTATCGGAGCGGGAAATATCGGCGGAAATGCGGCGAAATTGTTTGCGAAAGCGGGACACGAAATTGCGATTGCCAATTCGCGCGAGCCTGAAACTTTAGCGGATTTGGTAAAGGAAATCGGCGGCAACGCGAAAGCGGTAACGGTTGAAGAGGCGGCGAAATTTGGTGAGATCGTGTTTGTTTCGATTCCGTTTGGCAAGTATAAAGAATTGCCGGCGAATGAATTTGACGGGAAAATTGTTATTGATTCAAACAATTATTATCCCGACCGCGACGGGCAGTTTGAAGACATTGACAGCAACAAAACCACGTCGAGCGAACTTTTAGCCGAGCATTTGAGCGGCGCGAAAGTCGTTAAAGCGTTTAATACGATTTGGTTTGAGCATTTGAAAACGCAGGGAAATACAGATTTGCCGGTCGAAGAACGGCGCGTGATTTTTCTTTGCGGAGATGATGAGGATGCGAAGAAAAAAGTTTCGGCGTTGATCGAAGAAATCGGTTTCGGCGCGTTCGATACGGGAAATTTGAGCGAAGGTTCTAAAACTCAGTCAACGACTTCGGCGATTTATAATCGGGATTTGACGGTCGCGGAAGTTGACGGAGTTTTGTATTCGAGCTATTAAATTTAAGGAAAAAAAGGGTTAGGAATTATTATGAGTAAATTATTTG
>JBBSUG010000048.1:0-31927 GCA_038235165.1 Pyrinomonadales bacterium
AAAATATCGAGAAAAAATGGACAATGCCCATTCAGAACTGGAGTTTGGCGATGAATCAAATGGCAATCATTTTTGAAGGACGGCTCCCAATTGCCGGACTGACAGAAAACTCAATTACACAAAATATCTGACACCCTCTGCTTTGGTAGTGGATAAAAATCTAAAGGTAAAGGACAAACTTTCTTTAGTCGTTTTCCCGACAAATAAAAAGAATTCAAAAACCGAAGGCAAAGCCATTTTCTTAATTCAAAACAAAGATTTATCAAATTTTATGCTCTCGATTTCCAGATTAGGCATCAGCAAATATGACATAGACGGAAGTGTTGATTATTTTGGTATCAAATGGAACAACGAGAAAAAACAATTTTTCTTCTCCCCCGATCTTGAATTTTGATCTACGATGGCGCAACCCAACGAGTAAAAGTACCACCACCAGAAGCGGTGGCTTTATTTTTTGCCCTCGAAGGTGTGCCTTTACCGGCTTCCTTAATTTCATCGAACAGATTACCTTATCGCTTCTCTATTTCCTGTTCTCTTTTCTCCTACCGTTGAACATACATCACAAATGAGTCGCTCTTCTATCTCGACCGTGCTGACACAATAGCCGCGTCACCACAAATGATTGGCTAATTTTCATACCAATTTGAGAATTGAATGTTAGGCTTTGAACGCCAAGACTAATGCTGTGTGTCAAGCAAAAGTTATCCTTGTTTGAACGAAAAATTAAACTTGTGTGAAATTTGTTACTGGCGCGACCGAAGAACTAACCGAATTGACTGCCCGACTGCCTAGCCGAACGGCTGATGTGCGGACTGTTTTCTTCGTTCATACTTGCGTTTGATGAAAAGCGAATAAATATCTCTTTTCGATTAAAATTAAACGGAGTAAAAAATGGACACTAATAATACTGAAAACGGAAACAACTTAACAGATTTTTCCGCACAAATTACAAAAGCAGTCAAAACTGCCGCCGCTTCGATTGTGGCGATTGATGCCCGACCGCGTGTGGCGACGAGCGGCATCGTCTGGCGCGAAGGCGGCGTAATCGTTTCGACCAATCACACGATTCGGCGCGATCAACAGATTACGGTTTCGTTTGCCGACGGGCGGACGGCGACGGCGACGGTCGTCGGGCGCGACGCGGGAACCGACCTCGCGGTTTTGAAAATTGACGATGAAGAAATTGCCAAAACTCTGCACCCGGCGGAAATAGTGGAAACTTCCGATGCCAAAACCGGCAATGTCGTTTTGGCAATCGGCAGAACGGGCGCGGAAATTGCGGCGAGTTTCGGCATCATCAGAAAAGTTTCGGGTGCGTGGCAAACGTGGCGCGGCGATGAAATCGAGCGTCTGCTCAGTCTCAATTTATCAATCTTTCTCGGCTTTTCCGGCGGCGCGTTAATCAATTCCGACGGCAAAGTTTTGGGTGTCAACACATCGGCGTTCGGACGCGGCGCGGCGTTGACGATTCCGTCGGAAACGGTCAACCGTGTGGTTGATGTTCTACTGACCAAAGGCAAAATCTCCAAACCATATCTCGGCATCGGTACGCAGAGTGTTCCGATCACCGAAAATCTGCGCGTCAAGTTGAATTTGGAGCAGACGGGCGGACTGATGATGCTGACGGTCGAAGCGGACGGCGCGGCGGAACAAGCCGGCGTGTTAATCGGCGATATTCTGCTTTCGATTGATAACAACCTAACTCACGATCCGGCGGACGTACAATCCGCGCTGCGGGGCAAAGAAGCGGGCGAAACCGTCGCGGCGAAAATCCTGCGCGGCGGCGAATTCACGGAAATCGAAATCGTTTTGGGTTCGCGCCCGGAATCATCAGAAAACGAACGGCGCGGCGGACACGGCGGGCGCGGGTGGCGGCATCGCGGCGGCGGCAGAGGAGGACGATAAAAAAAACAAATGAACGGTGAAGAAAACATCACGACCGTTTTGATCGTCGCGGCTTCGGGCATCGTCCGCGCCGGTCTCGAATCCGTTCTGCGTAACGACTCAAACATCGTCATTGCGGGGAGCGCGGCGAACATTTCCGCCGCGCTCCCCGCATTTTCGTTCGATCAAACGATTGACGTGCTTTTAATCAACGTCGAACGCACGGCTGATTTCGACGCTTTGATCGAATTTACAAACGATGCCGAAACCGTTGAGGACGATTTCCCGGCAATCGTCGCGCTGTTTTCGCCCGAACTTCAAACGACGACACATCTCTCCAACGCTTTGCAAAATAGACTGCGCGGGTTATTGCCGCACGACGCATCACCAATCGAATTGAGCGCGGCAATTCGAGCCGCATCACAAAATTTGACGGTTTTATCGCCTGAATTTATCGAAATTTTTGCAGTTTCAGATGCGACGCATTCCATCGGCGAAAATCAATTTGATGACGATTTAATCGAGAAATTAACGGCGCGGGAAAACGAAGTTTTAGAACTGCTCGTCGAAGGCGAAAGCAACAAACGCATCGCCAATTTGCTGCACATCTCCGAACACACCGTCAAATTTCACGTCGCTTCCATCTTCGGCAAACTTGGTGTCAACACGCGCACCGAAGCCGTCACGATTGCGCTGCGGCGCGGGTTAATTTTACTTTAAGGCGAATCGGCAGGTTGATTTTGGCTGACTAAAGCGCAATATATTTTTTGGATTGAGAGAAAGTCTTGATTAATAGCAAACTATTTGAAAAATAAAAAAACAATCCAAAAGAAAATTATCAATGTGGGTAATATTGCAGTTAATCTATATCGTAACAAAAGTTTCCCTGCCTGAGCATCCCCTTTTGCCCATTCAGGCGTAGCATAAATCCAGGAACCTGAACAACGACTTCTGGCAAAACTACTTCTTATTTTTGGCAATTCTAAAAATTTACCTCTCGCCTCTTTCGGAACCCAAAAAAAACCTATCGGCTTTCCGTCAGCTATCCAATTTTTTCGGTAATTTCTGTACTCAAATTTAACCACTCCGTCGAAAAGATAAAAAGTAGAAAGTATGTATAAAAAGAACAGTAATAATATGGTCATTGCAATCATCTTCACTCCAACTGGATAGAATTACAAAGGCGATCAGAATATGAAGTATATCACTTCTAATCTGACCATTACCGAAAGATTTATTTTGAAATTCGGGGCGATAACCTTTATGCTGTCAGTATTATGAAACGCCTGACAAAAGCCGTCAAAGACAAACCCGCCGATATTTCCGCCGCACCGCCGAAAAGCGTCGTTAAATCACCGAAAAAAAGGATTGATGATTACGAACTGTCCAAACCGGTGCAGATGGAATTGTTTGAATCGCTGCTGCCGGACGACAAGAATTTCAGCAATACGATTGAGTTTTACGACTTTTGCCCGAAATATGTCTATTGGCGCATCGAGCGTTTGCAGGATAAATTTCTAGACCGGCTCGAACGCGATTTCGCGTGTCGCGGCGTTGAATACCGCATTTCGATTGACCCGGCGAAAATCAAGGACAGCGACGGTGTGGTGCGCGATTACTTTCCCGGCGTGGTCGAAGAATTGGTTGAAGACGCGCTTCGCAAACTCGCCGTTGACGGTCACGGGCTGTTTTTGGACGATCAGGCGGCGGTGACATTTACGCTCTACGAATTACAGCACGAACTCTCGAAAACCGGACACACTTACTCGCTCGAACAAATCAAAAAAGCACTGATGGTCTGCGTCGGGACGACCATTCATTTGACCACTTCCGGCGGCGAAACGATTTTTTCCGATCACCTTTTTGAAACCGTCGGTCTGAACACCCGCGAAGACTGGAAAGGGCAGGGCAAAAAGACGAAAGCCTTCGTCCGTTTCAATTCGCTCGTCACCAAATCAATCAAAGAAGGCAATTGGCGGCAGTTCAACTACGAAGTTTCGATGCGCTTCAAACACATCGTTTCGCGGCAGTTGAACAAACGGATGAGCCATAATTTCACACAGGCAAATCTGGCGACCAATTATTCGATTGCGCTCTCGACGATGCTCCGCGATTTCGGTTTGACACCTTACAAATATATGCGCGACAATCTGCGGCACGTCACCAAAGCTCTTGAGGAGATGGTCGAAAAAAAGGTTATCCGCAGTTATGAAGTGAGCGACATTTACGATGCGGCACGGAAAAACAAACTGGTTGACGCGGTGATTAATATCAAACCCGACCTCAATTTCGCCGGTCAAACCATCAGAGCCAATATGAAGCATCAGGAAGTCAAATATCTTCTCCAAAAAGATCAAATCTAACATCTTTTATACACCTAATTTTTACTAAAAATCGAGCGGCTTTTCCCGAGCCTTGTCACAGCAGCTTGACAAATTCCTTCAAATAATATCCAAAATACTTAAAAAAATATAGAGTTTCCATTCGGAAGCTGTGGAAATATATAGAGTTTCCATTCGGAAATCGCCGTTTCTGTGGATAAGTTTTCCACAGGCAAATCGCCAAATATGGAGTTTCCATTCGGAAATCGTCGTTTCTGTGGATAAGTTTTCCACAGGGAGCCGCCCAAATATGGAGTTTCCATTCGGAAATATATGGAGTTTCCATTCGGAAGTTGTTTTTTGAAATGACATTTTGGGTTGAAAAATGACTCAAAATATGGAGTTTCCATTCGGAAGTTGTGGAAAACTTTTTAAAAACCGGAAAAAAATATGGAGTTTCCATTCGGAAGTTGTGGAAAAATATGGAGTTTCCATTCGGAAGTTGTGGAAAAGTACGGAGTTTTCACTCGGAAATTGACCAAATATGGAGTTTCCATTCGGAAGTTGTTTTCGGTAAATGATGTGAACAAGGAGTTTACGCAGTTTTTTTGTTCCCTATCCTTCTTAACCTCTTCTTTAACCTTAAAGAAAAGAGGAAGAGGAGATTCCTCCTCTTCGAGAAATTCTTCCACAATTTTCAATTTTAAGAAATTTTTTATAAAAAAAAAGAAATATATTTCAACCGGTAATTTTCGTTACAAAAGATGTTCGCCGAGATCACGGAAAAGTACTCGGATAATTACAGCACTCAGAAATTGAACAGAGAACTACTCAATCAAGCATTCTCGATTTTACGGGATTTGCGTGTGAACAGGTAAAAACCCTGAATTGCTGAAGTATAAGCGAACAAGAATCCTGAATTAGTGAAAAAGGAAAATTCTTTTTCACTAAAAAATTCCTGTCTGTTCCAAAGGCTGTGACGGCTCGTTTTTTTGAAAAGGCACCCCAACAGGGATAAAGCTGTAAAAAGCTCTTCAAACAGCATTGAAAGCCCAAAACTGTCCAATCCAGCAGTACATCTAGTCCCGAATTAATTTAGTTCTCGCAGATAGAGTCACCTGCAACAGTCGATTAACCCGATTTCAAGCGCAGTAACTTCCGCCTGAACAATCAAATCTTCGGCGTTTATCAAAATTGCTGCATAAAATACGGTGGCGGCGGATATTGTGGGAATTTCCTTTCTCCGTAATATCCGCCGCCATCGTGCTTTATGTTTTCCCTTCAATTATTTTTTGGACTTTTTAAGACTCTCTTCGTAAGAAACGCGCCAAACTTTGTTGCCGCCGTCGTCAGTGACAAGCAAAGCACCGTCTTTGGCGACCGTCACGCCGACCGGTCTGCCCCAAACTTTATCGTCAGCGGCGACAAATCCGGTTAGAAAATCTTCGTATTCACCGGTCGGAACGCCGTTTTTGATCGGCACTCGAATAATTTTGTAACCGGTGCGGCGGGCGCGATTCCACGAACCGTGTTCGGCGGCGAAAGCGTCACCGCTAAAATCTTTCGGGAACTGTTTTCCATCATAAAAAGTCATTTGCAGTGAAGCCGAATGCGGCTGCAAAAGCACGTCCGGGACTACCACCTTGTCCTTGAGTTCGGGATGTGCGCCTTTGTGTCGCGGGTCTTGATTTGCCCCGATGTAGTACCACGGAAAACCATAAAATCCACCTTCTTTGACGCGGGTAATATAGTCCGGGACAAGATTATCACCAAGACCATCGCGTTCGTTAACCGAAGTCCACAAATCGCCCGTCGTCGGATTGACCGCGATGCCGACCGGATTTCTGATCCCGGAAGCGTAAATACGCTCGTTCGTGCCGTCGGGATTAAACTCCAAAATATCGGCGCGGCGCGTCTCGTCAATATTCGCATTTTCCTGCACATTTGAAAGCGAACCGACCGAAACGTACATTTTTTTGTCGTCTTTGGAAAAAGCAATGTCGCGCGTCCAGTGTCCGCCACCGCGCAGTTTGCCGCCGCTAGGAATGTTGTCAACCAACACTTCTTCTTTGCCCGATGCCTTCAAATCGCCGTTTTTGTACGGAAAACGCCAGACCGAATCGGTATTGGCGACGTAGAGATATTTCGGATTATCATCGCTCGGATAAAAAGCGATGCCGAACGGCTGTTTTAAATTTTCGACGTAAATTTCGTTGATGTCGGGTTTATTCGCCCCGTCTTTGCCGCGCAGAACGCGAATCCGTCCGGGTCCGCTCTCGACAACGAAAACATCCCCATTCGGTGCGGTTCGCAGCAAACGCGGATTGTTAAATCCGGCGGCATATTCTTCCACTTTGAATCCGGCGGGAACCCTCAGCGTCGCACCAGCAGGTCGCGGAACGACGCGCGGACCGTTGCCCGCCGAGTCCGTCGCGTAGGGCGGCGGCAAATCCTTTGCTTTAATCAAACGGCGCAGTCCCGGCGCATCAGTTGACCAATCGCCGGACAGCGCATCTTGTCCGGTTAAAACTTTATCGGTTTCGGGCGCACCACTCACACCATTGTTGTTAACGTCCGCCGCCGTTCGCGGTGTATTCAATAACTGACCGTCGCCCTGCGCCAACTCACAGGCTCCGACAGCGAAAACAGCCGTCAAACTAAACGCGGCTAAAATGTGTTTTTTCGATTTCATAAATTCCCCTTATTTTTCAGTTTACAGAAATTGTTTGATCTTTGGATTAAATTATCACGGGTTGAGTTGGCGCGGCATTTCGGCAAAGGTTTCAGCAACTGCACGATTAAGTTAGTGCAGCGTTTTATCTACCTTCAAAATGAAGGCAATCAAGCCGTGCAGGACGATTTTCGTATTCACCCGCGCGTAACTATTGAATCCGGGACTTTGCCAAGACGTTCAGACACCGCCGACCGATCAGCTCAATCGTTTCGTCAACTATGTTCCCGGACAGCAATCAACGGTTAATCCGGCTGCGCCGATACGGGCGTTGAAAGAGGCTCAATTTCGGTCAGTTGTTCGCACTTTTTACCTCGTTTCGGCATTGTGTCGGATCTGAAGGCATAATGAAAGTAACCACCCGCGAAAGTAACCGCCCGCGCCGATTGGAAATATGACGTTTCGCTCTTTGCAGCCGGCGACAGCAAGTTGAGCAAAGGCGTTTTGGCAACGATTCCGCTTCATTTGATTTATTCGGCGGAAAATCTGCAACTCAAAAAAGGTCAAAAGATGAGTTGGGAGTTGAGTATGGAAATACTAAAATAACTCTCAGTTTTTATTTATAAATTAACAGTTCGCTAAAATAATATTATGATTGGTGAAACACCACAGCTAGAAGCATTAGTAACAGATTGGAGCAAAATTCCGGTTGAGAAACCGGCGGACGGCGATGCTGATTTGTGCATTGTGCGTCGTGCCGGTTGCGTTCGCGCCGCAAGTTTCCAGTTTGTGGACGGCGGCGGTCAAGGCACGATTACAGTTGACCGCGAAAGTTATGAACTCGGCAAAATGGACTGTCTGTATATTGCCAAAGAAAGCGCGGACGTGACTTTTGAATCGGCTGACGCGGCGAATCCGGCGAAGTTTTATCTGCTTTCGACGCTGGCACACAAGCGGTTTGAAACGAAACTTTTGACCGCCGCTGATGCCAAAAAAATTCAACTCGGTTCGGTCGAAACTTCCAATGTGCGAACAGTTTATCAATTAATCATTTCCCGGCGGTTAAGCGAGCGGTTCGGGGTTTCATACTTACGCTCTCGTCTGGGGAATTAGCAACAAATCACTCGATAAAAACGTCTATCTCCCCGCCGTCAAAAAAGCGTGGACGGGCGTGAACACCCTAGTTCACGACGACGGCAAAATCGGCTGGATACAGCCCATCGGAGCCGCTCCGCGCAAAAATTTCACGGCGGAAAGCTGGGAAGTTTACGGCGCAAGTGCATATCTGCTGGCTGGCTCGGAAATTATCAAAGCGAAATCGTAAAGAAGTCGTGGAAATTGATGTTTAATTTTTACCGGATCATAAATTTTCACTGATAAATTTTTCTGTTGCCGCCGCTTCCAAGTGTTTGGCGAAAAAATAACCCTGCCCGAATTCGCAGCTTAATTTTTTTAGCCGTTCGAACTGCTGTTCTGTTTCAATACCTTCGGCGACGACATTCATTTTTAGGTTTTTAGCGAGTTTGATAATGGTCAGCACGATTTCGGCATTTTCTTCGCTTTCGATCATTCGATTGATAACGAACGGTCAATTTTCAGATTGGTCACCGGCAGGCGATGCAGGTAACTGAGCGAAGAATAGCCGGTTCCGAAATCGTCGAGACTTAATTCGACACCGATGGAGCGCAGTTTGCTCATCGCCTGCACGGTTTTTTCGGTGCTGTCCATAATGTGACTTTCGGTTATTTCGAGTTTCAGACGGGATGCCGTGAGACTTGTACTTTCGAGCGTTTCGGCGATGCGTTCCACCAGATTCGGCTGGAGAAACTGTTTTGATGACAGGTTGACGCTGATTGACAGATGCGCTGCTGCCGGGCGACGGATGAATCGGTCAGTTTATTAAGCAGAATCGTAAATTCATCGCCGCCCAAACGGGAGACGACATCGCCCGTTCGCAACGATGATTCGAGCCGCCGCGCGATTTGTTTGAGCAGATTGTCACCTTCCGCGTGACCGAGCGAATCATTGATAATTTTGAAACGGTCAAAATCGAGAAACAAAACGGCGAATAATTCATTGTAGTCGCGTTTGGTGCGTTCAATCGTTTTTTGCAGATGATCTAAAAACAGTGTGCGGTTCGCCAGTCCGGTCAATCCGTCGTGAAAAGCGCCGTAAAGAAGCTGTTGTTCGGCTTTTTTGCGCTGGGTGATATCGGTGAAAACGCCCAGCGAACCGTTCGGGACACCTTCGGAATCGATAATCGGTGCGCCGCCGCCGATCACCCACAACGGTGCGCCCGACTTTTTTCTTAGACAAAGTTCATAACTGTCCGAAACATTGCGTTTCCGCCGTTCATTGGCTTGTTTGACCAGCAACGATCCCTCGTCATCAAACAGTAATTTTCGCCAATTGGTTTTCATCAGCTCTTCGGACGAATAGCCGACCATCTCGCAAAAACAGTCGTTGAGAAAAATTATGTTGTCGGCTTCATCAACCTGCATAATTCCTTCGCGCATACTTTTGAGCAGGGTGCGAAGTTTATACTCGTTTTCGCGCATTGCGGCATCCGTACGCCGCTGCTCGGCGATGTCGGCAAAAGTGCCGACATCGCCGACGATTTCGCCGTCGGCACTGCGAAGCGGAACTTTGTTGGTCGTCACCATTGCCGCCCGCCCGTCCGCCTGAAGCTGTGTTTCGATCACATCCAGTTCGGCGATGCCCGTTTTCATCACGCGGCGGTCGGCTGTCCGGTAAGATTCTGCTTCCTCTTTCGTCCACGGCATATCATAGTCGGTCAAACCGAGCATTTGATCCGCCGAGTTAACCTGGCGGCGTTGGCAATATATTTTTCGCCCCCTTGTAAACGCCTTGACTGTCTTTCCACCAGATCGCCTGCGGCAGGGTGTCAATCATTGTTTGCAACAATTGCTGTGATTCTTTGAGTTCTTTTTCCGTTCGGTCGCGGTTGGTAATATCACGAACGAGACCGCGAAATCCGATTGATTCACCTGCTTCGTTCCTGATCAGGGAGATTGATGATTCGTGTGTTTTGCACTCGCCGTTTTTGCGAATTATTTCCGAGCGCAAAAAATATTTGGGTTGTTCCGTGCGGTACACCTCCTCGAAATTTTCTTTGAGTATTTTTGCATTTTCCTCGTTCACATACTGCCGGTAATCAACGCCCGTCAATTCGTCGCGGTTGTATCCGAGCACTCCACACAGCGCGTCATTAAAAAAGGTAATTTTTCTGCTCAACCCGGTTTCAAAGTAGCCGTCCTCGATGGTTTCCAAAATGTTCCGGTATTTTTCTTCTGATTGGCGAATCGCCACTTCCGTATGTCGGCGTTCGGTAATATCGTGCGCCGTGGCAACCATCAACTGTTCGCTTTCCGACCAGTAAGAAGTCCAGACGAGATAAACGGGCTTGCCGTTTTTATGCGGGCAGCAGTTTTTTCAAACCCGGTAATTCCGTCGCCCGCCATCACTTTTGCCGCCGCTTCGACGCTTCTCTGCACGTCTTCGGGGGCGACATAATTAACGAACAAACGACCGATCAGTTCTTCGGGATGATAGCCGAGAACTTTCAAATATGCCGGATTGACAGTGACGAAACGCCCCTCACGGTCAACGCTGCAGATCAGGTTGATCGAATTTTCGATCATCATCCGTTCGCGCTCCAACATCCTTTTTAGAAATTCTTCCGCATTTTCAACGAGCAGTGGTTGTAAAGGACTTTTATCCATCAGAGTATTCTCCAATTTATTACTGAGTATTTTTGAGGCTACTTGGCAGCTCGACTATTTCGAATTAGTATTTCGTCAGATTTTTCATCAATTCGGCGAAAAATTTAGAGGAAACCAATTTGCCGATGAAAGAATTGACAGCAATATTATGAGAGCGAAAAACATTTTCCTCCGCTTTGGAAATGGTCAGCACGATTACCGAAATCTGGCGCAGTTCCAGGTCGGGTTTGATTTCCGACAGGGGCTTTTCGCTCGTCCATTTTCGGCGTATTTTAATCGAACAAAGTTATGCCGGGGCGCAGCGCAGCGTCTTTTTCGACGTACCTGCCGCGCCGGTGTAGATAATTCATCGAATCTTTATCGTCAACGATAAAACCTTGGTTCGTTCGCCAGCCGGTTTTCTTCCAAACACTCTTTCGCCATCAAACGATCATCGCCGTCGGCAACAAGTATAACAACTTCCCGTCTGGAATCATAAATTTTTTTTGATTCATTTTTCAGCTGATTTATCCAATTAATGATTTACCGGCAAATCAACTGTAAATGTCGGTCTCCTGAGCGAATCAGGCGAAAGACGCGGCGACCGGACGGGCGATTTATCAGATAATTGACTGGTTTAGAGAATACATCGGAAAATCCGGCGGCGTGTTGAATAATCCGTCTTGGCTCGAATAATCGTATCTTTGAAAAAATGAACCGTGATGTTGATTTGAGCGTGGGCGGCGTGATCGAAGGGGCGGAAAACGATTGATGAAGTCGGCGAACGGATTTTTGAATACATCAAAAAGATTGCCGGCGGTGAAATATCAGCCAAAGTCGAAGAAAACAAACACCGTGAATTTCAATTTTGGGCTGAACAGAGAGTCGCACTATAATAAGCAAATGGCAGATTCAATAAAGGTAAAATCAAAGGAAGAATGTCGCTGGGATTTGGTGAGTTTAGGTGAAGTAATGCTCCGGCTCGATCCGGGTGTTCGGCGAATTCATACGGCGCGAAGTTTTGACGTTTGGGAAGGCGGCGGCGAATATAATGTCGCCCGCGGATTGAAAAGATGTTTTGGGTTGGAAACAGCAATCGTCACGGCACTGGCAGATAATCCGGTCGGTAAATTGGTGCAGGATTTGATGTATCAGGGCGGCGTTGACCAGTCGCACGTCAAATGGGTGAAATACGATGGCGTGGGACGGACGGTTCGCAACGGGTTGAATTTTACCGAAGCAGGTTTCGGCGTTCGCGCCGCGCTGGGCTGTTCGGATCGCGGCAACACGGCGGTTTCGCAGATGCAGCCGGGCGATATTGACTGGCACAAAATCTTCGGCGAAGAAGGTGCGCGGTGGCTGCACACCGGCGGAATTTTCTGCGCCTTGTCGGAATCAACGCCCGAAGTCGCCAAGGAAGCGATGAAAATCGCCAAGGAACACGGCACGATGATTTCCTACGATTTGAACTACCGCGATTCGCTTTGGAAATCAATCGGCGGACAGGCGAAAGCGCAGGAAGTGAATCGCGAATTGGCGAAATATGTTGACGTGATGATCGGCAACGAAGAAGATTTTACGGCTTGTCTCGGTTTTGAGGTCGAAGGTTTGGACGAAAGTCATTCAAAATTAGACGTTGGCAATTTCCAAAAAATGATCGAAAAAGCCGTCGCCGAATTTCCGAATTTCAAAGCCGTCGCCACCACTCTGCGAAACGCGAAAACCGCCTCTTTTAATGATTGGGGCGCGGTTTGCTATACGGACGGGAAATTACACGAAGCGATTTTGCGCGAAGATTTGCAGATCTACGACCGCGTCGGCGGCGGCGATTCGTTCGCGTCGGGACTAATTTACGGGTTTTTAAACGGCAAAGATGCAGAATGGGCGGTCAACTGCGGCGCGGCACACGGCGCATTAGCAATGACGACTCCCGGCGATACGACGATGGTCACACTTTCGGAAGTCGAGCGCGTGATGAAGGGCGGCGGTGCGCGAGTGGCTCGCTGAAGACTTTTCTAGCCACGAACAAACACGAAAAAGACACGAACAAGATTTTTGATGTAAATTTTTCTTTCTTAATTTTCGTGAAATTTCGTGTTTGTTCGTAGCTAATATCCTAAAAAATTATGAAAAAAGCTGAAATTATCAAACAGATTATTGAAATCGGATTAGTTCCGGTCGTTCGCGCTGCGTCGTCGGATGAGGCGATGCGCGTGATTGACGCGATTAAAGAAGGCGGCGTGTCGGTGCTTGAAATTACGATGACCGTTCCCGGCGCGATCAAAGTGATGGAAGATGTGACGGCGAAGTTCGGCGCAGACGTTTTGGTCGGCGCGGGAACGGTTTTAGATCCGGAAACGGCGCGCATCTGCATTCTCGCCGGGGCAAATTTTATCGTTTCCCCATCAACCAATCTCGAAACAATTGCGCTCTGCAAACGCTATTCAGTTCCGATTATGCCGGGTGCTTTGACCCCGACCGAAGTCGTCACAGCGTGGCAGGCGGGCGCGGATTTCGTTAAAATTTTCCCGTGCAGCGCGATGGGCGGCGCGAGTTACATTAAAGGTTTAAAAGCTCCTTTGCCGCAAATCGAATTAGTTCCGACCGGGGGAGTTAATCTCAAAACCGCCGCCGATTTTATCAAAGCCGGTTCGAGCGCGTTAGGTGTCGGCGCGGACTTGGTTGATGTGGCGGCGATTCGCGCCGGAGATGCCAAAATTGTCACCGAACGCGCCAAAGAATTTCTGTCAATCGTCCGTGAAGCGCGAAACGCCGCAAATTGAAATTACTTGGCAGCATATAATATCTGTTTTAATTCAAAATGACGGTTTTTTCAGACCGTCGTTTTTTTCGCTTTTGGCGTGTTCACAAAAAATGCAAGTATCTAACTATTTTGTTGTTCGCAGACAACATTTTCAACATCATTCTAATCTGCAAACGGATTTTTATAACCAGCAAAGGTAAACCAATAACTTATGATAATGGTAGTTATAGCAAGTTATTGAACTTTTACAGGCTGATTGTAAAAATTTTCGTAATTTAAAAATCCTGAACAAAACCAATTGGAGATTTGTGCTTTTATCTTTGTTCATTCGCTGTTGACGTTTTTGTCTTTGTGTTCCGCTCAGCTTCTGATTGATTTTCAGCGTGGTTTTCAAGCCACTGAAAAAGCATTTGTTCCTGCTTGTGCAGCGCGTGTTCGGGTATTTCCTTAGCTTCGTCAGTAACTTGGGGTAATTTAAAGAACACCGAGAGTTGAGTCTGCACGCCGCTTTCGCCGCACTTTTGCGCGTAATCGAGTAATCGCGCGATTTCGATGACGAGCGGCGCGGCTAAAATCGAATCTTTGCACAAAAAGTTGATTTTAAGCTGCATCGGCTGACCCATAAACCCAATGATGTCAATGTTATCCCAAGCTTCTTTGTTGTCGCCGCGCGGACGATAGTAACGAATGTCAACCAGGTGATCTTCGACTTTGTAGCCTAAAATATCATCGAGAACCGAGCCTTTTGTCGTGATTTTTGATTTGAGCGAATCCGGGTGGGTGAGCGCGAGTCCGTCACGATTGCCTAGAATATTCGTGGAAAACCAGCCGTCAACTTTTAATGCCCGCGCTTTTAATCCCGGCGCGATGACGGTTTTGATAAACGTTTGTCCGGTTTTGCCGTCTTTACCGGCGAGCGGCACGCCTTTTTGTTTGGCAAGTTCAACTAAGGCGGGAATGTCGGCGGCAACCGACGGCGTAAAGTTTCCGTAGGCGATGCCTTCACCGATAGCGGCGTAAGCGTAAATCATCGCGGGCGAAATTTCGGGCGAGTTTTCGCCGAGTGCCTTATCGAAATTTTCGAGCGTTTCAAAAGTCGCCGAATCCTTGTCAACAAAACTTTCGGTCGAAGCGAGATTAATCATTACGACGCGCTCCACGCCAGACTCGTTTTTGAATTGACGAATGTCCTCGCGCACTTTTTCAATCGCCGCGTGATGGTTCGCCGCCGCAATGACATTTTTGCCTTTGATATTGTGACAAAACGCCGCGTTGACGACTGCCGCCAGCGGTTTAGCCGCCTGCAATTCTTCGGAAACCGCCTGAAATTGTTGCAACGTCAGCACGTTATGCGTCATTGCCGCCGCAGCCAAATCGTCGCCGATCATATCCCAACCCGTAAAAACGAGATTTTCATATTCGACGATGCCTCGCGTCAAATGTTCCGGCATTGTTGCCAGCGGCAATCCTTCGTAACTCATTTTCCCCATTTTCAAAAGTTCTATGCCGGCAATCGCCGTCGAGGCGACCGCGCCGCTGAAGCCGATTATTAACACACCCAATTTGTTCTGTTTTTTCATATTTTGATTTCAAGTTTATTGATGATCGGCGAAGCGTTCAAACGACTTAATAATCGGACGCGCCGTCGCGTGAAAATGCTTCGCTGCGTGTCAAGTTATTCGACGAATCACAACAGCCGAAGTGACTACATATCTCACACCGCCGCAGTTGAATTCACGAATCACCGGTTCGCGGACATTCCTCACAGCCGCCGGGAAAATCCGGACTAACCTGTTTAATTTCAAATAGATGGAAGCATCATTTCATTGTCCTTTTTCCCCTTTATTTGGTATTCAATCCAAGTTTACACCATTTGACCGAAGTTTCTAATCGCAAGATGCGGCGGTTGTTTGGCGAATTTTAGTATTACGTCAATGAAACAGCCGGAGCGCGGAAATCTCGCCAACTAGCCGTCCGCGCTCCGGCTGATAATCCGCACTCCGACTAATACTTTTATGAAATTCGCTTTCAAAACAACCATAGTTGCCGCCTTTTTGCTGTTGAATTTGACGATTTTCAGACAGGCTCGAATGAGGGAATGGTTTACTGCCCTCTATCGCGGAAATTTCAGCCGCTCAACCCGCCGCAAGAATCAAAACTTTAGGTGGACTTGCCGTCTGAATTCAAGTAAAAATATACTGTCAACAAAATGGAAGAAAAAATTAACAATCCGCGCACCGAAATTGATGCGATTGACGACGAAATGCTGCGGCTGCTCAACCGGCGAGTCGAGATCGCGCTGCGCGTCGGCGAGGTCAAACGGCGCGAAGATATTTCGCTGTGCGACCACAACCGCGAACGCGAGGTTTTGACGAGACTGCGCGGGCAGAATGCGGGACCTTTGAACGAACAGAATGTGTCGAACATATTTCAGCGTATTATTGACGAATGTCTGCACGTTCAGCAGAGCGCGTTTCCGGCGGCAGCGGCTGAAAATGATGCGCCCGTCGTTGATTTCCGGCGCGACGGGTGTGTCGCATTTCTCGGCGCACGCGGCACTTTCAGCGAAGAAGCTGCCGATCATTTGATGGGCGATGCGGCGCAAAAGATTTCGCGCCCGACATTTGAAAGTCTGTTCGCGGCGATTGACGACGGCGCGGCGGATTACATTTTGGCTCCGCTCGAAAACAGTCTGGCGGGTTCGGTTCACCGCTGTTTCGATTTGCTGCTCGAAAGCACTTTGTCAATTGTCGCCGAGGTTGTTCTCCCCGTTTCGCATTATTTGATCGGCTGTTCCAGCGCGAAACTTGAAAACATCGAAACGGTCGAATCGCACCCGGTCGCGCTGGCGCAGTGCGGAAGTTTTTTCGCCGCGCATCCGCACATCAAGCGGGTGGCGACCGACGACACGGCGAGCGGCGTCAAGCGCGTCGTTGAAAACGGCGATGTTTCCAGAGCCGCGATTGCCGGAAAACGGGCGGCGAAGATTTACGGCGGCGAAATTTTGCAGGAACATCTCGAAGATCACGCCGAAAATTACACCCGTTTTGCGCTGCTCGCGCAAAATCCGCATTTGTCGGAAAAGGGTGGTAAAATTTCGTTGCTGATAAAACTTGCGCATCGTCCCGGCGCACTGCACGATGCGCTGCGACCGTTCGTCCGGCGCGGCATTGATTTGTTGAAAATCGAAAGCCGCCCGATCAAGGAACGCCCGTGGCAATATAATTTTTATCTCGATATTCAGGCACCGGCGAGCGAAAGCGAACTGCGCGGCGCACTCGACGAAATCGGTCAGCAGGCGGAATCAGTCCGGCAGCTCGGTCGTTATTCGACATTGGAAATTCCAAACGATAGATAAAAACCGACAATATGATTTTAATACTAAAAGCGGATGTCAAACCGGACACCGACCGTTTTCGGCAGTTGGAAAGCCATCTGGCGCGGCTCGAAAATATCGAAACGCGGGTTCACCGGGTGGCGGGCGTTGAACAGACGCTGACCGAAATTTACTTGATCGGCAACACCGCCGCGCTCAATCTCGACGAGATGAAAAGCCTGCCGGGTGTGGATCACGTCGTTCGCGTATCGGAAGAATACCGCATTCTCGGACGGCACAAAGACGATCACCGTTCTGCTTCGTTTGAATATCAGGGCGTGAAATTCGGGCAGGACACGCTTAATGTGTTCGCCGGATTGTGCGCGGTTGATTCGCCCGAAAGCGTCGAGCAGATGATGAAGGCGTTGCAGGAAAACGGACAGGTTTGTACCAGAATGGGCGCGTATAAACCGCGCACCAGTCCGTATTCTTTCCAGGGTTACGGCAGTAAATGTCTGCCGTACGTTTTTGAACTCGCCGGTAAATACGGCATCAAAGTCATTGCGATGGAAATCACGCACGAACCGCACATCGGCGAGATTCGTCAGGCGTTGGAAGAAACCGGCAACCCGACCGGCGTGATGCTGCAAATCGGGACGCGCAACACGCAGAATTTTGAATTGTTAAAGAGCGTCGGGCGGCAGCAGGAATTTCCCGTTCTGCTCAAACGCGGCTTCGGCATCACGCTCGACGAATCATTAAACGCGGCGGAATATCTCGCCAGCGAAGGCAATCAAAAAGTCGTGCTGGGTCTGCGCGGAATGAAAACCAACATCGGCGATCCGCACCGTAATTTTGTGGATTTCGCGCACGTTCCGGTCGTCAAACGCCTGACGCGAATGCCCGTCTGCATTGACCCGTCGCACTCGGTCGGTTCGCGCAGCCGCGGTCCCGAAGGAATTTTGGACGTGATGCACGTCACCGCGCAGGGCATCATCGCCGGGGCGAATATGGTGCTGGTGGATTTTCACCCGGAACCCACGAAAGCCCTCGTTGACGGACCACAGGCATTATTGCTCGACGAATTGCCGCTGTTTCTGGAAGACGTGCAAATCGCCCGCGATGCTTATGAAAAGCGGGTTGCTAATTTTCAAAATCATTTGGAAAGATAATCAGACGGAGCGCGGAAGTCTCGTTCGCCAACACAGCGAAGCGAATGTTGCGACCTTTCTAATAATTACAACGAACTGCAATGCAAAAATGATGTTTCGCCTGCGCTCCACAACAAGGTAAATAATCAACAACGCAGAATCAACCGTCATTTTCAGCGTGTCAAACTTGAGCAAAACATCGTTTTCGCGTTGCAGTTCGTTGTAATCATTAGCGACAGCGCAACTTTGCTTCGCTGTGTTGGCGGACGAGACTTCCGCGCTCCGACTGAAATTAATATGAAACCAAATTCATCCGCCGCATTACAGCAATTTCAAAATCACGTTGCCGTCCCCTTTCAGCTTTACAACAGTTTGTTCACTTCCCTGCCGTTTGATCGGGTTGAAAAAACGGGGATTTTGCTGTCGCTGTTTCTCAGCAATTGTGAAGAAGGTTATGAACTGCAAAAAAGTCCGACGGGTATTGTCGAAGATTTCTTCGCCAATCACGCGCCGGTTAAGACTGAAGCCGAGAAGATGGATTTGCTGTTTCGCTTTGTTCAGTATGCCGAACGGCAGGTCGTTCTTTTTGACGCGCTCGAAGATGCGGCGTTTCAAGAAGTCAATGATATGCAGGGCGCGGGGACGCTCAAACATCTCGAAGCGACCGCCGCGCAGAATAATAAACTTGAGGAATTGCGCGAAAAATTATCCGATTTCTACGTCAGATTTGTCTTGACGGCACACCCGACGCAGTTTTATCCGGGCGCGGTTTTGGGAATTATCAACGATTTAGTCGAAGCGATTGCCGAAAATAATGTTTCCGACATCAACACGCTTTTGCAGCAGCTTGGGCGCACGCCGTTCATCAAAAAGCAGAAACCGACTCCGTTTGACGAAGCTGTCAGTTTGATTTGGTATCTGGAAAATGTTTTTTACGATGCGGTCGGCAATGTCGCCTCGGAGATCAACGAGTTTTTCGACGGCAATTTCACGCCCGTCAAGATGGGGTTTTGGTCGGGCGGCGACCGCGACGGCAATCCGTTTGTCAAAGTTGAAACGACGCTGCAAGTTGCCGACGCATTGCGCGATGCGATTAGGCGGTGTTATTTCCGCGATGTCCGAAAATTAAAACGGCGGCTGACGTTTTCCGGCGTGGAAACCGTTTTAATCGAACTCGAACGCCGACTGAGCGATAAAATCGCCGACTCCGAACCGGACGTAGATTTAACGAAAGACGAATTTTTAGAAACTTTGCGCGGTATTCGCCAGACTTTAATCACCAAACACAGCGGTTTATTCGTCAATCTGGTCAACGATTTAATCTACAAAGTCGAATCGTTCGGCTGGCATTTCGCCGCGCTCGACATCCGTCAGGAAAGTTCCGAACACGCACATATGTTCGCGCAAATCGCTGCACAAAGCGACGTGCTGCCTGACGATTATGTTAATTTATCCGATGAGAAAAAAATCGCCGCGATTTTCGATATTAACCAGAGTGTCAACGCCGATGATTTCGCCGATGAACTGACAACGGACACGCTCAAAACCGTCGCCGCAATTAAAACGATTCAGGAAAAAAACGGCATCGCGGGCTGTCATCGCTACATCATCAGTCAGTGCCAGAGCGCACTCAACGCGATGGAAGTTTTCGGGCTGTTTTTTCTGTCCGGCTGGCAGGCGGATGCGATTACGGCGGATATTATGCCGTTGTTTGAAACCGTCGTAGATTTGCAGAGCGCGGCGGACGTGATGCGGCAGCTTTACGAAATTCCGATTTACCGCGAACACCTTCAAAGGCGGCAAAATACGCAGTCAATTATGCTCGGCTTCAGCGACGGCACGAAAGACGGCGGTTATCTGACGGCGAACTGGAGCATTTACAAAGCGAAAAACGAACTGACCGAAATTTCGAGAAAATACGGCGTGGACGTGATTTTCTTTGACGGGCGCGGCGGTCCGCCCGCTCGCGGCGGCGGCAAAACGCACAAATTTTACTCTTCGATGGGCGCGGAAATTTCCGACAAAGCCATTGAACTGACGATTCAAGGGCAGACCGTTAGTTCTAACTTCGGCACGGTCGAATCGGCGCAATTCAATATCGAACAGCTTCTTCACGCCGGTTTGTACAAAGAATTATTTGCCGGAGACAGCCAGACTTTCACCGCGCCCGAAGAAGAATTGATGGTCAAAATGGCGAAGGAAAGTTTTCGCGTTTACGAAGAATTAAAGAATCACCCGCTCTTTTTAGATTATTTATCACACGCCAGCCCATTGCGGTTTTTCGCCGAAACCAACATTGGCAGCCGCCCGGTCAAACGCGGGGGTGCAGGAAAATTGGAGCTTAAAGATTTACGCGCGATTCCATTCGTCGGTGCGTGGAGCCAGATTAAACAGAACGTGCCGGGATATTACGGGGTCGGCGCGGCACTGCAGAAAGTTGAAACGGACGGCAATTTTGAAGAAGTGCAGCGGCTTTACCAAAACAACGCATTTTTCAAGGCTTTGATTGATAACTGTGAAATGGCGATGCAGAAATGTTTCTTCCCGCTGACCCGTTTTCTGTCTAACGACGAAACCTACGGCGATTTCTGGCGAAACATTCACGATGAGTACAAACTCACGAAAAAGTATGTGCTGCAATTGTCCGGTAAGCAGGTTTTGATGGAAGATTACCCGGTCGAACAGCAGTCAATCCAGATGCGCGAACGGATTATGCTGCCGCTGACGACGATTCAGCAATACGCGCTGACTAAACTACGCGAAACCGAAAATCTGACACCCGAAACCCAAAAATTTTACGAAAAACTCGTCATCCGCTGTTCGTTCGGGATCATTAATGCCGGTCGCAATTCGGCTTGAACCATTGGGGCAGAAACCCGCCGTCAATTAGATTAAACCAAATATAAATCTGTTTCCGGCACACAATTGTCACATAAAAATTTGTCTTGTTCGTCATTTACAACTTAAACTTTTTCAGCGATTCTATACAAACTAAAACTACTATTTCGAGGGAGAAATCAATGCAGTACAGAAAATTCGGACGCACAGATTGGCAGACGAGCGACATCGGTTACGGAATGTGGGGGATAGGCGGCTGGTCGGGGTCGGACGATGAAGAATCGTTAAATTCGCTGCAAAAATCGGTTGATTCAGGCTGTAACTTTTTCGACACGGCGTTTGCTTATGGCGACGGGCGCAGCGAAAATCTGCTCGGTCAATTGGTTCGCGCCAACCCGGACGTAAAACTTTACACGGCGACGAAAATTCCGCCGAAAAACGGGAAATTTCCGACCGTTCCCGCATATAGTTTGGCGGATTGTTATCCGCCCGAACACATCGAGGAATTTTTGCACAAAAGTTTGGCAAACGCCGGTCTCGAAAGTTTTGACCTTTTACAGCTTCACACCTGGAACGACGATTGGGCGGACGATGATCGCTGGTCGAACAAACTGGACGATTTGAAGCGGCAGGGTTTGATTCACGCCAGCGGAATTTCGCTTAATCGCTGGGAGCCGTGGAACGGGATCAAAGCCGTTCGCAGCGGCAAAATTGATGCGGTGCAGGTGATTTACAATATCTTCGATCAAAACCCGGAAGACCAATTATTTCCGGCGTGTGAAGAGATGAACGTCGCCGTCATCGCCCGCGTCCCGTTTGACGAAGGGACGCTGACGGGAACGCTGACGAAGGACACGAAATTTCCCGAAAGCGATTGGCGCAGCAAGTTTTTTACACCCGAAAACCTGATTCCGAGCGTCGAACGCGCCGACGCAGTGAAACCGCTCGTGCCGGAAAATTCGACGCTGCCCGAAATGGCTCTGCGCTTTATTTTGAGTCACCCGGCAGTTTCGACAATTATTCCCGGAATGCGAAAACCCGCCCACGTCGAATCGAACATCGCCGCCAGCGATAAGGGCGCACTGCCCGCCGATTTACTTGCCGAATTGAAAAAACACGCTTGGATTCGCCAACCCGCACCCTGGTCGGATTAGGTGCGAATCATCACAGCCGTGCAAACGAAGGTGAGAGCGAAAAGAAAATTTTTCGTTTCGACCGTTACTTTACTGCTGCATTCTTATTAAATCAGCATTTTTGCCGAATTTTTTGAACAAAACCTTTTCGGTAAATTGTTTCGATGATTTGTGCGCTTTTTTCTCCGATTCCACCGTCAACTCTGTTTCGAATATTCTTTTAATTCTTACTTATACCAAAACCACAAGTCTTCAACTGCGCAGATTGTGACAGATATCTTGTCACAATCTTTTTTCCGAATCCTGCGCGTCCGTCATACAATTTTCAAATTCGGTCATTTCGACATCGCCGCCGACAACCAGAGCGGTTCGTTCGTGTAAACCTTTCGGCGTAACATCTAGAATATTTTCTTTGCCGTTGCTTGCCCGCCCGCCCGCTTGTTCGGCGATGAAGGCAATCGGGTTGGCTTCATACAACAATCGTAATCTGCCGTCTGGAAAATTTTTGTTTTCCGGGTAGATAAACACGCCGCCGCGCAGCAGTGTGCGGTGAAAATCCGCGACCATCGAACCGACGAAGCGCGATGAATAAAAACGATTTAATCCGCCGGTTTTCAATCGCTCCAAATACCTTTGATACGGCGCGGCAAATTCGGCGCAATAGGCTTCGTTCATCGAATAATAACCGCCCTGTTCCGGCATTCTGATGTTGGAATGCGTCAAAATATACGAGCCGATTGACGGGTCGAGCGTAAAAGCGTGAACGCCGTTGCCGAGGCTGTAAACCAACACCGTCGAAGAGCCGTAAATCACATAACCGGCGGCGATCTGTTTTCTTCCCGGCTGCAAAATCCACTGCATCGGGTCGTTTTCGTCGGCATCTACGGGACGGCGAAAAATCGAAAAAGTCGTGCCGATTGTCACCGCGACATCAATGTTTGAAGAACCGTCGAGCGGATCGAAAATAACGGCGAACTGCGCGTTCGGCGAAGATTGATGAACGGCAATCGGCAGTTCGTTTTCTTCTGACGCGATGATGCCGATGCTCTCGCGGATTTTCAAACAATTTATCAGCGTTTCGTTGGCGTAAACGTCAAGTTTTTGCTGAACTTCACCCTGAATATTGGTATCACCGATTGAGCCTAAAATATCAACCAATCCGGCGCGGCGAATTTGCGATTGAATCATTTTGGTCGCCAAAACGATGCCCGACAACATCCACTGCAATTCGGGTGAACCCGAAATCTGCGCCTGCTCCTGAACAATATGCTGTTGAAAAGTTGTAATCATTTAGTTTGCCGCGGCTCCTCTCAAAAAGAACGATTCGATCTTCTCACATCGTCGTTTCGCCGTCGTCAATTTCGAAGTGATGTGCGGCGCAAATTTCTTTAATCCGAGTTCGGTTCATTTTTCGTTCTCGATGTGATTTTCAAATTGTTTAATCACATCTTCCGGCAGCGGCACGACCTCTTCCAATTTGTGAACCGTATAAGTCGTTCCGAGATGATCGCCCGGTACATTTCGTTTCTCGATCAGCTTCAATTTTGTCAGCCATTCCTGCTGTTTGAACAAAGTCGGGCGGCTGACATCAACCGCTTTCATCAAGTCGAGATGTTTTATTTTGCAGACACCGCTCTTCCCGGATAAAAATCGCAAATGGGCGTAAATGTCGAAGGATTTACCGCGCAAAATCTCTCTAATGTCGGTGAAATTGAAAAAATCATCTTTAATTTTCAATATATCCTTTAGTTCCCTTTCGGAAATTTTCCGGGCGGCAAACTCATTATTCTCTGCCGAAACGTCGAATGTCTGTTCGGCATCGCTTTGATTTTTTCGCAACGGCGGTTTTTTGGCATTTTTGCTTGTAGATTCTTTCTTAGTCGCTGACTTCAATTTGCTTTCGGCTGCACCCTGCTTATCAATAACTGTTTCCGGCACTTCGGCAACCGGATTTGACGACTGTCCGGTTTCTCTGCCCCGGTACAAATTTGCCAGCGGATCTTCGTTAAAAGATTCCAGATTAATCGGCTTGCGCCACAACAAATCAGCCTTCGAATCTTTCGTATTTGATGGCTTGGTTTTTTTCGTCATTTTATTTTCTTTTGCCTCCTTTACCTGATTTTTTCGCACCGACCCGCCGCAAGATTTCGTCGGTAAGCTGCCGGTAGTCTTCGGCGGCACGCGAACGCGGGGCGAATTCGAAAATTGTCTGTCCCAGTTTTTGCGAATTTTTTAGCTTCGCGTCAGTTCTGATCGGCGGCAGCAATTTATCTGCTCCGAAAGTTTTCTCCAACAACGTGCGAACTTCCGAAGTCAATGAATATCGTTCGTCCACAATCGTCTGTAACGCGCCGATAACCGTCGGCTTGTAATCAAAGTATTTGCTCATCCGATTGATCGAACTCAAAACGCCTTCCAAACCATCGTAACTCCAGACTTCGGGTGTCACCGGAAAAATGATATATTCCGCGAAAAGCAGCGCGTTGATGTGAATCAGCCCGTGGGCGGGCGGACAGTCCAAAATTATCACGTCCCAGTCCGCAACATCGGCGAGTTTCATTTTCAGCATCTCTTCGCGGCGCGGCATCGCGTGGAGAATATCTTCGAGACCGGCTGTTTTGGAATCGGACGGGATCAAATCCAGATTCTCGCGCACGGTGACAACCGCGTCCTGAAAGTTGAAATCAATATCCTTTAAAACGTGAAATATGGTTGGCGAAGTTTCACCGACGCTATACCCTAAACCTTTGGTAGCATTGCCCTGATGGTCAAGATCAATCAGCAAAACCTTTTTACCAATTTCGGCTAACGCCGCCGCCAGATTAATCGAGGTTGTCGTCTTCCCCACTCCGCCCTTAAAATTTTGAATTTGAATCGTGATCGGCATATAAAATAATGAATTGACAGATAGAATATGACTTGAAAAACTTAATCAGTATGCAAATAGTTAATATAATAAGTTACCAGTCAGTAAAAACAAAATATACCAAGATAGATAGCTGTGTCAATAAGAAGACAAATATCTATTTATCTATATATGCAGCTACACATCAACCTAAACAGCTAAAATGATTACAAGGCAGGTAGGTAAACAGGTAGTATAATAGATAGCACAAAATCTGAAATTTTATGGTTGAAAGTGCAGGGAAAATCACCTGAAGAACCATCTCCGGTGCGCCGCAAAACAACAGTGACAAACAAACAATTAACGAGTGATCCAAAAAGTAAATTACGGGTTACTTTTTGGGTTCGCGGCTGCGTGTGACTCGTAATGCTTAGAGACGCGACGGTCGAATTTATGGAATGCGTCCGATAATGTAGTACAATACGATTTGCGGTAATATTTTTATAGACAAAAATATTACTATTGTCTTAAAATAACAATCCGGGTGTGAATCCAAGATCAAGACTCAGAAAATCAACAAATTAAAAAAGTAAATGAAAAATATCGAAGACAGATTCAAATTTGCAGTTTTGGCGATGGCAGCAATTTTATTTATTTTGACAGCCGATGTTTCGGCAAAAGATGAGTGGCTGCAGGTAAAGTCAAAAAATTTCAACCTGATCGGCAATGCCGGCGACAAAGATATTCGGAAGGTTGGGACGAAACTCGAACAATTCCGCGAAACATTCAGGCAGTTATTTAGCGGGACGAATCTGAACGCTTCGATTCCGACAAACGTGATTGTTTTCAAAAGCGACGGTGCGTATAAGCCGTTTAAGCCAAAGCGGGCAGACGGAAAAATTGATACTTTTATCGCCGGATATTTTCAACCGGGTGAAGATGTCAATTATATTACACTTTCGACGGAAGGCGACGATGCCGATACCTACGGAACGATTTTTCACGAATATGTGCATTTTATCATCAACACAAACTTTGGAAAATCGGAAGTCCCGCCCTGGTTTAACGAAGGACTGGCGGAATACTACCAGACTTTTGAAATCAGCGAAGATCAAAAGGTAAAACTCGGTCTGCCGCAGAGCAATCATCTGGCACTGCTTCAGCAAAACAAACTGATTCCGCTCGACACATTATTTAAGATCAGCAATTACGCACTGCACCAGAACGAAAACCACTCGCGGAGCATCTTCTACGCCGAGTCGTGGGCGTTAATTCACTATTTCGTGCAAAACGGAAAAGCGGAAGGACTAAACAGCTTTCTCAAATACGCGATAAAGGATGTGCCTTCGGAAAAAGCGTTTCAGGATGCTTTTCAGCTGAGTTACGCGCAAATGGAAAAGGAATTAAAGAAATATGTCGCCCAGAACAGCTACAAATACTCGTTGGTCAGTTTCAAAAACAAAATGGTCTTCGAGAACGAAATGACGACGACTCCACTGCCGGAAGCCGAGAGCAGTGCCTATCTCGGCGATCTCCTTTATCATACGAACCGTGCTGAAGATGCCGAACCGTTTCTGCAAAAAGCACTCGCGCTCAAACCGGATTCGAGTATGGCGAACACGACCTACGGGATGGTCAAGCTGCGCCAGAAAAAATATGATGAAGCGACAGGTTATTTTGAAAAAGCAATTTCTGAGAACCAGCAAAATCACCTCGCCTATTACAATTATGCGTTTCTGTTGAGCCGCGAAGGACTCGATGAAAATGGCTATGTGCGTTCGTTTCCAACTGATAAATCAGCCAAAATGCGCGAACTGCTGAAAAAAGCGATTGCAGTCAAGCCGTCCTTTACAGAAAGTTACGAGCTGTTTGCATTTGTTGCATTGGTCAACAACGAAGAATTGGATGAAGCCGTCACCTATTTGCAGAAAGCGTTACAATTTCAACCCGGAAATCAGCGATATGCGCTGCGGACGGCGGAAATTTACCAGCGTCAGAACAAAATAAAGGAAGCGATGGAAATTGCCGACAAGATTGCGAAAACGGCGGATGACCCGCAAACTAAGGCAAATGCGGAAAATATAGTTTCTCAAATCAAACAAAGAGAAGAATATAATGCCCAAAATGAAGCTGCCCGCAAAAAATATGAAGCCGATGTCGCCGAAGCATCTAAAAACGGCGGTCGGCAGGTGTTGGCGAGACGTTCGTCCGTCGAAAAGAAATTGACTCCCGAAGAAATTGCCAAACGGGAAGAAGAATCGCAGATATATTCGGTCAATCAATCATTGAGGAAAGCCAGAGATAAAGAAACTCGTGTTATCGGACGCATCCAGAAAGTGGACTGTAAGGGCAACGCCGTCACCTACACGGTCAAAACCGACACCGAAACTTTCACATTGGCGAGCAACGGGTTTGAAGAGCTGGCTCTGGTCGCGCTGATCCCCAGTGTTGAAAATACGGAGGTCGGCTGCGGAGCAAATCTCGCGGCGATCAATTCGGTCATCACTTACAAACCCCAAACAACCGGCAGAAATGCCGGACGCGGGGAACTGGTGGCGATGGATTTCGTCCCGAACAACTTCCGGTTTATGGACACCAGCCAAAATTACAACCACACCGGAGACATCTATGAATCGGAACAGTCGTCTTCATCAACAAACAGCGAAAACAGCGGGACGGGAAGCGGCGAAGAATTAAACGGGGCGATCAAAAACGCACTGCGCCAGCCGAAAACCGGCGAAAAAAGAGAAATCGGCTTGATCGAAAAAGTCGAATGCGGCGCACGGGGAATGTTTTTTATCATCAAAAGTGCCGCTCAAACCTACAAATTAGCTGCATCATCGCCGCAAAGCATTCAAATGCGCGGTTTTACGCCGGAAATCACCAAAATTCAATTCGGTTGCAATTTAAAACAAGTGGATATTCCCGTCGTTTTCACATATAAAAACGAATCTGACGCAAAAACCAAGTCCGACGGGGAATTAATTTCGCTCGAATTCGTGCCGAAAAATTTTGTTTTAGAGCAGTAAATTTGATATTTAGCGGATTTATCATTAATTTAACATCAGTCAACTAAATTACGAAGATAAACATTAAAAATTGATTGATGAGGATAATAATGCCGTTAGATAAATTTTTGCCGAACCGCGCCGTTCGCTCCATCATTATTTTGAGCGCAGTTTTCACTTTGATAGTCGTCGCTTTTTTGATTATCAAGCCGTTTGACAGCTCGCTGGCTAATGAAAAAAAACCGGATCAGACGGCTTTGGAAGGTCACCCGATTACCCCAGCGGGAAAATTAATAATGGATGCGACGACAGGACAGATTGCGGTCGGTGCGCTGCCCGTTGATTTTGTACGAAGTCCCGACACGGCGGGCGCAGACGGCAAAGGGCGTTATTTGTTGTCAGTCAACAGCGGTTTCGGCGTGCAGTTTGAGAGCAAAACGAACCGCGCCGAACAGTCAATTTCAGTGATAGATTTGAACGCTACCCCCGCGCCGCAGGTCATTCAAAACATTTATTTCCCATCGCCGCAAAGCGTTAATTTCGGTGTTCGCTTTCACCCGATTGCCGATGCGGACGGCAATTTTCGGCTTTTCGTGTCCGGCGGTTTTGAAAACAGAGTGTGGCTGTTCAAATTTACGCCGAACGCCGCCAAACCGTTTTCCCCGGCATCCGACGGTGTGAATGACAAAGGCAAAAGCACTGAGATCACCGCGCCGTTTATTGATGTCAGCGCGTTGGCGGAAAATGCGCCGTCACCGAATTATAACGGCAACACGGCGGCGGTTTATCCGACCGGCATCGCCGTCAGTCCTGACGGCGAAACGCTTTTGACGGCGAACAATCTCGGCGATTCGCTCGGCATTATCAGCGATTTGCGCGATGCGCGGAAAATTACGCGAATTAATTTGCAACGTCCCGGCTCGAACCAGTTCGTTTACCCGTATGATGTCGAAATCACACCCGCCAAAGACGGCAAAAATGCAGCGAAAGCATACGTTTCACTGTGGGGCGACGGTTCAATCGCCGTTGTTAATTTGCAGAACAAAAATAAAGTCGCGCACATCACGGTTGACCGCCACCCAACGGCGATGATTCTCAACAACGCGAAAACAAAATTATTCGTCGTCAACTCCAACGCCGACAGCGTGTCCGTCATTGACACAAATAGCGACAAATTAATCGAACGCATCAACCTGAAACTTGCCGAAGACGACCCCATCGGCGGCAGTCCCGAAGGTTTGACACTCAGCGACGACGAAAAAACCCTTTATGTCGCCAACGCCAACGCCAACGCTGTCGCAGTTGTGAGTTTAGCGAGTTCGCTGAGTTTACCGAGTTTGCCGAGTGCTGGAAAAAACTCAGTCAACTCAGTCAACTCAGCCAACTCGGTAAACTCGGTAAACTCGAAACTTCTCGGATTTATTCCGACCGGACAGTATGCGTCCGCCGTCGCGGTCGTCGGTAATCGGCTTTTTGTGGCAAACGGGAAGGGGACGGGTGTCGAAAATTCTTCGATGACAGTCAACAATTCCGGGCGGGTGCCGAATGCTCCGAACGAGAAATTTCCGACGACGACGCGCGGACAGGGCGGGCAGTATTCGGTTTCGATTGTCGCCGGGAACATCAGTCTCGTGACGATTCCGAAAGAACGCGAACTGTTTAATTATACGAACGCCGTAATGCAGAATAACGGGCTGATCGGGAAACGCAAAACCGCGTTGTTCAAAGGTGCGTCGCCGATTAAACACATCATTTACATCATCAAAGAAAACCGCACCTACGATCAGGTATTCGGCGATATGGAGAAAGCAGGCGACGGCTCAAAAGCGGACGGCGACGCGGGTTTAGCGATTTTCGGCGCAGGTGAAACAGCCAAATCGCCGACCGGCGCGGCGCAGAATATCACGCCGAATTTGCGCTCGCTTGCGCTCCGGTTCGGACTGCTCGACCGCTTTTTCGTCAATGCCGAAGCCTCGCCCGACGGTCACAATTGGTCAACCGCCGCGTTTTCCAACGATTATATTGACAAAGCCTTTCGCTGGAATTATTCGGGGCGCGGACGCACATACGATTTTGAAGGTTTCAACCGTCTGCCGTCGTTCAATCCGCCCGCCAACCAACCGCCGGTCGCGCTGCCGCCCGTGTTCGATCTGCCCGCGACCGAGAATGACATCGCCGCTTATTTGAAAAGATACGTGCCGTATTTGAACGGCGGACGCGACATCGGCGAACCGGAAACGCTTTATTTGTGGGACGCGGCGCAGCGGGCGAATCTGACGTATCGCAACTACGGCGAATATATCGCCACCGTTTCCGAAGAAGATGTTAAAGAAGTGAACACGCGCAAACCGAAAAAATATCCCGACATTTCGCCGACGCGCACAGCGTTCGCCGCCAAAAAGTCGCTCGAAGGACATTTTTCGACAACCTTCCGCAATTTCGATATGGACACGCCGGACAGTTTTACGACCGATTCCTACCGCGCCGCCGTTGCCTCAAACGGTGCGGTTGACGCGGCAATTACGACCGATCATAAAACTGAAAAATTTCGCGGCTCATCACGCTTCGGCGATTGGCAGCGGGAATTTCGCGGCAACGTCACCGATTTGAACGCTGGAAAAGGCGATCATCTGCCCAATTTGTCAATCATCCGCTTTTCCAGTGACCACACCGCCGGTTTGCGGCAGGGAACTCCGACTCCGCAATTTTACGTCGCCGAAAACGATTACGCTGTCGGGCGGCTCGTGCAGGAAGTTTCCAACAGTCCGTATTGGAAAAACACAGCGATTTTCGTGGTCGAAGACGATGCGCAAGCCGGACCCGACCACGTTGACGCGCACCGTTCGCCCGCCTTCGTCATCAGTGCCTACAATCGGAAAGGCGCGTTGATCCACGACTTTCACAACACCGTCAGTTTAATCAGGACGATGGAAATTCTGCTCGGCATCAAACCGATGAACCTGCTCGACGCGACCGCCGCGCCGATTGATATTTTTCAGGAACAGCCGGATTTAAAACCTTATCAAGCCGTTCTGCCGACCATCGCTCTCGACAATTTATACCCGCCGAAAAAGGAATCAGCCGCCCTGCGCGAAATGATGAATCTGACCGCAAAACAGGATTTGACGCATCAGGATATGGCAAATCCGGGTGAATTAAACGAAATAATCTGGTTTTCCGTGCGCGGCGAAAAAAGCGAAGTCCCGACGGCGGCACAGCTTCCGGCGTTCGATTTGATGACGACGGGCTTAAAAGAAGAAGCTAAAGCAGAAGAAGAAGAATAGAAAGATATAAAAGAGGAAACCCCAACCGGTCTCGTCCGCGCCCATTTCCTGCGGATGCCGGACATCTTGAAATAACTAATATTTTTTGACCCAACAAAAATTAGTTATTTCTGATTGCAGACTAACCCCGCCGCGTCCGCATCACATCGCGTATTTCCTTGAGAAATTCTGACATGTCCTTAGGTTCGTTGTTGCTAAAATAACTCGACCGATATGTCGGTTGAATTTATTTAGCGGATGTCGGTTGAATTTATTTAACGAACACTTAAACTATAATGAATACGCCATATATGTAAATTTTTCTTGCAGAAGGCAGACAATTAGTGTAAAACTTGAAAGACAAAAGCGGAAATAGTTTCCGTATAATTCAAAGTTGGGCGTCTTTCCTTAAATTATGTGTATGATGATTTACATTGCCGCAGATGATCCATTACCTCTGATTGAGTGGCAAGAAAATATTACGCCTTATTTATGTTTCAGAACTTTCTGAAAATGAACAATCCGTGAAAAAGCAGTTCTCTAAACCTTTCATCGCTTATGAAGGTTGCGGTTGTGGTTTTGTATATGATGATGATGATGAACTTATCGAAGACGAAGATGATGTGCGGAGAGATACTTTACCACGCGAATCTGTAAGACAATTCTCGGAGTATTTATCGAATCTTGTAAAAAATGGCTCGGTAGAGTTGTTTGCTTGCTGGGAAGGAGACCAAGAGACTGAACCGGAAGGAAAACTGATTGTTACGTCGGATTTTTTTGGTGGAGATGAGTTTGGCTTTGAGCAAAAACAATTTTTGACAGTAGTTCAGAACTAAAAAACGTCTGTGAAAATAATGCAATGCCCAATAAGGACGAACGGGAGGGAACGTGCGATAAACCCACACAGACGGGTTTGTTTTTTTGATTAGTGATTTCCGTTTTTAGTTTTGGATATGGCAGACATGTGTTATATTGCTCTTCAAACATTCTGTTTCGAGTTCATTTGGGGCT